>JAZBOL010000024.1:0-23649 GCA_036351115.1 Lysobacterales bacterium | reverse complement strand
TCTGAATCCCGATCTGAATCCTGGTCTGCCTGGCTGACCGGGTCCTGCCGCGCCTTTTCGGCGCGGCGCCGTTCGATCCGGGCCAGGCGGACGTCGAGGCGGTCCACCCCGTCCCTCAGGTCGTCCACGCCGCGGTTGAAGCCGTCGATGTCGTCCTGGCGAGCGAGCTCACCGGATTCGTCCCGCAAGAATCGGCCCGCCATGTCGAGCACGCCATCCAGGGTTCGTCGCAAGCCGTCGGCGCCCTGGCGAAGGCCCTGGCTGACCTGGTATCCGAGGGTTTCGCCGAGCACCCGGTCCAGGCTGGCCTGCCAGTCCGGATCCAGCTGCTCGAATACCTTGCCCAGGTCCCGGGCGAGGGTCGCATCGCCCTCGATACGGACACCCGACCCCGGCGCGCCCCAGCCTTCGCCGTCGACCGGCGCGGCGAGGTTGAACAGGGCCGTGGGGGTGCCGCTGATCCTGGCGTCGGCTTCCCGATCGGCGTCGAGGGTGACCTCCACCACGCTGTAGGCGAACTGGAAATAGAGCGTAATGCCGAGGCCGTCCAGGTCGAGCTGCAGTACCTTGCCCTCGAGCCGTTCGAGGCGCCCCAGCGACTGCTCGTCCATGGCGAGCACCCGGTTGATGCCCGCCTCGAGCACCCCGGCGAGCATGCCCGGCAGGGGCGTGCGGTAATCAGCCACGTCGCCCCCGATGGATGGCGACGATGCCGCCGCTCAGGTTGCGGTAGTGGACGCGCTCGAAGCCCGCCTCGCGCATCATGCCGGCGAGTTCCTTCTGGGGCGGATGCTTGCGGATGCTCTCGGCGAGGTACTGGTAGCTGTCCGGGTCACCGGCGACCAGGCGTCCCATTACCGGCAGCAGGCTGAAGGAGTAACGGTCGTAGAGTTTCCGCACGGGTTCGGGCCGGACCCGGGAGAACTCCAGGATGTGGGCCGTGCCGCCGGAACGCAGGACGCGATGCATCTCGCGCAGGGCCGCCGGCTTGTCGGTCACGTTGCGCAGACCGAAGGCCATGGTGACGTGATCGAAGCTGCGCGAGGCGAAGGGCAGGTCCTCTGCGTTGGCGATGGCGTAACGCAGGTTGCCGACCACGCCCCGGTCGTCCAGGCGCCGGCGCCCGACGCCCAGCATGGCCTCGTTGATGTCCGTCAGCACGACCTCGCCGCTCTGGCCCACGGCGTCGCTCAGCAGGGCGGCGATGTCGCCGGTGCCGCCGGCCAGGTCCAGGACACGCTGGCCCGTTTCGACACCGGCCGTGCCGACGAAATGGCGTTTCCACAGCCGGTGGACGCCCAGGGACATGAGGTCGTTCATGACGTCGTAGCGTTCCGCCACGGAGTCGAACACCCCGCGAACGAGCCGCGCTTTCTCTGCCCGGGGCACATCCCGGTACCCGAAATGGGTCGTTTCGGCCTCGGTGTCGCTCGTGGCGCCCGGGACGGGATCGGACAGTTTGCTGCCGTCGTTCATGGGGTGTGTCGATTCCTCGCACCGGCCAAACGCCGGGCTATGACTCTATCGGGGTCCTGGATCAGCGCCATTGTACGGTGTCAGAGGATGTACCGGCTGAGGTCCTCGTTGCCCGCGAGCTCCTCCAGGTGACGGTCCACTTCCTCGGCGCTGATCTCGATCGTGTCGCCGGAACGATCCGGTGCCTCGAAGGACAGGTTGTCGAGGAGGCGCTCCATGACCGTGTGCAGGCGCCGGGCGCCGATGTTCTCCGTGGACTCGTTCACCCGGAAGGCAATCTCGGCGATGCGGCCGATGGCCTCCTCGCTGAAGGCCAGGCGCACGCCTTCCGTGTCCATCAGGGCCCGGTACTGCTCCACCAGGGAAGCCCGCGGCTCCGTGAGGATGCGCTTGAAATCCTTCGCATCCAGGGCGCGAAGTTCCACGCGGATCGGCAGGCGGCCCTGGAGTTCGGGGATGAGGTCCGAGGGCTTGGACAGGTGAAAGGCCCCGGAGGCGATGAACAGGATGTGGTCGGTCTTGATCATGCCGTAGCGCGTGGACACGGTGCAGCCTTCCACGAGGGGCAGCAGGTCACGCTGCACGCCCTCGCGGGAGACGTCCGCGCCCTGGTACTCGGAGCGTTTGGCGACCTTGTCGAGTTCGTCGATGAAGACGATGCCGTTCTGCTCGGCGTTCTGCAGTGCCTGCTGCTTGATCTCTTCCTCGTTCACCAGCTTCGCGGCCTCCTCGTCCAGGAGCACCGGGTAGGCATCGCTGATCTTCATCCTGCGACGCTGGGTTTTCTGGGCGCCGAGGTTCTGGAACATGCCCTGGAGCTGGCTCGCCATGTCTTCCATGCCCGGGGGCGTCATGATTTCCACCCCCATGTTGGCCGACACCTCGAATTCGATTTCCCGGTCATCCAGTTCGCCGGCCACCAGCTTGCGGCGCATCTTGCGCCGGGTTTCGGCGTCCGACTCGCTGTCCGGCTGTGGTTCGTTGGCGAAGCCGACGGTGCGCGGCCGGGGCAGCAGGATGTCCAGGATGCGGTCCCAGGCGGCGTCCTCGGCGCGGGAGCGCACGGCGGCCACGGCCTGCTCACGGGTCATCTTGACGGACATGTCCACGAGGTCGCGGATGATCGATTCCACGTCCTTGCCCACGTAGCCCACTTCCGTGAACTTGGTCGCCTCGACCTTGATGAACGGGGCGTTTGCAAGCTGCGCAAGGCGCCGGGCGATTTCCGTCTTGCCGACGCCCGTGGGGCCGATCATGAGAATGTTCTTCGGCGTGATCTCGTTGCGCAGGTCTTCCGGCACCTGCATGCGCCGCCAGCGGTTGCGCAGGGCGATGGCCACGGCGCGCTTGGCGTCCGCCTGGCTGATGATGTGCCGGTCCAGTTCCTGGACGATTTCACGGGGGGTCATCTGGGACATGACGATTCTCTTCCTTGCGGTGCTTTCCCGGACTCAGTCGCTTTCCAGCGTCTCGATGACCAGGTTGCGGTTCGTGTAAATACAGATATCGGCGGCCACGCCGAGGGATCGGCGCACGATGGCCTCGGCATCCAGCTCGGTTTCCGCGAGCAGGGCCATGGCCGAAGCCTGGGCAAAGGCGCCGCCGGAGCCGATGGCGAGCAGGCCCTGTTCCGGTTCCACCACGTCACCGTTGCCGGTGATGAGCAGGGAGTCGTCCCTGTCGGCGATGGCGAGCAGGGCCTCGAGGCGGCGCAGAACGCGGTCCGTTCGCCAGTCCTTGGCCATCTCCACCGCGGCGCGCACGAGGTGCCCGGAGTGTTTTTCGAGCTTGCCCTCGAAGCGCTCGAACAGCGTGAAAGCGTCCGCCGTGGCGCCGGCGAAACCTGCCAGGACCTGGTTCTTGTACAGGCGCCGCACCTTGCGGGCGTTGGACTTCAGGACGGTGTTGCCCAGCGTCACCTGGCCGTCGCCTCCCATGACCACCTGGTTGCCCCGGCGTACGGAACAGATGGTCGTACCGCGATATTGCTCCACGCGTTTTCTCCGTTTCTTGCTGGCTTTACCCGAGCCTCAAAAGTTGGGGTGAGGTCCCATCAACTCAATGGCCAGCGGGCATGCACAAGCGAGCCGGTCACCCGATCCCGTGGCCGGAGCCGGCCAGTCAGGGTGCAGGCCGGGCCAGCGTATCGCCTGACTAAAGGCACTGGACCGCACCGGCGGCGCAACTTACGCTCCTTCCATGGAGTGGCTCAGGGACATCTTTCACGCCATCGTGCAGGCGGGGCTTCCCCTCATGGCGCTGACCTTTGCGGTCATCTGGTGGGCCCTGCACCGGGGACGCCTCCAGGGAGAGTCCGTCGGCGAGCTGCAGAAAAGCATCGAGGCGCTGGCGGCCCGGCAGAAATCGGACAGGAAAAAGAAAAAGACGGAAAAAAACAGCAGGGCGGGTCAGTCGGACCATGCTGGCCTGCAAGGTCTGGACGACGACCTGTCCGCTATGGAAGGGGACCTCGATCCCGATCTTGAACCGGACGGGGAGAGCGGGGAGAAGCTCGATCCGGTGCTCGAAAAGTGGTTTTCCTTCGGCGGCGGTTTCTACGGCCTCGTGGCCTTCTACACCTGGATCATCATTGAATGGGACGAGGTCTGGGGCTTCGTCAGCGACTTGCCGGGCATCGTGTTTTCCTTCGATATCGGGGCGCTCATCAGCCTGGCGATCAACTTTTTCATCGAGTCCCTCATGAATTTCATCACCGCCATCGCCTGGCCGATTTACTGGCTGGGCGTCGCCGGCAATCCCTGGTTGTGGATCGGGGTGGCCTACGGTGGTTACTGGCTGGGGATCAAGGCCGCGCAGCAGGCATCGGGCAAACGGTGGCCTGGCGAAGGTTCGTCGCTTACCGAAACGAACGCCGGGTCCACGGAGGACGACAGCGAGCGGTCCTGAGCCTCGCCGGGCTCAGTCTTTTCCGGACTTTTTCCGGGCCCGGGGATGGGCCTTGTCGTAAACCTCGGCCAGGTGCTGAAAATCCAGGTGGGTGTAGACCTGGGTGGTCGAAATGTCCGCGTGGCCGAGGAGCTCCTGCACGGCGCGCAGGTCACCCGACGACTCGAGCATGTGGCTGGCGAAGCTGTGGCGAAGCAGATGGGGGTGCACGTGCTGGGGAAGACCCTGGTGGCGCGCCCAGTACCCGATACGGGCCTGGATGCTGCGCACGGCCAGGGGCCTTCCCCGGAGGCTGACGAACACGTGGGGTTCCCCGAGGTCGGCAAGCGCGGCGCGCTCCTCGCGCCAGGCCACGAGCGCTTCCCGGGCCATGCGCCCCACCGGGACCATGCGCTGCTTGTTTCCCTTGCCCCGCACCGTCACCATACCGCTGCCCAGGTCGAGCTGGTCCCAGGTGAGACCGGCCAGTTCGGACAGGCGTAGCCCCGATGAGTAGAACAGTTCCATCATGGCCTTGTCCCGCACTGCGATGGGGGTTTCGGTCGGAAAATCCAGGAGCGTGGCGAGCATGTCCGGGTCCAGGGTGACCGGCAGGCGCTTGCCGGACCGGGGCGCCCGGACCCCTTCGGCGGGATTGTGGGCGACCAGGCTCTCCCGGAGCAGGTAGCGGTAGAAGCCTCGGAGGGCGGAGAGCAAGCGCTGGAGCGAGCGCCCGCCCAGTCCCTGGCGATGGCGCCGGGCGACGAAAGCCCGCACCTGGTGTTCCGTGACTTTGCGGGGGTCGCTTTGCTCCTGGCCCGTCAGCCAGGCTTCGAAGCCGCGTAAATCCCGGCGATAGGCTTCGACGGTGCGGGGGGAGACGCCCCGCTCTTCGACCAGGTGGCGCTCGAAGCGCTGCACCCAGCCGTTCAGCTCGCCGACCCGGTCACCCGGCATGACGACGGACGCCTCGCCGGGGCATCAGGCGGTGCGGCGCTGTTGCTCCGGCGCCTCGATCTCCAGGCGAGTGAAGATGACCTGGGCGAGCAGATCGAGAAACAGCGTGCCCATGCCCGGGTAAAACCGTGCCGGGTCGCTGCTGCCGATGGCCAGGAAGCCCTTGTCGGCGATGGGAACGAGGGCCGTTGACTGCACCCACTGGGCGCGGCTTCGAAACAAGGTATCGAGCTTGTTCCGGTTGAGGCGTCCACAGGAGGACTCCTTCCGATCGAGCTGGGCCTTCAGCGGCTCGAGCTCGGGGCTGTCCGGATCAACCTTGAAGATCGGTGTGCGGTCGCCGCCCTGGATCTCCCGGTCGTACAGGGAAATGTTCAGGACGTCCGCTTCGAACTCGTCCTGCAGCACTTCGGCCAGGCGGTCGAAGAATGCCGTGAGGTCGCCGATGGTCATCAGCTCGAGGGTGAAGCTGTGCAGGCGAATCATGAGTTTCTCGTTGTCGCCGGCGACCCTGATGAGCTGGTTCAGCTGGCCGGTCAGCTTTTCGTTGCGGCTTCGCAGCTGTTCGACCTGGCGTTCGATCAGGGAGACCGCTTCGCCGCTTTCGTGGGGTAACTGGAGCTCGCCGAGCACCTTGGGGAAGTGGGTCAGGAAATCCGGGTGATCGATCAGGAACTGGGCGACGGCTTCGGCATCGAGCGGCGGGGAATCGGTCATGCAAGGGTTCCTTCGTAAACGTGGGTCGCCGGTCCGGTCAGCGTCACCGGTCCGACGCCTCCCTCGGTCTCGACCCACAGCGTACCACCCGCTTGGGTGACGCGCACCCGGCCCTGCGTGCGCCCGATGCGTGTCAGCCATGCCACGGCCGCGCAGGCGCCGGAACCGCAGGCAAGGGTCTCGCCCGCGCCGCGCTCCAGCACGCGCAAGGTGATGTGGTCCGGTTCCAGGACCTGGGCAAAGCCGACATTGCAGCCGTCGGGAAAGGCCGGGTGCTTGCGCAGGGCTGCGCCGATGCTTTCGAGCGGGGCGTCTTCCGCCCGCTCGACCTCGATCACGGCATGGGGGTTGCCGAGGGACACGGCGCCGAACTCGATGTCGCCGCCCTCGAGCGCGAGGCAGTAACGGTGGTTTGGCGAGGAAGAAAGACCCAGCAACGGGATATCGCTGGCGGCCCAGTGCGGACGGCCCATATCAACGCTCACGCTGTCCGGGCCCTGGACCTCCAGGTCGTGGGTTTGCAATGGTGCTTCGACGGTAAAACGCGTCCGGTTTCCGCGCTCGCCGGCCCTGCGATGGAGATACAGCCCGATGGCGCGCATGCCGTTGCCGCACTGTTCCGCGGAGCTGCCGTCGGCGTTCCAGAACGACACCCGCGCGTCATGGCGGTCTTCCGTCGGTTCGGAGAGCACCAGCAGCTGGTCGAAACCCACGCCGCGGTGCCGATCGCCCCAGTCCCGGGCCTCCCTCGCCCCGGGAACGTCCCGGACGCCTTCCTGGGCGCCGGGCCTCAGGTCGACCAGCATGAAGTCGTTGCCGGCGCCGTGCATCTTGTGAAAGCGCAAGGCCACGAATCAGCCGCCCGGTTCGCCGCGGCGCTTTTCGTCCTCGTCGTCCTCGTTTTCCATGACGTCCGAGGCTGCGGACGTCTCCGTGGTTTCAACGGGTGCAGGGCTGGCGGCCTGTTCGGCATCGGGAAGGTAGAGCGGGCCCCGGTTGCCGCAGGCCGTGACCAGCAGCGCGAGCAGCAGGCACCACAGCGCGTAAACACGGCGGGGCCGGGGTTGGTGGCGGGCCCGTGAAGGCTGTCGGTTCATGAATGCTCGTGCCGTGTCGTTCGCCGGGGCTGGTAAACTATACGCCATGCATTCATCGACTTCAGCCGGCGCCGCCGGCCAGCCAACGGAGGGCGAGGCACTGCTGCAAACCGTCGAGGTGAGCACGGGCGCCAACCCGGATTTCAGCGTCATCTGGCTGCACGGTCTCGGTGCGGACGGCCATGATTTCGAACCCGTGGTGCCCATGCTGGGGCTGCCTGCCGGGGCCTCCCTCCGCTTCGTCTTTCCCCACGCTCCCGTGCGTCCGGTCACCCTCAACGGCGGCATGCCCATGCGCGCCTGGTACGACATCAGGAATCTGACTGACGGCCGGGACCAGGACGAGGCAGGGGTCGAGGCGAGCGCCCGCGCGGTCCGTGCGCTCATGGCGCGGGAGGTCGAGCGTGGCGTACCCGTGTCCCGGCAGATTGTTGCCGGATTCAGCCAGGGCGGCGCCATGGCGTTGCACGTGGCCCTGCGCTATCCGGAACGGCTCGCGGGGCTCATTGCCCTGTCCAGCTACCTGCTGTTCGCCGATCGCCTGGGCGAGGAGGCCAGCGAGGCCAACCGTGATTTGCCCACCTTCATCGCGCACGGCACACAGGATCCGGTGGTCGCTTATGACTTTGGCGCCCGCTCGGCACGCCGTCTCGAGTCGCTGGGCTACCCGGTGGAGTGGCGGAGCTACCCCATGCCGCACTCGGTCTCACCGGCGGAGCTGGTCGACATCGGCCGGTTCATCACCGCCCGGCTGGGCTGACTCACGGAGCCGTGGTGACGCGGGCAAGACCAGCACGAATGCCGTCCCGGGACGCTTCGGACTGGGAAACGATCGAACGGAGCAGTGGCCCCCCGAGTTTCTGCCGTCCCGGCGCCGTGCTCGGTGTCGTCGCCATGTCCGTGCTGGCCACCTGGATGATTCTTCTCGGCAGCGACTGGCCCATGGCGCCGAGGTCGGCCCTGTGGCTCATGCTTCACGGCATCGGCCTGGGACTGTTCTGCGCGTACTGTGTCTGCGCATTCCGTGGGGTTCTCAGTCGCCTGGATACACGCCAGTCCTGGCTGCTGGCCTGGGTCGTGGTCGTGGTGGCGGCGCTCGGTTTCAGCTACCTGGTCGGCGTGGTCAGTGGCGTCCTCGGCGCCGGACCGCTGCCGGCAGAACACGGCGCCTTCGTGCTCCGCAGCACCCTCGCGGCCGCCGTCGTGAGCCTCGCCCTGTTCCGCTACCTCTATATCCGCGCCCAGTGGCAGGCGGAGATGCTGGCTGAATCGGAGGCGCGGGTCGAGGCGCTCCAGGCGCGCATCCGTCCCCATTTTCTGTTCAACAGCCTGAATACGATCGCCAGCCTCATCCACGACGACCCGGTGGCGGCGGAGCGCGCCACCGAGGATCTGGCAGCGCTGTTTCGCGGCGGCATGCGCGGTAATGACGACCTCGTGCCCCTGGCCGACGAACTGGCGCTGGCGCGGAAGTACCTCGCCATGGAGGAGCGCCGCCTGGGCGAACGACTGGTCGTGGAATGGCGCCTCGAAGACCTGCCGGCCGAGGAGCCGGTGTTGCCCATGCTGCTGCAACCCCTCCTGGAGAACGCCGTGGGCCACGGTATTCAGCCGCGACCGGAAGGCGGCGTGGTGACGGTCACGGGCCGCCTCGAAAAGGACGACATCGTGATCACGGTCCGAAACCCGCTGGCGCCGGCCGGTAGCAAGCCCGGCCAGGGCATGGCCCTCGGCAACATTCGCTCGCGCCTGGCCCTCGCCTACAGCTCGCTCGCCAGCCTGGTCACGCACCAGGACGATACCCACCACTACGCCGTTCTGACCCTGCCTTATGCTGCGCCTGCTGATCGTTGACGACGAACTGCCCGCCCGTTCCCGGCTGCGTCGCCTGCTGGGCGACCAACCCGGCTGCGAGGTGGTGGGCGAGGCCGGCTCCGGCCTCGAGGCGCGCCAGCGCATCGGCGAACTCGCCCCGGACGCGATCCTGCTCGACATCTCCATGCCGGGGATGGACGGGCTTGACCTGGCCGCCGCGCTCAAGGCGGGCGAGACGTCGCCGGTGGTGATTTTCTGCACGGCCTACGGTGAACACGCTCTCGACGCGTTCGAATTCGACGCGATCGACTACCTGGTCAAGCCGGTGACCGCGGAACGCCTGGCGCAGGCCCTGGACCGGGCGCGCCGGTTCCTGGGGCGGGACGCGGCCGAGGCGTTCCTGGCCTCGACGCTGGGCGGCTCCACCGAACTCATCGACCTCAATGACGTGGCCTGCCTGGTCGCGGAAGACAAGTACACTACCGCCTACCTGGCAGGACAGAAGAAGAATCTCATGCTCAATCATTCGCTTACCGAACTCGAAACGGCTCACCCGGAACGCTTTCTCCGCGTTCATCGCAATGCGCTCGTCGCGCGGGATCGCATCCGCGGCCTGGAACGCGGCGATGGCGGCATGCACGTCCGCGTGGAGGGCTGCGACCTGCAACCGGTGGTCAGCCGGCGGCAACTGCCCGCGGTGCGCCGCCTGATCCGGGAGATGCAGTGATGGAAGGAAACTCAGTGATGAAGCGGGTCCGCATCGCCACGCGCCGCAGCGCCCTGGCCCTCTGGCAGGCCAACCACGTGCGCGACCTGCTGCAGGCAGCGCACCCGGGCCTGGAAGTCGAGCTGGTGAAGATCGTCACCAAGGGTGATCGGATCCTGGACCGACCCCTGGCTGAAATCGGCGGAAAGGGCCTGTTTCTGAAAGAGCTGGAAGTCTCCATGCTGCAGGGCGAGTCGGACCTGGCCGTGCACTCCATGAAGGATATGCCCGCGGAAGACACGCCCGGCCTCGTGCTGCAGGCGGCCCTGCCGCGGGCCAATCCCTTCGATGCCTGGTTGTGCCCGACCGGCGCCTCCCTCGAGGAACTGCCCCCCGGCGCCCGGGTGGGTACCTCCAGCCTGCGCCGCGGGTGCCAGGTCCGGGCGGCGCGTCCCGACCTGGAGGTGGTCGAGCTCCGCGGCAACGTCGACACCCGCCTGGGCAAGCTCGATGCGGGTGAATACGACGCGATCATCCTGGCGGCTGCCGGCCTGGAACGGCTGGGCTGGGGGGAACGCATCACGGCCCGCCTGACGCCGCCGACGTGGCTGCCGGCGGGTACCCAGGGGATCATCGGCCTGCAGTGTCGCGAGAAAGACGAGGCCATGTTTTCCTTGCTCGAGCCCCTCGCGGACGAGGGGGCCATGCGCCAGGCGCGGGCGGAACGCACGGTGCTTGCCGCCCTGCAGGGCAGTTGCCAGGTGCCGCTGGCGGTTTACGCCGAGCCGCAGCACGACGGCACCCTGGCGCTGACCGGCATGGTGGGCACGCCAGACGGAAAGACCGTGCTGCGGGCCGAGGCCTCCGGTGACGATCCCGTGGCCGTCGGCCTGGAACTCGCCGAACGGCTGAAAGCGCAGGGCGCCGAGGCGATCATCGCCGCCCTGGCCCACGACTGAGGTCCGGACACCCCCTTCCGGCTGGCCAGGCACCGACGTTCATGACGTTCACGCACGCGCTGGCTACCCGCCCTGAGCCACAGCAAACCGAGCTGGTACAGGGTCTGGCGGCGCTTGGGCTCGATGTCGTGTCGTTGCCCGCCTTTGACTTCGAGGCCTTGCCGCCGCCCGCCGACCTGCTTGAGCAGGCGCGTGACGCCCTTCTCGTTTTCACGAGTCCGCGCGCCGTGGCCTACGGCCTGACGGCGCTCGGTGGAGCATTGCCGAAGGGCGCCCGGGCCGCCGCCATCGGACCCGCCACGGGAGCGGCGCTGGCGGCGCAGGGCATCGAGGCGCTGCAGGCCCCTGGAACGAGTCACGACAGCGAAGCGCTCCTCGCAACGATCGATCGACAGCCGGCGCCGGGTGGCGCCCTGATCCTGGCGGCGCCGGGGGGGCGCGAAGCCCTGCAGCGTGGCTTCGCCGAACGGAATTGGACCGTGACCCTGGCGCCGGTGTACCGGCGTGTGCCCCGCGTGCCGGACACCGCGGAGGCCAGCCGCCTTGGAACGGCGCGAAAGATCCTCAGTCTCTGGACCAGTGGTGTGGCCATGGAACAGCTGCTGGAGGGACTCGGGCATCGCGAAAAGCAGGCGGTGCTCGCGGGTACGGCGCTCGTTGCATCAGGCCGCCTGGCCAGGCTGGCCGAACGGCATGGCTTCCAGGCCGTGGTGACGGCCGAAAACGCCACCAATGCAGCCCTGCTGGCGGCGGCCCGGCGCTGCCTTGAGGCTGATCCGGACTGACGGTTGACGCCGGTGAGGGCCGGCGTGAACCCGGATCCATGGGTGGTGCGGCGGTGCAATGACGTCCCCAAACAGTTAGCATCGTCCTAATCCCCAGCAGAGGGCCTGGCCTCGTGGAAAAGGAAGACACCGCACCGGAATTCGATCCCTTCGCCGAGGAAACCCCGAAACCCCAAAGAGCCGGTCGTGGCGTTCGGATATTTGCCGCCCTTGCGTTGCTGATCGCCCTGGCCGTCGCCGGCTGGAACGGCTGGCAGTGGTGGCAGGGCCAACAGGGCGATGACGCCCGGGCCCAGATCGATCGTGCCCTAGCCGAGGTGCAGAGCCGCCAGGAGGCGCTCAACCGCTCCCAGCAGGAACAGGCCCAGCGCCTGGCCAGCGTGGAACGGCTCGAACTGGAGCAGGGGCTCGCTCAGCTCGACGAAGCGCTCGACCAGGCGCGCAGCATCGCCGGCTCGGACCGGGCCCGTCTCCAGGGGCTGGAGGCCGATCTCGAGGATCTGATCGTCCGCCTTGACGCGCTCGAGGGCCGGGTGGGTGCGCTCGTGATGCGGGGGGAGTCACCCCGCCAGGCGCTGGACCTCGCGGAGGTGGATTACCTCCTGCGTTCGGCGACCGAGCGACTGGCCCTGTACGGGGACGTGCGGACCGCCGACCAGGCACTTCGCCTGGCGGACCAGCAGCTCGAAGCCCTGGATGATCCCGTATACCTCTCCGTGCGCCGGTCCATCGCGGCCGCGCGACTTTCCCTCGAGGCCGTGGATTCCCCGGACAGGATCGCCCTCACCGAAGGTCTGGGTCGCCTGCAGGCGGAGGTGGCCGGCTTGCCCTTCCCCGGCGAAGTGAGCGTTCGGGACGCGGAGGGCCACGCGGACACGGTCGAGGACCCGGGCGTCTGGGCCCGGTTCACCGCCGCCCTGAGTGGTCTCGTGACGGTTCGGCGGCGCAGCGATGAGGAAGCGCTGGTGAGTCTCCAGGACAAGGACGCAGTGCGCCAGGGGCTCTGGCTACAGCTCGAATCGGCACGGCTCGCGTTGCTGCGGGACGACGATGCGGCCTACACCCAGGCGCTGCAGCGGGCGCAGGGAACCGTGACCCAGTACTTCGATGCCGAAGCGGCGGAGGTCGGGCGCTTCCAGGCCGGTCTCGAACGCCTTTCCGAGGTGACCCTGGCGGTGGCGTGGCCAGATATTTCCGAGCCCTGGACACGCCTGCAGTCGATCCGGGCGACCCCAGGGACCCCGGAGATCCCGGAGATCCCGGAGACTCTGGAGATTCAGGAGATGCCGGAAACCCGGGCTGCACCGGGGAGTGAGTCAGCTTCGCCCGGTGATGCGGACGGACCTGCCGAAGACATGGAAATCGCCGAACCGGAACCGGCCGCCCCGGCCGAGCAGCCGGCGGAAGATGACGGTTCACCGGACCCATGAAGCGCTCCGTCATTCTGCTGAGTGTTCTCGGGCTGCTGTTGCTGACCGCGGCCATCGCGCCGGTGTTCAGGAACGACCCGGGGCTCGTGCAGATTCATTTCCTTGGCCTGACCATCGAAACCAGCGTGCTCGTGCTCCTGGGCGGCTTTCTGGTGCTCTGGGGCGTCGTACAGCTGCTGATTTACCTGTGGAAGCTGCCGGCCGAAACGGCGCGGCGCGTGGCGGAGAAGCGCGGCCTTGCCCAGCTGGAAAAGGGCCTGCTGGCCCTGACCGAGGGTGACTGGAAGACGGCCGAGAAAGCGCTCGGCAAATCCGCGGCCCTGCCGGGCGAGACCACTGCGCGGTACCTGGCGGCGGCGCAGGCGGCCTCGGGCCAGGATGACACGGAGCGACGCGAGTACTACCTCGAACAGGCCGGCGCCGGCAGCCGACGCCGGAACTTCGTCGTCGAGTTGACCCGGGCGCGCCTGCTCATGGATCACGGCGAGCGCGCCGAGGCGCTGCCGCTGCTCAGGGACCTGCATGCCCGCCGGAAACATCATCCCCAGGTTTTGACGCTCCTGGCGCGTTGCCATCGCGAGCTCGGCCAGTGGGATGAGCTGCAGCAACTGCTTCCCAAGCTGCGCAAGGCGGACGTGATGAGCGAGGATGAGATCGCTGATCTCCAGATTGAGATCGCGAGGAATCAGCTGTCCGGCGCCGAGGACGCCACCCAGCTCGAGCTCTCCTGGAAGGCCCTGCCCAAGCCCATGAAACGCGATGCGCGGACCGTGGAGGTCTACGCCGAACGGGCGGGAGCGCTGGAGCGTGCCGACCTGGCCGAAAGCGTGCTTCGGTCCAGTCTCAAGGACCAGTGGTCCCCGGCCCTGGTGCTTCGCTACGGTGATCCGGGCGCCGGCGATGCGGGCCAGCGCCTGAAGCAGTGTGAGAAGTGGCTGCTCAAGCACCCGGAAGATCCGGCCCTGCACCTGGCCCTGGGCCGGCTTTGCGCGGGCCAGTCCCTGTGGGGCAAGGCGCGGTCACACCTCATCAAGAGCCTTGAACTGGAGCCGACGGCCGCCGGCTACGACGCGCTCGGTCAACTGCTGGAGCGCCAGGGTGAACTGGAACTGGCCATGGCCTGTTTCCGAAACGCGCTGCGCATGACCCAGGGTCGCGCCCCGGAGCCCCTGCCCCTCACCCCCGAGCGGCTGAGTGGCCCCGTCAACGGCGGCAACAGCAGCCGGGAAGGCGCCGATCCGATCCCCTAGGCTCGCCGCTCGAACGGTCCGGACCGGTTAGTGGGGCTGGGTCAGGATGCTGACCGGCACGTCCGAACCGAATTCGAAGGAATCGTAGAACAGGCGATCTTCCTCGACCCCGTGGTCGAGGAAGGCGTGCCTGGCTGCGTCGATCATGGCCGGTGGCCCGCTCATGTACACATCGTGGTGGGCCAGGGTGTCGTAGGCGTCGATGACGGCCTCGTGCACGTAGCCGGCGAAACCGGTCTGGATGCGTTCGTCGTCCTCTTCGGAGAGCGCCGGGGTGTATTCGATGTGCGTGTGCTCGTCCACCCATGCCTGGATCAGCGATTCGTGGTAGAGCTCCGGCGCGGTGCGGGCGCCCCAGAACAGGTGGATGGGCCGCGTGTCCCCGTGGGCGAGAAGGTCCTCGATCATGGACTTGAGCGGCGCAAAGCCGGTGCCTCCGCCCATCATGATCATGGGGCGCTCCGGTGCGTCGTTCCGTATGAAGAATGTCCCGAGCGGCCCTTCCAGGCGCAGGATGTCCTTCAGCTTCATCTCGTCGAACACCCAGCCCGTGAAATCACCGCCATCGACATGGCGAACGTGCAGTTCCACCTCGTCCTCCCGGGTCGGGGCGCTGGCGATGGAAAACGCGCGGCGCTTTCCGCCCGGCAGCAGAATGTCGATGTACTGGCCGGCCAGGAACTGCAGCCGCTGGGCCCGGGGGAGCTTCAATACCAGCTTCATGACGTTGTCCGCGAGGCGGGTCTTCTCGATCACGCGTGCGGGCAGCTTGCACACGGGGATGTCCCGGACGGCCTCGATCTCGCGGGCCTCGAGTTCCAGGTCTGATCGCGCCGCCGCCTGGCACAGCAGGACGTCGCCGGTCGCCTGTTCCTCGTCCTCGAGGGCCAGCGGGGGATGGAAGGGGTAAGCGATTTCGCCTGCCACCAGTTTTCCCTTGCAGCTGCCGCAGGTGCCGTTCTTGCAGCTGTAGGGCAGCATCACGCCCTGGCGGAGCGCTGCTTCGAGCAGGTTTTCACCCTCATCGGCCTGGAACGTTTTGCCGCTGCCGGCGATTCGGACGGTGTGGGAAGCCATGGTGTCTGTCTGCGTTGGTTGCGGGTGAACGGCGCGGCGCTGACGCTCGCGCGGATGGCGCATAACATGGGCATGGAAGTCGCTGATTGCAAGCATAAAAGGAACTGCCGTCACCCTGTGATGGTCTTGACCCCGCCTGTGATACGCTGCGCCGCTTCCTCGCCATGCGATGTTGACGACGCCGGGAACCATGTGGACCGATGCGCTAACCCCCCTGCGCTGGCTGCTTCGCGGCAGCGGCTTCCTGCTGCATGCCTCCCTGGGCCTGGTCCCTGCCGTGCTTGCCCAGGGGCGTCTGGGGCACGCCGTAAAGATCGGTGACCGAAGCCTGGCGCTGATCATGCTGAACTGGTGGTCAGGCTGGACCTGCCGGCTGTTCGGTTTGAAGCCCACCGTCTATGGCCGGCCCATCGACGGCCCTGCGCTCATGGTCGCCAACCACCTGTCCTGGGCAGACATCCAGGCCATGCACAGCGTCGCGGCCATGAGTTTTGTGGCCAAAGCGGAGATTTCCACCTGGCCCATTATGCGGACCATCGCGAACGCCGGTGGGACGATCTACCACCAGCGGGGCAGCCAGGACTCCCAGCACGGCGCCCTGGCGCAGGTCATGCAGCGGCTCGAGGACGGCGGTCGCGTCGCCATCTTTCCGGAAGGCGGGATTTTCGGCGGCACGGAGGTCAAGCGCTTCCATGCGCGCATGTTCAAGGTTGCCCAGGACTCCGGCTGCACCGTGCAACCGGTAATGATTCGCTATGTCCGGGACGGCAAACGGGATCCGGAAATCACGTTTCTGCCCGGAGAGAACTTCCTCATGAATCTCATCCGCTTCATGGGCCGTCCCGGCAGCCGGGCCGAGGTGGCCTTTCTCGAGCCCTACGAGCCGGGCGACCTGCCACGCAAGGCCCTGGCGAGCCGGGCGGAAACGGCGGTGCGGGAAGCCTATGATTCCCCCGCCGGTGAACCGCCTGCCTGGGTCGGAGAGGCCTTGACGTGAACGCTTCACCCGCAGGCGACTTCATTGCGCCGGTGGGGCTGCGCAGCCCCCACACGCAGTCGATCCTGAATTCCAGCAGCCTCCGCGCCGGGGTCGTGCGCCGTCGTGCCGAACCCCTGCTCGCCGTGGAACAATCCCTGACCCTGGACGGCGGTGACGGAACGCGCCTGTTGGCGCAGTATTCTCCGCAACCGGGCGGTGGCCGGGGCCTGGCGGTCCTGCTCCACGGCTGGGAAGGCAGCGCTAACTCCAACTACATGCTCGCTACCGGGTCCCGGCTGTTCGAGGCTGGCTTCGACGTGTTCCGGCTCAATTTCCGGGATCATGGCGGCACTCACCACCTCAATCCGGGGCTGTTCCACTCCTGCCGCCTCGACGAGGTGATCCACGCCCTGGGCGACATGCAGTCCCGGCTGGGCGTCACCGACTGGCAGGTGGCCGGCTATTCCCTCGGCGGCAACTTCGCCCTCCGCGTCGCGCGGCACGGGCCGGCCCGGGGCCTGGCCCTTCGCCAGGCTTTCGCCGTGTGCCCGGTGATCGATCCGTCCAGCGTGTTGAAGGCGATGGAGTCCGGACCCACCTTTTACGAAACGTACTACGTCCGCAAATGGTCCCGGTCCGTCAGGGCGAAGCAGAAGAACTTTCCGGACCGCTACGACTATGACGAGTGGTATGGCCTCGGTGGTTTGCGTGAGCGCACGGAGTTTTTTGCGACCCGGTACTACGACTTCGGATCCCTGGATGACTACCTGCAGGGCTATTCCGTCGCTGGCGAGCGACTGCGACAGCTCGACGTGCCAAGCGTGATTCTGACCTCCCGGGACGATCCGGTGTGCCCCGTGAGCGATCTCGCCCTGCTGCCGGAGAATCGCAGGCTGGAGCTCTGGGTCACCCGTCACGGGGGACACTGCGGATACCTGAAAAACTGGAAGCTGCACAGCTGGGCGGAGGACCGCATCGCTGAGCGCTTCCTCCAGGGCGTGGGAGCGTCCTGAACGACCAGAGAACAAGAGCCCATGATGGATCAAGCCCGCAAACACCTCGAGGCCGCCGAATGGCCGGAGGCGGAAGCCGCCCTGCGCGGAGAACTCGAAAACAATCCGGACAACGCCGAGGCCGCGGTCATGCTCGCCCAGGTGCGGCAGCAACAGGGCGACCTCGACGAGGCCCTGACGTGGATGCGTGAGGCGGAGCGGCTCGAGCCGTTCAACCCCAACGTGTTCCACGCCCTGGGCGTGGTCTTCATCGCGCGCAGGGAACTCGACGACGCGGGGCGCGCCTTTCAGCAGGCGCTCGACATCGATCCCGGCCACGCGCCATCCCGCAACGCGCTGGCATTCATCGAGCTCTCCGCGGGGCGTTTCGAGGCGGCGGAGCACGCGGCGGACCAGGTGCTCAGCGACGAACCCGAAAACGCCCAGGCCCTGACCTACAAAGGCACCGCGGTGCTGGAGCGGGGCGAGCCGGAGGAGGCCATGGTCTACCTGCAGGAAGCGCTCAAGCTGGAGCCGGAGGCGTTGACCGCCCAGGCCCAACTGGGACGTGCCTTTCTCGCGGCTGGAAATGCGGCTTTCGCGGCCCAGTGCTTCGAGAACGCCCTGCAAAAGGCGCCGCGGTCGGCGGATCTGCTCGAGTACCTCGGCCGGGCGCGCCTGGACCAGGGCGACATCGCCGGGGCTCTCGAAGCGCTGCGCGCTTCCGTGGAGCAGGGCCGAGCCAACCCGGAGCTGTTCGGCGCCCTGGCCGCCTGCGAGACGGCCGCCGGCAATCCCGGCCAGGCCGAAGCCCTGCTCGGTGCGGCGCTCAACATGCAGGCCGAGTCTGACAAGCCCGCGACGGAAACCGTGTTGCCGCTCGCCGAGCTGCGCATGGCCCGAGGGGCCCACGACGCCGCCCTCGAGCTGCTGGAAGAGCTCGCGGCATCCGGGGTCGATCATGAATTGCTCGACATCCTGCTGAGCCGGGCACGCTGGCTGAGCGGTGATCCCGCCGGGGCCATCGCGGCCATCGAGCCGCGTTGCCAGCGGGATGACGCGTCCAGCGATGCGCGCCTGGCCCTTGTGCAGGCGCTCGAAGCCGATGGCCGTGACGAACAGGCGGGCGCGCTGCTCGACGAGCTGCTGGCCGAGGACCCGCCGGCCCTGGACGTGCTGTTCTACCGGGCCCGCAAGTGGTTCGATGCCGGTGATCCGCAGGCCATCGACGCGCTGCAGGCGCTGGTGAACCAGCCGGGCCTGGGGACGCACCGCCTGTTCCAGGCGCGCTCACTGCTGGCCACCGCCCTGCATCGTGCCGAGCGCTACCCGGAAGCCGCGGGACAGTTCGCGGCCCTGGCACATCGGGACGCGGAGGTCCTGGGCATCGATGCGGATTTCGACGGCAGCTCCGTGGATGCCACCACCGCCTTCGATCCGGCGGTGACCGGGCCCTGGCCGACGGACCTGCCCGTCGACGAGCCACCGGCGCCGATCTTCGTCGTCGGATGGCCGGCGTCCGGCCAGGAGCGCATTCTGCCCGCGCTCGCAGCGCATTCCGGTCTTCACATGGTGATGGATCCCAGTGCGTCCCAGGCGAGCCGCCGGGCCCACATCGATCGGCCGCGGGGCGCGGAAGCCCTGGGCAGCCTCGACGAATCCCAGGCACAGCTGCGTCGGAACCGTTACTGGCAGGCACTGGCCGAGCAGGGCATCGAACCCGGCGAGCGGCGCGTGCTGGATGTGATGTGGCTGACCGTGGAGGCCCTGCCGACGGTGGCTCGCCTGTTCCCCGGCGCCACGGTACTGGTGATTGCCCGTGATCCCGGTGACATGACCGTGGGCTGGCTGATGGGGGGCTACCGCAACCTGGAGCTCATGGCTCGCGCATACCGCAACCAGCTGACGTTGCTGGACCAGGCCCGGGCGTCCTTGCCCCTGAAATTCGTCGACATCGATTACGACGCGGTGGCAGAAGATCCTGCCGGCGCCCTGGGCGCCGCGCTGGGAGAGCTCGGGCTGGCGATCGAGGACGGCGTGCTGGCGCGCTTCGATGAGGTGTCTTTGCCGGTGCCGGTCGAGCGCGGCATCCACCGCGCCTATGCCGGTTCGTCCGAGGAAGAAGGCGCGCCGGGCTCGGGCGCCGTGCACTGATCCGTGGCGGTCCGGTTACCCGGGCCGAGTCCTTGCGGTCAGGCGTCGCCGTCGCCGGATTCTTCCCCGTTGACCATTTTTTTTGCGCTGGGCACGAAGGTCAGGGTGAGGAAGGTCAGCAGGGACAACAGAACGGCGATTTCGTAGCGCTGCCACGCCACCGCGATACCGATCGCACCGGTAATCCACAGGCTCGAGGCGGTCGCCAGGCCCGTCACCTCACCGCTGCCTTTGAGGATGGCCCCGCCGCCGATGAACCCCATGCCGGTGATGACCGCCTGCATGACCCGCCCCTCCGCGTCATTGCCGCCCATCACCTTGATGCCGATGAGCATCAGTCCGCAGGCGCCCAGGGCCACCATGGGATAGGTGCGCAGGCCGGCGGAACGCGAGGCCTGTTCGCGGTTGAATGCGATGGGCAGGGCCAGCAGGTAGGCGACGCCGAGCAGCAACGTGTTGGAAACGACCGTGTCCCAATCGATGGCGATGTCCATTACGCGGCCTCGTGATCGAACATGGTCGCGTCGCGTGCTGTCGTTTCCCGAACGTTCCTGCGGTGGCCATCCATGTCCGCATCATAAGCAACGATGCGCCCGGCGTCGAACCGGCGATCCCGGAGATTCCGGCGTGCGCGGCGACGCATTTCAGGTGCGTTCACGCCCGTAGCCATAGCGTTCCATGAACGGCGCCAACGCCGGCAGCCAGGGCGCGAGGTGGGATTCGTAACGACGCCAGCGACCGGACGCTCGCGTGTAGATGGGCTCGGCGACCTGCTGGTAGCTGCTGGTGCGCACCCGGTCCCGGGTCGCGAGCCGCGCCTCGCGTTCAAAACTCAATGACGCTGCATCCAGGTCCAGGGCATCGCACACTGGCGCGATCGCCTGGGCCATGTTCTCCACGAGGTCCTCGTAGCGCACGGTGGTCACGGGCAGATCGATGGCCCGCTCCAGCCTGAGCCACAGCCCCATGAGCCGAACGTAGGTCTCGACCGAGTGTTCGAGCGTATCGAAGTGAATGTTGGTTTCATTCACCGCGTACTGCTGCATGAAGTTGCTGAGCACCACGTCGCAGGGATGGCGGGCCACGAAGACGAGGCGGGCCTCCGGCAGCAGTCGCTGGATCAGGCCGGCGTGGAGAAAGCGCAGGGGCATCTTGTCGATGACCCAGCCGGTGGGGTTGTGGCCGAGCAGGGCCGCCACCCGCGTTTCATAGGCCTCGAACAGCGCTTGTTCCTGTCGCGCATCGAGACTGGCCAGGGTGGCCGGGTAGGGCGGGTCGCTCCGCTCGAGCTCCCGGATGATGCCGTCCAGCGTCGGCGCCTCCTCGATCGCCTCCGCCTGTGGGTTCGTGGCCAGGGTCGTATCCACGAGGGTGGTTCCGGACCTCGGAAAACCGACGAGAAAACACCGCCGGGCGCCGCGCCCGTTCACCGGGGCCCCGGTGCGGCTACCCGGGAGACCGCTGTCGATCCAGGTGTCCAGGCGACGGCAGCGCTGTTCCAGGGCGTCCGGATCCGTGGCCCGGCTGCGGACGCTGCGCCGCGCAAGCGCATTGCCCCGTTCGAAGGCCTGAACGGCCGCGCCCGGCTGGTTGTTGCGATCGAGGTTCAGGCCCAGCTCAAACCAGTATTGCTGTTCCAGGCGGGGCGGCAGCCCGCGGGGATCGATCCCCCGCAGCCGGCGCACGGCGGCGGCCGGGTCGTTGCGCCTCCGTTCCAGCCTGGCGCCTTCCAGGTGCAGGCCGGGATGGTGCGGGTCCGCAGCGAATCCGCCGCGCAGGGCCTCGATGGCCTCGGTCTCGCGATTGGCCTGCTCGAGAACGCCCGTGAGTTCGATCCAGGCCTCCACGTCACCAGGCTCGAGGTCAACGGCCCGCCGCAGGTGAATCAGGGCCTTTTCCGTATCCGTTCGCTCGTTGTGCAGCTGGCCGAGGTAAAGGTGGGCAAGGGCGAACCCCGGCTCGATTTCCAGGGCGCGCTCGAGCCGGCCCTCGGCTTCCTCGAGCCTGCCGAGGAGCATGAGGGTCTGGGCGCTGTCTGCCAGGGCGCCGGTGTGGTCGGGCGCGGCGGACAACAAGACGTCGAAGGTCGCCAGGGCGTCGACGGGCCGGTCGGCATGGTAGTGGGTGATGCCGAGATCGTGGCGCGCGGCGCTCAGCCCGGGGCACAGGTCGAGGGCGCGCCCGTAGGCCTCCATGGCTGCAGGCAGGTTGCCCAGGCCCCGTTGCGCATGGCCGAGGCTGACCCAGGGAAAGGCGCTGCCGGTATCGAGGCGGGCAGCACGCTCAAAGGCATCGAGCGCCCGGGGCGCCTGTCCTGCATTGAACAGGGCGCGACCCAGGTGGTTGAGGGCGCTGGCCCGGTGCGGGTCCGGCAGGGAGTCCTGGTCCAGGGCGGCTTCCGCTTCACGCCGGGCTGACTCCGCGTCACCGCCCAGCAGGGCGAGCAGGGAGCGGTTGGTACGGTCCAGGAACGGGTGTTCTGCGACCGGTTCCCGCGCAAGGTCCGCGGCTTCTTCGTTGCGCCCCTCCGCGACCAGCAGGTCCCGCAGCAGAATGATGCAAGCCGGGTCGGCGCCCGCGTCGCGCAGCAGCGACTCGGCGTCGTCCACGTCGCCCGCCGCGAGCCGGGTACATGCCTGTCCCAGCGTATCGCTCATGAGCTCGGATCGAGGAAGTCTGGAGCGGGTGATGGGAATCGAACCCACGTCATCAGCTTGGGAAGCTGAGGTTCTACCATTGAACTACACCCGCCTCTCAGGGATTGCCCCTGCCGACCGGATGGAACCCGCCAGTCGGGGCAACTCAGATTCTAGGGGAAACCCTTGGAGCTTGAACAGGCCTGCCCGGCAGTTTCCCCGAAAACGATTGCCGTGCAAGGTGGAAGCATCTGTGCAATCTGCCGTGCACAGGCGCTATGCTGGAATGCCCTGATCCGCCTACAGCAGAATCCAGCATGCCCGAAGCGCTCAATCTTCCGCCGCAAAGCCGATCAAGAGAAACCCGTCGTGCCGGCTGGCGTCTCCTGGTGGCGATTGCGGTCCTGCTGGCCTCCAACGCCATTTCGGCACAGGAGCCCCCAACCCTGCCACCCCTGGCCAATCCGGCCAGCGGCGAACGCACTCCGGGCAAGTTCGTCTGGTTCGACCTGGCGACGCCGAACCTCGCAGAAGCCCAGGCGTTCTACCAGGATGTTTTCGGCTGGAGTTACCGCAGTCCCGGTCCCAGCGCGGAGGAATACGTGCTGGCGCTGAACGGCGGCCAGCCGGTCGCCGGCATGTTCCAGGCCGAGCCGGCCGGTGGCGAGCAGGATGGCGCCAGCTGGCTCGCGCTCCTGTCCGTGGAAGATGTGGACCAGGCGGTCGCCGCGGCGCGGGCAGCGGGCGGTTCCGTCGAGGTCGAGCCCGCCAGCGTTCCGGCCCGCGGTCGCCACGCCCTGCTGCGCGATCCGGCCGAAGCCATTTTCGGTGTGCTGCGCTCGAGCAGCGGTGACCCGGTGGACGCGGAGGTGCCCCTCGGCGGCATCTTTTGGGTGGATCTGTTTGCCCGTGATGTCGAGGCGATGGCGGCGTTCTACGCGCAGCTGGCGCCCTACGAGGTGACCTCCCGGGAAATCGTCGAAGCCGGCGAAGGTCGATTGCTGAACGCGGGCGGCATGCCCCGTGCCGGACTCGTGCCCGTGGACGAAGAGGCCAACCGCTCGGCGTGGGTGCCATACGTGCGCGTGGCCGACGTGCAAGCCACGCTGGACAGGGCGGTGGAGAGCGGTGGTTTCGTCATCGTCGCACCGGATGCCGCCGTCCTGGACGGCAACCTGGGCGTGTTCGTGGATCCGAACGGCGCGGTTATCGGCGCCGTTCGCTGGGAGTACGGCGAGGAGGACTCGCCATGAGGGTTGGGAAAAAGGCGCGCTGGACGCGGTGGGCCGGAACGAAAATGGCGCTCGCCATCCTCGTCGCCCTGGTGCTCGTGATCGCCGGCTGCTCCTCGTCCGGATCCAGCAACGTGCGTGTCTACGGCTCCATCTACTACGGGTACGGCTATTACAACCCCTGGTACTGGCGCCATTACTGGTATCGCCCGCCCTACTGGCGACCGCCCGGCTATCGACCGCCGATCTACCGGCCGCCGCGGCCCGAGAATCCGATCGCCAGGCCGCCGGTCCAGAATCCGGCGACCCGGCCGGCCGCGCCGCCGGCGGTGCCAGGGACCCGCCCGGCAGTGCAGCAGCCCACCACCCGGCCGGCGACGAGACCCTCCACGCAGCCGGCCACGCGCCCAGCGACGCGCCCAACGACGCGTCCCGTCACGCGGCCCTCCTACGGGCCACCACCCGGCATGACGCGCCCGGCGCCGCGGCCCATGCCGCGGC
>JAZBOL010000023.1:0-6864 GCA_036351115.1 Lysobacterales bacterium | reverse complement strand
GTCGCGATCAAATTGTCGGGGACGTCCTGCCATGGCCTCTGCCCGGGTGAAATACTTGACTGATAGGTCAGTAATTGGGGTGGGGTCAGGAGGAAATCAAGGTGGACTCCATCACACCGTGTTTCGCGAGGCTGCTTAAGGGAGCCAGGACCCGGTATCAGGAAGCGATGTCAGGATCTGGCCTCGAGAATCTGGGCGGCGAGTTCCAGGCCCGCGTTGAGGCCGCCCTCAGCCACCCGCTCGCCGATCTGTTCACGCTGTGCCTCGCTCAGCGTTTCAAGTTCTCCGCATCGGGCGGGGTCCAGCGAATAGGCTTCCGGATCGATGGCATACTCGCGGATCGCCTTGTTCCGAGCGGCGACAACCTCCCCCAGCTCGGCCATCTCCTGCAGCCACAGCAGCTGTTCGCCGTCCGGCATTTTGCCGGGATTACCCAGGCTGAATTTCGGCATGGCGCAGGTCATGACGGCCGCCTCGAACCGGCGCTGCCACTCCGGCGGCTCAGGTATGCCCGTGCTCTGTAGTCCGAGTCCAAGCTTTTGCATGACAAGGGTTCGACCCGTTGCGACGGCGAGGTCGCCCAGGGCCCGGCAGCCGTCGACGGCAATCTCGTCACCGGCGGCTTCAGCTGCCCGGCAGGCGGAGTGGAGATGCAGCGCGGCGTAGGGGCCGACCGGGTTGGCGGCGAACAACAGGGGGATGGAGGCTAAGTCGGCTATGTCGCTCGGGTCGTCCAGGTCGTAACCGAGGTCATCGAATTCCGCCCGAGCGTCCGCACTCCAGTCGTTCGGCGGCCAGTCCGCCACGATGGATTCGATGGCCTCGTAGACTTCCGGCAATCCGGCGCCCCAGTAGCTGTCCACGCGCTTTGCGGAGGCTGCCTTCAGCAGGTGCTGGAGCTCCGTATCGGAAAACATCCGGACACGATCCGGGCGCCGAGCGTCCAGGTCCTGCAGGTAAAGCAGGTGGGGGAAGGCATTGACCGGATCGGCCGCCAGCAGCTTTTCGCGCAGGTCGGAGGTCCGGCACCAGTCCGCCGGGCGTTGCCGGTCGCATTCGAGGCCGTAGACCGTCGCCAGCAGCGCCGGATTGTCCGGGTCCGCCAGCACGGCCTCGAGGCGAAAGTCCGAGGTGCTGGGCAAGGGATTTGGACAGGTGACCGGAGACGGCCCGGTGTTACTGCTCAGTATCAGGGTATGCGCATGAATCCGGACGAGGGGTATGGGATGGTCGAGCAGTTGGCACCACAGGGGCTCGGCCCAGGCGTTCCACTCGCGCTGAGCGGCGGAGATTTCCGGACGCGGAATCTCTCCGTCCGGTTTGATCTCCGCGACCCGTTGCGCGGCGGCGATGGCTGGGAGGCCGGCAAGCCAGATCAGGCTCAGTAACACGGTGCGCATGTAAAACTCCTTGTCAGCAGGCTCGATCATCATCGCGGGGCCGGCTGCAGCACAGGAAACGCTGCTTCACAGTCCGACGGATCCACGGTGTAGCGTTCGGGGTGTTGGGCGAAATCGTGAATAGCCGCATTGTGCCACGCCCGTCGTGGTCCCCGCGTGGCGACCTCGTTGGCCAGTTGCTCGGCTTGGTTCTCTTCGGTCACCGCGTCCAAGGCATGTTCCAGGAAAGCGGTTGACCGGCAAGACCGCAGGTCACTCTGCCGCCGCGATTCCTCGGCCCAACCGCTGGGCTTGCCGTCCGCCCCGTGGCTGACGTCAAAGCCGAACCCCAGCTCCGTGGCCAGGGCCAGGGTGATTTCTGAGCGCGCGGTGGCCTTGATGGCCTCGATGATCGAACGGCAGGCGTTCAAGATGGACGCTTCGTCAAGCTGAAAGGCCGTCCGGCAGGGCCGAACAAACCGGCTGGTTCCCAGGATCGTGGATCCGGAATCGCTCACCAGTGTCAGCACGAACAGCTCAAAGGCAGTTGCGCCAAACGGATCGGCGGAGAAACCGTCCGGCGGCGGATTCGATGCGACGAATTCGGCAATGGCCCGGTACAGCCGATCGGCGCCCGCCAGGCTCCAGGTTGTGAATGTTTGAAGTTGGCCCGCGGCGTCCAGCAGCCGCCGATTTTCCGGCGAGAGCAGATCGTCTGCATCGGTGCCGGTATTGTCGATGCCGAGCACCAGCGCTGCCGCATTGTCCGGCTCAAGCGCGCGAAGGCGCGCTTCGACTTCCGGGTCACCGCAGGACGACTCTGTCGTTCGTCCCTCGATAACGTTATAGGGCGGGCATTTGGCCGCCCAGAGCTGCCACAGGACGGTCGGATCATCCCAGCCCGCCTTGCGAGCAGCCTTCCAGATCGCATCACGTTGCCCCACGGTCAGTGAAAAGTCGGGGAGTTGGACCGTCGTCGCGAATACGTTGACCCAGGGATCATCGACACCAGTCGCAAGATGCTGTCCGAGTGAGCCCAGCCATTGAGTGGTCGGTTCCAGTTCTTCCAGAAACTGCTCCGCCGACTCGCGATCTGTGATCTCATTCTCGAAATCCTGATTTGCCAGGGTTGGCGCGCTGATCACTCCGAGAATCAGGAGTAGGGTTCCGACGCCATGACGACCTTTAATCACTGCCATTGCTCCTGAACAACTCAAGCTGTTGAGCAGCTGACCGGACGAGCTGGTCCTGGGCTGCCGGCGACCAGCCATTCCGCATGGCGGTATCCCACTGAGCCGCCAATGCCTGACGAGCCGATTCCGGCAAGCGGTTGATCTCCTCGCAACGTCTCGGTGGAAGGGCGAACGCCCGCGGATAGCGTGTGTATTCCCGGTCGGCTGCTCTGATGACTGCCTCGGGCTCGCCCAACTCCTGGAAGTCCTCGAGATACTGTTCCAAATGGTCCAGCGGCATGAGCTCGGGCAAGCGCCCTTCTTCCCCGGGAAGCCCCCTGGGGAACTGGCAGGCATGCAGCACGTGGCTGGACACCCGGCTCCAATTGTCCTGCATATCATCAGCTTCCCGGATGGCGTTGGAAGGTTCTACCAGTCGGCGCGCCAGAGCGCGACCGATCATGCGATCCATCTCGGAGGTCGCGGTCGAAGTCATAAGATTCGCGATCTGGATGCAGTGCGCTTTAGCCGTTGGCTGCTTTTGGATCTCATCGCTCTCACAGATTTTGAGAAGCCCCGTGTAACCCATCGGCTCTGCCACCAGCACAGCAAACAGATCGAATGTGGCATAGATCAGAGCCCAGTCCAGGTCGGAGCGTTGAACCGTGGATTCCGCATATCGCTCGTTGATCAGTTCCTGTCGTGCTTCTTCACTGAAAATCAGCGGATCGGCGGATTCGGTCGTCTCGCTGAATGCCCGATAGAGGTCAAACATTCCAAAATTGGTATAACTCTCATAGCGGGAAGCACTGGCTGCCTGTTGGAGCCGATGCATGTCCCCATCGCTGAGTGGTTTGGCCTCGTCCTGAGGAGAAACTTCCTCGAGCAGGGGAAGCAGGTGAACGAAGGCATTGTTCGGATCCTGCTCGATCAGGCGCCGCTGCATTTCTGGGTAGTTGCATTTCGAGGGTTTCCGCTGCTGGTGACAGTCCGTTATGTAAATGCGCGCCAAGATAGCTGGGTCGTCTTTTATCTGATCCAGCAGCTCGAAGCGGACGGCTTCGAGCGAGTCACGATCCGGATAGCGTTCGCAGCGGGGTATGTCGCTTTGGTTGATGGAGTAGACCTCAGGCATGACAGCGCGGGCAGCAATCTGCTTGCTGGCCATGAGGCGAACTATCGGATCAACGTGATCCACAAGGGCACACCAGATGGGTGCGCTCCAAAGAAAGTATTCGACCACCGATTGGTCGGGCTCGATACGATCCGCGGTGCCGACGCTGGCTGCTTCTTCCGGGCGATCAGGCTCAACCGCTAACCATGGACGCGCCAGCCCGACCGCCAGCACCCCCAGCATCAGCGCGAAAAAAGCCAGCTTTACCCCTTTAGCGATGCAGTCCATGAGATCGTCCAGCGCCATCCCTGCTCCAGATCAGCAAACCCTACCTGAACTACGCCGCGGGACCAAAAATGTTGGCTCCAGGACGATGACAGCCCTTCGCTTCGTCGCTCGGCAGAACCACGAAATTCTTTTCGTATAAACAGTAACTTGCTGTCCCGGCGAGGCTTTTTGTCAGGAAGGCGGTCATACAACGGTCATCGTGTCGACACGTTCGTGTCATTGCGCCTGCCTACCCTGCGGCCAACTCACAGGGGAGCACTGCCATGAACACCCTGGTTCCGATCGACACGAAGGTTCGTTGCCGAACGGTGTTTATCTCCGACGTACACCTGGGCTTTCACGGGTGCAGCGCCGACTTCCTCCTCGACTTCCTCGACCGCACCGAATGCGAAACGCTGTACCTCGTCGGCGACATCATCGATTTCTGGCACATGAAAAAGAAACGCTTCTGGCCCAAAAGCCACGGCGACGTGCTGTACCGGATCTGCGAAAAGGCCCGCGCCGGTACCCGGGTGGTGTTCGTACCCGGCAACCACGACGAGGCGGTCCGGCAGTTCGACGGCATGATGTTCGGCTGCATTGAGATCCAGGACCGGCTCATCCACGAGGCGAAGGACGGCAAACGCTTCCTGGTGCTGCACGGCGACCAGTTCGACAGCGTGGTGCGCTGTTCGCCGTGGCTCGCCAGGCTCGGGTCCTGGGTGTACGGCGGCTTGCTGGTGACGAACACGAGCCTCAACCGCCTGCGGCGGCTCTTCGGGCGGGACTACTGGTCCCTCGCGGCTTTCCTCAAGCACAAGGTCAAGAACGCAGTCAGCTACATCTCGAGCTTCGAGGAAGCCGTGGTTCGGGCGGCCGAGGAAGAGGACGTAGAGGGCGTCGTCTGCGGCCACATCCACCGCGCCGAGATGAGCCAGATGGGCGACACGCTGTACATGAATTGCGGCGACTGGGTGGAAAGCTGCACGGCCCTGGTCGAACGGCCCGACGGCGCCATGGAATTGCTCGAGTGGCGTGAACAGGGCCGTTGCGTGAAACGCGTGGACGCCCGCCAACCCGGGCGGAACCCGGCCCCGGCGCACCACCCCGGCGTGCAGGAAGATCTCGCCGCATGAAGCTGGCCCTGGTGACCGACGCCTGGAAGCCCCAGGTCAACGGCGTGGTCACGACCCTGACCCACACGGTCGATCACCTGCGGTCGCGGGGGATCGACGTCACCCCCATCACGCCGGATGGCTTCCGCTCCATCCCCTGTCCGGGCTACAACGAAATCCGCCTTTCCCTGGCGCCCTACCGGGGGGTGGCGCGGACCCTGGAACAACGGCAGCCGGACGCCATACACATCGCCACGGAAGGCCCTCTTGGACGGGCGGCGCGGCGCTTCTGCCTGAGGCACGGGCTGCCCTTCGCCACGTCGTCGCACACGCGGTTTCCGGAGTACCTGCGCATGCGGGCGCCGATCCCGCTCCGCCTGAGCTACCGCGTGCTGCGGGATTTTCACGCGCCGGCGCAGATCACCCTGGTGCGCACGCCCACGATCAAGCAGGAACTGGAGGACCGGGGCTTCGAACACCTGCGCGTCTGGCCCGGCGCCGTGGATACCCGGCTGTTCCGCCCCCGGGGCAAAGACGCCCTCGATCTGCCCAGGCCCATCGGCCTCTATGTCGGGCGCATCGCCGTGGAGAAGGGCCTGCCGGACTTCCTGGACCTGGACCTGCCGGGGTCCAAGGTGCTGATCGGTGGGGGCCCGGACCTGGACAAGCTCAAGGCCCGCTATCCGGACGCGCATTTCCTGGGACCGCGCTTCGGCGAGGAACTGGCCAGCCTGATCTCGGCGGCGGACGTGTTCGTGTTTCCCAGCCGGACGGACACCTTCGGCCTGGTGATGCTGGAAGCCATGGCCTGCGGTATACCCGTGGCGGCCTTCCCGGTCACGGGCCCGCGGGACGTGGTGCAGCACGGTTCGACGGGGTTTCTCGAGGAAGACCTGTCCCGGGCGTTTTACCAGGCGCTCAACCTGGACGGCGATGCCTGCATCGAATTCGCCCTCGACCACAGCTGGGAACGCTCCACGGACCGTTTCCTCGCCGCCCAGGTGCCCGTTGACTGGGGGCGTTCCTCGCCGGAGCCGGCCGAAAGCGCCGAAACGGCCCGGTCAGCGGCCAGGCCCGGATCCCTGTAGCCCTGCCGGGCTTCAGATCTGCAGCGCTTCAGACCCGCAGCGCCGCCGCCAGGCGGTCGCAGACATCCTCCACGGACACCAGGTCCATCACGCCGGGCTCCTCGATGCGGTGGCCCCAGCGCAGCGCTTCGGGCTCGCGCCGGCGATAGTGCCGCGCGGCCTCGGGGTAGCGGTCCACGCACAGGTCGAGGAACCGGTAGGGACCGCTGCGCCGGGCCCAGGTGGCGGCGTGCAGGCCCACCACCGGCGTGTTCAGGGCCGAGGCCATGTGCGCCGGCCCCGAATCCGGGGTCAGCAGCACGTCCGCGCGCGCCATCATGGCCAGGGACTGGGTGAGCGTGTCCTTGCCCACGAGGTTCAGCGCCGGGCGCTCCATCCGGGCTTCGATGGCGGCGGCCGTGTCCCGCTCCAGGTCGCTCGGGCCGCCCGTGAGCACCACGTGCATGCCGAGACGGGCTGCGGCGAAGTCGGCGGCGGCGGCATAGCGCTCCACGGACCAGTTGCGCAAGGGATGGCTGGAGCAGGGGCTCAGCAAAAGGATCGGTCCGGCGTCGGGCAGGTGGGCCGCCGCCCAGGCGCGGTCTTCTTCGCCGACGGGCAGGTCCCAGACCGGCTCCGCTACCTCGATGCCCAGGGCCCGGGGAAACTCGAGGAACCCCTGCACCTGGTGCTGGAAGGGCACGCCGGCCACCTGGTGACTGACGAACCAGGCGTGCCGGTCCCGGGCCC
>JAZBOL010000022.1:0-44455 GCA_036351115.1 Lysobacterales bacterium | reverse complement strand
GGGGTGCGGGTCCTGGGTCCTGGGCTTTCCGGCCGGTCCGGCGCCCTTCGGGTGCCCTCACGGGCGACGGCATTCCGGCTTCGCTTCTTTCGCTGCGCGAAAACCGCAAAGCCTCCATTGCCTGCCCTCTCCTTCGCTTGGTGGGACCGGCTCGCACGGTATCCATCACGATGGTTGGTTTATCGAGTTGCTCACCTCGGGCCTTTGGCCCGTCCCAGTCGCTGCGGTTCACTCGGCGCCGGCCCTGATGGGCCGGAAAGCCCAGGACCCAGGACCCTCATCCTCCGGGTTCACCGGGGGGTGGGCACCCAGGCAAAGGCCAGCATCCCCGATGCCGGGCTCGGTGGGTTTCCCCCGCACCGGAGGCCTCGATGCAGGGCTCGGCGGGCTTCCCCCGCTGCGGGATCCATCAGGGCGGTCGCCGACTGAACCGAAGCGACTGGGACTGGCCGCAAAGCGGCCAGAGGCGAGCAACCGGATAAGACAACTATCGTGATGGACACCGTGCGAGCCGGTCCCACCAAGCGCAGGCGAAGGAGGGAACCCGAAGGGCGACCGCCCGATCCCGCAGCGGGGGAATCCCGCCGAGCCCGGACGAACCGCCCCGATCCCGCAGCGGGGGAAACCCGCCGAGCCCGCACGCACCGAATTGGCAGCTTGTTATCATTGCCCCTTTTCCCGCGAGGAGTCGACGTGCCGATACGGCAGCTGCCCGAAAACCTGGTGAACCAGATCGCCGCCGGCGAGGTGGTAGAGCGTCCGGCGTCCGTGGTGAAGGAGGCGGTAGAGAACGCCCTGGATGCGGGGGCGCGCTCGGTCACCGTGACGCTCGAGCAGGGTGGCAAGCGCCTGATTCGCATCGAGGACGACGGCGCGGGCATTCCCCGGGACGAACTCGCGCTGGCCCTGGCCTCCCATGCGACGAGCAAGATTTCAACGCTCGACGAGCTGGAGGCGGTCGAATCGCTCGGCTTTCGTGGTGAAGCGCTGGCGAGCATCGCGTCCGTGTCGCGCATGACCCTGCATTCGAGGCCCCCGGACGCAGACCACGGCTGGGCGGTGACGGTGCGGGATGGGTCGGTCGCCGAGCCCCGGCCGGCCTCGGGGCAGCCCGGCACCCGCCTCGATGTCGAGGACCTGTTCTATAACGTCCCGGCGCGCCGTAAGTTTCTGCGCACGGACCGCACCGAATTCTCCCATATCGACGAACTGATCAAGCGCGTGGCGCTGGGGCGTTTCGACGTGGCGTTCCGCCTGCAGCACAACGGCAGGGTGGTGCGATCCCTGCCGGCGGCCAACAATGACACGGCGCGCGCAGCCCGGGTCGCCGGATTGTGCGGCAAGGAGTTTCTCGAACACGCCCTGGTCATCGACGCCGGCGCCGGACCGTATTCCCTGACGGGTTGGGTTGCCGAGCCGCGGTATAACCGCGCCCAGGCGGACCGGCAGTTTTTTTACGTCAACGGTCGCATGGTCAAGGACCGGACCATCGCCCATGCGATCCGCCAGGCCTTTCGGGACGTCCTTTTTCATGGCCGGCACCCTGCCTTCGTACTGTTCTTTACCTGTCCCCCGGAGCAGGTGGACGTCAACGTGCATCCACAGAAACACGAAGTCCGCTTCCGGGATCAGCGCTCGGTCCACAACTTCATCTATTCGACGCTGCACCGCGTGCTCGCGGATACGGGGCCGGGGGAAGGCGCGGTCCGTCCCGGGGCCGGGCTCGGCGCCGAGGCTACCGGCGAGGCCTGGTCCGCCACACCCTCGCAGGCAGGGATGGGGCTGGCGGCCCCGGGCGAACGCCCCGACAGCGGCGGCAGCGCCGTTGCTGGCGAGGTTCGTGATGTCGGCGCGTGGACAGGGTTCCACCGGGATGGCGCGCCCGGCGAGGCAGCGATCGCGCGGCAATTTGCGGTCTATGGCGCGGGTGCCCGGCCATCCGCGGCTTCCCCGGGCGTGGACCCGTCGGACGAGCGGGACATCCCGCCCCTCGGTTACGCCCTGGCGCAACTCCATGGCGTGTACGTGCTCGCCCAGAACGCCCGCGGCCTGGTGCTCGTGGACATGCACGCCGCCCACGAGCGCATCACCTACGAGCGACTCAAGGCGGGCCAGGCGGGGCAGGGCATTCGCAGCCAGACCCTCCTGGTGCCGGTGACGCTGAATGTCTCCGAGCGCGAAGCGGATCTCGCCGAGGCGCATGCCGGGGCCCTCGAGGCCGTGGGCATCCAGTGCGACCGGGCCGGCCCTGAAGCGCTGCTCGTGCGCAAGGTGCCGACCCTGCTGCAGGGCGCGGATGTGTCGGCCCTGATGATGGACGTGCTCGCCGACCTTGCCACCCTGGGCAGCAGCACGCGCCTGGAATCGGAAATGGACGAGGTGCTCTCGGGCATGGCCTGCCACGGCTCCGTGCGGGCGAACCGCCGCCTGACGATCGAGGAGATGAACGCCCTGCTGCGTGACATGGAACGCACGGAACGCATCGCCCAGTGCAACCACGGGCGCCCCACCTGGGTGCAGCTGGACATGGGCGCGCTCGACCGGCTGTTCCTCCGTGGTCGCTGAAGCGAATCGGCAGGTCCTGTGCCTCATGGGGCCAACAGCTGCGGGAAAAACCGGACTGGCCGTGGACCTGGTGCAGCAATTCCCCCTGGACATCATCAGCGTGGACTCGGCGCTCGTGTATCGGGGCATGGACATCGGCACCGCCAAGCCCGACGCCGAAACCCTTGCGATGGCACCCCATCGCCTGATCGATCTGCGGGAACCCACGGAACCCTACTCGGCCGCGGAGTTTCGCGACGACGCCTGGCGCGAGATGGAAGCCATCTGGGCAGCGGGTCGCACGCCGCTGCTCGTGGGCGGGACGGTGCTGTATTTCAGGGCTCTGCTCGAGGGGCTCGCCCCCTTGCCCGCCGCGGACGAAAGCATCCGGTCGGCGCTGGCGGAGCGCGGTGAGCGGGAAGGCTGGCCGGCGCTCCACCGGGAACTTGCGGAGATCGATCCCGCGGCAGCGCGGCGCATCGAGCCGACCGACCCGCAGCGCATCCAGCGGGCCCTGGAGGTCCATGCCCTGACGGGCCGGCCCCTGTCAGAACTTCAGGAGGCCGGCAACCCGGAAGCGCCGGACCTCGACACCCTCAAGATCATCGTGTCGCCGCGGGACCGTTCGGTGCTGCATGAACGCATCGCCCGGCGATTCGACGCCATGATCGAAGACGGGTTCGAGGACGAGGCCCGCGCGCTCATGGCCCGGTCGGATTTCGACGCCGCGCTGCCGGCATTCCGGGCCGTGGGCTATCGCCAGGCATGGCCCTGGCTCCGGGGGGAAATCGACTTCGGAACATTCCGCGAACGGGCCCTTGCGGCGACCCGGCAACTGGCCAAGCGCCAGCTCACCGGTTTACGCGGAGACGACACGGCCCTGTGGTATGATCCAACGGCGAAAGCCGCAGCCGGTTGGCACGCCGGAGAAGCGGAGCGTGGGGTCGCCGACGTCGTGAGCCGGTTCCTGGAATCCGTTCCTTGAATCCGCTTCGGGTCGTTCCCAATTCGACACAGTAAAGCACGACAATAACAGTCAACGGAGGAATGACCATGACGAAGGGTCAATCACTGCAGGAACCGTTTCTCAATGCCCTTCGGCGTGAGCGGGTTCCCGTTTCTGTCTATCTGGTCAACGGAATCAAACTGCAGGGACAGATCGAGTCTTTCGACCAGTTCGTGGTCCTGCTCAAGAACTCCGTGAGCCAGATGATTTACAAGCACGCCATCAGTACTGTCGTTCCGGCCCGCAACGTGCGTGTCTTCGACGAGGATGGCGACTAAAGGCCGGTAAGACGGCCAGGTTGTTTATTTGATCGATCGCGCCAAGCGCGGAGACCGCGCCGTCATTCTCCATCCTGTCTTTCCGGGCACCGGTCCGGAAGCCCTGGACGAGTTTCTCGAACTGACCCGCTCCGCGGGCTGTGAGGCCGTGGCGGTCATCACGGCCCCGCGTGACCGTCCGGACGCCACGTACTTCGTGGGCAGCGGCAAGGTCCAGGAGCTCGTGGAGGCCGTCCATGACAAGGACGCCAACGTGGTGCTCGTCAGCCGGCCCCTGTCCCCGGTGCAGGAACGCAACATCGAAAAGCGCTGCAAGGTCCAGGTCCTGGATCGAACGACGCTGATCCTCGACATCTTCGCCCAGCGGGCCCGCTCGCACGAGGGCAAGCTCCAGGTCGAACTCGCCCAGCTGCGTCACCTGTCCACCCGCCTGGTGCGGGGCTGGACCCACCTGGAGCGTCAGAAAGGCGGCATCGGCCTGCGCGGCCCGGGTGAAACGCAGCTCGAGACGGACCGCCGCCTCATCGGCCAGCGCATCCGGAATCTCAACAGCCGGCTCGCCCGGGTCAACCGCCAGCGGGACCAGGGCCGGCGCCGTCGTCGCCGGGGCCAGACGCCCACGGTGGCCCTGGTCGGTTACACCAACGCCGGCAAATCGACCCTCTTCAATGCGCTGACCGAGGCCGAGGTCGGTACCCAGGACATGCAGTTCGCCACCCTGGATCCCACGGTCCGCCGCCTCGAGGGCGTGCAGGGTGAGATACTCCTGGCCGACACGGTGGGGTTCGTGAGCGAACTGCCCCACGAATTGATCGCGGCGTTTCGCGCCACGCTCATGGAGGCCCGGGAAGCGGATCTCCTGCTCCACGTCATCGACGCTTCGGATCCCTTCCATGCCGAGCGGCGGGAGGAGGTCGACGAGGTGATCGCCTCCATCGGCGCCGAGGCCATCCCGGTGATCCGGGTCTACAACAAGATCGACCTGACGGATCTCGAGGCAGGCGTGCGGGGCGGTGAACCCTCGGCGGAAGCCGCGGAGGACGATGACGGGGAAGTCCTCACCGGACCGACCCGCGCCTTCGTGTCCGCCCTGACGGGCGCCGGTCTCGAGGACCTGCTCGCCGCCGTGGAAAGCCGCCTGTTCGGCGGCCGCATCCGGCGCTGGATTCGCCTCGAGGGCACGGACGCGCGCCTCCGGGCGCAACTCTTCGAGCTCGGCGCGGTCGATGAGGAGCGCATCGCCGACGACGGCTGCTGGTCCCTGCACGTGGACCTGCCCGTGGATCAGGCCGAGCGGCTCGCCCGCGGTGGCGGTCATGACGGCGAGCTGATTCGCGAGCAGCTGCTCGAACCGGCAGGCAACTGATCCCCCAACCCGGCTCCCTGACCACGCGTCATGACCACGCGTCCTTCACGAATGGCTGGCATCGGACCGGGCAGACTTGGATAATTGAACGCTTGGCTGCGCTTGAAAGGCAGCCGACCCAGCCCAAGGTTGGCTCAGGCGGTGCGAAGCACCGTACATCGACAGAACTCAGGAGATGATTTATGCCCTGGAAAGAACCCGGCAAGGGCGACAAGGACCCCTGGAAGCAGGGCGACCAGCCCCCGGAACTGGACGAGGTCTTCCAGAACGTCCAGAACAAGGTTCGTAACCTCTTTGGCGGAGGTGGTGGCGGCAAGTCCGGCACCAGCTCGGGCTCCGGCGGGGGCGGTATTTTTTCCCTCGCGCTGGTGCTGGTGGTGCTGTGGGCCGTGTGGGACTCCATCCACATCGTGGACGAAGCCGAGCGCGGCGTCGTGCTCCGCTTCGGTGAGTACACCCGCACCATGGATCCCGGCTTCAACCTGGCGCTGCCGCGTCCGATCGAGTCGGTGATCAAGGTGAACATCAGCAACGTTCGCAGCGCCGAGGATCGTGGCCAGATGCTCACGGAGGATGAGAACCTGGTCGAATTCGACTACCGGGTGCAGTACGTCATCACCGACGCGCAGAAATTCCTGTTCGAAGTCCGCGACCCCGAACTGACCCTGCTGCAGGCGGCGGAGAGCGCGCTGCGCGAATCCGTGGGAACGAACCGCCTCGACGCGATCCTCGAGGGCACGACCCGAGACCTGGTGCGTGTCGAAACCCAGCGGGTGCTCCAGGAAATTCTCGATAACTACGAGGCCGGTCTTCGCGTCACGGAATTCAACCTCACCGAGGTGAACGTGCCCGCGCAGGTTCGTGAGGCTTATTCTGACGTGATCCGCGCGCGGGAGGACCGCGAGCGCTTCATCGAGGAGGCCCGGATCCACGCGAACTCGGTGGTGCCGGATGCTCGCGGTCGCGCCGCACGCATCCTCGAGGAGGCGCAGGGTTACCGTGACTCCACCATCGCCCTGGCCGAAGGTGAGGCCGATCGCTTCCGCCTCCAGGTCGAGGAGTACCGCCAGGCCCCGGAGATCACGCGCAAGCGGATGTACCTGCAGGCCATGGAAGGGGTGCTGACCGATTCCAAGAAGGTTCTGCTGGACGTGGATTCGAGCGGCAACGTGCTGTATCTGCCGCTGGAAGGCACGACCGGGGGCACGCCGGGCACGACCATGCCGCCGCTCCTGACGCCGGATGACCAGCGTCCCCCCCAGCAAAGTGACCGCGCCGGGCGCACGCCGCGTACGGCCAACCGGGAGAGCCGATAATGAAAAGCCCTCTGATTCTGATCCTGATCGTGGTGCTGGGCGGCCTGGGCCTGGCGAGTGTGTTCACCGTGCACGAAACCGAGCACGCGCTGCGCTTTCAGCTCGGCCGGATCGTCAAGACCGACTACGAGCCCGGGTTGCACTTCAAGGTGCCCTTCGTCAACAACATCCGGAAGTTCGACAACCGGGTTCTGACCCTGGATACCCAGCCGCAGCCGATGATCACCTCGGAACAGAAGTTCCTCGAGGTGGATTCGTTCGTGAAGTGGCGCATTACCGACGTGTCGCGTTTCTACACCGCGACCCAGGGCAACGAAGCCATCGCCCTGAACCGCCTGAACGACATTATCGAAGACAGGCTGCGCAGCCAGATCGCCAGTCGCACGCTGGTCGAGGTGGTGAGCGAAGAGCGCGTCAGCACCATGCAGGACATCGCCTCCGCCGCCAACGCAGCCGCCCAGGAATTCGGCATCGACGTGGTGGACGTGCGAATCAAGTCCATCGAGCTTCCGGACGACGTGCGGACCTCCGTGTTCCAGCGCATGTCCGCCGACCGCCAGAAGGAGGCCACGCGCCTGCGCTTCGAGGGCCGGGAGGAAGCGGAGCGCATCCGATCCAGCGCCGACCGCGAGGCCCAGGTGATTCTCGCCGAGGGCGAACGTGACGGCCAGCGGCTGCGTGGTGAGGGCGACGCCCAGTCCATCGGCATCTACGCCGACGCCTATGGCATGGACGAGGAGTTCTACGCCTTTTCGCGCAGCCTCCAGGCGTACCGTAACGCCTTCGAGGGCCGCGATGTGATGGTGGTCGATCCGAGCTCCGAGTTCTTCGACTACTTCGGCGGTAGCGGCACCGACGGCAACCGCTGAGGGGCGCCGGTTTCACCGGCACGGCGCTAGCGCATGAATTCGCTCTGGCACGACCTGGCGACCGCCTTCGCGCTGCTGCTGATCCTCGAGGGCCTGCTGCCGGCCATTTCGCCGCGCAGCTGGTTCAAAGCCATGCAAGACGCCGCGCGGCTCGGTCCGCGCGGCGTTCGTTTGATCGGCATCATCTGCCTGCTGAGCGGCGCCGTGCTGCTTCAGCTGCTGCTATAGCAATAAGATTCGAGAGGGAAGTTTTCCATGAGCCATTCGGTCGTGGTGCTCGGTACCCAGTGGGGTGACGAGGGCAAAGGCAAGATCGTGGACCTGCTGTGCCAGGACATGGACGCCGTGGTGCGATTCCAGGGCGGCCACAACGCCGGGCACACGCTGGTCATCGACGGGGACAAGACCGTGCTGCACCTGATCCCCGCGGGCATCATGCACCCGGGCGTGCGCTGTTACATCGGCAACGGCGTGGTGCTGTCGCCGGAAGCGTTCAAGGCGGAGATCGACACGCTCCAGTCCCGCGGCGTGGACGTCGAGTCCCGCATGGTGATTTCCCCGGCCTGTCCCGTGATCATGCCGTACCACGCCCAGCTCGACCGGGCCCGGGAAGCGGCGCTGGGCCACAAGGCCATCGGTACCACCTCGCGGGGCATCGGCCCGGCTTACGAAGACAAGGCGTCCCGCCGCGGCGTGCGCGTGGCCGACCTGCTCAACCCGGAAGCCCTGGCCGCCAAGCTCGAAGCCACCGTGGCTTATCACAGCTTCGATCTCGAACGACGCTATGGCGAAAAAGCCCTGGATTACGACCAGATTCTCGACGCCACCCTGTCCCTGGCGGATGCCATCGGGCACATGGTGGGGGACGTCTCCGGCGAACTCCACCAGCTGCGTGCCGACGGCAAGCGCATTCTTTTCGAGGGCGCGCAAGGGGCGCTCCTCGACATCGACCACGGCACCTATCCCTACGTGACATCGAGCAACACCACCGTGGGTGGGGTCTGCACCGGCGCCGGCGTCGGGCCCGACGCCATCGACTACGTGCTGGGCATTACCAAGGCCTACACCACCCGGGTCGGGGCAGGGCCCTTCCCGACGGAGCTCTTCGACGACGTGGGCGCCGGCATCGCCGAGCGCGGCGCCGAATTCGGCGCCACCACCGGCCGCCCCCGCCGCTGTGGCTGGCTCGACGCGGTGACCCTGCGGCGGTCCGTGCAGCTCAACGGCCTCACGGGTTTCTGCGTGACCAAGCTCGACGTGCTGGACGGCATGGAAGAGATCAAGGTCTGCACGAGCTATCGGCTCCATGGCGAGGCCATCGATACCCCGCCGACGAACCCGGACGACTGGGGCGCCCTGGAGCCCGTGTACGAATCCTTTCCGGGCTGGTCCGAGAGCTCCCGCGGCGCGACACGCATGGAAGACCTGCCGGCCAATGCCCGCGCCTACCTCACGGCCATGGAAGAACTCACCGGCGCGCCGGTTCACATGGTGTCCACGGGTCCGGACCGGAACGAGAACATCATCATCCGCCATCCCCTGGATTGACCGGGTCTGATCGGGGATTCAGCCGGTCGCCGTTTTCGATACCGCGGCAGTACGCTAAGATGCGTGGCTGGCCGGTGTGCGGCTGATCGGGAACCTCTGCATGAGCCCAGTGAAAGTCGGTGCTTCGTTGTTGCTGGTGGCTGCGCTGGCCACGGCGGGTTCTCACGCCCGGGCGCAAGAAGCGCCCACCCTGGAATTCCAGAACGCCTTCGGACAGTTCGGGTTCTACACGCCCTCGTTTCCGCCGAACCAGAACCCGCCGGAGGGTTTTGCCGAGCCGACGGGCGTGACGTTCCTGTCCGGATCCCGCATCGCCATTGCCGACTACAGCAATCTGAAAGTTCAGTTCTGCGACACCAGCGGTGGCAACTGCACGTGGTTCGGTGGTGACGGCGGCTTCGGACGCCGTAACAGCCAGGGATCCTTCGACCGTCCCCACGGCGTCGAGGCCACGGCGGACGGGCGCCTGCTCATCGCCGACGAAGACAATCACTGGATCCAGCGGTGCGATCTCAGCAACAACTGCCGCTTCGTCGGCACCTCGGGCAGTGAAAACAACGAACCTTCTTCAGGCCTGGGATTCTGGGCCTTTCCGAACGACGTGGCCGAGGATGCCGAGGGCCGGGTGTATGGTCTCGATACGGGCAACAACCGGATCCAGATTCTCGCCGCGGAGGACCTGCGCGTTCAGAAAACCTTCATGCGCCGCGGCTCCGCGCCCGGGCAGATCGATGGCGCCCGCGGCCTCGACGTGGATGCCGACGGCCGGGTGATCATCGCCGATACGGGCAATCACCGGGTCCAGGTGTGTGATACGGACGCCAATTGCACCGTGTTTGGCGGGCAGGGCAGCGGCGCGGGGCAGTTCAACGCCCCTGTTGGCGTCGAAGTGGATACGCTGGGCCGCATCTGGGTGGCCGACACGGGCAACAACCGCATCCAGGCCTGCAGCTACGACGGCGACTGCACGGTCTTCGGTTCCGGCAATGAATATACCTTCAGCGCGCCACACGACGTTGCCGTGCATCCGAACGGGACCGTGGCCGTGGCCAACACGGACAACAACCAGATCCTGGTGTTCCGAACCGAGGCGGAGGGCTTCCGCTTCAACGCCGGCTACAACGACGCCTGGTTCGATCCGAACACGGCGGGGCAGGGCTTTTTCATCAATGTTTTTCCGGACCAGGGCAGCCTGTTCGTGGCCAACTTCACCTTCGACACGGAGCGTCCACCGGAAAGCGTGACAGCGATCCTCGGTGAACCGGGGCACCGGTGGCTGACGGCGCAGGGGCCCTACAACGGGGCTACGGCGACCCTGTCCGTCACCCTGACCCGGGGCGGCGTTTTCGATTCGTCCCAACCGCCGGTGGACAATGTCCTCGACTATGGCAGCTATACCCTCGAGGTGCTGGGTTGCGACGCGATCCGGCTGACCTACGACCTGCCGGCGATCCCGCAGCAGGGCACGATCGACCTCGAGCGCGTGGTCAAGGACAACGTGGCCGTGTGCGAGGCCCTGAACAGCGAGTAGGGGCCTTGTGAAATTCGGTTGACTTCCCACCGGGTTCTCTGTATCGTGCGGCCGGTTCGGCGGTTCCCCTTGCCCCGAACACCCCTTGGGCTGCGGTTTTCCCCTTGCCGCAGCCCTTTGCCGAGGTGGCGGAATTGGTAGACGCGCTAGCTTCAGGTGCTAGTGAGCATTAGCTCGTGGAGGTTCAAGTCCTCTCCTCGGCACCAAACAACCTTCCGGTTCGGAAAAACTTCCGGAGGCGGAATACGAAAAGCCCCTGATTCGCTCAGGGGCTTTTTTATGGCGACCGGCATTCCGGACCCGCGCCGGCGGCCTAGCGATAGGCCACCGAAGCCAGCAGCTCCTTGAAAGAACCCCGCGAGCGCAAGGCATCCCAGGTCGGGTCCGACCGGAGCGTTACGAGGTTTCTGCTCCGGTATTCCAGGGCAAGCGCCAGGGCGTCGAGGGCGTTGTCCTCCTCTCCCAGACCGAGGTAGGCCAGCGCCATGCCGTAGGGATCCGCCGAACGGAGCGAGACATCGTCGATGAGCTCCGAAAGCATGGCTCTCGCTTCGTCGGGTCGACCGGCCAGGCCCAACATGCAGGCATGGGTTCCGGTGACGCCATCCCGCAGGTCCTCGGCCGCCAATTCGCACTGCCGAAGGGCGTCGGCGGGTTGGTTTCTCGTGGCCAGGACGTGCGCCAGTTTCACGCGCGCGTGGGCGAAGGTCGGGTCCTGCCGCAGTACGGCCTCGAGGCAGGTTTGCGCCGCCTCGAAGTCACGCTCGAGGTAGTGAAACAAACCGGCATCGGTTCGGGTGATCAGGGAAGTCGGATCGAGCGCCTGGGCCTGTTCGATATCCGCGTGAGCGGCTTCGAATTCTTCGCAGAAGGCCAGGGCGTTGGCTCGGAGGTGATGGGCGTTGGCGGACCCGGCATCGCGTTCGATGGCCTTGTCGAAACTGCGTCTCGCGGCCTCGAAGTTCCAGTCGAAGTACAGTTCCACGACACCGCGCATTTCGTAGCCCGTGGCCAGGGAATCATCGATGGTGATGGCCTGGTCCGCGGCCCGTCTCGCGTGCTCCGCGGACTCGCGGGGCGAGAGGGCGCCGATGTTCCCCAGGGCGGACCAGGTGGCGGAACGCCAGGCATGGGCCTCCGCGAAACGGGGGGCTGCCTCGAGGGCTTCGTCGAAGAACGCCAGGGCCTGCTTGAGGCTCGACGTGGTGAAACGCCGCCAGCAATAGCGACCCCGTTCGTAGGCGGCCCGTGCGGACGCGGGAACCGCGCCGGTGGAGCTTTCGGGTGACGGGGTCCCCCGTCCTCCGGCCGGTGCGGACGCCACGAAACGATACCCGAGACGCGGGACGGTTTCGATCCACCGGGCTTGCCGGGCCGACTCGCCGAGGGCCTTTCGCACCGCGTACACGGTTTGGGAGAGATTGGCCTCCGTGACGGTCTGCCGGGGCCAAAGCTGGTCCAGCAGTTCGTCCTTCGAAAGGACCCGGTCGCGCTGATCCACGAGGCAGCAGAGCAGTTCCCATTCCTTGGGTTTGAGGCGGATGGGGGTTTCGCCCTTGCACAGCCGGCGCCGGCGCCGATCGAGGGTAAACGGCCCGAAGCGAAAAACGGAATCGCCGCTCATGTCACGGGCCGCCGTTGAACAATCGCTGAAGTTTCTCTGAAGAATCGGCGTCGCGGCAAGCTCATGCTCTGACTGTGCCCGACAAAACGGTCGTGATCGTTACCGGGCTTTTCTGAACGACACTGGAGGATTTCATCATGACTGATCGACCTGGACCCCTTGGTTTCATGCGGCGCCCCCTGAAGGCGCTGGCCTTGCTTCCGCTCCTGGTTGCTTCCTTGCCCGCCCTGGCTCAACCTCTGCCCGGACAGCCTAGCACGCAGTTCGACTTTCCCGTCGAATCTCCCGGCGTCCCGGCGTACGCCCGGTTCGAGCTGCTGCTGCCCAATTTTGACCTTCCCAATGACAGGCAGTGGGCAGCGGTCGTGTTCTACCGCGATCCTGCCTGCGTCCCGCCGGAATTCAATCTGGGCGATTTCTTCGATTTGCCAGGACCCGGTGGGCTGGGTGCTTTCGCCTGCCCCCTGCTGATCGAGGGACACGAAATCTGGCGCAATGGCCCGGCAGAGGATCTCGCGCCCCAGTATGTCCTGTCGCGCAACGCCGTACCCGCGCTGCCGGTCTGGTTCGTGCGCTGGGAGCAGTTGATCCGGGCGATCCATGACGGCGTGCTGACCATGGGCGAGCTCGAGGACATGTCGTCGCTGAAACGGGGGCACGCCCGGTGGTTCGAAGAACGGCTCTATCCGAACGGCGGGGCCGACGCGCCCGGCATCTCCCTGCGCGCCGAGGGCAGCCTCGAGGAAGGGGGGTGGTTCGAACTCGCCTGGGACTATGCGGACTTCGGCGAGGTCGATGAGGTGACCATCCGCCTGCAGGGGCCGCGCTGAGGCCCCGGCCGGCAAAGCGGAGGCGACTTCCGGCCCCCGGGCTCTCCCGGGGGTTTCCGCGTTGCCCGCCTAGCGGATGGCAATGGGGCGCCCGGGTGAGCCCGTGGCGCCGCGGAACGGGACCGGTGCGAACACGAAGAGAAACTCGTAGACCCCCTCGCTGGCCAGCTCGTCCAGATCCAGGTTTTCGATGTTGAAGATGCCGTTTTTCGTCAGCAGCTCCTGGTGCACCGGGAACACGAGCCCGGGATCAGGGTTCGGCACCACCTCGCTGGTCCAGGAGTCGGACCCGATCATGGTGGCCTTTCGGTCGATGACCCAGCGTGCCACGGCCAGGCCGACGCCGGCGGGGGAATCGTTGTACCGCTCCGGGTCGTCCCACAGACTGGACCAGCCATAGCGGAACAGGAAGGCGTCGCCGGGCCGGATGGACTCTTCGTCGATGTTTTGCCGTCGAAGCGCCCCGCGCACGTCCTCGACCGTCACTTCGTAACCGTTGGGAAGGCGTTCCACGTCCTTGTAGCCCGCAATGTCGAGCAGGATGCCGCGGGTGACGATGGGCCTGATTTTCTCGATGCCGAGCTCGCGCATGCCCTGGGCGCCGAGGATTTCCTCGCCGGTAAAACCGTTGTAGTAAACGTCCCGGACGGTGCCGTCGCCCATGGTCAGGCGCGTGCCGATATGGGTCAGACCGTCGAACTGGGTGCCGACCTGGCCAAGCTCGCCGACGATGAACTCGTCATTGCCGATCAGGGCGTTCTTGCCGAAGGGCTCGTTGTAGGTCGGCCCGCCGGGGATCACCAGGCTGTAGGTCCGTTCGCCGAAGATCGGCATGTTTCGGTCGTACACCTGCCCCAGTTCGTAGATTCGGCCTTCCCGGACCAGCTGCACCGCTTGCAGCACCTTTTCCGGCGTGATCCAGTTGGAGGCGCCCGCCTGGTCCTCGGCCCCCCAGATCGGATGCGGCCACCAGGGGCCTTCCTCCCGGGTCTGGGCGAGGGACAGGGATGACCACAGAACGAGCGAACAGCAAACAGCGGTGATGAGATAACGCATGCGTTTTCCTTGATGGGGTAACTGCTTTCCGCAGGATAGCCGACGAATCTGCCTCGCGTACCGGGTTGAGGGGTGGCGCTGACGTTCACTTGCCGCAGATCAACTCCCGACCCGGTGGCGGCTGCTACGGTGATCGTGCGTCATTCCAACGCGCGTCGGGAGCAGGCATGCATCAGGCAGACCAGTCCGTCGTCCAACCGGTGGAGCTCGATCCCGGGCAGCCGATCTGGGAGCAGTTTTACTGGGTGGCGCCGCTCGTCCTGGTGGGCACCCTCGAGGCGGATGGTGGCCACGACCTCGCGCCGAAGCACATGGCCCTGCCCATGGGCTGGGAAAACTACTACGGCTTCGTCTGCACCCCCCGGCACGGCACCTATCACAACGCCCGCAGAACCGGCGCCTTCACCGTCAGTTTCCCCTGGCCCGATCAGATCCTGCAGACCAGTCTCGCGGCCGCGCCGCGCTTCGAGGCCGGCGAGAAACCGTCCCTGGGCGCATTGCCCGTCACGCCCGCCAAGGCCGTGGATGGTGTGCTGGTCGAGGGGGCCTACCTGCAGCTCGAGTGCCGACTTCATCGCATCTACGACGACTTCGGCGTGAACAGCCTGGTCACCGGCGAGGTGGTGCGCGCGGTGCTCGATGCCCGGGCCGAGCGGCTGGCCGATGGCGACGATGCGCAGCTGCTCTACCGGAACCCCCTGCTCGCCTACCTGCACCCCGGGCGGTTCGCGGTCCTGCGCGAGACGCAGGCGTTCCCCTTTCCCGCGGGGATGAAGAAATGACTGGCGGCCCGGTGCGGCGCGTCAACGGCCGCCCCTCGGCCCCGGAGGTGCTCGATCACCTGCGGGAACACCGCCAGGATCTGCTGGACATCCTGCGCGAACTCACGGTGGCCGAATCGCCGTCGGACGTGCCCGATGCCCAGGTCGAAGTCCGGGAGCTCATCGCCCGGCACCTCGAGTCCCTCGACTACCGCGTCCGGCGAATCCCCGGGCGCACCACGGGCGGTATGCTCTTCGCCGTGCCCGCGAGGCGAAAACGCGGCCAGGCATACCAGGTGATGCTGGGCCACTACGACACGGTCTGGCCCCTGGGCACGCTGGCGGACATGCCGTTCTCCGTCGATGACAACACGGTGCGCGGCCCGGGCGTCTATGACATGAAGGCCGGTATCGTGCAGGCCACCCTGGCCCTGGGCCTGCTGCGTGATTTCAAGGTCGATCCGGCGCTGACGCCGGTGCTGTTTTTCAACTCCGATGAAGAGATCGGCAGCGGGGAAAGCGTTCGCCACATCCGGCGGCTGGCCCGCGCCGCCGACCGGGTGTTTGTGCTGGAGCCTTCCCTCGGTCCCACGGGCAAGCTGAAAACCGCCCGGAAGGGCATTGGACGATTCACCATCCGCGTCGAGGGCGAGGCCGCGCACGCGGGCCTCGACCCGGGCAAGGGCGCCAGCGCCATCCTCGAGCTGGCGCACGTGATCCAGTTCCTGTTCGCGCTCAACGACCTGGAACGGGGGATCACGGTCAACGTGGGCACCGTGGATGGCGGGCTTCGCCCCAACGTCGTGGCGCCGGCCAGCGAGGCGGTGGTGGACGTGCGCGTGGTCTCGAGCGAGGACGCGGAACAGGTCGAACAGGCGATCAACGGCCTCCAGCCCGTGACCCCGGGCACCCGGCTCAGGATCGAGGGGGGCTTCGGGCGCCCCGCGATGGAACGCACCCCCGCCAACCGCCGGCTCTGGGAACTGGCGGTGGGGCTGGGCAGGGAGCTGGGCCTGGAACTGGAACAGGGCATGGCCGGGGGCGGCTCGGACGGCAACTTCACCAGCCTGACCACGGCGACCCTCGACGGCCTCGGCGCCGTCGGCGACGGCGCCCACGCCCCGCACGAGCATCTGCTGGTCGAGCAGACCCTGGAGCGGGCGGCCCTGCTGTCCCTGCTGTTGATGGCGCCGCCGCTGGACCGCCCAAAGGCGGGAGGTGGGGATGAGTGACGTGACGCGGAACGGCCGGACGCCGCACTATTTTTTCAGCTCGGTGACGCGCAATTCGGACCTGTGGGAGCGGCCCTTCGAGGTGCGGCCCGTGCCGCGATCGGACTGGTCGGCGCGGGACTTCGTCGTGGGGGAGGTGGTCGGCTCCCGCAACCGGCTCTACCAGTGCGAGACGAAGACCGGCCGCATGGCCCACGTGGTGCGGGGCGACCTCATGATCGGCGCCCTGGGCACGCGGGCGGCCACCCTGGAGGGGGTGGGCGACTGGACCGAGATCGGCACGGACGGCGCCATGGACGCGCTCACCAGCGCCGGCCTGTTCGGCAAGGGCACCTCCCTGTCGCCGCTGTTGCCGGACCTCGTCCAAATGCAGTACCAGGGTCACGTCGTGCGCGACGGCAAACCCCTCGGCATGGGGGACTTCGTCGAGCCGGCTGCGCCGGCCCGCTTCGACCTGCCGGTGATCCTGCTGATCGGCACGTCCATGTCCGCCGGCAAGACCACGTCCGGCCAGGTCATCATCCGCGCCCTGAAGTACCTCGGACACCGGGTGGTTGCCGCCAAGCTCACGGGCGCGGCCCGCTATCGGGATGTCCTGACCTACCGGGACGCGGGCGCCGATGCGATTCTCGACTTCGTGGACGCCGGTCTGCCGTCCACCGTCGTGCCGGAGCCGGTTTTCCACGAAGCCCTCGACCTCATGCTCAACCGGCTGGCCGGTGTGGGCGCCGAGTTCGCCGTCATCGAAGCCGGCGCGTCACCCCTCGAGCCCTACAACGGCTCCCTGGTCATCGACGCGCTGCGCGACCAGCTGGCCCTGACCGTGCTGTGCGCCTCCGACCCCTACGCGGTCCTCGGCGTCCAGCACGCCTTCGCCGACCGCCTCGTGCCGGACCTGGTCACCGGCCCGGCCGCCAACACGGGCGCCGCGGTGCAGCTCGTGTCACGCCTCACCGGCCTGCCGGCCATGAACCTCATGGACCGCGCCAACCACCCGGCGCTGCTGGCACTGCTGCGGGACAAGCTGTCGTTGGGGTAGATCAAACCCGGATCTTCACTCCCCGTCGTGGAAACGATACAGCTCGAAATTCCTCAGGGAACCCCCCAGGGAAAGGTTGCCGGTGATTCGCGGGAAGACCTCGATCAGGATCGAGGCTTCCAGCACCCGGTATTCGTCGGGGGTGCCCGGGGCGCCGGCGTCGTCGATGATGGCCTGCAGCTGCTCGACGCTGACGTGGGCCCGGAAGAACTTCTCCTCCTCCCAGCGCCAGCGGTTGGCGCCGGGCGACGAGAACGGGGATCGGTTCATGTAGCGGTAGGGTGTGCCGTCGGGCTGTGCGTCGCGCAGGTCGCTGGTGACGAAGGCGGTGATGCCGTCGCTGCCCACGCGCTCGAAACCCACCTGCTCGAAGGGGCGCGTGTCGAAGAGGTTGATCAGCCCGGCGATCAGGTAACCGGTCTCCGGATGCACGAGGTAGTAGAGAAAACTTACCTGGCCCGCGGTCGGCGTTTCCGGGTCGTAGTGCACCTGCGGCAGCTTGAGGTACACCTGCAGGGTGAATTCGGAGGAGGGCGTGCGCCAGGGATCGAGGGGCGGGTCGAAGGCCCGGGAGTAGGCGATGTTCGGTCCCCCGCCGCACACCTCGAAGCCCGGTGGGCACTCGATGGGCAGCTCGTGGCTGAACTGGTAGGTATTGACGTGCCAGCCGAAGGACCGGCCAACCACCTGGTAGACGTTGGTGCCCCGGGCGGGATCGTCCTCGAAGCCGCGCTGGTAAAACCCCCGTCCCAGCACGGGCAGAACGGGCACGCTCAGGCCGGTCTTGTTCGAGCGGTCGCTGAACACCCGGTTGGCGATCTGCTGCTCGAGCTGCGGCGTCCCCACGTCCCCCATGTGACGGACTCGCGCCCAGGTCTGGTTCGGCGGAATGGGCGCGTACTGGCTGGCCAGGCGGTCCGGCAGGATCGACTCGGCAAAATACAGCGGCTCGATCTGCGGGTTGTTGTAGTCCTCGACGGACCAGGCGGACAGCGGCAGCAGCAGGGCCACCAGCACGGCGGCCCAGCCGGTTCGGCGCGCGGCGGATGGTCGTGACGGTTGTTTCGGCATTTCGTTCATGGTGTCAGCACAAAGGCGCCGCGAAAACCGCCGAAACGAAGACGCTTCAGCGCCTCGTTGGCCCGGTGCAGCGGCAGGGGCGTGACCTCGGGTGTCAGTTCGAATTTCGCCGCCGCTGCCAGCATGCCCCGGAGGTCGGCGCGCGTCACGTTGGCGACCGATTTGATCTCCTTCTCTTTCCAGAGCTGTGAAGAATAATCCAGTCCGGCGAGCAGATCACGGTCGCCCGGTTCCTTGGCGATGGCGTTGATCACCAGCCGTCCGCCGGGGGCCAGACGGCTCAGCGCCGCCAGCACCGTCTCCCACACGGGGGTGGTATCGATGATTGCATCGGGCGCCATGGGCGGATCGTCGTGCGTGTCGCCGGCCCAGGCGGCGCCGAGTTCCAGGGCCTGTTCCCGCTGCGACGGATCCCGGGCAAACACCAGCACGGGGGATTCCGGCAACATCGCCCGGGCGAGGCCCAGCACCAGGTGGTTCGAGGCGCCGAAGCCGGTCAGCGCCAGCACCTGGCCGTCCTCCAGGTCCGCGAGTCGCAGGCTCCGGTAGCCGATGGCGCCGGCACACAGCAGCGGGGCGGCGTGGATGGACTCGAGGGCATCGGGCACGGGCACCGCGAAGGCCGCTCGCATGGTCATGAATTCAGCGTAACCGCCATCCCGGTCGCGCCCGGTCCCCTGGAACTCCGGGCACAGGTTTTCCTCGCCGCGGTGACACCAGCGGCATTCACCGCAGGCGGAAGCGATCCAGCCGACGCCGACGCGCTGGCCGAGCAATGCGTCGTCCGCCCCGTCGCCAAGCTCGATCACGGTCCCGACGGCCTGATGGCCGGGGACGCGGGGAACCGGTGTCTCCACCCGGCCCTCGATCTGGTCCAGTTCCGTGTGGCACACGCCGCAGGCGTGGATGCGCAGCTTGATTTCACCGGGGCCGGGGGCGGGTTCGGCGCGATCCGCCAGGATCAGCGGATCCGCGTTCTTCGTCATCGGCCCGATGCGTTCGAGAACCAGGGTGCGCATGATCGTAGTGTAGCGGCGCACGCAGAACCGATACACTAGTGCTTTCGCACACAGGTTATGCCCATGGCCGCCAGGAAGTCCGGCCCCAGGAAATCACAGAGGAAGAAGTCGTCCGGGAAGGGTCCGGACAAGCCCGGCCGCAAGGCTCCGGGCGGACATATCGATGCCAGCGCGCCGGATCGCATCGCGATCATGGAAGCCCTGGACGAGGCGGGCAGCCCGCTGAAGCACCGTGAACTGGTGCACGCCCTGGACGTCAAGGGCCAGGACAGCATCGAGATCCTGCGCCGCCGGCTCAAGGCGATGGTGCGTGACGGCCAGCTCGTGAAGAACCGTGCCGGGGCCTACGGTCTCAGCAGCCGCATGGACATGGTCAAGGGTCGCGTCACGGCCCACCCGGACGGTTACGGCTTCCTGGTGTCCGATGAAGGGGGTGACGACCTCTACCTGTCACCCCGCGAAATGCGCCCCGTGCTCCATGGCGACCGCGTGATGGCGTCCGTCGTGGGCGTCGACCACCGCGGACGCAAGGAAGGCAAGGTCAAGGAGGTGCTCGAGCGGGCGCACGAGACCATCGTCGGGCGCTTCGTGGAGGAAAGCGGCGTGGCCCTCGTGGTGCCGGACGAAGCGCGCATCAGCCAGGACGTGCTCATCCCCCTGAAGGACACGATGGACGCCCGGCCGGGCCAGGTCGTGGTGGCGGCCATCGTGCAGCAGCCCACGGAACGCCAGCCGCCCCTGGGCCGCATCGTGCAGGTGCTTGGCGATATGGGCGACCCGGGCATGGCCACGGACATCGCCCTGCACAATTTCGGCATTCCCTTCGAGTGGCCCGACGGTGTCGAGGCCGAGGCGGAAGCCTTTGGCGAGGTCGTGCCCGAGACCATGAAGCAGGGCCGCAAGGACCTGCGAAACCTGCCCCTGGTGACCATCGACGGCGCCGACGCCCGGGACTTCGACGACGCCGTGTGTGCCAGGCGCAACCGCAACGGCTGGCGACTGATCGTGGCCATCGCCGACGTCTCCAGTTACGTGCGCGTCGGCACGCCGCTCGACGACGAAGCGCAGAACCGGGCCACGTCCGTGTACTTTCCCAACCGCGTGGTGCCCATGCTCCCCGAGGCCCTGTCCAACGGCCTGTGCTCGCTGAAGCCGGCGGAGGATCGCCTGTGCCTCGCCTGCGACATGACCATCGACGAGGACGGCAAGGTCACCCGCAGCCGTTTCGTCTCCGCGGTCATGCACTCGCACGCGCGCCTGACCTACGACCAGGTCTGGAAGTACCTCCAGGGCGGCAAGCTGCCCTTCGACGACCCGCGACCCGGGGTGTCGGAGAGCCTGGACGATCTCTACTCACTCTACAAGGCGCTGCGCAAGGCGCGGCGCAAGCGCGGCGCCATCGATTTTGAGAGCCAGGAGATTCGCTTCGTCTTCGACGAGAAGGGCGGGGTAGCGGATCTCAAGCCCACGGAGCGGCACGATGCGCACAAGTTGATCGAGGAGTGCATGATCCTGGCGAACGTCGAAGCGGCGAGGTTTCTGCAGAAGCGCAAGATCACAGCGCCGTTCCGAGTCCACGCACCGCCCCCGGCCCTCAAGCTCGAGGCCCTCGAGTCCTTCCTTCTCGCCCAGGGCATCCGTCCGAACTGGAAAGGCTCGCCCACACCGAAGGACATCGAGCGCATCGTGGAGAAGGTGCGCGGCCGCCCCGATGAGAAGCTCATCATGGCCGTGCTGCTGCGCTCGCAGGCCCTGGCCGTCTACCAGCCGGACAACGGCGGCCACTTCGGCCTGGCGCTGGACGCCTACACGCACTTCACTTCGCCGATCCGACGCTACCCGGACCTGCTCGTGCACCGGGCGATCCACCATGCCGTCGCACGGGGTGAAAAGCCGCCCTACAACTACTCCCATGACGCCATGGCGCGCCTCTGCGAGCAGTGCTCCCACCGTTCGCGGCGCGCCGAAGAGGCGGAGCGAGACGTGCACGACCGCCTCAAGTGCATTTACATGAAGGAGCACATCGGCATGGAGTTCAAGGGCATCGTGTCCGGGGTGACGTCCTTCGGCCTGTTCGTGGAACTCGACCACGGCAACGTCAACGGCCTCGTGCACGTCACGACCCTGCCGAACGACTACTACCACTTCGATCCGGTCAGCCACCGGCTCCAGGGAGAACGGTCGGGCCGTGAGTTCCAGCTCGCGGATGCGATTCGGGTCCGGGTCAAGGACGTGAACGTGGACGAACGCAAGATCGACTTCGAGCTCGTGGATTCATGAAGGCAGACCGTTCCCGCCTGGTGGCGGGCATCAACCCGGTGATCGCGGCGCTTCGCGCCAAGGCCGGGGACATCGAGCGCATCCTGGTGGTCGAGGATACGCGTAACCAGCGGGTGCACGACATCGAACTGATGGCCCGGGACGCCGGCGTGGCCGTGGAGCACACACGCCGAGACCGCCTGGCGGAGCTCACGGGGCTGGACAGCCACCAGGATGTCGTGGCCGAGCTCGGGGGGCAGGTCAGCCTGGACGAATCCGGGCTCCTGGCCCTGCTGGACGACCTGGAGGAGGCGCCGCTGCTGCTCGTGCTGGACGGGGTCACGGACCCGCACAACCTGGGCGCCTGCCTGCGCACGGCCGAGGCGGCCGGCGTACATGCCGTCATCGTGCCCCGGGACCGCTCTGCCGGTCTCACCCCCGCGGCCCGCAAGGTCTCCGCCGGGGCCTCGGAGGTGCTGCCCCTGGTGCAGGTGACCAACCTCGCCCGCACGCTTCGCGCCCTCAAGGATCGGGGTATCTGGCTCTACGCCACCAGCGACAAGGCCGAGGCCACCCTCTACGAGCAGGATTTCTCCGGCCCCGTCGCCCTCGTCATGGGCAGCGAGGGCGAGGGCGTGCGCCGCCTGACCGAGGAGACCTGCGACTTTCTCCTGTCCATCCCCATGGCCGGCGCCATCGAAAGCCTGAACGTGTCCGTCGCGACGGGAGTGTGCCTGTTCGAAATCCGCCGCCGGCGGGCGGGCGCGGCCTGATGGGACCGGCCTGGACAGCTCGCCATGGTGTGTTCGGCGTGAGGAGTTCGGCATGCGAAAGATGACCGTGGCGGTGGGCCAGATCGCCCCCGTGCTGCTGGACCGGGACGCCACGCTCCACGGCGTGCACGAAGCCATGCGCGAGGCCGCGAGGCAGGGCGCCCAGCTGGTGGCCTTCGGCGAGGCCCTGGTGCCCGGCTACCCGGTGTGGCCCGAGCGGACCGAGGGGGCACGCTTCGATTCCGACCTGCAGAAGGAGTTGCACGCGCTGTACCAGGCGCAGGCCGTGGACGTCGCCGGCGGCGGCCTCGGCGAAACCTGCGCCCTGGCCGGGGTGCTGGGGCTCGCGGTGTACCTGGGCGTCATCGAGCGCGCCACGGACCGCAGCCACCACAGCCTCTACGCCAGCCTCGTGTACATCGATCCGAAGGGCAAGATCGCTTCCGTGCACCGCAAGCTGCAACCGACCTACGACGAGCGACTCAACTGGGCGCCGGGCGATGGCCACGGGCTGCAGGTTCACGATCTGCACGGTTTCCGGGTCGGCGGTCTGAACTGCTGGGAGAACTGGATGCCCCTGCCGCGGGCCGCGCTCTACGGCCAGGGCGAAAACGTCCACGTGGCGTCCTGGCCCGGCAGTGTCCGCAACACGCAGGACCTTACGCGCTTCCTCGCGCGGGAGGGCCGCAGCTATGTGCTCTCCGCCTCGTCCCTCATGCGCCGGGAATGGCTGAACGACGACCTGCCGGGCGCCGGGCTCATGAAAGGCCACGACGAGGACTGGATCACGGACGGGGGATCCTGCATCGCCGGCCCCGATGGTGAATGGATCGTCGCGCCGCAGGCGTGCAAGGTGGGGGTATTCAGCGCAGAGATCGACCTGGACGCGGTATTCCGGGAGCGTCAGAACTTCGACCCGGCAGGCCATTATTCACGACCGGACGTCACGCGCCTCGTGGTCAACCGCGAGCGCCAGTCCACGGTCTCTTTCGAAGACTGACCGCCCGTGAGACCCGGATCATCCCGGGTGATCACCGCGGCGGCGTCACTTCCCGGCGCAGCTCCTGCAGGAAGGTCCTCATCTGTTCCACGCGCCGCTCCGCCTCGGCGCGGCCGGCGTCCGTCTGCATGGTCGCCGGCAGCTTGAACAGCTTGGTGAAGAAGTGATCCACCATGAAGGCCTTGTCGTCCAGGTCCCGGTGTTCCCCGAACAGGTCGTCCGGGTGGTAGATGTCGCTGCCCAGGGCGCCCCCGGTGAGCAGGCACCGGGCGATGCCGATGGCCCCGAGGGCGTCCAGGCGGTCCGCGTCCTGGACGACGCCGGCTTCGATGGTTTCGACGGGAATGCCGGCGGAGAAGCTGTGGGCCGAGACGGCATGGTGGACGGCGTCGAGCAGGTGCTCCGGGTAGTCCCGGGAACTCAGAAAACGCACGGCCTCGTCCGCGGCCAGGCGCGAGGCCTCGGCGCGCTGCGGGCTGTCCTTGGGCACCTGGACGCAGTCGTGCAGCCAGGCGGCCGGCAGGACAACATCCTGATTACATTTCTCAATATCAGATAGATAAAGCGCATTGTTTACAACACGCTTTATGTGAGACAGGTCGTGCGCCGGGTCGGCAGCGGTGCGGCCGGCCACGAACGTCTCGCAGGCGGCCGCCAGGGCTTGCAGGTCGGTCAAGGCGTTTTCTTCCGGCTGGACGGCTTGCGGGCGGTGCCCGTGCGGCGGGACGACCCCCGGCCCGGTGGCGTTTTCCTCGTGGTTTTCTTCGAGGGCTTACCCCGGGCGATCTTGAGCGGACGCAGGCTGAGCTGTCCCGTGGGCTCGCCCGGGAGACCGACATCCTCCCGGAGAATCCTGTGGTCTTCCGGACCGAGTTCCGACCATTCACCCATGCGCAGGCGGTGGGGCAGGAACACAGCGCCGTAGCGCACCCGCTTGAGGCGGCTCACGGTGACGCCCTGGGAAGCCCAGAGTCGCCGTACTTCACGGTTCCGGCCTTCCATGAGGGTGACGTGGTACCAGCGGTTTTCCCCGTCGCCGCCGGAATCGACGATGTCGCCGAAGCGCGCCATCCCGTCATCGAGTTCGACCCCCTGCTTGAGACGGTCGATCATGGCGCCATCGACTTCGCCGAACACCCGGCAGGCGTATTCCCGGTCCACCTGGCTGGAGGGGTGCATCATGGCGTTGGCCAGTTCCCCGTCGGTGGTGAGCAGCAGCAGGCCGGTGGTGTTGATGTCGAGGCGGCCGACGGCGACCCAGCGTCCGCCCTTGACGCGGGGCAGGCGGTCGAACACGGTCGGCCGGCCCTCGGGATCGGAGCGCGTGGTGATCTCACCCAGCGGCTTGTTGTAGACAATGGACCGGTTAAACGCCGGCTTGGCGACCACGCGATAGGTGGCGCCGCCAAGCGCGACCTCGTCACCGACGCCGGCCTGGTCACCCAGGGTCGCGACCTTGCCGTTGATGCGCACGTCCCCGGCCTCGATGCGCTTTTCGAGGCCACGACGGGATCCTTCACCGGCGTTGGCGAGGAGCTTCTGCAGGCGCTCTCCCCGGGACGGGGAGGCGGACGGGGGAGCGGCTTCGCTCATGACTCGTCGGGACGCTGCTTCGGCTCCGCGACGAGGTCGCCCTGGGGGCTGTCGGGGTCGACGCCGGCATCGGGCTCAGGCTCGTCTTCGCCGAGGTCGACGGCGTCCGCCGTCACGAAGGCCGAGTCGAGCTCCGCGAAGGCCTCGTCGAGATCATCGTCGCCGGCTTCCTCGTCCATGGCGTTCAGGGGCTCGGCGGGTGCTCCTTCGGCTTCCCCCTCGCTCTCCGCGGTTGCTTCCCCGTCGGTCTGATCTTCACCGGTCGCCGGTTCGTCACCGGGGGCGGCCTCCGCGGCTGCGACAGCATCGTCGGAATCGCGCCCATCGCGGTCACCGTCGCTCCTGCCCTCAAATTCGAGCTCCGGCTCCAGCGTGTCCATGTCCTTGATCTCCGCCAGCGTCGGCAACTCGTCGAGGCTCTTGAGATTGAAATAGTCCAGGAAGACCTTCGTGGTGCCAAACAGGGCCGGCTTGCCCGGGACGTCCCGGTGCCCGACGATGCGGATCCATTCACGCTCCTGGAGCGAACGGATGATGTTGGAGCTCAGGGACACGCCGCGCACGGATTCGATCTCGCCGCGGGTGATGGGCTGCCGGTAGGCGATCAGGGCCAGGGTCTCGAGCATGGCCCGGGAGTATTTCTGGGGCTTCTCGGTCCACAGGCGGGCCACCCAGGGCTGCAGGTCGTTCTTGACCTGCAGGCGGAAACCGCTGGCCACTTCCCGCAGCTCGACGCCGCGGTTTTCACAGGCTTCCGCGATGGCCTCGAGGGCCTTGCCGATGGCCTGGTTCGACGGCCGCGAGTCTTCCGGAAACAGGCTGGCCAGGCGCGCCTGGCTCAGCGGTTCGTCCGCGGCGAGGAGGGCGGCTTCGAGAATGTGGGTCAGCGCGACTCCGTCGCTGGTCATGAGGTCGGTGTCAGCCATTGAATTCAGTGTTCCTCTTGTTCACCGTGACCGGGGGCTTTCACGTAGATGCGGCCCATGGGCTCGTGCTGGACGATGTCCACCAGGTGTTCCTTGCTGAGCTCCATGATGGCCAGGAAGCTCACCACCACGCCCATGCGCCCTTCCTCGATGGTGAAGAGCTGGTGGAACTCCATGTAGGGCTCGGCCTGCAACCGATCGATGATGCGGCTCATGCGTTCCCGCACGGACAGGGGTTCCTGTTCAATGTGGTGGTGCGTGAACATGTCGGCGCGGCTCATGACGTCGCGCAGGGCCGCCAGGATGTCCTTCAGGTCCACGTCCGGCGGCTCGCGCACCACGTCCATTTCCTCGAGCAGGGCGACGGCGACGCTGTAGTCGCGGCCCTCCCGGGGCAGTTCGTCCAGGTCCTCGGCGGCCTGCTTGTAGCGCTCGTATTCCTGCAGGCGGCGGACCAGTTCGGCGCGCGGATCGTCCTCGTCCTCCTCGTCACCGGCGGGGCGGGGCAGAAGCATGCGCGATTTGATTTCGGCCAGGATGGCGGCCATGACCAGGTATTCGGCGGCGAGGTCGAACTTCACATCCCGCAGCAATTCGACGTAGCTCACGTACTGCTTCGTGATCTCGGCCATGGGGATGTCGAGGATGTCGAGATTCTGTCGGCGGATCAGGTACAGGAGCAGGTCCAGCGGGCCCTCGAAGGCCTCGAGGATGACCTCGAGCGCATCCGGGGGGATGTAGAGGTCTTCCGGCAGCTGCGTAACGGGTTGGCCCTGGACCAGGGCGAAGGGCATTTCCGACTGCGACATCAGACGAAGTCTACCACGCCGGCTCCCTGCCTCAGGACCACCGGGTGGCTGCCCGTGAGGTCGATGAGGGTGGTTGGCTCGAGGGCGCAGTAACCGGCGTCCACAAAGCAGTCGATGTCCCGGTGGACCGCGTCATACAGGTCCTCGGAGTCGTAGATTTCCTCTTCGTCCGGCAGGATCAGGGAAGAACTCAGGAGCGGTTCGTCGAGGCTTTCCAGCAGGGCCTGCACCACCGGGTGGTCCGGAATGCGCACCCCGATGGTCTGCTGCCGGTGCTTCACGCTGCGCGGCACCTGGCTGGTGGCCGGCAGGATGAAGGTGTAGGGACCCGGCGTGTACTGGCGGATCATCCGGTGCCACTGGTTGCTCACCTGCGTGAGCTGGCCGACGTCCGACAGGCTGCGGCAGCAGAACGTGAAATGGTGTTGCCGGTTGAGCCCGCGCAGGCGGATCACCCGGTCCCTTGCCTGGCGGTTGTCCGTTCGCCAACCCAGGGCATAGCCCGAGTCCGTCGGGTAGGCGATCAGGCCCCCGCGGACCAGCACGGCGGTGATGCGGTCGATTTCCCGGGGTTTCGGGCCGTGGACATTGACGGAAATGCGTTCGCTCATGGCGGGCGATTCTAACCCGAAAGCGGTCCGAACGCGTGCCGGAACGAGCTTGCGGCAGGGCGCTTGCACCGGGTGGCCGGTTTGCGGCAGGGTAGGCGTCCCTTGCACAGCGGAATCCCGACCCATGACTTCCAAGAACCGACGCTCTTCCTGGTGGCTTCTCGGCCTGGCGCCCCTTGCCCTGGCGGCCTGCCAGCAGGACAGCGCGCCAGGCGCGGAACAGGACGCGCAAGCCGCGGCCGATGCCCAGGCCGTGCCCGTGGCCGCCGCGCCGGCCGATGACGCCGCCGAGCGCTACAGCGCCGAGGCCTTCTTCGCCACCACGAGCGTGGGCCTGCCCGGATCGGCCTCCCACGCGTTTTCGCCGGACGGGCGCCACGTGCTCATGTCCTCCGACGCCTCCGGCGTGTTCAACGTCTATGCCCAGCCCGTGGACGGCTCCGATCCGGTGCAGCTGACGAACTCCACCACCAACGCCATGTTCGCGGTGAGCTATTTCCCCAACGACGAGCGCGTGCTCTACACCTTCGACGAGGGCGGCAACGAGCTCAACCACGTGGTGGTGCGCGAGGTTTCCGGGGAAACGCGGGACCTGACCCCCGGCGATGAGCTGAAGGCCGGTTTCCTGGGCTGGAGCGACGACGGCGAGCACTTCTACCTGCTCAGCACGGAACGCGACCAGGCCAATTTCGACGTGTATCGCTATGCGGCCTCGGACTATTCCCGGGAGCTCGTGTTCGAGAACAATGGATTCCAGCCCGCGGCCATCAGCGGCGATGGGCGGTGGCTGGCTCTCGGCAAGCCCCGGACCAGCGCCGACTCCAACCTTTACCTGGTCGACCTGCAGAGCGCGGACAGGACCCCCCAGCTGATCACGCCCCACGACGGCAACGTCAACTACGGCATCGAGGGTTTCACGGCCGATGACTCGGGGCTGATCTTCACCACCAACGAGTTCGGTGAGTTCGCCGAGGCACAGGTGCACGACATCGCCAGCGGCGAGAAGGAGCCCCTGGTGCAGGCGGAATGGGACGTGTCCTACGTCAACGTCTCGCCGACGGGTCGCTACCTGGTGGCCGGCGTGAATGCCGACGCCCGCACCGTGGTCACCATGACGGACATGACCACGGGCCAGGTCGTGGCCCTTCCCGATCTGCCGGAAGGTGACCTGGGCAGCGTGCGTTTCACGCCGGACGAGGAGCGCATCGCGCTGATCGTCGATTCCGACGTGTCGCCCAGCAACATCTTCACCGTCGATCTCGCCGGGGGCACGGTGGCCCGGCTGACGGACACGCTGAACCCGGCCATCGACCCGGATGACCTCGTCGCCAGCGAGGTGGTGCGCTACGAGAGCTTCGACGGCCTCGAAATCCCGTCGATCCTGTACAAGCCCAAGGGCGCCAGCGCGGAGAATCCGGTGCCGGCGCTGGTCTGGGTGCACGGCGGCCCCGGCGGACAGACCCGCCAGGGCTACAGCGCCGTGCGCCAGCACCTGGTCAATCACGGCTACGCCATCCTCGGCGCCAACAACCGGGGCTCCTCCGGCTACGGCAAGACCTTCTTTCACATGGATGACAAGCGCCACGGCGAGGAAGACCTGCAGGACATCGTTTACGGCCGCAAGTACCTGGAAACCCTGGATTGGGTGGACAAGGACGCCATCGGCGTGATCGGGGGCTCCTACGGCGGTTACATGGTGGCCGCGGCCCTGGCGTTCGAGCCGGAGGTGTTCGACGTGGGTATCAACATCTTCGGTGTCACCAACTGGGTGCGCACCCTGCAGTCCATTCCGCCGTGGTGGGAGTCCTTCAAGGAGGCGCTGTACGACGAGATGGGGGATCCGGCCACGGACGCGGAGCGGCACCGGGCGATCTCGCCCCTGTTCCACGCCGACAACATCGTGCGGCCCATGCTCGTGGTGCAGGGCGCCAACGACCCGCGGGTGCTGCAGGTGGAATCCGACGAACTGGTCGCCGCCGTGCGGGAGAACGAGGTGCCGGTGGAGTACGTGCTGTTTCCGGACGAGGGACATGGCTTCCGGCGCAAGGAAAATAGGATAACTGCATCAGAGGCATACATCACATTCCTCGACCAATACCTAAAGAATGGTGACTGAGCCATGTGGTACATGATTCATGCGAAGGACGTCCCGGACAGTCTGGAGAAGCGGTTGTCGGCGCGCCCGGACCACCTGGCGCGGCTCGAAGCACTGAAAGACCAGGGACGCCTGCTGCTGGCAGGCCCGCTGCCGGCCATCGATTCGGAGGACCCGGGGCCGGCGGGCTTCACCGGTTCCCTGGTGGTTGCCGAGTTCGAGTCCCTCGAGGAAGCGAAGGCCTGGGCGGCAGAGGATCCCTATGTCAGGGCCGGCGCCTACGAAAGCGCCGACGTGCAGCCCTTCAAGCGGGTACTGCCCTGATGGAGCGTTCCGAGCGTCCGGCCGAAATCGAGCGCCGCCTGCAGGCGGCCTTCGAGCCCGAGTCCCTGCTGGTGGAGGACGAGAGCCATCTCCACGCCGGCCACGCCGGCGCGAAGGACGGGCGCGGGCATTTTCGCGTGTCCATCGTCAGCGCGGCCTTCGAGGGCATGAACCCCATCGCCCGCCACCGGGCGGTGTATGACGTCATGGGCGAACTGATGCAGACGGACATTCACGCGTTGTCGATCGAAGCTCTCGCGTCCAGCGAGCTTTGAAGCCGGGCCTCGGTGATATACTGGCGGCTTGTCCCAGGGCGACGGAAGGCCGTCGGCGGTTCCGCTGAATCGACACCCGTTCGCCCCGCCCGAGTCTCGCCTCAGGACGGGACCTGGAACCCCGGGTTTGATAACAATGGCAGGGTGCGCTGCGCGCGCCCCGTGACAGAAAACCATTCATGCGACTGACTGAAATCAAGCTGGCCGGATTCAAATCCTTTGTCGATCCGACCACCTTCAAGGCCCCCACCAACCTGACCGGAATCGTCGGCCCCAACGGCTGCGGCAAGTCGAACATCATCGACGCCGTGCGCTGGGTCATGGGGGAGGGCTCGGCCCGCGTGCTCCGCGGCGAACTCATGTCCGACGTGATCTTCTCCGGTTCGTCGTCGCGCAAACCCGTGGGCACGGCGACGGTGGAGCTGGTGTTCGACAACTCGGACGGCAAGGTCGGCGGCGAGTTCGCGGACTACAACGAAATCTCCGTCAAGCGCCAGGTATCCCGGGACGGCACGAGCAAGTACTTTCTCAACGGCACCGCTTGCCGGCGCAAGGACATCCGCGACCTGTTCCTCGGCACCGGGGTGGGCGCCCACGGCTATTCCATCATCGAGCAGGGCATGATCTCCCGGGTGGTGGACGCCAAGCCGGAACAGATCCGCGGCTACCTCGAAGAGGCCGCCGGCATTTCCCGGTACAAGGAGCGCCGCCGGGAAACGGAAAACCGCATCCGCCACACGCGGGACAACCTCGCTCGCCTGTCCGACCTGCGCGAGGAGGTCGAAAAACACATCGAACGTCTCAAGCGCCAGGCGCGCGCCGCGGAACGGTACCGGGAACTCAAGCAGCAGCAGCGCGATCTCGAATCCCGCCTGCTGGCCCTGCGCTGGCGCCACGACCGCACCCGGGCCGAGGCAGGCAAGGAAGACCTGGCCCAGCGGGAGACCGCCCTGGAAGAGCAGACCGCCCTGCAGCGCGCCGCCGAGGCCGAGCTGGAGAAAATTCACGAGGCCCAGGAGGAAGCCGGTGAAGCCCGCAACATCGTGCAGGGCGAGGTGTACGAGATCGGCAGCGAAATTGCCCGCCTCGAACAGAAGATCGAGCACAACCGGGAACTGCAGCAGCGCCAGCAGAACGAGCTCGACGAAACCACGAAATCCCTCCAGGACCTGGAACAGCACATGCTGCTCGACAAGGCCCAGGTGAGCGAGCTCACCGGCCGCCTCGCGGAGTCCGAGCCGAAACTCGAAGCCGCCCAGGCCGAAGAAGAGAAAACCGAGCAGGCCCTCAAGGCCGCGGAAGCCGCCGTGGCCGAATGGCAGGAACAGATGAACAGCCACCACGGTGAGTTCAATGCGCTGAACCGCGAAGCGGAAGCCCTGCGTAGCGCGCTCAACGTGCTCGACCAGCGCATGGCCACTGCCAGTGAACGGCTGGAGAAGCTCAAGGGTGAATCCACGGACGTGGGCACCCAGGAACTGCTCGCCGAGATGGAGCGGCTCGAGCAGGAGGTCCACCGGGCCGCTCAGCGCGAGCAGGAGGCCCAGGACCAGCTGGACAAGGCCCGCGCGGCCCAGCGATCCGAAGCCGAAGCCCTCCAGGAAGGCATGGAGCAGGAGCACGCGTTGCAGCGCGAAGTGCTGTCGCTGGAGGGCCGCCTCGAGGCCCTGCAGGCCCTGCAGAAAGCGAGCCAGGAATCCGGTGAAGTTCAGGACTGGCTGAAAAGCCGGGACCTGGCCGACCACCCGCTGCTGGTCAACCGCATCGAGGTCGAAGCGGGCTGGGAAGGCGCCGCCGAAGCCGTGCTCGGCCACTGGCTGGAAGCCCGCGTCGTGGACGGCATGGCGAACAACACGAAGGCCCTCGCGAACCTGGCCGACTCGCAGCTGCGCCTCGTGCACGAACGCGGCGGCACGGTCCGCGCCCGCACGGGCACGCTGGCGGAGAAGGTCAAGGCCCCGGACGCGATCACCGTGCTGCTGAACCACGTCCGGGTGGTGGATGACCTGGATGCTGCGCTCGAGTTTCTCGAACTGCCCGGGGAGGAGGAGTCCGCCGTCACCCGGGCCGGCGAATGGGTCGGCCCCGGCTGGGCGCGCGTCGCGCGCGGCGAAAGCGGGCAGGCCGGTATGGTCGCCCGGGAACAGGAAATCCAGAAACTGCGCGGAGAGATCGACGACGCCGGCGTGCGCCTGCGCAAGCAGCAGGACGCCAACGAACGCCTGCGCCTCAAGCGCGGTGACCACGAAACCACCATCGCCGGTTTCCAGTCGCAGGTGAACGAAGCCCACCGGGAGCATGCCCAGCTCGAAAGCCGCCTCGGTGGCGCCCGCCAGCGCATCGAGGACCTCGATCGCCGCGGCCGCCAGATCGCCGAGGAAACGGAGACCCTGAAAGCCCGGCAGGTGGAAGATACCGGTGCCGCGAAAAAGGCCCGGGGTGAACTCGACGGCCTGCTCGAGCGCATGGCAGGCGCCGAAGACCGCCGCAGCGCCCTCGACGCGCAGCGCGCCGAACTTCTCGAGCGCCGCGATGCCGCCCGCCAGGCCGCGAACGAGGCCCGGAGCCGGCGCTACGACCTGGCCATGAACACGAGCTCGGCCCGGGCCAGTCTCGACTCGCTCAAGCAGTCCCTGGCGCGCATGGACACGCAGGTGGGGCAGCTGCAAACCCGCTTCGTCACCCTCCAGGAGGACGTGTCGAAGGCCGGCGACCCGGCCGCGGAGTTCAAGGACGAGATGGACGCGCTGCTGGAGAAGCAGGTCGCCGGCCAGGAGCGGCTGAACGAGGCCCGGGCGCGGGTGCAGGCGCTGCAGGAGTCCTACCGGGAGCGCGACGCGGAACGCCAGGCTGCGGTGCAGAAGCACGAGGCCCTGCGCGGCGAACTCGAGCGCGCACGCCTGAAACAGCAGGAAATCGAATTGAGCGCCCGCGGCTTCGAACGCCAGGCGGAACAGCTCGGCGCGGACCTGGCCGTGCTGGCCGAGGGCATTCCCGACGACGCCAGGCCGGAGCAGTGGGAAGCGGACATCGAGCGCCTCGGCGTGCGGATCACGCGCCTGGAGCCGGTCAACCTGGCCGCCATCAACGAATACGAGGAGGAGTCGAAGCGCAAGGAGTACCTCGATTCCCAGTACGAGGACCTGACCCAGGCCCTCGCCACCCTCGAGGGCGCCATCGCCAAGATCGACCGCAAGACCCGCACCCGCTTCAAGGACACCTTCGAGATGGTGAACACGGGCATGAAGGAGCTGTTTCCGCGCCTCTTCGGTGGCGGCCACGGTTACCTGGAGCTGACCGGCGAGGACCTGCTCACCACGGGCGTCGCCATCATGGCCCGTCCCCCGGGCAAGCGCGTGTCCTCCATCCACCTGCTGTCCGGTGGGGAGAAAGCGCTGACCGCCGCGTCTTTCGTGTTCTCGATCTTCCGCCTCAACCCGGCGCCGTTCTGTCTCCTTGACGAGGTCGATGCGCCGCTGGATGATGCCAACGTCGGGCGCTTCTGCGACCTGGTGAAGGAAATGGCCGACGACGTGCAGTTCATCGTCGTGACGCACAACAAAATCACCATGGAAATGGCGCACCAGCTGAGCGGTGTGACCATGCGCGAGCCCGGCGTCTCCCGCCTGGTGCAGGTGGACCTGGACGAAGCGGCGCGCCTCGCCGAGGCCTGAGCCGCGGGAACGGACTGACTATGGAAGATGCCTCCACCCTACGCTGGATTCTGATCATCGCGGGCGTGGCCCTGCTCGGTGGCCTGCTGCTGTTCGGCAATCCGAACCGCAAGCCGCGCAAGCGCAAGCCGAAAAAGCGCGCCGCGAACCGGCGCAAGCCGCTCCAGACGGCGTCGGAGCGAAGGGAGCCGACGCTGGAGGGCGACAGCGCCGGGGAGGGCTCGGCCGGGTCCGAGCCCTCGCGTTTCGACAGCGACGATTTCGCGGCTCCCCCGCCGGAGGACTTCAGCGCCGACCAGGGCGAGCTGCCCATCGGCGAGGAAGCGGAACCGGCGGAAGCCGGTTCCCCCGCGGCCGAGGAGCCGGAACCACCGCCCTACGACGCCCCGGAAAAGGTGGTCGTCCTCTACCTGCAGGCCCGCGACAACCGCAAGGTCGTCGGCACCGAACTCATGGAAGTGGCCAGCAAGTCCGGTCTCGAGTTCGGGGAGATGTCCTTCTTCCACCGCCGCGTGGACGGCCACAAGCAACCGCTGTTTTCCATGGCGAACCTCGAAAACCCGGGCACCTTCGACCGGGAAAGCTGGCCGACCCTGGAGACCCGCGGCGTCACCCTGTTCATGGGGCTGCCGGGTCCCATGGGTGCGCTGTACGCCTGGGACGCCATGGTCGCGACCAGCCGCCGCATGGGTGAGCTGCTGCACCTCGACGTGCTCGACGAAAACCGCAATCACTTCACGCGTCAGCGCGAAGGCGAGATCCGCGAAGAGCTGCGCGAGTTCGAACGGCAGCAGCAGCCGGAAGGCTGACGGATTCCGGCGATCGGGGACGTTAGCGCCATGCGTCACAGCGAGGGCAGCGGTCTCGAACGGGAGGCCGCTTCGAAACGGGCGGCCGAGCTGCGGCAGCTCATCACCGATTACGATCATCACTACTACGTCCTTGATGATCCCCTTGTTCCGGATGTCGAGTACGACCGACGCCTGCGCGAACTCCAGGCCATCGAGGCGGAACATCCCGACCTGCTGACCGCCGACAGCCCGACCCAGCGCGTGGGCGGCGAACCCCTGGACGCCTTCGAGGAGGTGCGCCACGCCACCCCCATGCTGTCCCTGGGCAATGCCTTCGAAGAGGAGGAGGTCCGGGAATTCGATCGCCGTGTCCGTGAAGGACTCGAGGTGGAACAGGTCACCTACACGGCCGAGCCGAAGCTCGACGGCGTGGCCATCTCCCTGACCTACACGGACGGGAACCTGGTGCAGGCGGCCACCCGCGGCGACGGCGCCCGGGGAGAAAACGTCACGGCGAACGTGAAGACCATCGCCGCCATTCCCCTGAAGCTGCGGGGCGAGGGCTGGCCCCCCACGCTGGAGGTGCGGGGCGAAATCTACATGCCCATCGCCGGTTTCGAGGCCTTCAACGAGCGCGCCCGGGCAGCCGGGGAGAAAACCCTCGTGAACCCGCGCAACGGCGCCGCCGGCAGCCTCCGCCAGCTCGATTCGCGCATGACCGCGGCGCGGCCGCTCGCGTTCTACGCCTACAGCGTGGCGACGCGCGCCGGCATGCCCGCCACGCAGTCGGAGACCCTGGCCCAGCTGCGCGCCTGGGGCTTTCCCGTCAATCCCGAAATCCGCACGGTGCGCGGGGTGGACGGGCTGCTCGATTACTACGCGCGCATCCAGGAAGCGCGGCCAGCCCTCGGCTATGACATCGACGGCGTCGTGTACAAGGTGGACGACTTCGACGCCCAGGAAACCCTGGGCTTTGTCAGCCGGGCGCCCCGCTGGGCCCTGGCGCACAAGTTTCCCGCGCAGGAAGAGATCACGCGCCTGCTGGCCATCGACGTGCAGGTGGGGCGCACCGGCGCCATTACCCCGGTGGCGCGGCTCGAACCGGTGTTTGTCGGCGGCGTGACCGTCACCAACGCCACCCTGCACAACGAGGACGAGATTCGCCGCAAGGACGCCCGCCCGGGCGACTGGGTGGTCGTGCGCCGCGCCGGCGATGTCATCCCCGAGGTGGCGCGCGTGCTGGTGGAACGTCGCGAGGGGGACCCCGAGCCCTTCCGGATGCCGACCGAGTGCCCGGTTTGCGGCTCCGCGGTGGAGCGGGACGGGGACCAGGCCGTGGCGCGCTGCACCGGCGGACTGGTCTGCGGCGCCCAGGTCAAGCAGCGGATCCAGCACTTCGCCTCCCGCAAGGCGATGGATATCGAGGGGCTCGGGGACAAGCTGGTCAACCAGCTGGTCGATTCAGGACTGGTGTCCACCGTGGCCGACATCTACCGCCTGGACGCGGAGCAGCTCGGCGGCCTGGAGCGCATGGGCGCCAAATCCGCGGCCAACCTGGTGGCCGCCATCGAGCGCAGCAAGACCCCGGAATTCGGTCGCCTGCTGTTCGCCCTGGGGATTCGCGAAGTGGGGGAGGTCACCGCCGCCAACCTGGCGCGGCACTTCCGGTCCCTGGAGGCGCTGCGCGACGCGGACCTGGAAGCCCTCGAGGCGGTGCCCGACGTGGGGCCGATCGTGGCCGCCCACGTGCACGCCTTTTTCGATGAACCCCACAACCTGGAAGTGCTCGAGGCCCTCGAGGCCGCCGGCGTGCGCTACGAAGCCCCGGAAGTCATCGAGGGCCCCCAGCCCCTGGCCGGCCAGACCTGGGTGCTCACCGGGACCCTGTCCATGCCGCGCATCAAGGCAAAAAACATCCTGGAATCCCTGGGCGCCAAGGTCTCCGGCAGCGTCTCCGGCAAGACCTCGGTCGTCCTCGCCGGTGACAGCGCCGGCTCCAAGCTCGAAAAGGCCGAGCGGCTCGGCGTCACGGTGATGACCAACGAGGAGTTCCGGGACCTGCTGGCCGAGCACGGCCTCGCCTGATCACTCCGGGTCGTTCGACCCGTCCAGTCGATAGTCAAAGAGCGGCGGCGCGTCACCTTCGCTGGAAATCCAGACGGTGCTGCCGTCGGTGGAGAAGGTGACGGCTTCTTCCCGGGCGCCATCCGGGCCCGGAATCTCCACGGGGGCGTTCCGGAAGGCGGTCGCCCAGTCGCCGTTGGCGGAAAGGTCATAGAGGTAGAGGCTGCGGTAGGTGAGCAGGGCCGCGCGGCGGCCGTCCGGACTGATCGTCAGGGCCGTGGGCTGGGAAACCCAGGCTGCCCGGCTGCCGAACGCCGACTGGTCGCTGAGCGTGGGCGGGCGCAGTGTGTCGACCTCGCCGAGGAACACGAGCGTGGCCTCGCGTTCGTTCAGCGCCACTTCGCCGTCCAGGGCGTAGAGCCTGGGGGGCTGGTCACGCTTGGTGAGAATGAGCAGACGGTTTTGTACCGGGTCCCAGGCAATCGATTCGGCGTCCCGCGGACCGTCCGGATAGGTCACGGAAATCCAGTTCAGGGCGTCCACCTCACCGGCGTAGCGGCCGTCCTCGTCCGCCTCGGGTTCGGGCACGAGGTACAGCCAGACATTGGTTCGGCGGGCGTCGTTGTCGCCGATGTCGGCGAGTACCAGCAGGTCCGCGCCCTCCGTGGGGATACGGGTCATGTCTTCCCAGTCGACGTTGACCCCGTCGCGGATGTCGAAGAAGCCCCGGTCGCTGCCGTCGGCGCCCAGGGCGTGCACGCGGGGCGCGCCGTCGTCGTTGTGCGTCCAGAGCAGCGCTGGATCCACGCCGCTGACCGCGAGGCCGCTGATCTCGTCCAGGCGGCCGGATTCGGCGTTGGCGACGAGGCGGAACGGCCCGTCCGGCGGGGGCGCCGGTTCGGACCCACAGCCCGCCAGGAGCAGGGCGCCGAGGGCGAGGCTTCGCAGGGCATCGTTCCATCGCAGATTCATGCGCGTATTCTGCCAGACTGACCGACCCGGCTCCGGCGCGGCGTCTGCCGTAGCAGCGGCGAGCCGACAGGTGCGCGGATGCGCGCTAGAATCAGGGTATCCATCACCCGATACACAGGAGTCTCCCATGGCCGATCTCGACAGCGTGAAACAGGAACTCGAACAACTCCGTGACGAAATCAAACTCAAGATGCACCTGGCTTCCCTGGACGCCAAGGAGGAGTGGGGCGGTCTCGAGAAGAAGTGGGACGACTTCAATGCCCGGGCGGACCTTTCCAGGGCCGGCGATGACATCGGCAGCGCCGCGAGCCTTCTTGGAGAAGAGCTGAAGCAGGCCTTCAAGCGGTTCAAGGACGCCCTCTGAGACGCGGTCCGTCACCGGCAGGAAACTGCCGGGGCGTGAAGCCCGGACCGACCTGAGCCATGCGCCACCTGGTCGTCCTGAACCCGGCGGCGCATGGTGGGCGTACCGGCACGCTCCGGGCCGAGCTCGCGTCCGCCTTCGCCGCGAAGGGCCTCAGCGCCACCTTCGAAGCCACGCAGGCTCCCGGCGCGAGCCGGCAGCGCCTGGCCCGCCTCGGACCCGGCGAGTTCGACGTGGTGGTGGTGGCCGGGGGCGACGGCACCCTGTTCGAGGTGGTCAACGGCCTCATGGCCCTGCCGGCGGAACGGCGGCCCGCCCTGGGCGTGCTGCCCCTGGGCACCGGCAACGCCTTTGCCCGCGACCTCGGCCTCGAGCCCGGCGACTGGCGGGGCGCCCTGGATCCGCTGGCAGCGGGCAAGCGCTGCCGGGTCGACGTGGGCCAGGTGGACGGCGAGGATGAAACCTTCTGGTTCATCAACATGCTCGGCCTGGGCTTCGTGGAGGATGCTGCGCAGCTGGCGAAAAAGCTGAAGTGGCTCGGGCGGAGTTCCTACACCCTGGGTGCGCTGGTCCGCCTGCTCGGGATGCCGTCCTACGAGCTGCAGTTGCGCCTGGACGGCGAGCCGCTGGCGGGGGACGGTGCGGGCTCCAACGCTTCCCTGTTTTTCCTCGAGGTCGCCAACAGCCGGTTCACGGGCACGCGCTTTCTCATGGCGCCGGACGCCCGGGTCGATGACGGCGTTTTCGACGTGGTGGTCGTGCGACGTTTGCCCCTGCTTCGCGCGCTTCGCCTGTTTCCGACCATCTACGACGGCCGGCACCTCGACGAGCCCGAGGTGGAGGTGCACCGTGTGGCCACGGTGGAGATTTCACCGGCTGCGCCGGTCGGCGGGCTCCTCGTTGACGGTGAATTTCACGGGAGGCTACCGGTCAGGATCCAGTGCTTGCCGGCGGCGATCGAGGTCGTGGGCTCCGTGCAGCCGATCTCGCCCGAGCAAGCCTGAGCAAATCGCAAGGGTGCTTCAGCGCGCCTGGCGATGCCGGGTGTCGCCGGTCATGTCCTCGATGAAGCCCACGACCACGCCGCGCGTATCCCCGACGAACTCCAGCGGTGGCGCCAGGGCGGCGACGGTGGCGGCGTGGGACCGGCCTTCCTGCTCTACCAGGGTCACGTCCACCCCCGCCGCCTCGAGGGCGTTGGCCAGCCTCCGGCTGTTGCCGGGTTCGACCACCCCGTCATCGGCGCCGTGCACCAGCAGCGTCGGCGGCGCGTCCCCGGAGACGAACCGGATCGGCTGGCTCTGCGCACGGGAATTCCCGGGAAACACGTCGAGCAGGTAACCGGACTCGATGGGGAGGAAGTCGTAGGGTCCGGACAAGCCGATCCAGCCGGCGAGCCGGCCGGGGTCCACGCCGGCGCTTTGCAGGTAGGCGGGGTCCAGGGCCAGCAGCCCCGCGATGTGCGCGCCGGCCGAATGGCCCATGAGGAACAGCGGTCGTTCCGTGTCTGCGATGAGTTCACGCTCCACCCAGGCGACGGCGTCGGCGCCGTCCTCCACGAAGACCGGGAATCGGACCTCCGGGAACAGGCGGTAGTCCGGGATGACCACGGTGAAGCCGGCCGCCGTGAGGCTGGTGCCAACGAAGGCGTAGTCGGCTTTTTTTCCCTCGCGCCAGCCGCCGCCATAGATGAACACCACGACCGGCGCGTTGTCCGTGCGCTCCCGGGGTTCATAGACATCCAGCACCTGGCGCGGCTCTGCACCATAGGGCAAGCCGTTTTCCACCGTGTAGTGATCGCCTTCGCTGAGTTCGTTGAGGGTGCCCAGGGGGCTGCAGGCCAGGAGGCTCGATGCCAGGAGGACGGCGAGGAGGGGCCACCGGCCGATGTTTTTCGAGGCCGGTTTTTTCGAGGCGCGGCGACTGTCGAGGGTACGCATCGCTGGATGTTCCCCCGGCGCGCGTGCAGCGAGGGTCAAGAAGCTTCGCCGATGCGTGGCGAAAGCACATCGGTCTGCGGGCCATCGGATTGGCTGGTTATTGGGAATCGGAGAAAAGTGCTGATCTGTTAGGATTGCTGCGTCCCATCGGTCTGGATCCGTGGGAATGTGGCCTGCGCGTTGCGCTCGAGGGCGCGAAGCGCCAGGTCGTTGATGTCAATTCGACAAGGTAAATGACTCATGCGCTATCTAACGACTTCGATCTTTGGCCTGGCCGGTGTTTTTCTCGTCATGCAGTCGCCGGAGGTTCTTGCCAAGGCATCCGACGCGGCCGAATCCGCCTGCATGTTGGCGGTGAACAGCAACTACGGCGGCAACGTCCGCAACATCGATATCGTTTCCTCGGAATTCTCCGAAGCAAACTCCGTGGTTGTAATGAACGCTGATGGCGAGCGCTGGCGCTGCCTGGTCTCCAATGACGGCGACGTGCAGGAGCTCACGGTGCAGGAAGGACAGGGCTCGGGTGGCTATGGTTCTTCCTCGGGCTCGGGCGGCAGTTTTGAGCTGGCCGGCCGGAATTCGGCTCACTGCAAGCTGATCAACGTCGAGGCGGGTGTCCAGTTATACAACGGCCGTTGTTCCATCAAGGAATCGTCCAGCCGGTCCTCCAGCCGGATCTTCGAAATCAAGATGGGCTCGGCGGACCCCTACCTGTTCGCCACCTCCGACGGACGCAACTGGATGACGGGGCCCGAAGAGGTCCGCTTCGAGGATCGTGGTCACACGGGCATATTCCGCTGGGCGGACTTCCGGCTGGAAGTCGACGACAGCTGAGCGGACTGACTAGTCCTGCGGGCTCGTGGCGCCCTGATCCGTACTGATGGTGCCGTCACCCAGGATGAACCCCATGACCGGGGTTTCCTTCATACAGCTCGTGTCGAGGCTACCGTTCGGATTTCTCGTGAACTGGGCCATGATGTCGAAGGCGCAGAGATTGACCCCGGACAGCTGTACGTGCGTTCGTCCGGGAAAGACCAGGTGCGTGGCATTGGGCAGGGCGTCCGCCACGATCTGGCTGCGATAGGACGGGGTGGCCACATCGAGCCCTCCACTCAGGAGCAAGACCGGGACGTCCACGTCGACGTCCCGGTCCGTGCTGTCCGGCAGCTCCTCCATGTCGAGGACGGAACAGGCCAGGACATATTCCTCGGCGAGAAAGATGCCGTGCCGGGTCGCGTAGGCCCCGGTGCCATCGGTGATCACGTCGTCCGTGGAATGCACCGGATCATCCGAGCAGACCATGGCGAAGTGCATCAGCATGGCCATGCCGGCCGGGCCTGAAGCCTGGCGGCCGGCGAGGAGCTCACCGCCTTTTCTCTGGCCCAGGACTTCGACCAGCGTGTCGGTGTTGCCCTTGGTGCCCAGCAGTTCGAGGGTGGCGGGCAAAGCGAAGGCGCCGATCACGGAGCCCTGCATTTCGTAAATCAGGCCTGCCAGGTCGTCGACCGTCACGAAACCTTCCACGGCGAGCGACGGATCCGAGGGATCCGTAAAGCGGTAGGGCAGGGGGCCATCGTCAAATTGAGCGAGGGCCGCATCGACGAGGCGGGGAATGTCGTAGTTGTCACGACAGCCCGGATCGGCCTCGCACAGGCTGGTCAGGTTGTCGATGCCCCACTCGGCGTCCAGCGCCCGGTCCTCCACCCAGCTCTTGCGCGACAGGGAGTTCGCGCCATCGAGGATCACGGCCTGCAGGCTGTCGGGGAAATCGCGCATGACGTGCTGGCCCAGCTGTGATCCATAGGAAGCCCCGTAGTAAATGATCCGGTCATAGCCCAGCGCCTCGCGCGCCGCATCCACGTCCGCGGCATTTTCCACGCTGTTGTAGGCGTCCAGGTTGACGCCCTGTGCTTCGAATTCATCGATGCACTGTTCCAGCAGCCCGACCTGCAAAGTTTCCGTTTCCAGCTCGTCCAGGCCGCGTTCGTAGGCGACCCATGCAGAGGCCTGGATCTCCGGACAGTCGAGATGGACGCTGGTGTTGCGGGTGCCGCGCTGCTCCAGCAGGACGATGTCGCGGTCCTTCAGCACCTGGCCCAGGAGTCGGGTCTGCATGAGCGCGAGGGAATCCAGCTCGATGGCGGTCTGTCCCGGCCCACCCGCCAGCATGAACAGCGGCGCTCGGGATTCGTCCTGCCCCGAATCAAAGCGCATGACGCCCAGCTCGACCGTTCGTCCGTCCCCGGCGCCGCGGGTTTCCGGAACCACGACGTAACCACATTCAAACGCCAGGTCATCGTCCACCTGTTCCGGCAGGTCGGTGAAGCAGGTGTCCCGGGGCTCGTAGCTCGCCGCCGGGGCCGAGCCGGATGCCGCATCCGGCTGGCCGGCGCATCCGGCCAGGAGGGCCCCGAGCGAGGTCACAGCGATCAGCATGCGATACGGGGTGGTGTGAGTCATGGGTGCGAGTCTCCGGCGGACCCGGAGATGGTAACCGATTCATCGGGGTCGGTAGGCTAGCGGATCGCCCCCGCAGGCGTCGGCGCCACCCGGGGCGAACCGACCACCGTGGCCCAGCACACCAGGGCGTAGCGCTCGCCGGCCTCGACCGGCTCGGCGGCGTGCAGGAAGCGGTGGTCGGAGGGAAAGGCAACCAGCATGCCGGCCTCGGGCCGCAGGTGCACCCCGAAGTTGGGAAAGGCCAGTCCACCGCCGTCGAAATCGTCGTTCAGGTAGAGCAGCAGGGAAAGGTCCCGGTCGATGGAGCGGATCCACTGGCGCCGCTCCACGTCCCAGTAGGCGTCGTCGGCGTGTGCGTCGTACTTGCCGCCGGGGCCGTATTTCAGGATGCCGGGCTGCTCCATCCAGTCCAGCCGCTGTCCGTAGTGGGGCGCAATGACGTCGCGGTAGGCGCTGACCAGCGTATGCGCGATATCTTCCCGAAGCGGTCCGGCATCGACCGCCTGTGTGACCCGCTGGGGATCGAGGCGCCGGACCGGTTTGCCGGTCTCAGGATCGATGTCCTTGATCATCAGGGGCCGTGCCGGGCGGTTCGCCAGCTGGGTGCGCCAGGCGTCGCACTGGGCCCGGTCGAGGAAGCCCGGCTTGACCAGCAGGCCCGGCGGCGCCCACGACAGCGGCATCGCGAGCCCCGTGGCCGCTCCCGCCGGGAGCTCGCCGCAGCGCTCGACCATGGCCTCGCCGCGGTAGGGCTCGCGGTAGCGCCCCAGGTCCTCGAACAGGGCGCTGTCTTCCGCCGGGGTCGCGCGGACGGACCCTTGACCCGTCGTGCCGCCCGGCGCCGCGGCCGCGCCACCGCTGAGCGATCCGCAGCAATGCTTGTATCGACGGCCACTGCCGCAGGGGCAGGGGCGGTTGCGCTGGCTCACGTTTGACCTCTTTAGCTCGAAGCGTGCTCCGCTTCGATGTTGACCAATTTGCCGGCGATGTCTATCCGCATGGAAACGGCCAGAATCCGAACTCCGTCGACCCCGTCAATTATTCAGAAGTCTCTGCATACCCAATCATCCAGAAGGCCACCTTGCGTTTCTCAGGCCAAGGAGTGACATCAGAAGGATCATTATCAGCAATCCCGGCCATCCAAGCGCAGGGACGGGTGTGGCCGCTGGGCGTGCAGCTCTGCCAACCGTAATGCTTACGGTTGCCTCATTGCTGTCGAGCGCACCGTCGTTGGCCGTGTAGGTGAACGTATCACTGCCGCTGAAGCCGGCGTTGGGCGTGTAGCTGAAGCCGCCATTCGGGTTCGGAGCCAGGGCGCCATTTGTCGGCTGGCTGGTCACGGTGACCGTCAGCGCATGACCCTCCGGGTCCGCGTCGTTGGCCAGGACGCCCGGGGCCGCCACGTTCAGCACCGTGTCCTGTGGCGTGGCGTAGACGTCACCATTGGCCACCGGCGGCAGGTTCGCCGCCGCAGCGGTCACCGTGATCAGTACCGATGCCTCGTTGCTGTCGAGCGCACCGTCGTTGGCCGTGTAGGTGAAGGTATCACTGCCGCTGAAGCCGGCGTTGGGCGTGTAGCTGAAACCGCCATTCGGGTTCGCGGCCAGCGTGCCGTTCGTCGGCTGGCTGGTCACGGTGACCGTCAGCGCATGCCCCTCCGGGTCCGCGTCATTGCCCAGTACCCCGGGCGCCGCCACGGTCAGCACCGTATCCTGCGGCGTAATGTAAACATCGCCATTGGCCACCGGCGGCAAGTTCGCTGCCGCTGCCGTTACGGTGATCTGCACGCTGGCGATGTTGCTATCCAACTGGTTGTCGGAGGCCCGGTAGGAGAAGCTGTCCGTGCCGCTGAAACCGGCGTTGGGGGTGTAGGTGAACCCGCCCAGCAGGCTGGGCGACAGCTGACCGTTGGCCGGCTGGGTTTCAATGGTCGAAATCCGCAGTGCATGTCCCTCCGGATCGACGTCATTGCCCAGCATACCAGGGGTCGCCACGGTCAAAACCGTATCCTGCGGCATGACGTAGACGTCACCATTGGCCACCGGGGGCAGGTTTGCTGCCGCAGCCGTCACCGTAATCTGCACCGACACCTCGTTGCTGTCGAGTATGCCGTCGTTGGCTTTGTAGGTGAATGCATCAGTACCGCTGTACCCGGCGTTCGGCGTGTAGCTGAAACCGCCATCCGGGCTCAGAGCCAGGGCGCCATTCGCCGGCTGGCCGGTAACCGTCACCGTCAGTGCGTTGCCCTCCGGGTCAGCGTCATTACTCAGAAGCCCGGGGGCCGCCACATTCAGCACCGTATCCTGCGGCGTGGCGTAGACGTCGCCATTGGCCACCGGCGGCAGGTTGATCGCATTGACCGTGATCTGCACCGTGGCCGTGTTGCTGAGCAGGGAACCGTCAGTGGCCTGGTACGTGAAGCTGTC
>JAZBOL010000021.1:0-37432 GCA_036351115.1 Lysobacterales bacterium | reverse complement strand
TTTTGGTGGGTGCTGACGGGCTCGAACCGCCGACCCTCGCCTTGTAAGGGCGATGCTCTCCCAACTGAGCTAAGCACCCCGCGAAAGGCGCGTCAGTTTACGGCATCTTTCAGCGCTTTGCCAGCCTTGAATGCGGGATTGTTGGAAGCCTTGATTTTGATGGTTTCACCCGTGCGCGGGTTGCGGCCCGTGCGCGCTGCGCGGTGGCGAACGGTGAAAGTACCGAAGCCGACCAGGGACACGCTCTTGCCCTGCTGCAGGGCCTCGGCGATGGCGTCCGTGGTGGCGTCGAGTGCGCGACCGGCGTCTGCCTTGGTGAGACCGGCAGCGTCAGCAATCGCGTCGATGAGTTCAGATTTGTTCATTCTTGCACTCCATTTAAATGGTCAAGTGGCTGTGGGATTTGATTCAGGGCAAAAACAGGGCGATGGAAAACGGCTGAAAACCATTCTGATTATCCCTTCTCCCCGGGCATCCCGTGGTAGCCCGAGGCGCGTTGCGAGGGCCTTGGCCTGCGCCGCGTGCAGAGGATACTAATACACGCTCAAGGCGCGGCGCAACAGCTTTTCAGGCGGTTTTGGGAGGGTTTGCTTGAGCTTACCGGGGCAAGCACTTCATTTGTCTGAAATCACGAAAAAAGCGCTTTTTTGGCGCATGAAGAAAACGCGACGAAACGCCCCTCCCCGCCATGTGAAATCCCACGAAAAACCTAAATCGAGCCTAAAAAAAGGCCCCGTTTCCGGGGCCTTTTCAGACTGCGGGCCAACGTCGGATCAGTGCGGCCGCACCGATTCCTTTTCGGCCTTCGCTTCCGTCTTCGCCTGCTCGGCCTCGGCGAGCAGCTGCTCGCCTTTCGGCACCTCCACCAGGGCGAGGTTCAGCACCTCGTCCACGGTGCTCACGGGGCGGATGTCGAGCTTGCGAATGATGTTCTTCGGAATATCCGCCAGGTCCTTCTCGTTTTCCTTCGGAATGATCACCATGCGCATGCCGCCGCGGTGCGCCGCGAGCAGTTTTTCCTTGAGGCCACCGATGGGCAGCACCTTGCCGCGCAGGGTGATCTCGCCGGTCATGGCCACGTCCGCGTGCACCGGGATGCGCGTCAGCGCCGACACGAGGGCCGTGCACATGGCGATACCCGCACTGGGGCCGTCCTTCGGTGTCGCACCCTCGGGTACGTGCACGTGGGCGTCGAGCTTCTGGTAGAACTCCTCGTCGATGCCCAGCAGACCGGCCCGGCTGCGCACCACGGTCATGGCTGCCTGGATGGACTCCTTCATGACGTCGCCGAGATGACCGGTCAGGGTCAGGCCGCCCTTGCCGTTCACGAGCGTCGCCTCGATGCTCAGCAACTCGCCGCCGACCTCGGTCCAGGCCAGGCCGGTCACCTGGCCAATCTCGTTGGTCTCCTCGGCGACGCCGTAGCTGAAGCGGCGCACGCCCAGGAAACTCTCCAGGTTGCGCGCCGTCACGGTAATCGTTTCCTTGTCCGTCTCGAGCGACAGGCGCTTAACGGCCTTGCGGCAGATTTTCGCGATCTCGCGCTCCAGGCTGCGCACGCCGGACTCACGCGTGTAGTAGCGAATGATGTCCAAGAGCACCTGCTTGGAGACGTTCAGCTCTTTTTCCTCGAGACCGTGCTGCTCCATCTGTTTGGGCAGCAGGTAGCGCTCGGCGATGTTCTGCTTCTCGTCTTCCGTGTAGCCCGGGATGCGAATCACTTCCATGCGGTCGAGCAGCGGTCCCGGAATGTTCAGGGAGTTCGCCGTGGCGAGGAACATGACCTCGCTCAGGTCCAGGTCCACCTCCAGATAGTGGTCGTTGAAGGCGTTGTTCTGCTCCGGATCGAGCACCTCGAGGAGGGCCGAAGACGGATCTCCCCGGAAGTCCATGGACATCTTGTCGAGCTCGTCGAGCATGAACAGCGGGTTCTTGGTGCCGACCTTCGACAGGTTCTGCACCACGCGTCCGGGCATGGAGCCGATGTAGGTCCGCCGGTGACCGCGGATTTCCGCTTCGTCGCGGACGCCGCCGAGTGACATGCGCACGAACTTGCGCCCCGTGGAACGGGCGATGGAACGACCCAGGGACGTCTTGCCGACGCCGGGCGGGCCCACGAGACAGAGGATCGGACCTTTCATGGCCTTGACCCGCTGCTGCACGGCGAGGTACTCGAGGATGCGTTCCTTGACCTTCTCCAGGCCGTAGTGGTCCGCCTCGAGAATCGCCTCGGCCTTGTCCAGTCGCTTCATGACGCGGGACCGTTTCTTCCACGGCACGGCCAGCAACCAGTCGATGTAGTTGCGCACCACCGTGGCTTCCGCCGACATGGGCGACATCATCTTCAGCTTGTTGAACTCCGACGTGGCCTTCTTCTTGGCCTCCTCGGGCATGCCGGCTTCCTCGATCTTGCGTTCGATGTCCTCGAGGTCGTTCGGCGCGTCGTCCAGGTCACCCAGCTCTTTCTGGATGGCCTTCATCTGTTCGTTGAGATAGTACTCGCGCTGGGATTTCTCCATCTGCGTCTTGACGCGGCCGCGGATGCGCTTTTCGAGCTGCAGCACTTCCATCTCGCCTTCCACGAGACCCATGAGGTGCTCGATGCGTTCGAAGGCGCCGCCCATTTCCAGGAGCTCCTGCTTCTGCTCCAGGCGAATGGACAGGTGAGCCGCTACCGTGTCGGCCAGGCGCGACGGATCGTCGATGCCCGCCAGGGTGGTCAGCAGCTCCGGCGGAATCTTGCGGTTGAGCTTGACGTACTGCTCGAAGAGACCCACCAGCGAACGCATGGCGACTTCCAGCTCCTTGTCGCCGGTGTCGCTGGCGTCGTCCAGCGCTTCCCACTCGGCTTCGAAGTAGCCGTTCTCTTCCTTCATGCCGGTGATGCGCACGCGCTCGCCACCCTCGACCAGCACCTTGGTGGTGCCGTCCGGGAGGCGCAGCAGCTGCAGCACGGTGGACAGGGTGCCCACCTCGTAGAGGTCTTCCTGCCCCGGTTCGTCCACGTCCGGGCTTTTCTGGGTGATCAGCAGAATGCGCTTGTCCACGTTCATGGCCTGGTCGAGCGCCTGGATGGAGCGCTCACGGCCAACGAACAGCGGAATCACCATATAGGGGTAAACCACCACGTCACGCAGGCTCAGGACCGGCGTGGGCTGGGCGGCAATCGACGTGCTTTCGGTATCAGACATGCAGGCTTCCGTTTCGGGGCCCGGACGGATCGACCAGGCCGTTGCGTTCTAGGATAGATGAAGCCGGTACGAATCGGCTTTCGCTATATCTCATATGGCGACCTCGAGCGCGGATTTCAAACCCGGCCCGGAACGACGAAGGGCGCCCGAGGGCGCCCTTCGCACACAGCCTGTCCGTCACGGTCTAGTCGCTGCCGGATGCCTGCTGCGGCGTGCTCTCGTAGAGCATGAGCGGCTCGGAATCGCCGTCGATGACGGTTTCGTCGACCACCAGCTTGGACACCCCTTCCATGGAGGGCAGCTCATACATGGAGTCGAGCAACACGCTCTCGAGGATCGTGCGAAGCCCCCGGGCGCCGGTCTTGCGGGCCATGGCTTTCCGCGCGATGGCGTAGAGCGCATCCTCGCGGATGTCGAGTTCACAGCCTTCCATCTCGAACAACTGGCCGTACTGCTTGACCAGGGCGTTCTTCGGTTCGACGAGAATCCGCACCAGGGCTTCCTCGTCCAGCTCGCGAAGCGTGGCCACCACCGGCAGGCGCCCGACGAACTCGGGAATGAGACCGTATTTCACCAGGTCTTCCGGTTCGACTTCGGCCAGCGTCTCACCGATGTCCGTCTTGCCCTCGGTGGATTTCACCTCGGCGGAAAAGCCGATACCGGACTTGACGGAGCGGTCCTGGATGACCTTCTCAAGTCCCGCGAAGGCGCCGCCGCAGATGAACAGGATCTGGCCCGTGTCCACCTGCAGGAATTCCTGCTGCGGATGCTTCCGTCCACCCTGCGGCGGAACGGAGGCGATGGTGCCTTCGATGAGCTTCAGCAGGGCCTGCTGCACGCCTTCTCCGGATACGTCCCGGGTGATGGACGGGTTTTCCGCCTTGCGCGACACCTTGTCGATCTCGTCGATGTAGACGATGCCTGTCTGGGCTTTCTCGACGTCGTAATCGCACTTTTGCAGCAGTTTCTGGATGATGTTTTCGACGTCCTCGCCGACGTAGCCGGCCTCGGTGAGCGTGGTGGCGTCGGCGATGGTGAAGGGGACGTTGAGCATGCGCGCCAGCGTCTCCGCCAGCAGGGTCTTGCCCGACCCGGTGGGGCCGATCAGCAGGATGTTGCTCTTGGCCAGCTCGACCTCGCTGTCCCGGCGGCCGGGCTCGAGGCGCTTGTAATGGTTGTACACGGCCACCGAGAGGACCTTCTTCGCCTCTTCCTGGCCGATGACGTACTGGTCGAGGAATTCGTGGATCTCCTTCGGGATCGGCAGGGATTCGCGATCCGTACCGCCGGCCTCTTCCAGTTCCTCGCGAATGATGTCGTTACACAGCTCGACACACTCGTCGCAGATGTACACGCTGGGCCCCGCAATGAGCTTGCGGACCTCGTGCTGGCTCTTGCCGCAGAAGGAACAGTAGAGAATCTTGCCGTCGTTGCCGGCCTGGTCTTTGTCGCTCATGTCTTGCCTACGTTATCGCCCAAGTTATCGATATTAATCGTCCGATTCCGGCTTTCGGCTGTCCAGCACGCGGTCCACCAGCCCGTAATCCAGCGCCTGCTGGGCGCCCATGAAGTTGTCGCGTTCCGTGTCCCGCGCGATGGTCTCCACGTCCTGGCCGGTGTGATCCGCGAGGATTTCGTTGAGCCGCTCGCGCATCTTCAGAATTTCCCGGGCGTGGATGTCGATGTCCGAAGCCTGGCCCTGGAAACCGCCGAGGGGCTGGTGGATCATCACCCGCGAGTTCGGCAGCGAGTAGCGCTTGCCCCTGGTCCCCGCCCCGAGCAGAACGGCGCCCATGCTGGCCGCCTGCCCCACCACCATGGTGGACACATCCGGCTTGACGAACTGCATGGTGTCGTAGATCGCGAGCCCGGCGGTGACGACACCGCCCGGGGAGTTGATGTAGATGTTGATGTCCTTGTCCGGGTTTTCGGACTCGAGGAACAGGAGCTGCGCAACCACCAGGTTGGCCATGTGGTCATCGATGGGCCCCACGATGAAAATCACGCGCTCCTTCAGGAGGCGGGAGTAAATATCGTAGGCACGCTCCCCGCGGGCGGTCTGTTCGACCACCATCGGGACGAGGTTGAGGGCCTTGGTTTCCATACTCACAAGCCTTGGCGGGCTTCGGCCGCCGCGTTGATCAGTTCCTTGAACGCCATGGGTTGGGTCTTCACTTTAGCGGTCTCGAGGGCCCAGTCAACCACCTGCTCCTCGAGCACGTTGCTCTCGATGGCGCGGAGCATGTCCGGGTTGTTGTAGTACATCTGCACGACCTCCTGCGATTGCTCGTAGGTCTCGGCGACGGTTTCGATGGCCTGACGCACGCGGTCGCCGTCCACCGTGATGTCATGCTGGCGTGCGATCTCGCCGATCAACAGCCCGGCCTTGACCCGGCGGCGCGAAATGTCCATGAACGGCTCCAGGTTGGCAGCGTCCGGCTCCTGGCCGCGCTGCTGGGCAAACTGCGCCTGCAGCTGCTGCGCTTCCGCGTGCACCAGGGACTCGGGAACTTCGACGTCCGGGTGGGCATCCATCAGGCGGTTCAGGAACTGGGTCTTCAGGTAGGTCAGGCGCGCGCCCTTGAGCTCACGCTCGAGGTTGGCGCGGACTTCCTTGCGCATCTCGTCGATGTCGCCGCTCTCCACGGCGAAGGACTTGACGAACTCCTCGTCCAGCTCCGGGAGTTTCTTCTCCCGCACCGTGTCGAGCTTCAGGGTGGTCCTGGCCTTCTTGCCGGCCAGTTCCGCGACGTTGAACTGTTCCGGATAGGTCAGCTTCACCTCCTCCACGCTGCCGGGCACCAGCTTTGCCAGGGCTTTTTCCAGGTCGTCGAAGCCCGATTCGCCGACGGCGATGGAGAGGAGGGACATGCCCTCTTCCGGGACACGCCCGTCCTTGGTTTCGGCGGCGTACTCGAACAGCACCTGGTCACCGGCCTTGGGTTCGCGCTCGACGTCCACCCACTCCGCGCGCTGTTCGCGCAGCGTTTCCAGCATCTCGTCGATGTCGCTGTCCGTGACTTCCGTTTCCGGCGCCGTCAGCTCCAGGCTGGAGGCATCGATGTCGCCGAACTCGGGGTAGACCTCGATCGTGGCCGTGAACTCCAGGTCTTCGTCACCCTTCAGCTCGGGAACGCTTTCAATGACCGGGTTGCCGGCCGGCTTCAGGGACTCCTGCCGGATGGCGTCGTAAAGACTGCTCTGCATGGTCTGGCCCAGCACCTCGTTGCGGACGCCCGCGCCGTAGCGCTGCTTGAGCACCGTCATGGGCACGCGCCCCGGGCGGAAACCCTTGAGGCGGGCCGTCTTGCCGATCTCGCGCAGCCGCTCGTCGATCTTGCCCCGCACTTCGCCGGCGGGAATCTGCACGGTCAGGCGGCGCTGCAGGCCACCCGAGTTTTCAACCGTCACTTGCATGGGTACTAACCTTCCTTATTGTCTGGTGCGAAAGGGGAGACTCGAACTCCCACGGGTTGCCCCACTGGAACCTAAATCCAGCGCGTCTACCAATTCCGCCACTTTCGCAACACCTTCGAATGGGGGCGGGACATCGTGGGTTGCCCCTCTATATGGCCCCATTTTACCTGAATCCCACCCTTGGAACGCGCGGAACACGCAGAAGTTCGCCGGCGGAGACCCGGAGCCTCGAGGGCCACGGCGGCGGCCGGTCAACATGCTGCCTGCGCCAGCACATCCTGCAGGACGCCCGGGCTCAGGGATTCACCGGTTCCGCAGCACGCTGGCGGAGCCGCACGCGGCGCAGGCCGAACCCGCCAAGCTCGCTCACCGCGATGCCCGACAGCACCAGCGCGAGCCCGCCCCAGACGCGGAGGGGAAGGTGTTCCTGCAGCACCCCGGCGCCGGCCAGGGTGGCCCAGACCGGCACCAGGTACGTCACGAGCGTGGTAAATCCCGGACCCGGCCCGCGGACGAGCTCGAAATAGAGCACGCTGGCCAGGGCCGAGCACACGAGCCCCAGGATCAGGAGCGCCACCACGGCCAGGGCCGACGGGGGCCAGGCCACCGCGCCGCTGACTTCCACGGCGCCGGGGACGTTGAACAGGCTGGCAAGCAGCATCATGCCCGTGGCCAGCACCAGCGGATCCTGGCCGCCGGCAGCGCGTCGCGTATAGATGCTGTTGATCGAGTAGGACAGGGCCGCACCCAGCACCGCGAGCATGCCCAGCAATTCCAGGTTGCCGCTCAGTCCGCCGAGCGCATCGGGCCCGAGCACCAGCACCACGCCACCGAAGCCGATGACGAATCCGACAAGCCGGAATGGCGTCAAGCGCTCCCCGGGAAGAAAGAAGTGCGCCAGGGTAAACACCAGCAAGGGGCTCACGGCCATGAGAATCCCGGTTTCCGCGGAGCCGATGTGCTGCTGAGCCCAGGCCGTCAGGCGCATGGGCAGCAGCGCACCGAGCACGGCGATCACGGCCCAGGAAACCCAGGCCCGCCCGGGGCGTGGCAGACGACGGCCGGACAGAAGGAGGAAAGCGCCCAGGGCGACCAGCGCCAGCAGCAGGCGACTCAGCACCAGGACCGCCGGCGGAAAGGCCTGCAGCGCGAGTTCGTTGAACAGGAACGATGTGCCCCAGAAGATCGTGAGGGCGAAGAGCATGAACCAGTCGCCGAGATGGGCGCTACGCGGCATGCTGGCGCGCGCCGGCCCCGCCCGAGGGCGATCGGGTGGTCAAAGCAGCAGTGAAGCTCCCGCGTGTCATGGAAACAGCTTGCGCCTCGGAGGGTGAAACGCACGTTACCCGCCCGTGAAGCGCGCCCGGGCCCGGCCGGTTCCCCGGCGGCTTACCAGGCCCGGGTTCGCCCGACCGCGACCTCTGCCTGCCCCGTGTCGAAAACTGCACCGAATGTTGACGGCGAATTGAACCCGGCTCCGGGAGACTGGCGCCCATGAAAACCCCCGCACCACTCCATACCCTGCCCCTCGGCCCGGAGGATGTTCGTGACCTGCGTTCGGACCACGCCGGCGAAGCCGGCGCGGTCCAGATCTATCGCGGCATCCTCGCGGTGAGCCGAAACGAGGTGGTGCGCGCTTTCGCCCGCGAACACATGGCAACGGAACGGCGCCACCTCGCATTCTTCGAAGCATGGCTCACCCCGGGAGCGCGAAGCCACGCCCTGCCGGTCTGGAAATGCGCCGGCTGGACCCTGGGCGCCACGGCCGCCCTCTTCGGCCCGGCTTGTGTCTTTCGCACCATTCGGGCCGTGGAGTCCTTCGTCGACGATCACTACCGGGCGCAGATCGAGGTCATGGGCCGGGACGAACGGCTTGCCGACCTCGTGGCCGTTCTCGAGCAGTTCCGGGAAGAGGAAGTGGCGCACCGTGACGACGCCGGGCGGCGCGGCAGCCAGGGCACCTCCCGCGCCGCCCGGGCCTGGGAGTGGCTCATCGGCGCGGGATCCGTGGCGGGCGTCGCCGTGGCGCGGCGCCTCTGAGGCCAACACACCGGCGATCCGAGCGCAGAGCGGCGCCGCGATCGGTGCGAATCCCGGTCACAGGGTCGCACCTGCCGCTGAAGTTCACGCGAGCCCCTGCTAAGCTAGGCGTTCCATTCTGTTCCACCTTTTTCCTGCTCCCTGACGATCCCTGATGGTCGATGAATGAACCTGCGGTTCATGGTCAGGCGCATGGCGGGGTGGACACCAGCCACAACGGAGGCAGCATGAGTAACGCCAAAACAGGCGACACGGTCAAGATTCACTACACGGGCACGCTGGACGACGGCACCCAGTTCGACTCGTCCGCGGGACGGGACCCCCTCGAATTCGAACTTGGCGGCGGCCAGGTCATTCCCGGCTTCGACAAGGCCGTGGAAGGCATGAGCGTCGGCGAGAGCAAGACCGTGGCGATCCCCGCGGAGGAGGCCTACGGAGAACACCATCCCCAGATGGTGCAGGAAGTACCGCGCACGGCCCTGCCGCCGGACCTGGAGCCGGAAGTCGGCATGGGCCTGAGCGCCCGCAACCCGGACGGTTCGGAAATCCAGCTCACCGTGACGGACGTCGGCGAGGAAAACATCACCGTCGACGGCAACCACCCGCTCGCGGGCAAGGCCCTGAACTTCGACATCGAGCTGGTGGATATCGCCTGATTCGATCAGCGTTCGAAAGGATTTCGGCAAAACGGCCGGCGCCTGCGCGCCGGCCGTTTTACTTTGCGTTAATCAAAACCCCGTGGAACATCGCAAGATGCGGGGTTCATCATGTTCGCCTGGCCCGTCCGATCCACCGATCGCCACCGAGACCAAGAACATGAACACCCTCAAGCGAAATCTGACCCTGCCCCTGCTGGTGCTCCTGGCATCCGGCTGCGCCACGAAGCAGTACGTGGACGAACAGGTCGCGGCCCTCGACACACAACTGAGCGGGCGCCTCGATGCGCAGGATGCGCGAATCACGGCCTTGACCGACACGAGCCGCCAGGCCCTGGCCCGGGCCGAGGAAGCCGGCGTCCTCGCCCGGGGAGATTTTCTCTACACGGTCGTGATGAGCGATGACGGGGTCACCTTCGATTCCGAGAAGGCTGAGCTGACGGACGCGGCGAAGGCGCGCCTGGATCGTATGGCGGCGGACCTCAAGGCCGACAACCTGAACGTGTTTCTCGAAATCCAGGGCCACACGGACGCCACCGGCGACCCGGCCTACAACCGCTGGCTCGGCATGGAGCGGGCGGACACGGTGAAGCGCCACCTGCACGGCCAGGGTGTCGCCCTGGCGCGCATGTCGACGATTTCCTACGGGGAAGACTCACCCACGGCCGGCAACGACACGCCGGAAGGCCGGGCAGCGAATCGCCGGGTCGAGATCGTGGTTTTGCAATGATTTGAAGGAAGGGAGAGTGGGCCGCGATCCGCAGGGGCGCGGCCCGGCTGACGCCACCAGCAAGACGCGCTCGACTTTCGGTCGAGGCAGCGGCATGATGTCCGGCAAAAGGCAGAACGGAGTCTTCAGACGCCTGGATTGCCTGGAACTCCCAATGACAACGAGATAGGCGAAACGGCATGGCTCAAGACTTTGAAGTAATTTCCTTAAAGAGCTACAACACCGGCACTGGGCTGGAGACCAGTGCCAGCGACGCCGGGCCATTCCTTCTTGGCGGCACGGCGACAGATGACGGGGAATGGAACGTCGGCGACCCGACCGGCGACGCTTTCCCCCAAACGGAGTTTCAAGGCCATTACGAGGCTGACGGAACCACGTTTCTCGTCTTCGTGAGTGACGCCGGAACTCCACTCAGTACCACGATCATCTATTCGGTGGGTGCTACCACGGCGAGTTCGGGCTACCCCACCACGCTCGCCGATCTTCCCGATCTGACGACGACGCCGCTGGCTGTCTGCTTCGCCGCCGGCACGCTGATCGCCACACCCACAGGAGAGCGGACGGTTGAGACGCTGGAGATTGGTGATCTGGTCAAGACCCAAGGCGGACAGGCGGTGCCCGTGAAATGGATCGGGCGTCAGACCCTGTCGAAGTTCTTCACGCCGCATGAACGCCTGACCCCGGTCCGGGTGAAGGCCGGCACGCTGGGTGACGGCGTCCCGCATACCGATCTCCTGCTCACCGCGGATCACGCGCTGATCATCGAGGGACTCGCGATCAACGCCGGCGCGCTGGTCAACGGCGTGACGGTCGTCCGCGACCCGATCGACAGCCTTCCCGACCGCGTGACCTACTATCACGTGGAAACGGAAGGTCACGAAGTGATCCTGGCCAACGGCACGCCGGCCGAGACCTACGTCGATTACGTGCAGCGCCGCGCCTTCGATAACTACGCCGAGTATGTCGAACTGTATGGCGAAGACCGGACAATCGTCGAGATGCCGCTACCGCGGATCTCCGCCGCCCGGCACGTACCTGAATCCCTCCGGGCCCGGCTTGGAGAGTCGGCCGACGCTGCCTGAGTCAGCCATGACAAGGCCGGTGCCCTCGAAGGCATCGGCCGACGACACTGAGAACCGGCATCGCGCTCCTTCAGGCGGCTGCCGGTTTTTTCTGGCTGGCGTTAACCGCATCGTTCAGCGCTTGCAGCACCGGGCCCGTCGCTTGCTTGCTGCTGGCCATCCAGTGGGCTGGCGTCTTCTTGTAAGGAATGGCCATGTGCGGATGGACCTCGGCGCACATGACGTGCCTGGGCAAAACGAGCAGGTCACGACGGGCAGCTTCCTCACCCTGCTCGAGAATGAAATGCGCTGCCGCACGGGTGATGAGCCCCGGCCCGGTCTTTGACCACGTCCAGTCGTTGTCCCCGCGCAACAGGGCCAGGCAAGCGTCTTCCACCGCGAAATCCAGTAGCCGGTGACCGGGCCGGGTGCTGAAAAAATTGTTCTGCAAAGCGCCGTGGGGCTCCCGGTAGAGGACCATCCCCTTGCCCGGCGGAAGCAGATTACCCAGGTCACCGGTCAGCAGGTCATCGGCGTCCGCATAGGTGCCGCCGTGGATCAGCAACCAGCACAGGCGCAGAAAGTCGCACTCCTCGGCAGCGTGCTTCGCCAGGCGGAATGCTCGGACGTGGTCGGGCCCAAAGTGCTCCTGCAGAAAGGTGATCGCGCCGGCACGGTCGAGGCGGACGTACTCGAAGCCCTCGGCGGCGGACCAGCTTTCCATGACGGCGGCAATCTCTACCGGCACGACCGGTTTGTCCCAGTACTGGAGGATGCGCCGGGGTATCGGTGACTCACCTGAATCATGCGGCGCCACTTTGTCGGCCCGGTCCCCGCTCGCCAGCCAGGACTCGATCACTTGCTGGGCCGGGTAGAAAAATCTCTGGACCAGCGATTTGCGGGACTCTCCCTGTTGCCGTGCCACGCGGTAAAGACGGAGCTCATTCAGCTTGGCGCCATTGCTGGAAATGCTGAAATGCGCCGTCGCCTTGCCGCCGCGCCAGTCGTGCCGGGCGGCGCCCGCGGCGATCGCTTCCGCGGCCTCCAGGTGACCGAGGGCAAGGAGTATCTGCAGTTTCTGCATGTCCTGGATCAGGGGTGTGCCGGATGCTTCGGAGCGCTCGGCGAGTTCCAGGGCGGCCGCCTGTTCGCCCGATTCAATCAGCAGGTTCAGCCTGAGTGAATCAAGCGCCATGGTGGTGCCGGATTTTTCCATGGCGTCGAGCCACGCGAACCCCTTCTCCGGAACGCCACTGAGGAGACAGGAGCGGATGTACAGCCCCAGCAACTGCGCGTTGTCTGGCCAGTGTCGTATGCACCGACGCAGGTACCGTCGGGCAAGGTGGGTGCGGCCCGCTGCCGCCAGCACGGTCGAGAGCAGGGTTGCTTCACCCACATGACGTGGGCCATTACCGGTCCGGCGGAGGAAAGCCAGGGCGGCGATCGGGCCCTCGATCAGGAGCAGCGCCTCGGCGCGGAATTCCCTTCGCCGACTCTCCGTGACGCGCGGTTCAAGCGCTTCGATCAGCGCCTGCGCCAGGGTGTGTTGCCCGATCGTGTGCGCCTTTCGGACCAGGTGAAGGGCGAGACTGGGGAGCAGGCAATCCCGGGCAGCGATCGCGGTGAGTGCCGCTGCCTCGAGTTCCGAATCGTCGCCGCGCTCAGCCACGTTGGCGAGCCGGGCCAGCTCCCACGGACTCGCCCGGTCGAGGATGTCGTGGGCGGCGTCAAGCGCGGTTTTCAACTGGTCCTGGTTGCCCGTCTTGTGCGCGAGCTCCGCGTAGCGGAGCAGCAATGCCGGATCGAGCGGTCGCGCCCGCAGGGCGTTATCAGGCCGCGTCCGGTCCATCGGCCCTTCCGTTGGGCAGGTCGAGGCTTTCCTCGAGCAGCGCCATCGCCCCGGCGGTATCGCCCTGGCGCTCCCGAATATCGACCCTGCCCAGGAGGGCGGCCCGATGGCCCGGGTCCGCTTCGAGGACCCGGGCGAACAGATCGTCTGCGCCGTCCAGGTCACCGGACGCCAACCTTGCCCGGGCAAGTTCGATGGTCAGCGGCAGGTCCTCCGGGGTTTGGCGATGGAGGACCTCCAGGTTCCCGACGGACTCCGCATCCCGGCCGGCGCGCTGCAGGACGGCGGCCTTGCGTTGGTGAAACCGGGCGTCATCGCTGACGCTGATGGCCCGGTCGCACAGCTCCAGGGCGGCATCGACATCGCCGATCGCGAGGGCCGTATCGATGCGGCCGAGCAGCGCGTCCCGGTTGGCCGGCTGAACGGCGATCACCTCGTCATAGGCGGTCATTGCCGCCTTGTTGTCCCCGATAGCGCGCAAGGCATCGCCGAGCCAGATCCTGCGCTGGAGCCGGTTCGGGTCCTCCGCGACGAGTTGGCGCAACAGCTCCACCGCTTCCGCGGGCCGGCCGCAGCGCTGCAGCAGGATGGCCCGCCTTTCCTGCAGCCGCGTCTCCCTGGGCAGAAGATCCAGCGCCTGGTCACAGCGGCTCAGGCCCTCCTGAGGATCCTCGAACGACAGGGCGGAATCGATGCGCCCAAGCAGGGCGCCGACGTGATCGCTTTCCAGCGCGAGGACGGCGGCGAATTCCAGGTCGGCGCGGGCGTGATTCCCGGCGGCGCGCAGCGCGTGCGCCAGGGCCATGATCGTGGGGATATCGTTCGGACTTTCTTCCCGGAGTAGTTCCAGTTGCGCAACGGCCTCCTCGTGTCGGCCAAGGCGGCCCAGTACCGTCGCCCGGTTCCGCAGCAGCACCGGGTCGCCCGGTATTTGCTCGAGAGCTTCGTCGACGCAGATCAGGGCGCCTTCCATCTCTCCTCGACGCAGGGCGTTCCAGACACGGTTGCGCAGCGCACCCTGGTGCCGAGGTTCTTCCACGAGGATCTCCAGGTAAAGCCGCTCGGCGGCCTCGTAGTCCCCGAGCTCCCGGAATATGGTGGCGAGAGCGATCCGGATCGTCGCGTCCCTGGCGCTCCCGGCACCGGGTGCTGGCAGGAATTCGGGCAGCGGTCTGAGCCCGTCGAGAAGCCGGATGTCGGCCGTCTTCGGATTTGGCTCATTCATCGATTTCACCGGTGTCGTTTCGACCAGGATTTCTGGGCCGCAATCTTACTCCAGGGACAATCCGCGGACACCCTTGCCCGGTGACGATCCGGGTGGCGGACGACGAGATTCCCGGAATACCCGCAAAGACCGGTCGGCCGGTGACGGACAGAGTCGTGCCGTCCGCGGGCGGACCGGTCGTATCGATCACGACCGCTCACTGTCAGCCGCCGTGACCGTCACCGTCACCTCGAGTGCGAGGAACGCCCCGGCATCACCCGCAAAGCTCCCGGAAACCGGCATCGTCTGCGAGATGTGGCGCGCCATCGCCACCGGAATCAGGTTGAAACCGCCGACGCTGCGGTTGGTCGGATCGAAGGTGATCCAGCCGGCGCCGGGCACGTAGACCTCCGCCCAGGCATGCGTCGAACCGGCGCCGGCCGAGCCGCGCAGTTCGAGATCGGGATCGTAGAGATAGCCCGAAACGATGCGCGCGCCGAAACCGAGACTGCGAACGGCATCGACGAACAGCACCGCGAAATCACGGCAGGAGCCCCTGCGACGTGCCAGCGTTTCCTCGGGCGACTGCACATCATCGTCCTCCCGCGTCTCGTAAGCGATCTGCGTGGCGACGCCGGCGCTGACATCCTTGAGCAGCGACAGCGTGTCGGTCCCGCCGCCCGGACCCGGCCCGGCGACGAATCCCTGCGCCCAGTCGCGCACTCGCCCGGCGGGGTCGAGATAGGCCTGCAGGCGCAGCGCGCCGAGATCGGTCATCTCGTCCTCGCTCAGCAGGAACGGAAAGCGCTGCGCCGAGGCGGCGATGTCGAAAACCGGCCAGCGATCGGCGTCGAGCGCTATCGTCGCGGCGCTGTCGATCATCAACGTGTCCGACGGCTCGGAGAAACTCGCGGTCGCCACGCTGTTGCCGGCGACATCGTGCGCCCAGGTGACCACGGCGGAAGGCGCAATCGTCAGCTCGTGCCCGTACAGCCGCAGCGCGTGGCTCTCGCGCGGCCGCAGCATGAGCCGGTGCGCGCCGAATTCCATCGGGCTGCGGTAGCGATAAATCGTGCGATGGTGGATCTTCAGCGCGGACATGGGCTGCCTCGTCATCCGGGCGGTGAAAGACGGTCGCACTCCGTCCTCACCACCTGGTAGCACTCACAGACCGCACGCTCCAGACCCGGACGATCGACGATCGTGATGTGCCCGCGCCGGTAGCGGATCAAACCCGCTTCCTGGAGTCGGTGCGCCGCCGCCGAAACGCCTTCCCGGCGGACTCCGAGCATGTTGGCGATCAGCTCCTGGGTCATCACCAGCTCATCGGACGGCAGCCGATCATGGCTCAACAGCAGCCAGCGGCACAGCTGCTGCTCGACCGAGTGGAGCCGGTTGCACACGGCCGTCTGCGACATCTGGGTGAGCAAGGCTTGCGTGTAAAGCAGCAACACGCGATGCAGGGCCGTGGTGCGCCTGAATTCTTCGCGAAAGCGTGTGAGCGTCAATCGGAACGCGTCGCCGGCGCTTTGCACCACCGCCCGGTTCGGCGTCGTATCGCCGCCCATGAACACGGCGATGCCCACGACGCCGTCACAGCCCACAATCCCCATTTCGGCCGAGGTGCCGTCCTCCATGGTGTAGAGCAGCGACACGATTGCGGTCGTGGGGAAGTAAACGTGCGAGAGCGCCTCGTCCGGTTCGTAGATCACCTGCCCCAGGGCGAGTCCGACCGGCTCCAGAGCGGGCTGAAGGCGGCCCATGACGTCCGCGGGAAGCGCCGCGAGCAGGCGGTTCTGTCCCGGTTCACCGAGGTCCTCGCTGGTCATCGCTTCGCCATCGCCATGAGTGTGTGCCGTGTTCCTGTCAGTCGTTTGTGGGCGGCGCTTCGCCTTGACGCGCAGCGTGCCCCAATCCTACCAGCCGCGGAGCGGGGACCGGGCACATGGATGGCCCCCTGGCCAGCTGGCACACAGGCAGCCGGTGGCCGCGTTCGGCCGGAAGGCGGTCGCCGGTGACGTTCCGGATCACCCCCAATGTGCGCTGCCGTACAGACCTCCGCCCCGCCTTCCTGCTACAAGTACCCATGAACTGCCTAAACGAACCATGCACGCCCAACGCGGTGACCGCGAAGTCACCGCGACGAAGACACGTCCACTGCATTCGCCGGGTGATGCTGGCTGCCCTTCTGGCGGCCTCCTCCGGCCCCGTGGTCGCCCAGCTTCGGGCCGACGACAGGCCCGAAAACGCGAGCCCGAATCGCTATGGAAGCGGGTGGACCTGCGATCGGGGCTATCGAAAGATCGACGGCATCTGCGAGGTGGTCGAGGTGCCGGCCAATGCCTATCCGGTGGCATCGTCCTACGGGCGGGGCTGGCGATGCAGCTGGGGCCATCGGGAGACTGACGAGTCGTGCCTGGCGATCCAGCCACCGTCGAATGGACACCTGATTTCCTCGAACGGCGATAGCTGGCAATGTGACCGCGGATTTCGCAAGAGCGGCGATCAGTGCGTCGCCATCGAAGTGCCGCCGAATGGATACCTGTCGAACGACTCGTTCGGGTCCGGTTGGGAGTGCCTGCGTGGGTTTCGGGCGACGGGGAACGCGTGCAGGGCGATCCAGCTGCCCGCGAACGCCTACTTGACGAATTCAGCCTACGGCTCCGGCTGGCGTTGTGATCGGGGCTACCGGGCGACCGAGACGGCCTGCATCGACCTGCAGGTACCTGAAAACGCTCACCTGGATTACTCGGGAAACAGCTGGGAATGTAACCCGCCGTTCCTGAAGCGGGCCGGCGCTTGCATACTGCAGTGAAGCGATGCCCCCGCCAGGTCGACATGGCGTCGAGCGGGGCGAATGCCTACATTCAGGGCGTTCAGGCCGCCACCGGCGTGGCTGTCGGTACGGTGACGCTGATCGACCCGCTTGCAAACCTGGAGTCCGTGCCCGATCGCCAGGCCGATGACATCGATGCGCAGGAAGGCGCTTTCCGGGCCGCCGTCGTTGCCGTTCAGGCGGAACTCGGCGCCAGTAGCGAGCGCCTCACCGGTGCCCTGCCGAACGACGTGCGCGAGTTGTTCGATGTTTACATCATGCTGCTTGGCAGTGACGTCCTGGTCGCGGACACGCTCGAGCGGATCCGCGCCGGAAACTGGGCCCCGGGGGCATGGCGAAAGACGGTTGCCAGGCATGCGCGGGACTTCGATCGCATGGAAGACCCCTATCTGCGCGCTCGCGGCGAAGACATTCGCGAGCTCGGGACGCGCGTTCTCATGCAGCTCCAGCCGGGGCCCGAAGACCCGAGGTCGTATCCGGAACGATGTGTCCTCGTGGGAGACGCGGTCAGCATCCAGGACATCGCTTCGGTTCCGGCCGGTCGACTCGTCGGTGTCGTGTCCCACCAGGGTTCGGCCTTCTCCCACACCGCCGTCCTCGCCAACGCCCTGGGGATTCCTGCCGTCGCAAGCCTGTCGTCCCTACCCCTCGACCTCGTAGACGGCGCCACGATGGTCGTGGACGGCGACGCGGCGCGCATCTATCCGAACCCGTCGCAACCGCTGCTCGATGCACTCGAGGTGCGAAGGAGCCAGCAGGAAACGCTGCGCGCGCAATTCGTGGCGCAACGTGAACTGCCGGCGCAAACGGTCGACGGCGTCCGGCTACCCCTGCACGCCAATATCGGGCTGGATGCGGATATCGGCCTGGCGAGGGACAGCGGAGCCGAAGGCGTGGGTCTTTTTCGCACCGAGTACCAGTTTCTCCTGCGGGACGATTTTCCGGTCGAGGATGAGCAGCATCAGAGCTACCGCCGGTTACTGAACGTGTTCACACCGTTGCCGGTAACCATCCGCACCCTCGACGTGGGCGGTGACAAGATTCTCCCGTATTGCCCGCAGAAGGAAGACAATCCGTTCCTGGGTATGCGCGGGATTCGTTTCTCCCTGGCGCGTCCTGAGCTGTTCGTGATTCAGCTGCGCGCGCTGCTGCGTGCCAATGCGGGGCTCGGTAACCTGCAGGTGCTGTTTCCCATGGTCGCCAGGGTCAGTGAGCTCGATGAGGCCCTGGAACTGCTGGCACGCGCTCATCGCGAGTTGACCGAGGAAGGCCAGGCGACGGCGACACCGAAGACAGGACTGATGATCGAAGTCCCTTCCGCCGTGTTCCTGACCGGGGTCCTGGCGGCCCGTGTCGACTTTCTTTCCATCGGGACGAACGACCTCGCCCAGTACATGCTCGCGGCGGACAGAACGAACGCCCGGGTCACGACACCGAACGACACCCTGCATCCCGCCGTCCTCAACGCAATCGCCATGACCATCCGCGACGCCCACGCCCAGAGCACGCCCGTGAGCGTGTGCGGGGAAATGGCCGGCGATCCGGCCGGCGCGCTCGTGCTTCTCGGCATGGGAATCGATGCCCTGAGCATGAACCCCGCCAGTTTCGGCCGGGTCAAGCGGGTGATCCGCGCCTTCACATCGGAACAAGCCCGGGCCCTCGCTGACGAGGCCCTGGCGCAAGAGGACGAAAGGCAGGTTCGCCGACTGCTCGACGACGCGCTCGAAGGCGCTGGTCTGCGGGAGCCCTGGTCACCAGGTCATTGAATTCCCGGGGCCAGAATCTCACCGACCGCCCCTTGAGTCGCTCCGCGACAGCGCTCTGCTTCCTGATCCCCCACTGACAGATACAAAAAACCCCGCGCAAGGCGGGGTTTTTCCTATCTGGCGGAGAGGGAGGGATTCGAACCCTCGATACGGCTATAAACCGTATACTCACTTTCCAGGCGAGCCCGTTCAACCACTCCGGCACCTCTCCGAGGGGCGGCATTATCCCGGTGCCCCTGCCCCGGGTCAACCGCCAATCACATGATTTACGGTCCTTTTGTCGTATCAACGACAGGTGCCAGAGCGGGGTTCTGATGCGACAGCAACCATGATCGATTAAACTATTGTCATACGCTTTGTTTGTCGATCGAGACTTTGTAATGTCAACCGTGACCGTTTCACCCAAATTCCAGGTCGTCATTCCCAAGGAAGTCCGGGAATCCCTCGGCATCAAGTCGGGGCAAAAAGTCCAGGTCATGGCCTACAAGGACCGCATCGAGCTCATTCCGCTCAAACCCCTGCAGGAACTGCGGGGCTTCCTCAAGGGCATCGACACGGACGTGCCCCGGGACAGCGACCGGGTGTGAATATCGTGGATTCCTCGGGCTGGCTGGCGTTTTTCGCCGACGAGCCCAACGCCCAACACTTCGCCCTGCCCCTCGAGAAGACCGATCAACTGCTGGTCCCGAGCATTACGCTCACCGAGGTGTTCAAGCGCATCCTTCAACAGGCCGCCGAGGCCGCTGCGCTGGAAGCCGTGGCCCAGATGCGGCGGGGCCGCGTGGTCGAGCTGGATGCGCGCATTGCTGTCGAGGCCGCCACCCTGGGACACGCGCACGGTTTGCCGCTGGCAAACAGCATCATTTACGCCACGGGGCGACTGCACCGCGCGCTGATCTGGACCCAGGATGGCGATTTCGAGTCGCTCGAAGGCGTGAAGTACTTCCGGAAATAAAAAAGCCGCAGGGCGCTGCCTGCGGCTTTTCAATTGGTGGGCCATCCAGGACTCGAACCTGGAACCAATTGATTAAGAGTCAACTGCTCTACCAATTGAGCTAATGGCCCATGAAACCGGGCCGGGCCCTGCTTCGTAAAATGGGGTGGACGATGGGGATCGAACCCACGACCGCCGGAATCACAATCCGGTGCTCTACCAACTGAGCTACGCCCACCACTGGTCTTGCTGTCCGTCCCTCGACGGGTCGCGCATTGTACACCACTTTATGGTGTGGCGCGCCCGGCTTACGCGGAGCTTTTCTTGCTTTGCCTGTGAACAAATAATGGCGCGCCCGGCAGGACTCGAACCTGCAACCGCCGGCTTAGCTTACCAACTACCGCTTTCGCGGCCCTGCCGCGGCAGGTTTGTGGTCTGGACTATCTCTTCGCCGTCCCAGGCGCTGCACGTATAGTCTCTACGGATCCCCTTGCCAAAGCGCAGGTTTCCACGGGATTGCCATCAGCATGACCTGTTAAGGTTTCCCCGTTACAGTGCAGTCCACCGTACCGGTTCTGTTTCCCGGCACGGGCTCCTCACTCAAAGGCCGATGCTCTATCCAGTTGAGCTACAGGCGCCGTACTTAATGGTCGGGGTGGAGGGATTTGAACCCCCGACCCACTGCTCCCAAAGCAGTTGCGCTACCAGGCTGCGCTACACCCCGACGATTTCATCTTACCCAATAAAAACGGGCCCCAGAAGGAGCCCGTCGATAAAAATGGCGCGCCCGGAAGGATTCGAACCTCCGACCGCCTGGTTCGTAGCCAGGTACTCTATCCAGCTGAGCTACGGGCGCGCTGGCGGTAATACCGCGCTTCGCGTTGCCGCGAAGGGGGCGAATTATGCGGTTCCACAGGACACAAGTCAACCAGAGGGAGGCCGCTCACCGCCGGCTCGCCACGACCTCCAGCAGGGGGTTGGCGGCCGCCCAGGCCTCGGGATTTTTTTCTGCATGGGAGACCTGCCGGTAGAGCACGCCGAGATGCCCCGGAGGCTCCTGCATCGGGAATTCTGACTGAAGGCGCTCCAACCAGTGTTTGTTGGACATGACGGCGAGCGGTCGCCGGTCTTCGCTTCGCTCGACCCGCCAACCCGTTGCTTCGAGGTGGCCCAGGATCATGCCGGGCGTCTCCAGGAACATGTACCCGGGAGGCACGGTGTGCGGATGAAACGCGCGGTCGACCCGGGCGGTGCAATTGGTACGCAACAGCAAGGTGTCGCAATGTCCGGATAGCACGCGAAACAGGCGCCGCTTGTCACGGATGTGCTCCAGGCTCTCCAGCAGCAGGCAGGCATCAAAGCGACCCTCGGGCACGAAAGACTCCAGGTTGGCCCGATGGACCGACAGCCCGAGGTTCGTGCAGTAATCCCGCTGGCTTTGGCTGATGGTGATTCCCTGCCCTCGGCATCCGTGCTCTTCGACCAGCATCGCCAGTGGGCCGCCCCAGCCGCATCCCGCGTCCAACAGGCTCGCTCCGGGTTGAACGTCATCGTAGAGCGACCGCACGGCCAGGCAGGTTGCCTCCTCGAGCGTTTCATCACCCTCGGGGAAAAAACCATTGTGATAGTGCAGTTGTGGTCCCAGGACACGCTGCCAGACGGCGATGTCCGTCACGGTGTAGAACCGTTCCAGTTCATCGAAGTAACTGTCGCGAGCGCCGGTCATGACCAGTAGAACGGGAATTCAGCAGGTTTCAGCACCCGATCGAAGAAGTACTCGGGCCGCTGCAGGAACGGCAAGCGAACGAACCGACGAACCTGTTCCAGTTTCCAGGAACCGCCGCAGTGCTGCCGAAGGGCGTCAAGGTAGCCTTCGGAGAGGGCGCCGTCACCGCCCGGCTGCAGACGTTCCAGGACCCAACGCGCCGCCAGGGCGCCACTGGCGAGCGCGAAGCGGATACCTTCACCGGAGACGCCATCGACCAGCCCGGCAGCATCGCCGGCGAAACAGATCCGGTTCGAGGCCTGCCGGTAATCCCCATCGAAATAGGGAATGGGAAAGCCGCTGGGCCTCGCGCCCTCCCCTGCGCCGTTTTTCAGCAACGACCCGGTGAATTCGTGCAGGCGTGCCGGCATCCCGCCCGACGCACTCCAGTCGATGACACCGATGTTCAGGGAAACGGAATTGCGGGGAAAAGACCATCCGTAGCCGGCTTCGAGGGCGCCAAAATCGAAGGTCAGGAAGTCTCCCAGCTCAGCCACGTGACGACCGGCCAGGTCAACGTTCCATTCCATGGCGACGCCCTGGACCGGTCGCCGCCCGCCCAGCAGCCGACGGACGTCCCCGCGGGCGCCATCAGCGGCGATGACGGTCCGAGCCGCGTGCAGCCGCCCCTCCCCGGTTCGAATCCTGACCAGGTCGCTGTCTTCTTCCAGATCGACCACCGGTGACTGCTGCCGGACTTCCACCGACCCGCCCCCAAGGCGTTCTGCTTCCGCAACGAGATAGCGGTCGAATTCGGGACGATGCACCAGCAGCATGGAATGAGCCGGCAGGGTTCGTTCGAAGGAACGACTCGCGCCCATCTGAAATCGAAAAGCACCGAGTCGATTCAGGACCGGTGGTTGCGGGTTCCCGGGCAATACATCGAGCGCCGCCGCGGGCAACAAGCCGCCGCAAGGCTTGGATCGCGGCAGGGCCGCTCGCTCCAGAACCCTCACGCTTACACCCTGCCGGGCAAGCACCAGCGCCGCAGCCCCGCCGGCAGGCCCGGCCCCGACGATGACGACATCTACCGGCTCCGGCTCAGACTGACGCACAGGGCTCCGGGCTGGCCCAGCGATTTTCGAGTTGTTGACAGGTAGCCGGCAGAAAATCCAGGCTGTCCGGCCTTGCCAGCCCGAGGATTCGGGTGGAGCGGGCGAGTTCGACAATCGGCTCCAGGTTGCTCGCGCGCAAGGCCCGAAAATCAAAGAGCCGATGCTCGACCAGCCGCCGGACCGCCTCCGAACCCCGCAGCGTATCAAGCGCGCTCGACGTGACGGTTCCCCGCGGTTGAAGCACCGTCAGGTCACGGATCAGGGTCGGGGCCGGGAGTGAGGTTTCCACGCGTCTACCAAGATCCTCTGAAGCCCGGTAAGGCCGGAAGCAACGGTGAGAAGGCACCGCGCGCCAACGACCGTCATGAAAGAACACGCGCACCTTGTCGTCCGAAACCAGCTGGAAGCCCCGGTCGACCAGAGCCGCCACCAACGTTGATTTCCCCACGCCGGAACTCCCCAGGAGCAGGTGCGCCCTTCCCGCTTTCGCGACGGCGGCACCGTGGAAGACCAGCTGCCCCTCGACCGTCGCCAGGTACAGGGGCAGAAACAGGTGCAAAAACCAGAATTCGATTTTCCGGTTGACCTCAGCGTCTGCACCGGTCAACAACGGGGTGTAATGGATCAGACCCCGTGCGACGACCCGAAACCGGACCACGTTCTCCACTTCGAGCCTGAATTCCCGGTAGCGGGTGACGGGACTCGACGAAGACGCCGGTTCGGACAGCAGGAAAAGATTTCGGCCATGCATGGGCATCAGGGGTTCCGTCTGCCATCCGGCGTCGCTCCTGGCGGCAGCGGATTCCCGAGCGAGGGTCAGCAGCGGCCCCGGCGCTGTGCCCACTGCGGGAAACGCCGCAGGCAGCGGAAAATCCGCCGCAACGGTGGCGCCATAGGCCTGCACCGCAGGGGCCGAATCTGGTTCCGGTTGGGATGGCATGCGATGATTCTGCCCGAATCGGCAAGGCAAAGCACCGTTGACGCAGCCCCGGAAGACGTTCCCTTGAATCGACCTCGACCCACACTTCGCGAGTCGTTGCGGCTCGTGCTCCCCATGGCCGCCGAGGCGCTCGTGCCGGTCGACCAGCGAGCCGGTCTCCTCGCCCTGGGAGATCGATTGCCCCCGGTGCACTATGCCGGATTCGAGACGGGTCTGGGTCACGAGCCATCCGTGGACCTTCAGCAGGGTATCGATCTCAAGGTCCGGACGGCAGGGGATCTCGACACCTGGTGCACTGAAGGACCGACGTCAGCGGTCGGACGCCTGCTGTCCGGATTCCTCGCGCTCTGGCGGACATCCCCCGATGTGCAGGCCACGTTTCGCCAACTCTGGCTGGAACTGGATCGCGGAATTGTCGAGTCGACGCCGCCCTCGCTTTTTCTGACGATTGAACCGAACGCGAGCGCCCAGCGAAGCGCGGCGCTTCAGGCCGTCCATCGCTGGCTGCGGGCCCGGTACGACGAAGAACCCGAAAGCGTCGCCCAGGAAACCGCCCCGGCGCCCACCCACGTTGGCTACCTCATCCGGGACGGCAGGATGCGGCAAAGGATGATCGAACCCCTGGCACGTCCCGGAGACCTTCCGGCTTTGGTTGCATCAGAGCCGGAGCGCCGAGCGGCACGATTCCTGGTCGAACAGCTCGACCCCCTGGAGTCGCTGATTCCGGAATTCAGGCTCTGCCGAAACGCGGATTCGATCGACGCCGGGGGCATGAGTGTCGAGGCGTTTTTCCCCCGGGAGGCCGATGCCCTGGACCGCCTTTTTTTGACGCTCGAGCGTGAACACTGGGCGCCAGCTGACCAATTGGACGGGCTTCGCGACTGGCCCGGAATACTGACCCCGGAAAACCACGCCGGGAATTGGCCCGGGAGCCTCCTCCTGGATTCGCTGCGCCAAACGGAGAACACCCTCAGCGTCATCGAACGGCGACTTGGGCATCTCAAAATTACCGTGGCGCCGGACGGCGCCAGGCAGTGCAAGGTCTACTTTGGTTACCGGCCGCGGTGGCTCGTTTCAGCCCGAAGCTGACCGCCGGGCCCGCATCACCCAGTCCAGGCGAAAGGCCTCTCGCAGCGCCGCCGGATCGAAGCGCCTGCCCGCCCGGGCGGCCTCTTCGCAGATGACTTCAAGGTCCTGGAAACCGGACGGCAACAGCACGTGGCCGTCTCGAACCTGCGCGATCCAAGCGAGTGCCGCTTGAACGGCCTGGTGAGATTTCGGATCCGTACGCATGCTGGCCATTCTGCCATGACTGCGCTGCGCTACAATGGAGAACGATCAACAGCGGGAATCCCAAAGCAGCATCATGACCCGAGCGTTCCGAGCCATCCATCGCAAGTGGCGCCGTTACCGGGAATTCAGCCCGGTCACGCGACGGGCGTTCCGGATTTCGCTGCTCCAGATTCCGGCGATCCGCGTCGGGCTCAGGCTGCAGGGCTTCAAGGCCTACGCTGCCCTGCTCGAAGACTCCGTCCCCGCCCGCCGGGGATTGGCCCCGCCCGGAAGCTGTGCGGACATCGAACGTGGATTCCACGCTGCCGTGCGCTACCTGCCGATGAAAGGATCCTGCCTGTCCCGCTCCCTGGCCCTGTGCCGCGTATTGCGCCGATTTGGGCAGGACGCTAGGCTTCACGTGGGTGTCGATCGCGCGAAGTCCGACCTGGGTGCGCACGCCTGGGTCGAGGTCGGTGCCCGGCCGATGGGCAAGGATGGCGCGCGGCGAGAACAGTTTCACTTGTTGACCACTGCCACCCGGCCAGCTGCCCTGGAAGCTTCCACATCATGACTGAACCCACCCTTACGACTGGCGTCACGGCGAGCGCAGCGCGCGAAGCGCGACCTGAGAGCGGCGAAAAAAAGACCTATGAGCCGCCCGAACTCAAGGAATTCGGCCCGATGACCGAGCTGACCCAGTTCGGTGAAGGTGGCGGAGACGAAGATTTTCTTCTTTACGGTGGCCCTTCCTGACCGACCTTCCAGCCGCGGCCGCCATGCCGGACACGCAAACCGCCCGGCGCTCCCGATCCTTTCGTGAATCCACTCCCGATTTCAGGATCCTGGACCGCTGCCTCCGGTGCATCCGCCGACGCGGACCCTGATATCCAATCTTTCGAGGAGGCTTTTTCGGGCGTGCTGTACGACACGCCCGGATCGGAAAGGATTCCCCATCTCACCGAAGATCGATCCGCCGAATGGCTGGCCCGGGTCAAACAGGCCTTCGAGGCGAAGGGAATTGAAGGATTCAACGACCTGAACGGCGATTACAGCGCCGTCTTCCCTGTGCAGCAACCGGAGCGGCTCATCCTGGTACGCGATCATCATGGCGCCGGGCGCTGGTACGTCTGCCGCCACGAAGGCCGGCTGTACTTTGCCAGTACGCTGGCTGCCCTGCTGGACCAGCTGCCCTTCACACCCAGCCTGAACCTGGAGCATTTCGCAAAGCTCATGACGTCGAGCCTGTACGGCGATCCGACGGAAACCGCCTATCGGGAGATTCAGCAGATCCCACCGGGTCACGCGCTCATCGTCCATGCGACCGGGCAGGAATTCAGACGCTACTGGACGGTGCCCACCGGGCCTTCGATGCCCTCCCCGTCATCCCCCGCCGAACTCGCTGACCTCGATGAAGCGTTCCTGGAAGTCATTTCGGCGGCTCTTCGACGTCGTATCGATCCGTCGCAACGGCCCGCCATCGCGCTCAGCGCCGGCCTCGATTCGACGACTCTCGCCTGCCTGGCCGCCGAGCAGCTGTACGGCTCGGGGCGCCGGCTCGACGCCTACACTGCGGCCCCGGCCTTCAGCCTCGGTGCAGCGGAACGCCCCGGCCGGCTGGGCGACGAATCCAGGCTGGCGGGCACCCTCTGTGAACAGCATGCCGCGCTGCATCACCACATTCTTGACTGCAAAACGACGGGGCTGCTCGAAGCCATGGACGAGCTGCTGACACGACTGCGCCGGCCCGTGTACGCGGCGAGCAACGCATACTGGCTCACGACGCTGTGCCGGACCGTCAGGGAAAGCGATCACGATGTGTTGCTCACAGGCCAAACCGGAAATGCGACGTTGTCGTGGCCGGGAAATCGAACGGTTTACCTGCGGGAACTGCTCGCTGCCCGGAACTGGCGTGCCCTGGGGAGCGAGTGGCGCGCCTACCGGAGCGTTCACGATCTCGACCTCGTCACCGCTGCCCGAAAACTGATTCTGCCGGTCCTGTTGCCGGACCGGTGGTCCGAAATGCTTCGACAGCCGCGCCTGGAGAACGAGGCCCTGTGCCGCGGAACCGCGCTCAATACGGATTTTGCCCGGGACATCGGGCTTGCCCGGCAGCTCCGGAACAGCGCACCCTATCCGCGTTCTCCCCACCACGCCCTCTCCCGTCACCGCCTGCTCATGGCCGGTATCCACGCACCCGCAGGCGAGTTCGCCGAACTCGCGGAATCCTATGGCCTGAAGGCCACCGACCCCAGCGCCGACCGGCAACTCATCGAGTGGTGCTTTTCCCAGCCCGAATCGGTGTTCGTCGGCCAGGGCCAGACCCGGGTAGTCCTCAGGCGCGCCCTGCACGGGCGGTTGCCTCCGGCCATCCTGGACAATCCACGCAAGGGACTGCAGGCCGCCGATATCGTGGCCCGGGTGCGACGGGAACAGGACGCGCTGGCCGGCGCCCTCGGCGAGATCGAAGCAGACCCGACGGCGAAGGCGTTGGTCGACGTCGGAAAGCTGCGTCACACCCTGGAACAGGCGATGCAGGACGATTCAGCGGAGACAGAAGCGCGCGTCCGCAGCGAACTGGTTCGCGGACTCATGGTGGGCCGGATGATCTGCCGGTTCCCGGGATGAGCGCGGAACTGGCCGGGTCAGTCCAGCGCCAGCAGCCCGGCGTCGGCGAGACGCGCGAGGAGCGCGTTCACGTCGGCTTCGAGCGTGTCTCGCTCGACCGCGTACTCGGCCTGCAGCTGGTCGATGGTGTCCTCGAGCGACGTTCCCGACTCCAGCAGCGACCAGATCCGGCTACCCACTTCATTCAGGCCGAAATACTTGCCGCTCTCGACTTCCAGCAGCACGTACTCGCCATCGACGACCTGGAACAGCACGTCCTTGGAGATCTCGACCTTCATTGTCGGGTGACCGCCTTCTGTCGGATACTGGGTGAACGGGCCGCAAGTATGGCACGAGATCCCATGAGGAAGAACCATTGAAGGTCAAGCGAGCGCCTGCTGCGGACGGAACCCTGATCCGGGACCTGGCGGCCGTGCTCGCCGGTGAGGCTCGCGACTTTTCCCGCCATGCAACCGCGGACACCTGGGCCGCCGTCCGCTGGCACGGTATCTATTCCCTGATCCATGCGGCCGCTCGCGAAGGCCTCGTCTCGGGTATTTCGGAAGATCTCGCCACGGCGCTGAGGCGCTACGCGAGGGGTTTCGCCATCATGGACGATGCGTTCCGACGACAGACGGAACGTCTGCTTGCCGCGTTTTCCGGTGCTGACCTGCCCTGTCTCGTCATCAAAGGTCAGGCGATCGCCGTGCTCTACTACGATCATCCGCGGCTCCGCCATCGCGTCGACGTCGATGTGTTGATCCCCGAGCGCCGCCGAACCGAAGCCATCGATGTCCTCGAACATGAAGGCTATCTGTTGCAGGGGCACGACCGGACCCGGCTCACCACGGCGCAATTTGTCGCCACCGCACCGGGACCGAGCCCCCAGCCCGTCAAGTTCGACGTCCACCTGCAGGCGAGTAACCGGGCGGTGTTCGGCGCGGTGCTGGAATTCGAGGCGGCCTGGGAGCGTCGCCAGGCGTTACCCGGCCCGGGCGCTTCTGCGTGGGCACCGGACACCATCGACCTGATCCTGCACAGTTGCGCGCACCGTCTCGCCCACGGCCGGAACGCAGCCCGGGAGCGTTTGCTCTGGCTGTTCGATATTCAGCAGATGGCCGCGACACTGAGCGACGAAGAGCGCCAGCGGCTCGTCGAACTCGCGAGGGCGCGAAATGTCGGGGGCATTTGCGGTGACGCGCTTCGAGTCGCCAGGGACCTGTTTGGGTCACCGTACGATGCGGCCTGGATCGAGGCACTGGAAGCGCAGCGAAAGGAGGAGCCCTCCTGGGCACTGGCGCGCTCGGGCAAGCTGGCCTGGTACTGGTCCGATCTCCGGGGCCAGCGTGGGGCCGGCGACAAGCTGACCTATCTGAAAGAGACCCTCCTGAACCAGCTTCGCTGACTCACGCAGCCTTCCGTGTCCCGCCGATCACCCTTCCCGGAATTCCTGAACCGCCTGCGTCGGCGCAGCGCGCAATGGCTGGACCAGGCCCGGGTCGGAGTCCGGAGAATGCTCGGCGAAAGGAACCTGGACGTGCCCTGGGACGGGTCACCCCGCATCGCCCTGCTCTGCGTCAATTTCCACACAACGGACTACCTCAAGCTCATGCTGCTCAGCCTGGCGCGGCAGGCGCACCTGGACCTGCTGCAACAGGTAGTCATCGTTGACAACGGGAGCGCAGCCGGTGACGAGGAATTTCTGAACGCGCTGCAGGCGCCGGGCAGCCGAATCACCGTCGTGCACAACCGGAAGCACCGGTCTCACGCCGGCGGCATGCGGCGGGGCCTGGCCGCCCTGGACCGGCTCGAGGAACCACGGCCGGAACACGAGCGATCCAATCTCCTGCTGTTCTGCGACCCGGACGTGCTCTTCCTGCGCCCCGACACCCTGGCGGCCGTGGCGGCGTGTTTCGACGACCCGGCGGTCTCCCATGCCGGTGAAATGCGGACCCACCTCAGGCCAATGCCCGAAGCGCAGGCCTCGTTCCTGGCGGTGCGCCGGGACTGGGCCGCCAGGCCCTCCGTGAGTCCCTGGGTCAATCACGGCAGCCCGGCCTGGTGGATGCAGCGTGATCTTCAGCGCCAGGGCGGCAAGGGTGCGCGCTTCCCCTCCAATGCCGGCGGTTACATCCTGCACCGGGGAAGGAGCGCCGTCGCAGCGACAAAAACCGCCGAGCCCTCCCACGCCTATGCGACGGCGCCCAACGCGTCACCCCACTTCATGGGCGTCACCGACGGCGCGCAGGTCTGGGCGAAGCAGGCCGCGGAGTACGCGGACCTGCTGGCGCCCGGCAGCGCATGTGCCGCCGCCCGGCACGTGACGGACACGCTCAGGGAAACTCGAACCCGTTATCGAACAGGTCAAAGCTCAGGCAGGCGCTCGCCCCCGGCTGGCGCGTGAGCGTCTCCGGCGGGCAGTTGTCGCAGGCCACGCTGCCGAAGGCCTCGGCGAAGGTGTTGAGCGGACAGGCGGCGCAGTCCGCCGCGCCGCTGTCGCTGGCGAAGCTGCCGGGCCGGCAGTCCAGGCAGGCGCCGCCGGCGGAGGGGTTGAAGGTTCCCGGCTCGCAGTCTTCGCACGCGGTGGCGCGCGCGTTCGACGTGGTGCCGACGGGGCACTTGTTGCATTCCGCGGTGCCGGTCTCGGCCGTGAACTCTCCCTGGGGACAGCTTTCGCAAACGCCCCCGGCCACGGGATTGGCCTCGCCGATGGGACACTGGATGCACGCGATGCGATCGTCGCGGGACTCGCTGCCCACGGGGCAGAGGGTACAGATGCCGCTGCCGGCGTCGGGCGCGAAGGTCCCCGGCTCGCAGGGCGCGCAGAGGCCCCTGGCAAAGGGGTTGGCGGTGCCGGGTTCACACAGGTTGCACTCCGTGCGGGACGGCGCAACCTGGGTGCCCGCTGGACAGCCCAGGCAGGACGCTGTGCCCGGATTGGGGGCGTACTCGCCGAAGCCACAGGCGGTGCACGTGCCGCCCGCTACCGGGTTTTCCGTTCCCGCAGGACAGGCATCACAACTCGTGGCCTGTGCGCCGGAACTCGTACCTACCGGGCAGTTGTTGCAGGAGCCGGACCCTTCCTCCGACGCGAAGGTGCCCGGTGTGCAGGCGGTGCATTGTCCGCCGGCGATGGGGTTGGCCGTACCCGGGGCGCACTGGTCGCAGCTCGATGCCTGGGCCCCGGAACTGGTTCCGACGGGACACAGCAGGCACGCATCGGCGCCGCCGTTGCTGAAGCGGCCCGGCTCGCAGGGAACGCACTGGCCGCCGTCGAAGCCGAAACCCGGCTCGCAATTGTTGGCGGGCGTTGCGGAAGCAACCACCAGCAGGGCCAGGGCCGTGAACAGGAGGCTGAGTGGAACGAATCGCTGACGGTCCTTCGGACGGTCGGGCCTGGGGTCTGGGTCTGCGGTCATGGGACGCGGCCTTATGTCGGTTCCCATCAGCTTAGCCGCTGTCGGCCGAATCTGCTTCAGGACGACTCCGTAGCGCCCTGCCCATCCCGCGCAAAACGCCGCGTCAGCACATAGAACACCGGCGTAAAAATCAGCCCGAAAATCGTCACGCCCAGCATGCCCCCGAACACGGTGGTGCCGATGGCGCGGCGCATTTCCGCGCCGGCGCCGCTGGCGATCACCAGGGGCACCACGCCCAGGATGAAGGCCATGGAGGTCATGAGCACGGGTCGCAGGCGCAGCCGCGCGGCCTCGATGGCGGCCTCCCAGCGGTCGCGGCCCTCGCGCTCGAGCTGGGCCGCGAATTCGACGATCAGGATGGCGTTCTTGGCCGCCAGGCCGATGAGCACGACGAAGCCGATCTGCGTGAGCACGTTGTTGTCCATGCCCACGAGGGCCAGCCCCAGGATCGCCGACAGCAGGCACATGGGCACGATCAGGACCACGGCCAGCGGCAGGGTCCAGCTCTCGTACTGCGCCGCCAGCAGCAGGAAGACGAACACCACGGCCAGCAGGAACGCCACGGCCGCCGTGTTGCCGGTCGCTTTTTGCTGGTAGGCCAGGTCGGTCCACTCGTAGGAAATGCCGTCCGGCAGCACGTCCGCGGCCAGGCGCTCCATGGTCGCGATGGCCTCGCCGAGGCTGCGCCCGGGGGCCGCGTCGCCCTGCAGGGCCGCGGACGGGTACAGGTTGTAGCGCGGGACCCGGGAGGGGCCCGCCGCATCCTGCACATCGGCGACGGCCGCAATGGGCACCATGTCGCCCTCGTTGTTGCGCACGCGCAGGCGCAGCGCGTCTTCCCGGTCGAGCCGGTAGGACGCATCTGCCTGAGCCGTTACCTGAAATGTACGTCCCAGATAATTGAAATCATTAATAAACGCTGAGCCCAGATAGACCTCGAGCGCCTCGAACACGGCGTTGACCGGCACGCCGAGCCGTTCGGCCTTTTCCCGGTCGACGTCGAGAAACACCTGCGGCGTCGAGGTCTCGAAGAAGGTGAACGCGGAGCTGATCTCCGGGGCCTGGTTGGCCGCGCCGGCCAGGGCCCAGGTGGATTGCTCCAGCACGCCGAGCCCCCGGCCGAGCCGGTCCTGGACCATCATCTTGAAACCGCCGGCGTTGCCGATGCCGCGCACCGGCGGCGGCGGGATCACCACGATAAAGGCTTCCTGGATGCGACCCAGCTCCTGGCGCATGCGGTTGAGCATGACGTCGTAGCCCAGGCCCTTCCCTTCCCGCGTTTCGAAATCCTCCAGCACGGGGAAGATGGCGGCGGCGTTGGAGGCGTTGGTGAAGGTGGCCCCCGCGAAGCCGGAGAACGCCACGGCGTTCTCCACGCCGTCCAGGTCCAGCAGGCGGCCCACGGCGTCCTGCACCACGGCGTCCGTGCGCTCGAGGGAGGCCCCCGGCGGCAGCTGGATGGAGACAATGAAGTATCCCTGGTCCTGGGGCGGAATGAAGCCCGTGGGCACCCGGTTGAACTGCCAGGCCGCCAGGACCATGAGCCCTGCGTAAATCGCCAGCATGAGCCCGACCCGCCGGACGCCTTTCTGGACCAGGCCGCTGTAGGCGCCGGACAGGGCCTCCAGGCCGCTGTTGAACTTGCAGAAGAACCACTTGACCGGATTCCGCACCGGCGAACTGGGGGTGTTGCAGGGGTCGTTGTCGTTCGGCTGCATGATGAGCGCCGCCATGGCCGGGCTGAGGATCAGCGACACGGCCACGGAAATCGCGGTGGCCACGGCCACGGTCACACCGAACTGCTGGAAGAAGCGCCCGGAGATGCCCTCGAGAAAGATCGTCGGCAGGAACACCGCCACCAGCACCAGCCCCATGGACAGCAGCGCCGAGCCCACCTCGTCCATGGTGCGGTGCGCCGCCTCCTTCGGCGACAGGCCGTCGCGCATGTTGCGCTCCATGTTCTCGACCACCACGATCGCGTCGTCCACCACGATCCCGATGGACAGCACGAGGCCAAAGAGCGACAGGGAGTTCAGGGAAAAGCCGAAGGCCTGCAGCGCGGCAAAGGTGCCGACCAGGGACACGGGGATCGCCACGATGGGAATCAACGCCGCGCGCCAGGTCTGCAGGAACAGCACGATGACCAGCACCACGAGGAACACGGCCTCGAAGATGGTCACGATCACCGCGTCCACGGACTGGGCGATGAAATCCGTGGGGTTGTAGGCGATGTCGTACTCGAGCCCCGGCGGGAAATCCGCGGCCAGGGATTCCATCTCGGCGATGATGGCGTCGGCGGTTTCGATGGCGTTCGTGCCGGGGCGCTGAAAAACGGGCAGCGCCACGGCGGGATACGGGCCCAGGTAGCCGCGGGTGGTGTAGCTCTGGGCGCCGAGCTCGATCCGCGCCACGTCGCGAAGGCGCACGATCCGGCCCTCTTCGCCGGATTTGACGACGATGTTGCCGAATTCCTCCGGCGCCGTGAGACGGCCGCGCAGCTCCAGGCCGAGCTGAAACGCGCCCTGCTCCGGCATGGGCGGCTGGTTGAGCGTGCCGCCGGCCACCTGCACGTTCTGGCCGCGCAGGGAGGCCACCACGTCACCGGCGGTGAGGCCGTAGGACTGGATCCGGTCCGGGTCGAGCCACACGCGCATGGCGTATTCCGAGGCACCGAAGATCTGGATATCGCCCACGCCCTCGATGCGGCGGATCCGGTCACGCAGCTGCAGCACGGCGTAGTTGCCGATGTAGGTCTGGTCGTAGGTCTCGTCCGGCGAAAACAGGTTAATGACCATCATCAGGTCCGGGGAGTTTTTCTGCGTGACCACGCCCAGGCGCCGCACCTCCTCGGGCAGGCGCGGCTCGGCGATGGCCACGCGGTTTTGCACGAGCACCTGGGCCTGGTCGAGATTGGTGCCCAGCTCAAAGGTGATGGTCAGGGTCAGGCGGCCGTCGGCGGTGGCCTGGGAGAGCATGTAGAGCATGCCTTCCACGCCGTTGATCTCCTGCTCGAGGGGCGTGGCCACGGTCTCGGACACGGTGCGGGCGTTGGCGCCCGGGTAGCTCGCGACGACCTGCACCGTGGGCGGCGCCACCTGCGGGTACTGCTCGATGGGCAGGTTGACGTAGGCCAGGCTGCCGATCAGCATGGCGAAGATCGCCAGGACCGTCGCGAAGATCGGACGGTCGATGAAAAAGTGCGTGAAACCCACGGCCTAGCTGCCGTCGTCGCCGGCGGGGACCGCCGTCACCGGCTGGTCCGGGGCGCGGATGCGCTGCGTGCCGTTGATGACCACGCGCTCGTCGTCGCCGAGGCCATCAATGACCACCTGGAAATCGTCCTCGAGCACGCGGCCGAGCTCGAGGTAGCGCCGCTGCGCCTTGCCCTCGTCGCTGACCACGTACACGAAGCGCCGCGACTGGTCCGTGTTCACGGCGTTGCGGGGAATGGCGAGGATGGACACGTCCTTACGGCCGATGAGCCGCGCCAGGCCGAACATGCCGGGGTAGATCACCGCGTCCTCGTTGGACACCACGGCCCGGCCCTGGATCGTGCCCGTGCCCTCGTCCACCCGGTTGTCCACGAAATCCATGGCGCCGATGTGGGGGAAGCCGTTCTCGTCCGGCAGGCGCAGCTGCACCTCGTTGGGCGCCGTGTCCGAGGACGGACGCTGACCCGAGCGATCCAGGCGGATGTACTTGAGCAGGTCGGTCTGGGGCGCGTCGAAGTAAAAGTGAATCGGATCCAGGGACACGATGTTGGTCAGCAGGGTCTCGTTGGCGATCACGAGGTTGCCGACGTTATTCAGGTCACGGCTGACCTTGCCGTCGATGGGCGAGCGCACCTCGGTGAACTCGAGATCCAGCCGCGCCTGGAGCAGGCTGGCCTCGGTGATGTTCACTTCCTGCAGGCGCCGGTCGAACTCTTCCTGCGGGATGGACCGGGAGGACAGCAGGGTCTTGGCGCGCTCGTACTCCTTCACGGCCAGGGCGTGCTGCGCCTCGGCGCGCTGCAGCGCATAGCGGAAGGGCCGCTGGTCGATCACGAACAGCAAATCACCGGCCTGCACGAGCTGGCCGTCCTCGAAGGCCACGGTGTCGATGTAGCCCGTGACCCGGGCGCGCACGGCGACCGAGTCGGTCGCGGCAAAGCGGCCCGTGTACTCGTCCCACTCGGTGATCGTGCGGCGCTCCGGCGTGGCCACGGTGACTTCCGGCGGCCCCTGGGGCGGACCGGACTGCTGGCCGCCCTGGTCGCAGGCACTGACAAAAAACGCTGCCGTGAGCAGCGTGAAAAACGTTCTCATTGACTCCCTCCCGTTGTGCTTTTCAGCATACAGGCCGGGTGTGTCGATTTGTCGTGAATGGGCGAGGTGGCCCCGGGGTCCGGGGTGGCAACCCGCAGTCGACCCGGACATCGAAATCCGTCGCGGGGACGGTAACGGCCTACAGCGTTTTCACGGGATAGCGCCTGATGCGCTTGTCGAGGGTCGCGATGACCAGGTCTTCGGCCAGGGCCTGGGCGACGAGCATGCGATCGAAGGGGTCACGGTGGAGGTGCTCCAGATTCAGCAGCGTCCGGCAGTGATTGGGCTCGATCGGCAGCCAGTGAATGTGGCTCTCCACGATCTCGCGTTCGAAGTCAGTCGGCCAATCGGGCGCCAGGTCGAGTTTACCGAGGGCGGCTTTAATCGTGATTTCCCAGTAACTCGCCATGCTGAAATAGGGAATCGTTTCTGGATCCAGGAACGCCTCACGATGTTGCTTAGGAAGTTTTGGGCTTTTCGTTTTCAGCCAGAGAAAAACGTGGGTGTCCAGTAAAAGGCGCATGAAATCCGCTGACTACAGGTCTGCCTCGGGACGACCTACATGTAGTCCTTGAAGTCTTCCAGGGGCTCATCGAAGTCATCCGAAATATGCAGAATGATCCCCTCGAGTCCGCCGAGCTTACGCCGCTTCGGTTTCTCCTCCAACACGACCAGCTTCACCAGGGGCTTCTTACCCCGGGCGATGATGACCTCCTCGCCCTCGAGCACCTTTCGTATCAGCTTGGACAGGTGGGTTTTGGCTTCGTGGATGGTGACCTGCATGTTCATGCACCAAACTTAGCTAAGTAGGTTAGCTAATCATACCGCAATCTGCCCCATTGCTTCGTCAGACAACGTCTCCTGGATTTCCCTGGCGGGGAGGCGCCTGCCGCTCAGCCGTCGGCCAACTGTGCATACACCGCCAGGGTCGCCCGGTTGACCTGCTCCGTGGAAAAACCCTCCTCGACGATGGCCCGGCCCCGGCGCCCGAAGGCCCGGCGCTGCGCGGGATCGGCAACGAGCCGCGCCAGCGCCCCGGCGAGGGCGCGCACGTCGCGCACCGGCACCAGGTAACCCGAGGCGCCCTCCTCCACCACGCCCCGGCAGCCCGGGATGTCCGTGGCGACGATGGGCAGGCCGCAGGCCGCGGCCTCGAGCAGAATCTTGGGCGTGCCCTCGCGCCAGGATGGCAGGGCCACGATGTCCACCTGCGCGAGCAGGGCCGGCATGTCCGTGACGTGACCCAGCAGGCGAACCCCCGGCACCTCGCCGAGCGCGGCCACCGCCTGGTCATCCAGGCTCGTGGGATTCGCGCGGTAGGGCTCGCCGGCGATCCACAGTTCCGCGTCCGGGTGCTCCCGGCGCACGGCCTGGAAGGCCTCGACCAGCTCGTCCACCCCTTTCTCCCGCAGCAGGCGCGAGGCGAACAGCATCACCACGGTATCGTTGGTCCGGGTCGATTCGTCGCCGGACGAATTTATTGGCGCGGAAACGTCACCGTCGCCCCCTGCCCCGCCCGTCGGCCGGAACCGCTCGAGATCCACCCCGGAGCCCCGCACCAGGTGCGTGCGGGCCGCCTCGACCACGCCGGCGCCGATCAGCTCGGCCCGGTCCGACTCGTTCTGGAAGATCACCGCCGACCCCGGCCGCCCCAGCTCGCGCCGGAACAGGTGACGGAGCACGGGCCGCGCCGCGCGGGCCTTCAGGGAGTCGCTGGTGAAGACATGCCCCAGCCCCGTGAGGGCGGCCACGCGGTACGGCGTACCAAGCTTCGTCGCCGCCAGGGAACCCAGCAGGACGCAGATTGGCGTGTGCAGGTGCACGAGATCCGGTTCGAGATCGCGATAGGCCCTCGTGATATCCGCCAGCGAGCGGCGGTTACCGGCGAGGGAGAAACTGTGCGGGGGTAAGGTGTAGGTGCGCACCTCGTAGCCCTCGCCCCGGAGCCGCTCCACGTAAGGCCCACCCGGACACACGAGACTCACGGTGTGCCCCGCCGCCACGGCGGCCCGCGCCAGGTCCAGGCGAAAGTTGTACAGGTACCAGTCCGTGTTGGCGGTGAGGGTGATGTGCACGCGGGCGCCCCGGTCCAGGAGAGCGCAGAGTATGCCCCACCCGTCAGGCTTACGGCAGGGGAACGTGTTCGACGAACACCAGTCGCTCCTCGATGACGCGCCTCGCGTCGAACTCGCCCCGATTGCGTTCCGGCACCGTGTGGTCCGAGTAGAACCGCTCAAATTCCCGAACCTGCAGACGCCGCTTGCCCTGCCCCTTGGGAATCTCGATGCGGGCGGTCCAGAAGGCCGGGTCCAGGGGATAGCGGAGCCCCGGGCGTATGATGCCCCGGTCGACGTTCGACGGCAGCCTCACCAGGCCAACGGCT
>JAZBOL010000020.1:0-14742 GCA_036351115.1 Lysobacterales bacterium | reverse complement strand
TGTCTTATCCGGTTGCTCGCCTCTGGCCGCTTTGCGGCCAGTCCCAGTCGCTTCGGTTCAGTCGGCGACCGCCCTGATTGATCCCGCAGCGGGGGAAGCCCGCCGAGCCCTGCATCGAGGCCTCCGGAGCGGGGGAAACCCGCCGAGCCCAGCATCGTGACCTCGGGAGGGGAAACCCGCCGAGTCCCCATCGGGGCCGCTGGAGGGGGAAAACCCACCGCCCATCACGAGGTGCCGCCGAAGCTGCGGCACCTGCCGTGTTGCGGTTGAGCACGCCTGGCGCACCCGACAACGTGCGGCCCCGAGCCGTTCGGGATCTGGGGTGCTGGCCTTTGCCTGGATGCCCACCTCCCGGCGAACCCGGAGGATGAGGGTCCTGGGTCCTGGGCTTTCCGGCCCATCAGGGCTTGCGCCGAGTGAGCCGGAGCGACTGGGACGGGCCGCAGGCCCGAGGTGAGCAACCGGATAATTCGCTCATCGTGATGGACACCGTGCGAGCCGGTCCCACCAAGCGCAGGCGAAACGAGGGAAGCCGAAGGCCGCAAGACTGGCCGGAAAGCCCAGGACCCAGGACCCGCACCCCTGCCTGCGAATTCGTCAGATAAAAAAAGAAAGGACCGGTAAGGGGTCAACCGGTCCTTTCGGTGAGACCCGGTGCAAGGGGAACACCGGACTCGTGCCACCGGCGACGCAAGGGGGGCGCCGCAGGCGAACGCGCTGTCTTTTAGCTCTTCTTGTCCAGATATGACTACAGCTTAGTCCAAAAATTCCCGATTTTCCGGCCAGGCGTTCAAGGGAGCCGCCAGTCGCCGATTACCGCCTCGCCCGCTGCGGGCGTCCAGGGCAGGAACGCGAGGCGGGGTGCGGGCATCAGGTCATCGAGGGTGGCCAGGTTGGCGGCGGACTCGAGCATGGCCGGATCCACTTCGTTGGCGACCCAGCCGACCAGCTCGAAGCCGTCCCGGCGTATCTGCTGCGCGCTCAGCAGGGCGTGATTGATGCAGCCCAGCCGCATGCCGACGACCAGCAGGACCTGGCTCGTGAAGGCGGCGGCCAGGTCCTTGAGCACCCGGCCCTGGCCCAGGGGGATGTTCCAACCGCCGGCGCCCTCCACGAGCACCCAGTCGGCCTGGACGGCCGGCAGGGCGCGGGCCGCGAATGCCGTATCGATAACCACGCCCGCCCGTTCGGCCGCGATGTGCGGCGCGATGGGCGGCTCGAAGGCGTAGGGATTGACCTGGGCATAGTCCAGGCGAACGTTCGACGCCGCCATGAGCAACCGCGCGTCTTCGTTGCGCAGGCCCTCGCGGGACGATTCGCACCCGGACGCAATGGGCTTCAGCCCGGCGGCCCGCTGTCCCGAAGCGACCAGGTGCTTCAACAGGTCACAGGTCGCGAAGGTCTTGCCGATCTCCGTGTCGGTGCCGGTGACGAACCAGGTATTCATTCGCCGCGGCCGCTGCGCAGGGATTCCACGGAAAAGGTGGCCACTTCCCCGTCCGGGGTGCGGACGGGCCGGCCCTCCGGCGCGCCGAAGGCCGCACCGTAGACCACCTCGTAACTGGCCGGGTATCGGTCACCCCGACGAAAGGGTTCATAAGCCTCGACCACACGCTGCAGCCGGGACCGGTTCATGAGCCCGGCCGCGCGCTGCCGGGCCGCATTGGTCGCCCCGATGGCTTTCAGGTCGCGCATGAGATCGATCACCGCCCGGTATTCAAGGACAATCGACTCCATGTCCATGACCGGGTCCTGGAATCCGGCGGCCACGAGCGCATCGCCGATGTCGTGCATGTCGGCGAACTGGTTCACCCGCGGCCGGGGATCGACCGCCGCCCAGGCGGTCCGCAGTTCGACCAGCGTGTCGGGACCGAAGCTGCTGAACAGGAACAGGCCGCCCGGCTCCAGGATCCGCAGCACTTCCCGGAACAGGCGAGGCTCCTGGGAACTCCACTGTACGGCGAGGCTGCTGAACACGAGATCGAAGCGGCGGGGCGCGAAGGGCAGGGCGTGCATGTCGGCCCGGACCCGGTCGGCACCCTCACCGCGCCGTGCGCCCGCCTGGCGGAGCATTGCCTCGGACCAGTCCAGGCTGACGATCTGGGCCTCGGGGAACAGCGCCTGCAAAGCAAGGCTGCCCCGTCCCGTGCCGCAGCCCAGGTCCAGCACACGCGCCGGCTCGAGGTTGAAGAATGGCACACGCTCCAGCAACCGGTCCTCGACCTCGTTTTGCAGGGCCGCGTGCGCGTCGTAGGTATCGGCGGCACGGTCGAAGGCGCGCGCCACCGCGCTGCGATCCAGGTCCGTCAGGGTCATGGGGTATCCAGGTCTTCGATAAAAGGCAGCATGTGTCCTGCCAAGGTTGAAGGATCGGTTATGAATGGCGCGTGACCGGCGCCCTCCAGGGTCCGGGCCTGCCCCCGGGGCTGCCGGGCTGCCGCCCAGGATGCCGCCTCGGGCGGCGTCAGGCTGTCGCCGTCACCCGTGAGCCACAGGGTCCGGCACGGGATGGCGGACAGGCTCGCGCGCAGGTCCGTGGTTTCGAGCACGTCCAGGCCGTGCTGCAGTCCGAGCGGGTCCGGCGCTTCGGCGTTCGCCGCCTGCGCCCGCAGCGCCTTCAGACCGGTCAGCCCGCGACGGTCCGCCTGCATCTGCAGGGCCGTGAACTGGATGAGCGTGCCCCTGGGGTCCGCGAGGCACTGCGCGCGGAACGCCTCGAACTGGGCTCTCGACATGCCGTGGGGCCAGTCATCACCGCGCACGAAGCAGGGGGTGGCGCCGATCAGGATGAGACCCCGGACCCGCTCGGGATGGCGCTGGGCCGCGGTCAGGGCGACCAGTCCGCCCAGGGACCAGCCGATCCACACGCGGTTCGGATACGTATCGACCCAGCGATCCGCCAGCGCCTCCGGTCTCCATCCCGGGCTCGGGGCGACGCCCCCGTGACCGGGAATGGCGGGACAGTGCATGGCGAATCCGCTGCCGCACTCGGACAGGACATCCTGCAAGGGAGACCAGTGTGCCGGCGCCATGCCCCAACCGTGAACCAGGAGCAGCGAAGCAGACCCCGAGGGTTCAGTTTGTCTCATGGGCTGACTCATGAGCAGGTCTGATCGGCCCGGCTCATGGACCCGGCTCCCGGCCCACCGGAGGATCACCGTCGTGCGAGGGGTCCGTAGCGCGCTCCGGGGCACTTTCCGCCAGGTCTGCCAGCGCCCCGGCCAGCGCGTCGAGCAGGCCAATCACCTGCTCGGGCGCGTGCGCCGCGGACAGGGTGATCCGCAAACGGCTGGTTCCCACGGGGACCGTGGGTGGCCGGATGGCCGTGACGAGGTAGCCTCGCTCCTCCAGGGCGGCAGAAAGCGCCAGGGCATCTTCCTCGGCCCCGATCACGAGGGGCTGGATCGGCGTCTCCGAGGGCAGCAGGTCGATACCCCGCTCCGCCGCACCCCGGCGCAACTGGTCGATTCGTTCCGAGAGACGTTCGCGCAAGTCCGACCCGGTGCTGAGCCGCTCGAGGGCCGCCAGCCCGGCTTCCGCCATGGCGGGTGGCAACGCCGTGGAGTAAATGATGCTGCGCGCGTGGTTCTCCAGGTGTTCGACGAGCGACCGGGAACCGGCAATGAACGCACCGGCAACCCCAAAGGCCTTGCCGAGGGTCCCGATGAGCACGGGGACGTCCCCGGCGTCGAGGCCCGAACCTTCGCACAGGCCCCGACCCGTCGCGCCGAGCACTCCAATGCCGTGTGCGTCATCCACCACCAGGGTCGCTCCCTCGCGCCGGGCAAGAGCCGCGAGCTCCGCGACGGGGGCGAAATCCCCGTCCATGGAGAAGACACCGTCCGTGACCAGCAAACGGTGGCCGCCGGCGGCCTCGAGCTGTCGCGCTGCCGCAGCCGGGTCGGCGTGGGGGTATCGCCTGAGACCGGCGCCGCTCAGCTTCGCGGCGTCCACGAGGGATGCGTGGCACAGGCGATCCTGCACGATCGTGTCACCGCGGCCGGCCAGCGCCGTCAGCGCGGCGAAGTTGGCGAGGTAGCCGGAAGAGGTGAGCAGGACGGCTTCACGATCGAGGAATGCGGCCAGGGCCCGCTCCAGGGCTTCGTGCGCGGGCTGATAGCCCGTGACGAGCGCCGACGCGCCGCTGCCGGTAGCGGCGCCCGGGAACGGCTCGCCGGCGAGACCCAGGTAGTCGTTGCTGCTGAAGTTGTGCAGCACCTTTCCGGCGGCGCGGACGCGCATGCCGGGCAGGGGCTCCAGGGCCCGGCGCCGCCGGTGCCGGCGACGTTCCTGGCGATGGGCGCGGGCCGTGGCGAGGCGGTCCGCCAGCCGCTCAGCCGGCCGATCCACTCGTCGCGATTCCGGGCGGATCGCCGGCTTCACCCGCCTCGGCGACTGCCCCGGCTTCGGCAGCCGGCGCCGTGGAAGGCGCCGCCTTGAGGCCGAGGCGTTCGAGCAGCTCGCGATCCCGCCGCGCTTCCGGGTTGTCCGTGGTGAGCAGGCGATCGCCGTAGAAGATGGAGTTGGCGCCGGCCGCGAAGCACAGGGCCTGCAGCTCGTCGCTCATGTCGGTGCGGCCCGCGGAAAGGCGCACCACCGATGCCGGCATGAGCAGCCGGGCCACCGCGATGGTGCGCACGAACTCCAGGGGGTCGAGCGGATCCACATCGTCCAGGGGGGTGCCCGGCACCCGCACGAGGTGATTGATCGGCACGCTCTGGGGGTGTTCCGGCAGATTGGCGAGTTGCGTGAGCAGGCCCACCCGGTCTTCCCGCGATTCGCCCATCCCGACGATGCCGCCGCAGCACACCTTCAGCCCCGCATCGCGCACGTGACCCAGCGTCTCGAGGCGGTCGTCATAGGTCCGGGTGGTGATGACCTGCTCGTAATACTCCGGCGACGAGTCGAGATTGTGGTTGTAGTAGTCAAGCCCCGCCTGCCGCAGCCGTTCCGCCTGCTCGCCGGTGAGCATGCCGAGGGTCAGGCAGGTTTCCAGGCCTTCTTCCCGCACCGCGGTCAGCATGTCGATGACCGTGTCCAGGTCGCGGTCTTTGGGCCGGCGCCAGGCCGCACCCATGCAAAAGCGCGTCGCCCCACCGGCCCGCGCCGCGCGCGCCGCCTCACGTACCGTTTCGACGTCCATGAGCTTCTCGCGTTCGAGGCCGGTGTCGTAGCGAACGCTCTGGGGACAGTATTTGCAGTCCTCCGGGCAGGCGCCGGTCTTGATGCTCAGCAGGGTGCTGATCTGCACCTCGTCCGGCGGAAAATGCGCTCGGTGAGCCGATTGCGCACGGTAGAGCAGCTCATTGAAGGACAGGTCGAAGAGCCGATGGACTTCATCCCGGGTCCAGTCGTGGCGGATGCGTGGCGCGGTCGGTCTCATGGAAGATGCCTCGATGGACAGGGGAGCGGATGGGCACGCAGTATCGGAACGGCTCCGACGACTGTCAACCTGCGGTGCCGCATGGCATGAGGGCTGGCGCCGTCTCGTGCGGCGGGCCGCCGATGCGCTGCTGCCGGGCCGCTGCGTGCTGTGCGGCGATCCATCGGGTCCGGATCCCCTGTGCCAGCCCTGCCTCCTGGGCCTGCCCGGCCTGGCGGGTCTGCCCCTGGGATGTCCACGCTGCGCCCTGCCTTTCATCCCGAACGGTGAATCCGGACCAGGGGAAGGCCCGGTGCGTTGCGGGGCCTGCCAGCGGAATCCTCCCCCGTGGGCCCACGTGACCGCGACGCTGCGTTACGACTTTCCGGCAAACCGGCTGGTGCGGGCCCTCAAATACCGGGGCGACTTCGCCGCCGGCGCGGCCCTCGTCCAGGCCATGCTTCATGGGCCCGGGCCGGAGCTGCCGCGAGAGGCCACGACGGATGCGGCCACGCCCTGGATCGTTCCCGTGCCCCTGCACGCCTGGCGGGAGCGCCGCCGCGGCTTCAACCAGGCCATGGAGCTGGCCCTGCCCCTGGCCCGGGCGACGGGCTGGCAGCTGGTGGACCGGCTGAAACGGGTTCGGCGAACACCACCCCAGGCCCGGCTCGATGGACAACAACGGCGGCGAAATCTCCAGGGCGCTTTCCGCTGGCAGGGTGCGCCGCCTTCGGGGCAGACCATCGTCCTGGTGGACGACGTGCTGACCACCGGGGCGACCCTGGAGGCCTGCACCCGGGCCCTGCCGGACGCCGGCGTGGTATGCGCCTGGGTGGCGGCGCGCGCGGTGCCCAGGGATCAGTCGGACCGAAGGGCCCAGCGCTCGTGATCCCGCCATTCCCCGTTGATGCGGAGAAATCGCGGCGAGTAGCCTTCGTATTCGAAGCCCAGGCTCTCGGCCAGGCGGATGGAGCTCTCGTTGTCCGGCTGGATGTTCGCTTCGAGCCGGTGCAGCCCGAGCTGCTCGAAGGCATGGCGAATCACCAGCTGGAGCCCCTCCTTCATGTAGCCCCGGCCAGCGAGCGCGGCCACCGCGTAGTAACTGAGATAGGCGCTGCACAGCGCCTCGAAGGTGATGATGTTGAGGTTGGCGACACCACACAGTGCGCCGTCACGCCGGCGACGGATCAGGAAGCCGGCTTCGTTGTCGCGGCGCAGCCGTTGCAGGTACCGCCGCCACGCGGGAAGATCGCAGGGCGCGACCACCCAGGGATGGTGGAACGGGCGACTTTCCCGCATCAGGCGCGTCACCTCTTCCGGCGATGCGTCGAAGGGGTCCTGGAGCCGGACCCGCGGTTCTTCCGTCTCAGGCGTCCGGGTCAGGAGGGCGTTCACGGGCGGCCCCTCATGACAGCAGGGTTTCCCCGACAATGCCGGCGAACAGCGCCATGCCTACCCAGTTGTTGTTCAGAAAGGCCCGGAAACACGCTTCCCGCTCCCGGGACCGGGTGCTCACCAACTGGTGCACGAACAGCGCGGCGACCACCGCGACAGCCGTGTACCACGGCCAGTGCCAGCCCTGCTGCCAGCCGAGCACCAGGCACAGGACAAGCATCGAGGCCTGGAGGAGGCCGATGATGCGTAAATCCTGGCGGCCGAACAGCAGCGCGGTGGAGCGGACCCCGATGAGCCGGTCGTCCTCACGGTCCACCATGGCATAGAAGGTGTCGTAGATCACCGCGTACAGCACATTGATGGCCAGCAGCGCCCAGGCGACCGGGGCAATGGCGCCGGTTTCCGCCGCGAAGGCCATGGGAATGGACCAGCCGAAGGCGATGCCCAGGACCACCTGGGGCACATCGACGAAGCGCTTGAAGAAGGGATAGCTCAGCGCCAGCGCCGCACCCACGAAGGACAGGCGGATCGTGAGGGCATTGGTGAGCAGCACGAGCGTGAAGGCCAGCAACAGCAGCCCGGCCAGCAGCACCCTGGCCTGGCGTGGTGAAAGGGCGCCGCTGGCCAGGGGCCGGCTCCGGGTTCGCTCGACATGCGGATCGAAATCCCGGTCGGCGAGGTCATTGGCCACGCAGCCGGCAGCGCGCATCACGACCACGCCGATGACGAAGATCAGCAGGTTCCCGATGCTGGGCAAACCCCCGGCCGCGAGCCACAAGGCCCACAAGGTGGGCCACAGCAGCAACAGGATGCCGATGGGCCGGTCGAAACGCATGAGGCGCCAGTAGGCATCGAAACGGGCGTTGCCGATGGCAGGTCCTAGATCACTCATACACGCATTTTACCCGCTGTACCCGGTACAATCCGCGACCACTATGGATTTGATCGATATCGGTTGTAATCTCACCCACGATTCCTTCGACGCGGACCGCGACGCGGTTCTCGACGCCGCACGGGCCGCCGACGTGGTGCAGATGGTGGTGACCGGAGCGAGCTTCGAAGGCAGCGCGCAGGCGCTCGAGCTTTCCCGGGCGCATCCGGGCGTCCTGTTCGGCACCGCCGGCGTTCACCCCCACCACGCGTCGGACTGGAACAGCGAGGGCGAAGCGCTGCTTCGCGAGATTCTCGGGGCGCCGGAGACCGTGGCCGCCGGGGAGACCGGACTCGATTACTTCAGGGATTTCTCGCCACGCGCCGACCAGATCCGGGCCTTCGAAGCTCAGCTGCAACTGGGCGTGGAGAGCGGCCTGCCCCTGTTCCTTCACCTGCGCGACGCCCACGAGGATTTCCACGCCATCCTTCGCGAATGGCGCGACCGACTGTCCAACGCCGTGGTGCACTGCTTCACCGGCAGCCGCGAAGAGCTCTTCGCCTACCTCGACCTGGACTGCCACATTGGCATTACGGGCTGGATCTGCGACGAACGCCGGGGAACACACATGAAGGAGTATTTACACAATATCCCGGCCGATCGGCTCATGATCGAAACCGATGCCCCCTATTTGAAGCCAAGAAACCTGCGCCCGCGCGTCAAGTCGCATCGCAACGAGCCGCGCTTCCTGCCCTGGATCCTCGGTACCCTCGCCGCGGCGCGGGGGGATCACCCGGCGGACCTGGCGCGAGCCACCACGGCCAACGCCCGGCGATTTTTCCATCTGCCCGTGGAGGTGGCGACAGTCGCCTGACCCCGGGCAGTCCGATCCTGATTCCGGTCGCGTTCCTGTTCCCGGGTCAGGACATCTCCTGCTCCGACACCCAGCGACCCACTTCGTCACGCAGAATGTCCAGCGGCACGGACCCCAGGCCCAGGATGAAATCGTGGAAATCCCGGAGATCGAAGGCTTCGCCGAGCCGGTCTTCGGCATCCCGGCGCAGTTGCCAGAGGGTGTACTCCCCCAGCTTGTAGCTGAGCGCCTGCCCCGGCCAGCTGATGTAGCGATCCACCTCCGTGGTGACCTCGTGCAGGGACAGGGCCGTGTTGCTCGCCAGGTAATCGAGCGCCTGCTCACGGCTCCAGCCGAAGGCATGCACACCCGTATCGATCACGAGGCGGCAGGCTCGCCACATCTCATAGGTGAGGCGCCCAAAATCCTCGTAGGGCGTTTCATAGATGTCCATCTCGACCCCGAGCTTTTCCGCGTAGAGCGCCCAGCCTTCCCCGTAGGCGGAGATGTAGGCGTTGCGCCGGAAGGGCGGCTGCTCCGCCTGCTCCAGGGCCAGCGCGGCCTGCAGGTGGTGGCCCGGAACGGCTTCGTGCAGGGTCAGGGCCGGCAGCGTGTACAGGGTCCGGCTTTCCAGCTGGTGCGTGTTGACCCAGTAATAACCCCCGCGCCGGGCCTCGGCCGGAGCGCCCGCGTAGCGACCCGCGGTAAAGAACGGCGCAATCTCTTCGGGCACCGGCGCCACGCCGTAAGGCTGCCGGGGCAGGTGTCCGAACAGGCTCGGGAGCCGCCCATCGGCCTTCTTGGCGTAGTAGGACGCCAGCGCCAGGAGTTCCCTGGGCGTTTTCGCGTAGAACTGTTCGTCGGTGCGCAGAAATTCCAGAAACGCGGCGAAATCCCCCTCGAAACCGACCTCCTTGATGATCTGGTCCATCTCGGCACGGATCCGGGCGACTTCGGACAGGCCAATGTCGTGGATTTCCTGCGGGGTCATGGGCAGGGTGACGTAGCGGCGAATCTGGGCGGCATAAAACGCCTCGCCGCCGGGCAGATCGCTGGCGCCAAGGGTATCGCGGGCGCCGGGAGCGTACTCCTGCTCGAAGAAGGTGAGCAGGTTCCGATAGGCGGGGATCACCCCGTCATCGATGATGCCGCGGGCACGCTCCGCCAGCGCCGCCCGGCGTTCCGGCGGGATCCGTTCCGGAAACGCCCGGAAGGGCGCGTAGAAGGGACTGTCCGTTGCCGAGTCCACGATCTGGGAACGGATCGAGACGTCACGTCCGTCGAGAATGACGCGTGGCTGGGTCATGCCGAGCTCAAGTCCCCGCCGCATGAGCGCCAGGTATTCGTCCATCACCAGCGGCAATTCACTGAGCCGGGACAGGTAGGCCTCGTAATCCGCTTCCCGGGAAAAATTGCTCCCCTCGGCCATACGCCCCCAGCCGGCCCAGAACGACCAGTCGCTGTTGAACGGGATCAGGTAGGCGCGCGTCTCGTAGTCATCGATGAACTGGTCCATCTGGCTCGCGAAGATGCGGAAGTTGATGCAGGTCTCGCGATCGAGCCGTTCGCAGGACAGCTCATCGAGCTTCGACCGAATATCCTTCCAGAACTGGTAACGACGGTCCTGGTCCGCCTCGCTGACCCGGGTCAGGCGATCCACCGGCGTCGCACCCGCGCCCCGCTGACCGAGGCCCGGAAACTCCCGGGTCCGGAATTCCCATTCGCGGTCGATGAGCGCCTGGAACGCTTCGCTGTCGTCGGCGGCCAGCAGCGGAGTGGCGGCGGTGGCGAGCAGCGCGCCCGACAACAGCGCGGGCAACGAGGAGTGGATGAATTTCATGATGAAGCCCCTGGCATGGTGTGAATCCAGGCGGGGTGGAGCGCCTGGTCCCTGGCAGCCCAGCATACCGCACGGCTGCCGACCGGCTGAACTGCCCGGCCCACGAGCCGGGCCGGTGAGCCAGGCCGAAAGCACGGGCCAGCGGATCAGGTGACCAGGAAGCCCGCCCAGAACGGGTCGTCCTCCGGATCGACGATGATCGTGTTGTCCCCGTAGATCCGGGCCCAGCCCTCGATGGAGGGAATGATCGCCGGCGTGTCGCCGACGGTGGTCCGGCCCTCAATCCGCCCCGTGAACCGGGAGCCGATGATGCTCTCGTGCACGAACTCGTCCCCCACGTCGAGCTCGCCGCGGGCGGCCAGCTGGGCCATGCGCGCCGAGGTACCGGTCCCGCAGGGCGACCGGTCGATGGCCTGGTCACCGTAAAACACGGCGTTGCGGCCCTGGGATCCCGGCTCACGGGGTTCGCCGGTCCAGAGCAGGTGGCTCAGCCCCTGAATCCGGTCGTCTTCCGGGTGCTCGAAGTGATAGCGCTCGTTCAGGCGGTCACGGAGCCGCGGACTGAGGCTGAGCAGGTCCTGGGCCGTCAGGCTGGCCAGATCGTCGTAACCGGGCTGAGGCTCCACGATGGCGTAGAAGTTGCCGCCGAAAGCCACGTCAACCACCAGCTCGCCGCCCAGCTCGGGACACGCCACGGTGAGCCCGCGGCTGTGCAGCCAGGCCGGAACGTTCACCAGGCGGACGGACCGGACCCGGCCATCGACCTCGCGGTAGGTCACCTCGACCTTACCCGCGGGAGTATCCAGGGCCAGGCGCCCCGGGGTTTTCGGCGTGACCAGGCCCCGTTCGATGGCGATGGTGACCGTGCCGATGGTGCCATGGCCGCACATGGGCAGGCAGCCGGACGTCTCGATGAAGAGGACACCGACGTCGCAGTCCGGGCGGGTCGGCGGATACAGGACGCTGCCGGACATGAGCGCATGTCCCCGGGGTTCGAACATGAGTGCCGTCCGCACCCAATCGAACTCGCGGAGAAAATGCGCCCGGCGGTCAAGCATGGTGTCGCCGTCCAGGCGAGGCCCGCCTTCCGCCACCAGGCGCACGGGATTACCGCAGGTGTGGGCGTCGATGCAGCGAAACGTGGCTGCGGTCGGTGGCTGGGATGTGGTGGAAGCCATCAGAACCGATCGATGCGGTAGGGCCGCATGTCCAGGCCGGGCTCGTCGCCGCGCACGAGATCGACGATGAGCCTGCCGGTGGTCGCGCCCTGGGTGAGGCCGTAGTGGCCGTGCCCGAACGCGTAGACCACGTTGTGGTGGCGCGGCGACGTCGAAATGATCGGCACTGAGTCCACCATCATGGGCCGCTGGCCCATCCACTCGCTGGCCCCCGTTTCATGCAATCCCGGCAGGTAGCGCTTCGCATGCCCCACGAGCACCTGGGAGCGTCGGTAATCGGCTTCGGCGTCGAGGCGTGCGAATTCCGCCGTGCCGGCGAGGCGCAGGCCATCCTCGAGGGGTGTGATCACGAAGGACCGGGTGCCGGAGATCACGGGTAGCTCCAGGGAAACACCGGGATCAGGGATCATCGCATGGTAGCCCCGCTTGGCGGTCATGGGCACGGCCTGGTCGAGGCGGGCAGCGAGCCGATTCGACCAGGGGCCGGCGGCAAGCACCAGCCGGTCTGCCTCGAGGCGTCGACCCGATACGGTATCGACGATCACCCGGTCCGGTCGCGCCGTCACGTCGCTGACCTCGTCCTGGACCCATTCGGCACCGTCGGCGATGGCGGCCTCGGCGATTCCCGCCGTCATGCGACCGGGATTGACCGTGTTCTGCCAGCTGGGGAGGTACAGGGACTGCCCCGACCCCGGGTCAAGCGCCGGGGCGTAGTCCGCTACCTCTTCGCGCGTCAGGGCTTTCCAGGGAAACCCCAGCTCAGCCTCGAGATCGAACATCCAGCGATCCGCCTCGAATTCTCCGGGCCGCTCGTACACCTGGAGCGCACCCCGGGACACGACCAGGTCGAGTTGGTTCGTGCGGGACAGCAGCGCGTGGAAGTCTTCGATGACATGGTGCATGAGCGCCGCCTGGGCTTCGGCGGCCGCCTGCACGCCTTCCTGCGACCCGGCTCGCCAGAACCCCCACAGCCAGGGCCCGACCCACGGCAGGTGGCGCCAGCGGATCGTCAGGGGACCCAGGGGATCACGCAGCCAGCCGGGGATCTTCTTCCACACCCCGGGATAGGAAAAAGGCACGATGTGTGATGGGGAAATGCATGCCGCATTGCCGAAACTCGTGGCCTGCCCCGGTGCGGCGCGGTCGATCAGCGTGACACGGAAGCCCGCGGCAGTCAGGTGCCATGCGCAGCAGGCGCCGACCGTGCCGGCGCCGATCACGATGCAGCGTTCCCCGGGTTGTGCTCCCGTTTCGTTCATCTCGCGTACCCAGGGGCTCCTGCCCCAATTCAGCTTCCCCGGAAAGCCCTGATGCCCTCATCATGACGCACTTATCATGACCTCGGAGCCAGGTCGGCCACAAGCGCTTCCAGCAGCGTGATGATGCCGTTCAGGGCACGGATTGCGCCAGCCCCGTCACCATCGGTGACCGAGCGAGCCAGGGCCGCGTGAAAAGTCGCCGCGCTGGAGAGGTCGACCTGCGGAAGATTCATGTACCACAGCCGGCGGCAATGGGCGTGCATGGGCGCCAGCGCGGACTTCAGGTAGGGATTGCCGCTCGCCGAGAGCATGAGCTGGTCGAGCCGCCGGTCGAGGCGCATGAACAGGGCAAGGTCGTCGCTAAGTCCGTCGAGGTGCACCGCCAGCGCATTCAGGGCGCGTCGCTGATCGTAACTGGCGCGCTCCGCGGCCTTCACCACCATCAGGCGTTCCAGCACGCGACGCACCTCGAGTATCTGCGCCAGCTCCACCGGATCGACCGACGCGACCACCAGGCCCTTGCGTGGAAAGACGCGCAGCAACCCAAGGCTCGCGAGGCGCTGCACCGCCTCGCGAACCGGCGTTCTGCCGTAACCGGTGGCTTCGATGAGCTGCTTCTCCTGCACGGCGCTGCCTGGCGGCAGCTCCAGGGTCACCAGCAGATTCTCCAGCTCATCGAAGGCCTGCTCCGCCTGGGTGCGGGTACGCCTGGCGGTGGCAACCCGGTTCATCTCAGAGCGTAGGCCGGTGGTCCAGCGCCTCGCGAACGACCCGCTCCACGTGGACGCGCTCAGCGCCCTCCAGCGCGAGGCGGGGGGCACGGACCCGTTCACTGCCGACACCCACCAGCTGTTCCACCAGCTTGATCTGGTGCACGAACAGCGGCCCGATGTCGAGGTGCAGCAGAGGCAGGAACCAGTCGTAGAGGTCCCGGGCTTCATCCCAGCGCCCCTCGGTCATGAGGTCGTAGAGCCGGACCGTTTCCTCCGGAAAGGCCACCACCAGGCCCGCGACCCAACCCACGGCGCCCACGGCGAAACACTCCAGAGCCAGGTCATCCACGCCGCAAAAGAGGGCATAGCGGTCTCCGCAGCGATGGCGGATCGCCGGCATGCGCCGGGGGTCGGCCGAGGATTCCTTGATGGCCACGAAGCCCTCATGTGTCGCCAGGGTTTCGAAGTCCTCGGGAAGCAGGTCCGTTCCATAGGCCACGGGGTTGTTGTAGAGCATCAGGGGTTTTCCCGTGGCCTGCTCCACGTCCCGGAACCACTGCAACGTTTCCCGCCGACCGCTGGGATAGCGCATCGGCGGCAGCACCATGAACCCATCGACTCCAGCCGCTTCGCCGGCCGAGACCAGGGAGCGCGCCTCACGCGTGTCGCACTCGGCCACGCACGACAGCAGGGGCACGCGTCCGTTCACGGCCCGGGCGAAAAACGCCATGAGTTCACGTTTTTCAACCGCATTCAGCGTGGAATTCTCCCCGAGGGATCCGAGGATGATGATGCCATGCACTCCCGCATTCAGCTGAAACTCGAGATGCTCGCCCATGGCGTCGAAGTCCAGGCGATCGTCGGCAGTGAACTTGGTGGTCAACGCGGGAAAAACCCCGCGCCAGTGCGGCTGGCTCATGGCGGTTCCTGCAAGGTGATATATCACCAATATATCAGAAACCGGTTGGGTGCGTGCGGGCTCGGCGGGTTTCCCCCGCAGCGGGATCGGGGCGGTTCGTCCGGGCTCGGCGGGCTTCCCCCGCTGCGGGATCGGGGCGGTTCGTCCGGGCTCGGCGGGCTTCCCCCGCTGCGGGATCGGGCGGTCGCCCTTCGGGTTCCCTCCTTCGCCTGCGCTTGGTGGGACCGGCTCGCACGGTATCCATCACGATGAGCGAATTATCCGGTGGCTCGCCTCTGGCCGCGGTGCGGCCAGTCCCAGTCGCTTCGGTTCAGTCGGCGACCGCCCTGATGGATCCCGCAGCGGGGGAAGC
>JAZBOL010000019.1:0-56384 GCA_036351115.1 Lysobacterales bacterium | reverse complement strand
TGTCTTATCCGGTTGCTCGCCTCTGGCCGCTTTGCGGCCAGTCCCAGTCGCTTCGGTTCAGTCGGCGACCGCCCTGATTGATCCCGCAGCGGGGGAAGCCCGCCGAGCCCTGCATCGGGGCCTCCGGGGCGGGGGAAACCCGTCGAGCCCAGGACCCAGGACCCGCACCCCAAACCCCGAGTTTTACTCGAGTTCGGAGAGCGCAGCCTCCACGTCCAGTCGCTCCATGGCGTCGCGAGGGGTCATTTCCGAAGCCTGTTCGTAGAGTTCGGTCACCCGGTCGAGCTGTTTGTCCCCGTAGAGCATGTAGAGCCCGTTGCCGTATTCCATGTGGGCGATGGGCGAGTTCGGGACGAGCTCGATGGCGCGTTCGAAATGATCGATGGCCTTGTCGGCGCTGGCGCCGTAGGTCATGGAGCCGATCATCTTGCCTACCTTGTCGACGATCTCGGCGTTGTACAGGCCCAGCGCGGTATGGGCTTCGGCGTGGTCGGGGGCCAGTTCCAGGGCCTGTTCCAGGCTGGCCTGGATCTTGCCGCCGATGCCCTGGCGGAGGGCCTTCACGATGGAGATGGACTGGCTGTAGCGGCCCAGGTTGAAGGCGTGGAAATACCAGGCGTTGGCGTCTTCCGGCAGCACGTTCGTGGCCTCCTCGGCGCGGTCGGATGCGGCCAGGTAGATTTTCTGCTGTACCTGCTCGTCATCCTCCAGGTAGTGCGCGTAGATACCGGCGGCCTTGTTTGCCGGGGCGTGACCGAGGACGCCCAGCGCCGCGGCGCCATCGATCGCGGCCCCGAAATCGCCGGCATGAAAGGCGCGCCAGGCTTCCTGCAGGGCCGTCGCCAGACCGGCGACGTCACCGTCGAAACCCGGCGGAGCGGCGTCGGGGTGCGTCGCGAGCAGGGCCTCGATGCGGGCCTCGTCCGGCCAGGGTTCGCAGTCTCCGCCATGCAGGTCCGTCCAGTCGTCGGCGAGTCCGTCACCACCGCGCAGGTAGGCGGCGGCGTCGTAAGGGAAGGGCGTCCAGTCACTCATCGAAGGTTCTCCCGACAGGCCGTGGTGCAACGGCGGCGTTTTAGGGTGATTGCTCTAATCCTGAACCCCACAATACGTGACGAGATCAAATCAATCCCGAACCAGGAGGTTCAACATGGCTAAGAAAACGCTGAAAAAGAAAGTACCCGCGAAAGGTTCCGCAGGCAAGCTGACGGACCAGGTCGTGGACTCCGCTCGTGACATCTGGCTGGCCGGCCTGGGCGCACTTTCCCTCGCCCAGAAGGAAGGCGGCAAGGTGCTCGACCAGGGCAACAAGGTCCTGGAGCAGGGCAACAAGCTGTTCGACAAGCTGGTCGAAGAAGGCACGAAAATCGAGCGCAGCACGCGCAAGGACGTGGAAGGCGCCGTGACGGATCTGCGTGGTGACGTCGAATCCCGAGTGGAAAGCGTCCGCAAGCAGGCTTCCGACAACTGGGACAAGCTCGAGAACGTGTTCGAAGAGCGCGTGGCTCGTGTCCTGGGTCGCATGGGCGTGCCGACGGCTGACGACGTCAACAAGCTGTCCGCCCGCGTGCAGAAGCTGTCCGACCAGGTCGCCGTGCTGGCTGACACCACGGCCAAGCCGGCCGCCAAGGCCCCGGCCCGCAAGAGCACGGCCCGGAAGGCCGCCGCCAAGCCGGCCGCTAAGAAGGCTGCGCCCAAGGCCAGCAGCAAGAAAGCGGCCTGAAGGCACGCTGACCAACAGGAGCAGGGCGACCGGTCCAGGCGGGCCGGGTCGCCACGAAACTCCCTCGCTTCCCCGCCCATTTCATGCGGGGGACGTTCAAGGGGCTGGCCCTTTCTTCAGGGGGCCGGCCCTTTTTTTGTCCGTGCTTTCTGCCCGGCGCTCCGGGTGGCGGGTTCAGGGACGGAGGTACTCCCGGGCGAGCTCGCGGAATGGTTCGGCGGCATCCTGCCTCAGGTAGGGAATGAAGCCGTGCAGCACGCGCGCCGCGGCCTGGGGCAGGGCGCGCCCGCTCTCCAGGGCGTCCGGATCACGGATCTCCGCATAGGCGATCCAGAACGTCATCTGCAGCAGCGTGCTGGTGATCAGTGCCTGGCGATCTCCCTCGCCGATGTCCATGAGGCCGGCGTCACACAGCCGGTCCAGCAGCCGGTCGAGCGCCGACTCCATGCGTCCGAGCAGGCCTTTCATGGCCAGGCTCAGGTTATCGATGCGGGCGCAGAGGTCAGTCAGGTTGCGATAGAGGAACCGGTAACGGCCCATGGTCTCGAACAGGAGATGGAGTCGCAGAAACAGCTCGTCGACTCCGGGCGTATCCGCGTCGGGTGCGGGTTCCAGCAGGGGTGACATGTCGAGCAGGAATCGCTTGACCAGTTCCAGGGAAATGTCATCGCGGTTGCGAAAGTGATAGTACAGGTTGCCCGGACTGATGTCGGCTTCCAGGGCGATCTCGTTCGTGCTGACGTTGGGTTCGCCCTGGGCGTTGAACAGGGCGAGGCTGGTCTGCAGGATGAGTTCGCGGGTATCGCGTCGCGCCATGGGCGGGCAGGATCAGTCGACGGGCGCGCCCAGGGCTCGCACCAGGTCGATGTACTCCTGCTGGGCTTCCTCCCGGGGTTTCCCGGCCAGGCCCTCCCAGGCCTCGTACTTGGCCACGCCGACAAAATCGAAGAACCCCGGCTTATCCCCGGAAACGTCACCCTCGGCGCCCTGCTTGTACAGGGCATAGAGTTTGAGGAGCGTGTCGTTGTCGGGCTTTTCCGGCAGGGTTTTGACCGCGGCGGCGGCGTTGTTGAATTGGTTTTCCAGATCGCTCATGGTGATTTCCCGTTCCCGAGTCCATGCCCTGTCGGGCATCTGCTAATATCGCATTCCCGATCGTACCACGCCCTCCGAGAGGGCCGGCCAGGAAAATCGCATGAACTATTTCATTACCGGGGGAACCGGTTTTATTGGCAAGCACCTCATCCGGGAACTGCTCAAGCGCAAGCGGGTCGGCACGGTCCACGTGCTCGTTCGCAGCGGCTCCAAGAAAAAATTCAACGTCATGAAAGCGGAGCTCGGCGATGCGGGCGAAAAGCTCCAGGCCGTCACCGGTGACCTGACCCGGACGCGGCTTGGCGTGGCCAAGGCCCAGCGGGAAGCCCTGAAGGGCAAGATCGACCACTTCTTCCATCTCGCGGCGATCTACGACCTCTCAGCGGATGCCGATGACCAGTACAAGGCGAACGTCGAGGGCACACGACACGCCATCGACCTGGCCGGGGAAATCGGCGCCAAGCGATTCCACCACATGTCATCCATCGCGGCCGCCGGCCTGTTTCCCGGAATTTTCCGTGAAGACATGTTCGAGGAAGCGGTCGGACTCGACAATCCCTATTTCAAGACCAAGCACGATTCGGAGGGCATCGTCCGCGAGGAATGTACCGTGCCCTGGCGGGTCTACCGCCCCGGTATCGTGGTCGGCGATTCGCAGACGGGCGAAATGGACAAGGTGGACGGCCCGTACTACTTCTTCAAGGCCATCCAGAAGATGCGCAACATGCTGCCTTCCTGGATGCCGACGCTCGGGATCGAGGGGAGTCGCCTGAACATCGTGCCGGTCGATTACGTGGTCAAGGCGACCTTGCACATCGCCCACAAGCCCAGGCTCGACGGCCGGGCGTTCCACCTGACCGATTCCAAACCGAAACGCATCGGCGAGGTGCTGAACCTGTTCGCCGAGGCGGCCCACGCGCCGAAGATGACCATGCGGCTGGATGCGCGCATGTTCAGTTTCATTCCGTCGAGCGTGCGGTCGGCCCTGTCCATGGTGCCGCCGGTCCGGCGCATCACCAACCAGGTGCTCGAAGACCTCGGCCTGCCGCCCGATATCCTGAAATTCGTCAATTACCCGACGCGCTTCGACAACCGGGATACGGAAGCTGCCCTCAAGGGCAGCGGCATCAGCGTGCCCAAGCTCGACGATTACGCCTGGCGGCTGTGGGATTACTGGGAACGGCACCTGGACCCGGACCTGTTCATCGACCGGAGCCTGCGTGGGCATGTGGGGGGCAAAGTCGTGGTCGTGACGGGCGCCTCTTCGGGCATTGGCAAGGCAACGGCCCACATGATGGCCGAGGCCGGGGCTCGCGTGGTGCTGATCGCCCGGAGCGAAGAAGGGCTGCTGGAAACCAGGCGGGAAATCGAGGAAGAGGGCGGCGAAGCCCATATCTATCCGTGTGACCTGACGGACCTGGAGGCTTGCGACGCGGTCATCGACGGGATTTACAAGGACCTGGGCAGCATTTCCGTGCTGGTGAACAACGCCGGGCGCTCAATCCGTCGGTCGATCCAGCACTCCTACGACCGCTTCCATGACTTCGAGCGCACCATGCAGCTCAATTACTTCGGCAGTCTCCGCCTGATCATGCGCTGCCTGCCGCACATGACCAAGGCCCGGGAAGGCCAGTTCGTCAACATTTCCTCCATCGGCGTGCTCTCCAACGCACCGCGCTTCTCGGCCTACGTGGCCTCCAAGGCCGCCCTGGACGCGTTTTCGCGCTGTGCGAGCTCGGAGTTCAGTGATACGGGGGTGACATTCACGACCATCAACATGCCGCTGGTGCGCACGCCCATGATCGCTCCCACGAAGATCTACGATCACGTACCGACGATCAGTCCGGAAGAGGCTGCGGACATGGTGAAGCAGGCGGTGATTTACCGGCCACAGCGAATCGCCACACGCCTCGGCATTTTCGCCCAGGTGCTGCACGCCATGGCGCCGAAGGTTTCAGAGATCGTGATGAACAGCGCCTTCCGCATGTTCCCCGATTCGACGGGCCGCAAAGGCATCACCGAGGGGCAGGGCCAGGCGAGCCAGGAGCAGATCGCCTTCGCCAGCCTCATGCGGGGCATCCACTGGTAAAGGTCCGGAATAAAGGAAGGGATACGGCCGGGCGCAGCCCCGCGCTGCAACCACCCGGGTGAGCTATCGGGGCCGGTTTCAGCTGATCTCGTGCAGTGATTCTTCGAGCTCGTCCAGCACCGTGGACAGGTCCCGTCCGACCCGGGCGTGGCCCGTCAGATCGTGGTTGATGCTGTCCAGCAGGCAGCGTTCCTCGTCATCCAGCCGTTCCCGGTTCAGGGACAGGCCGTAGGGCTCGAGCAGGGGCTCGAGCTGGTCGGCCTGTCGCCGCAGGTCCTTGCGTGTCACCTGGTAGGCGTGTTCGCACAGCGCCGTCCGGCTGGCGTAGCTGAACACGTTGGTGAAAAACAGCTCCTGGTCGTCACGTTCGGGCTCGATGAGGAGCAGGTCGGCGGTGGGATGGCTGGTGCGGTATTTTTTGAACCCCACCTGCATGCGCGACTGGATCAGGGCCCGAAACGTCTGGGACAGGATCAGCGGCAGGCCGCCGTGGATCAGGGCCGCCAACGGCAATTCCCGGGCTTCCTCGCTGCTGTCCGCGTCGTACGGCACGAGGGGGTTGATCCCGATCAGGAAGTCGATGCCCTCGTCCAGGGCGACGGAGGCGTGGAGCGTTCGACGCAGGGCGCCGTCGACATAGTAGCGATCGCCGATGCGCACGGGCGGATAAAGCCCCGGCAGGGCCGCGCTCGCCTGGACGGCCCGGGAAATCGGCACATCCCGGTATTCCTCGCTGCCGAAGCGCACCGACTTGCCGCTGTCGAGATCCACGGCGACCACGTAGAGCTTGCAGTGGAGGTCGTCGAAGCGATTGCCGACGCCGTGTTCCTCGAACGAATGTTCCAGGAAACTGTGAATGGTTTCGTTGTTGTAGATTCCACTGGGCAGCGCCTTGCCGAGCTCGGTGATCAGCTCCGAGGGGGTGGCGGTGGTCGGGTGACGAATGATGCGCATCAGCGCGTCACGAGCGACACCGGGCACCTTCATGGCGCGTTCGAAATACTCGCGGTAGGCTGGGCGGAGAAACAGTTCGGGGACGAACTTCAGGGCGGCGTGCTGCGTCCCCATGAAAATTCGGCACTGTTCGGTGCAGGAAATGCCGTTGGCCAGGGACGCGGCGATGAACGCGCCGGCGCTGACCCCGACGTAGACGTCCAGCTGGTGAAGCTGGAGGCCGTCGATGCTTTCTTCCAGTGCACGGAGCGCGCCGAGTTCGTAAACCGCGCCGACGGGACCGCCGCCGGCCATGGCCAGGCCGATGGAGGGCGCTTCGTCACCCCGTTTCCGCGCCGTCGCTTGCGACGCTTCGTAAATGCTGAGCATGGGAACAATGAGCCTCTGTTTGACCCCAAATTTTACGCCTGAGCCGGTGCGAAGGCCAGTCGTTCACGCGGCCGCGGCGTGCCCATGATCCTGCGCAAGGCGCTCATGGCGAGCCACGCCGAGGCGGAACGCACCCGGACGCCCGATTTTCCGGCGCGGGAACTGGCCGTCCTGCAGGGATTCCAGCGGGATCGCCTGGCCGCCACCTATGCTGACCTGGCGGCCCAACCGCGTTACGCCGATGCCTGCCGTTTTTTCCTGGATGAGCTCTACGGCGGGCGAAATGCGGAGGAGCGGGACCGGCAGGTCGAAGCGGCCCTGCCGATCATTCAGCGGACCCTTCCCCGACGCATGCAGGTGGCGCTCGCCGATGCGTTTCGGTTGCAGGCCATCAGCATGGCGGGGGATATCGCCCTGGCTGAAGCCATGGCGGAAACCGGGATCGCTGCGCTGAATCCGGCAGCCTATGCCGCCCTGTATCCCCGCGTTCCCCGCGAGGCGAGGGAAGAACAGATTGCCCTGATTCACCAGCTGGCCATGGAGCTGGACCGCGTCGTCCACCTGCCCCTGGTGCTGGGCCTGCTTATCGCCATGCGGGGGCCTGCCCGCTCCGCGGGATTTCACGCCCTGCAGCAGTTCCTCGAGCGGGGGCTGCGGGCGTTTCGCACCATGCGGGGGGCGGAGACGTTTGCGGCAACGATCCGTGAGCGTGAACAGGCGATCATGGAACGCCTCTATGCCGGGGATCCGGACCCGTTCAGACCTGGCAGCCGAAGTGTTCCCGCAGATAGCGGGTGACCTCATTCTCGATGGGCGCCTTGAGGAGCGCGAGCATGAAGCCCAGGTGCGCCTGGACGTGAATTTCCTCGTCGGTGACGTCGATCTGGCCCTGGACACCGGGGCGTTCAAAATGAATCGTGTCGCCGTCCCACCCGTAGTCGATGTCGAACTTGTCCGCCAGATCGCGGGACAGGTCGTCGGCCGCCTGCTGGGCGGCTTCGCGATCCATGGTGTGCCTGGCGTGAATGTCGATGCTGGACATGGCGCTCTCCGGTCGATGGCGCCATTCTAGCAGGCACCCGACCGCGGGAAAGCATGGGAAACCGGTGGTTCACTAGGTGTCCTCACGCAGGTCCAGTACACTATGCCCCCCGCGGAATCCCCGGAAAACCGGAACCCTCCGGAAACCATGAGCAGGACACGATGAGCCAGGATGACGACAAGCTGCAGGCGGTGCGTGAACGCATTAATGCCCTCGACGCCGAGATTCAGCGTTTGATCAGCGAGCGAGCCGGGCTGGCCTTCGACGTGGCGCAGGCCAAGGGCCCGGTCACGGGCGCCGTGGACTACTATCGCCCGGAGCGCGAGGCGCAGGTGCTGCGCGGGGTGCTGGAACGCAACGAAGGCCCCCTGAGCGATGCGGAGATGCTGCGCTTGTTCCGGGAAATCATGTCTGCCTGCCTCGCGCGCCAGGAGCCGCTCAGGATCGCCTACCTCGGTCCGGAAGGGACCTTCACGCAGCAGGCGGTGTACCGGCATTTCGGCCACTCGGTGCTCGCCGCAGGGCACGCCACGATCGAGAGCGTGTTCGAGCAGGTGCAGGGCGGCGAGGCCGATTTCGGGGTGGTGCCCATCGAAAACTCCACCCAGGGCGTGGTCAGTCACACCCTCGACCTGTTCATCGAGTCCCCGCTGAAGATCAGCGGAGAGATCGAGTTGCGTATCCACCACAACCTCCTGACCCACGCGACCAGCCTGTCGACCATCGACCGGGTGTACGCACACCAGCAGTCCCTGTCCCAGTGCAGGGGCTGGCTCAAGCGCCAGCTGCCCCGGGCCGAACTGCTGGCCGTGAGCAGCAATGCCGAGGCGGCGCGGCGGGTTCGTTCGGCGCCGGAGGCCGCGGCGATTGCCGGCCTGACCGCCGCGGAAATCTACGGGGTCCCCGTGCTCTTTTCCAACATCGAGGACCAGCAGGACAACACCACGCGGTTCCTGGTGATCGGCCGGGAATTGTTCAGTCCGTCCGGCGATGACAAGACCACGCTGTTGCTGGCCGGGGACGAGGGCCCGGGCTTGCTTCACTCCCTGCTCGCTCCCCTGGCCGCGCACGGCATCAACATGACGCGCATCGAGTCACGACCGGCGCCGGGCGGGACGTGGAAGTACGTCTTTTTCATCGATGTGGACGGGCACGCGGAGGAGGCCCCCCTGAGCACGGCGCTGGCCGAAATGGACGCGCTGGGGGGCAAGTGCCGCCTGCTCGGCTCCTATCCCCGGGCCGTGCGTGCAGCGGTCGCCAGCCAGAACGAGGAGCCGTCATGAGCGTGACACCACGGGAGCTCCTCGGGCCGGGCTGCGACCCCACCGACTGGGCCGTGGATGGCGTGCGCGGGCTCAAGCCTTACCAGCCCGGCAAGCCGATCAGCGAACTCGAGCGTGAATATGGCGTGCGCGACGCGGTCAAGCTCGCCTCGAACGAGAATCCCCTGGGCGTCAGCCCGGCGGCGCTGGCGGCCATGCGGGACGAACTGGAAGACCTCTGGCTGTATCCGGATGGCGGAGGCTTCTCGCTGCGCAGTCGCATCGCTGCGTTCCACGGGGTCAGCGCCGATTGCGTGACCCTCGGCAACGGCTCCAACGATACGCTCGTTTTGCTGGCGCAGACCTTCCTGGCGCCGGGTCGTGAAGCCGTGTTTTCCCAGTACGCCTTTGCCGTCTATCCCATCGCGACCCAGGCTGCCGGGGCCCGGGCGCGGGTGGTGCCGGCGCTCGGGCCCGGTTCGGACCAACCCCTCGGACATGATCTCGAGGCCCTGGCGGCCGCCGTGTCGGAGGACACGCGCATCGTGTTCATCGCCAATCCCAACAACCCGACCGGTACCTGGGTGGAGGGGACGGCGCTCAGGCGCTTCCTGGACCGGGTGCCTCGCGATGTCATCGTGGTCGTGGACGAAGCCTATACCGAGTACGCCCGGCCGCTCGGCGCGCCCGATGCCAGCGAATGGCTCGCGGACTACGACAACCTCGTGGTGAGCCGCACCTTTTCGAAGGCTTACGGCCTCGCCGGCATTCGGGTCGGCTACATGCTGTCTTCGCCGGCCATCGCCGGCCTCCTGAACCGCATCCGCCAGCCGTTCAACGTGAACCAGCTGGCCATGGTGGGCGCGGAAGCGGCCCTGGGCGACGTCGAATTCATCGAACGTTCCGTGCGGGAGAACGCGGCGGGGCTGCGGCAGCTCAAAAGCGGCCTGCGGTCCCTCGGCCTCGATGTCCCGCCGTCCGCCGGCAACTTCGTGCTCGTGGATCTGGGGCGGGACGCTGCGCCGGTCAATGAAGCGCTTCTTCGGGCCGGCGTGATCGTCCGGCCGGTCGCCAACTACGGATTGTCGCAGCACCTGCGCATCACCGTTGGCACGGAAGCCCAGAACGAACGCCTGCTCATGGCGCTCGGGCCGGCGCTGAACGCGACGGCAAACGCCTGATGCGACTGCGGGTCAGTCCTGCCGGCCGGCCGCTGGCCGGAACGGTACAGCCACCGGGCGACAAATCCATTTCCCACCGTGCGCTCCTGTTCGGCGGCCTGGCGGACGGGCAGACGCGGATACGCGGCTTGCTGGTCAGCGGCGATACGAACGCGACGCGGCGCGCCATGGAGCAGCTCGGGGCGCAGTTCGAGGACGGTCACGACGGCGTCACGGTCACCGGCATCGGTGCCGCGGGGCCGCGCGCGCCGGAAGGCTTGCTGGACATGGGTAACTCCGGAACCGCCATGCGCCTGCTGGCCGGGGTGCTGGCGGGACAGCCGTTCGACAGCGTGCTGAGCGGAGATGTCTCGCTGAACAGCCGTCCCATGGGACGCATCATTCGCCCCCTGGAACTCATGGGCGCCGAAATCGAGGCCGAGGAAGGGGGCAGGGCGCCGCTGCGCGTCAAAGGTCGCTCGCCGCTGGCCGCGATCGACTACCGGTCCCCGGTGGCCAGCGCCCAGGTCAAGTCCTGCGTGCTGCTGGCCGGCCTCTATGCCGATGGTGTGACGCGGGTCACGGAGCCTCACCCGAGCCGCGATCACACCGAGCGCATGCTGCCCCAGTTCGGGGTGTCCCTCGGCGAAGGCCCGTCGGTCGAGGGCGGGCAGCGTCTGCAAGGGACCGATGTCACCGTGCCGGCGGACCCCTCGTCGGCGGCGTTCCTCGTGGCCGCGGCCCTGCTGGTGCCCGGGTCGGACGTCACGGTGATCGGGGTTGGACTCAATCCCACGCGGGACGGGCTGTTCCGCGTACTGGAGCGCATGGGCGCCCGCATCGACCGCCAGAATCTCCGCGAAGCCGGGGGCGAGCCCGTGGCGGATCTGCGGGTGCGCCATTCGCCCGACCTGGTCGGCGTCGACGTTCCCGCAGCCTGGATTCCGTCCATGATCGACGAGGTGCCCGTGCTGCTGGCGATCGCCGCCCGCGCCCGCGGCACCACGCGCATCCGCGAGGCGGAGGAACTCCGCGTCAAGGAAAGCGACCGGTTGGCCGTGATGGCCCGGGGGCTGGCGGCGCTGGGTGTCTCGGTGCGGGAGACGCGAGACGGCATCGACGTGGAAGGCGGCCCAAGCCGGCACGCCACGGTCGAGTCGTCCCACGACCATCGCTGCGCCATGAGTTTCGCGGTGCTTGCCCTGTGCACGGAAGGCGGCGTCACCATCGACGGGGCCGAGTACATCGACACGTCCTATCCGGATTTTCGACGGGACCTGGCATCCCTCGGCGCGGTACTGGAGACCGAAGCATGACCCACGAGTCGAAGAACGGGCGCGGCGCGACGGAGGACAGCCTCGTTCCGGTGGTCACCATCGATGGTCCCGTGGGGTCCGGCAAGGGGACGATCTCAGCACGCCTGGCCCGCCGACTCGGCTGGCACCTGCTCGACAGCGGCGCCCTCTACCGGCTGGTCGCGCTCAGGGCCCTGAACCTGGGCATCGACCTCGGCGACCACGAGGCGCTGGCGGAAGCGGCCCGGACCCTCGACTCCCGTTTCGAATCCGAGGGCGACACCTCGCGGATCCTCCTGGGCGGCGAGGACGTGACGACCAGGATACGAAGCGAAGCCGTCAGCCAGGCCGCTTCCCGGGTCGCCGCCGTGCCCGAGGTGCGAGCGGCGCTTGCCCGGCGGCAGAAAGCCTTTCGGCGTCTTCCCGGGCTCGTCGCCGACGGTCGCGACATGGGCACGGTGATCTTCCCCGACGCGCCGGTCAAGCTGTTTCTCACCGCCAGCGCCCGTGCCCGCGCCGAAAGACGCTATAAGCAGTTGAAAGAAAAAGGGGAAAGTGTTAACCTGCGCCGCCTTTTGCAGGACCTGGAGGCCCGTGACGAACGCGACTCGAATCGCGACGTGGCTCCCCTGGTTCCCGCAGCGGGTGCAACGACCATCGATTCCACGAACCTGGGGATCGACGAGGTCGTGGAAGAAGCTTATTCAATTATTAAAGAAAAGCTTCCAAATATCTGATATCGTTATTTTTCGTGCCGAATAAATCGGCGTTTTAAACCGCTCGACGGGTCTGCCTGGCCATCCTGGCATTCCTGATCGATACAAATGGGTGGGCCGTGCCGCCAGGCACCGGCCCGTGAGATGACTAACCAATGACTGAAAGTTTCGCAGAGCTCTTCGAAGAGAGCCTGGCCTCGAAGAGCCTCAAGCCAGGCACCATCGTAACCGGTACCATCGTCGACATTCGCGATGATGTCGTCGTCGTCAACGCCGGACTCAAATCCGAGGGCATTGTCCCCATCAACCAGTTCAAGAACAACGACGGTGAACTGGAAGTGGAAGTGGGCGACAGTGTCCAGGTGGCCCTCGACGCCGTGGAAGACGGTTTCGGGGAAACCCGCCTCTCCCGTGAGAAAGCCAAGCGGTCCCTGGTGTGGGACGAGCTGGAAAAAGCCTTCGAAGACGACGAGATCGTCACGGGCAAGATCAGTGGCAAGGTCAAGGGCGGTTTCACCGTCGACATCAGCGACATCCGCGCCTTCCTGCCCGGTTCCCTGGTGGACGTGCGCCCCGTTCGTGACCCGGCCTACCTCGAAGGCAAGGACCTCGAGTTCAAGATCATCAAGCTCGACCGCAAGCGCAACAACGTGGTGGTTTCCCGCCGCGCGGTCGTGGAGTCCGAGTACAGCGCCGAGCGCGACGCGCTCCTGAAGGAGCTGGAAGAGGGCCTGATCGTGAAAGGTGTGGTCAAGAACCTCACCGACTACGGCGCCTTCCTGGACCTGGGCGGCATCGACGGCCTGCTGCACATCACCGACATGGCGTGGAAACGCGTCCGCCACCCCTCCGAGGTGGTCAACGTCGGCGATGAGCTGGAAGTCCGCGTCCTTCGCTTCGACCGGGAGCGCAACCGCGTATCCCTCGGCCTGAAGCAACTGGGCGAAGACCCCTGGACCGACCTGTCCCGCCGTTACCCGGTGAGCACCCGCCTCTTCGGCACGGTCACCAACATTACCGACTACGGTTGCTTCGTGGAAATCGAAGATGGCGTGGAAGGCCTGGTGCACGTGTCCGAAATGGACTGGACCAACAAGAACGTCAACCCCGCCAAGGTCGTGCAGACCGGCGACGAGGTCGAGGTGATGGTCCTCGAGATCGACGAGGAACGCCGCCGCATCTCCCTGGGCATGAAGCAGTGCTCGTCCAACCCCTGGGACGCGTTCGCCGCGACCCACAACAAGGGTGACCGCGTCACCGGCGCCATCAAGTCGATCACTGATTTCGGCATCTTCATCGGCCTGGACGGCGGTATTGACGGCCTGGTGCACCTGAGTGACATCTCCTGGCTGACGCCGGGCGAGGAAGCCGTGCGCAACTTCACCAAGGGCGAGGAAATCGAAGCCGTGGTGCTGGCCGTGGACCCCGAGCGGGAGCGCATCTCCCTCGGCGTGAAGCAGCTGGACCAGGATCCCTTCGCCACCTTCATGGCCGAGCACCCGCGCGGCAGCCTCGTGAAGGGCACCGTGAAGGAAGTCGACGCCCGTGGCGCCGTCATCGAGCTGGACGACGGTGTCGAGGGTTACCTGCGTGCCTCCGAGATCAAGAAGGAGCGCGTGGAAGACGCCAGCAAGGAGCTGTCCGTCGGTGACGAGATCGAGGCCAAGTTCACGAGCCTGGATCGCAAGAGCCGTTCCCTGAGCCTTTCCATCAAGGCCCTGGAAGACGACGAGCTCCAGGAAGCCCTGGAAGAGTACCAGCAGAGCAACAAGTCCACGGGCACCACGTCCCTGGGCGAACTGCTGAAGGAACAGCTCGACCAGAACGGCTGATGTGCGAAGGCGGGCGGCCCGGTTGCGGGCCGTCCGCCTGTTTTGTCCCCGGGACGGAACCAGCAGGAAATACGAATGACAAAATCCGAACTCATCGATCGCCTGGCGGAACAGCAGCAGCACCTGGCCCACGTAGACGTGGAGCTGGGCGTCAAGGCCATCCTCGAACAGATGAGCGCTTCACTGGCCGACGGAGATCGTATCGAGATCCGCGGTTTCGGGAGCTTCTCCCTCCACTACCGCGCGCCCCGACTCGGGCGCAATCCGAAGACCGGCGATGCGGTCGCCCTGCCGGGCAAGTACGTGCCGCACTTCAAGCCGGGCAAGGCACTTCGGGAGCGGGTCAACAACGAATAAACCGGTCACTGACCCGGCGGGAGGTCCATGGCTAAGCTGATCTTTACGGTTCTGGCGCTCCTGGCGGTAGCGACCGGCCTTGTGCTGGGAACGCTCAACGCCGACCCGGTGCTCGTCGATCTGCTGTGGGTCCAGCTCAACTGGCCGCTGGGCCTGGTGCTGGTGTCCACGCTGGCGCTCGGCATCCTGATCGGCATGGCTGGCACCTGGATACTCCAGGTGTGGCCGGCACGCCTCGCCCTGCGCCAGGCGCGCGCCGCGGCCGGCAAACCGGCTGTCGTGGAGCCTTCCACGGAAACCACCGATGGTTGAAATTCTGATTCTCGCCCTGGTGCCCCTGGCGGCACTGGGCGGCTGGTGGCTCGCGCGCAAAACCTTTACGCGCAACGAAACAAAACGGAATCGGCAGTTTTCCAGCCGCTACTTCCAGGGGCTCAACTATCTGCTGAACGAACAGCCGGACAAGGCGATCCAGGTGTTCCTCGAAATGGCCGAGGTCAACAAGGACACCTTCGAAACCCACCTGGCGCTGGGCGCGCTGTTTCGACGCCGGGGCGAGGTCGATCGGGCCATCCGCATTCACCAGAACATCATCAGCAAGCAGAGCCTCGACGAGGACCAGCGAACCAAGGCGCTGCTCGAACTCGGCGAGGACTACATGCGCGCAGGACTGTTCGACCGGGCCGAGCGGCTGTTCAGCGAGCTGACCGAGCGGGGCGCCCACGCGCCCTCGGCCCTTCGTCACCTGCTCGACATCTACCAGCAGGAGAAGGACTGGGAGAAAGCGCTCGAGAAGGCCCGGGAGCTGGAAGAGGTCTCGGGCGAGCGCATGGGCCAGGTGATGGCGCATTTCTGCTGCGAGCTCGCGGAGGAAGCGCTGCAGGCCGGAGAAGCGGAGACGGCCTGGAAATACCTGCGCCAGGCGCGTCGCCACGACCCCCAGTCCCTGCGGGAACGCCTGGTCCAGGCGCGCATCTCCCGTCACCAGGAAGACTTCACCGGGGCCATGGACCGCTTCGAGGAAGTGGCCGCCATGGAAGGGGACATGATCCCCGATCTGCTCGACAACTACCTCGAGTGCGCGGAACAGGCCGGGGAGGAGGCGCGGGCGGAAGCGACCTTGCGCGCGTGGTGCGAACAGCACGGCAGCATCAGCGTGATCCTGAAGATTTCGGACATCCTCCAGCAACGCGATGGTAAAGCCGCGGCAGCCCATTTTCTTGCCGAGGAACTGGCCCGGCACCCGTCCGTTCGCGGGCTGGATCGCCTGATCGAACTCAAGCTGGCCGGTGGGCCGTCCATCGAATCCGGTGATGAAATCCTGCGCGCGGTGGCGCAGCGCCTGCTGGCCCGCCAGCCGACGCACCGCTGCAGCCATTGCGGTTACAGCGGTCACACGAACTACTGGCAGTGCCCCAGTTGCCGGCGCTGGGGAACGACGCGGGTCATCCACGGTGTGCTCGGCGACTGATCCGGGTGGCTTGCCTCTCCCGCAGGGGCAGGGGAGATGATTACCGGCGCGGGCCTCACGGTCGGGCTGTCATTCCTGGCGGTCGGCCTGTACACCGTGCTCGCCCGGCGCACGCAATTCATGGATACCCCCGGGATTCGCTCGAGCCACACGGTACCCACGCCCACCGGAGCGGGTGTCGCCCTGGTGGCGAGCCTGGCGGTCACGTGGCCGTGGGCCGGTGCGGGTTCGGCAACGCCGGGGATGGCAGCGGCGAGCGGTCCCGGTGGCTACGGCCCGCTGCTGGCTGGGGCCGTCTGCCTCTCGCTGGTGGGTCTCTGGGATGACGCGCGAGGGTTGCCGGCGCGCTGGCGCCTGCTGTTGCAGTTGCTTCTGTCAACGGGGCTGGCGGTCATGCTGCCGCTGCCAACACCCTGGCTCATGCCGCTCGTCGTCCTGGTGCTGACCTGGACCATGAATGCATTCAACTTCATGGATGGCAGCGATGGCATGGCGGGCATGCAGGCCCTGGTCAGCGGACTCATGCTGGCCTTCCTGTTCCACGAAGCGAACGCCGAGGGCCTGGCGCTGGTTTCCCTGGGCATCTCGGCCGCGGCCGGGGGGTTTTTGCCCTGGAACTGGCCGCCGGCGCGCTGCTTCATGGGCGACGCAGGCAGCGTGCCCCTGGGCTGGCTGCTCGGCGGCCTCGCGGTGATCGGTTTGGCGGAGGGCAGCCTGACGTTGCCGGCGGCAATCCTGGTCCTCGCGGTGTTCCATGTCGATGCCGGATTGACCCTGGTCCGGAGGGTCTGGCGGGGTGAGCGATGGTATACTGCGCACAGGACGCACGTGTACCAGATGCTGATGGCCCAGGGACGGAATCACGGCCAGGTGTTGCTGGCCTACGCAGCGCTGAATGTCTTCATCGTTGCGCCGGCCGTAGTGGTTGTCGCGCTGAAGCCCCAATGGGGCTGGGCGGCCGCTTTCATCACCTTCATGAGCCTTGCCATTGCCTGGTGTGTCGTGTCTCTCAAGTTGGGGGAGAGACCATGAACGACAATCGAAGGTTGGACATTCACCGGGCGGCGCTGCACCCACGCGCGGCCGTGGTGCTGCATGACTTTGCCATGGTGTTCCTGGCCTGGGCAGCGGCACGCTTCGTCGCGGACCGGCTGTTCGGTCTGCCCATCCTCGATAATTATGCGCTCGGCGGCGAACTGCCGGTCGTTCTTCTGCTCCAGGGCCTCGTGCTCTGGGCCACCGGCCTGTACAAGGGCATCTGGCGCTTCGCCAGTTTCAAGGACATGTGGAACATCGCCCGGGCCGCACTCTTCGGCAGCGTGCTGATTTTCGTCGGGCTGCTCGCACTCCGTGGCGGGAAGCTGGCGGGGTGGTATCCGGAAGTCCTGGTGTATCCGCCGCTGTTGTTCGTCGCCCTGGCAATGCCCCGCATGGCGTACCGGTCCTTCAAGGACTCCCGGTATCCGGCCCGGGCGGAGGACTCAAAGCTCCGGCGTGTCGTGATTCTCGGCGCGGGCCGTTCCGGCGCCCTGCTGGAACGGGAACTGCGTCACCGGGGCGGCACCGAGGTGATCGGATACCTTGACGACAACGCGCGGCTGCGTGGCGGAGAAGTCAACGGTGTACCGGTCCTCGGCGTCATCGAGGACCTGCCCAGCCTGGCCCGGCAGCGGAGCCTGGACCGGGCCATCATCGCCATTCCCTCGGCCACGAACCAGCAGATGCAGCGTATCGTGCGCATCTGTGAAGACAGCGGCATCGAATTCCGGACCCTGCCCACGCTGCAGGATCTCGGCAGCCAGGCCACCCGCATCGACAAACTCAAGCGCGTCGCCATTGACGATCTTCTGGGCCGGGCACCGGTTTCTCTCGACTGGGACGCCCTCCGAACGGGCCTGGTGGGCAAGCGGGTCATGGTCACCGGGGGCGGCGGCTCCATCGGTTCCGAGCTGTGTCGGCAAATCGCCAGGCTCAATCCGGCGGAGCTGGTGGTGGTGGACCACAGCGAATACGCGCTCTATCGCATCGACCTGGAGCTGCGGGGCGCTTTCGACGACCTGGTGTTCACGTCGATTCTGGGTGACATCTGCGATCCCGCGACCGTGGAGACGATGGTCAGCCGCTTTCAGCCCGAGGTGGTGTTCCACGCTGCGGCCTACAAGCACCTGCCGATCCTCCAGAACCAGGTGCGCGAGGCGGTTCGAAACAACGTGACCGGCACCATGCGCCTGGCGGAAGCGGCGGACCGGCACGGGGTCGGCACTTTCGTGCTCATTTCCACGGACAAGGCGGTCAATCCCGCCAACATCATGGGCGCCACCAAGCGCGTGGCGGAGATGTACTGCCAGAGCATGAATGCCCATTCGGACACGCGTTTCGTGACGGTCCGGTTCGGCAACGTGCTGAATTCGAATGGCAGCGTGGTGCCGCTGTTCAAGGAACAGATCCGCCGCGGCGGGCCGGTCACCGTGACCCACCCGGAAATCACGCGCTATTTCATGACGATCGCCGAAGCCAGCCAGCTCATCATGCAGGCGGCGCTGCAGGGTGAAGGCGGCGAAATCTACGTCCTCGACATGGGCGAGCCGGTCCGCATCACCTACCTCGCGGAGCAGTTGATCCGCCTGGCCGGCAAGGAGCCCGGGCGGGACATCCAGATCGTGTACACCGGTCTGCGACCCGGCGAGAAGCTGTTCGAGGAGCTGTTCCACGAGCTGGAACCGAACGAGCAAACGGAACACGAGAAGATCTTCCTCGCCCACCCTCGGGGTGGCGACTGGAACGAGCTGCGCGAGGAACTGCGCCGGGTCGAGGCGGCGGTGCAGCGCTATGACGTGGCCAGCCTCGAAGCCAGCCTCAACCGACTTGTGCCCGAATTGCGCCAGTCCGCACAGCGTTCGGACCAGGCACGGGTCGTACCCCTGCACCGAACGAACACGGATTCCTGAATCATGTTAAAAACCGTAAGGACGGCGGTCTTTCCCGTCGCCGGACTGGGTACCCGCTTTTTGCCGGCTACCAAGGCCGTTCCCAAGGAACTCCTGCCGGTGGTGGATCGCCCCCTGATCCAGCATGCGGTGGAGGAGGCCGTGGCCGCCGGCGTGACGCACGTCGTGTTCGTCGTGAGCCCGGGCAAGGAGTCCATCCTGCGGCATTTCGAACCGGACACGGCCCTCGAGGAGAAGCTGCGTGCAGGGGGAAAAACCGAGCTGCTCGAACGCCTCCAGGGCATTCTCCCGGCCGGCGTGACCGCGGCCACGGCGATCCAGGAAGAGCCCCTGGGCCTGGGCCACGCCGTCCTGTGCGCCCGGGAGCACTGTCCGGCCGACGAGCACTTCGGCGTCATTCTTCCCGATGACATGGTCATGGACCCGGGGCGGGGCGCCCTGGCCCAGCTCGTGGCCGTGCACGAGGCCACCGGCGGCGGTGTCATCGGCATGGAGTCCATCGACCCCATGCTCACCGCGAGCTACGGCATCGCGGAGGTGGAGCGGACCGGGTCCGGACACCAGCGCATCACGTCCCTCGTGGAGAAACCGGCCCCGGAAGAGGCGCCGTCCAACCTGGGCGTCGTCGGCCGCTATGTGCTCGACGGGAGGATTTTTCCGACCCTGGAGGCCCTCGGCCGCGGGGCGGGCGGCGAGATTCAGCTGACCGACGGCATTGCCGAGTTCATGGTCGATCACCCCGTGTATGCCCACCCGCTGGAAGGCGTGCGTTATGACTGCGGATCCCGCCTCGGCATGCTCAAAGCGAACGTCGATTACGCCCTGGCCGACATTTCCCTGAGTCCCGCGCTGGAAAGCCATCTCCGCCGCGTGCTGGCGGAGCGGGGCTGACATGGCGCGGGTACGACCCGGGGTGGAATGGCCCCGGGGACGAATCGAAATCCTTCGCCATCGTTCCCGCGTGCTCGAAGGCAATCCCTGGGAAGACCCGGTGGAGCGGGATTTCCCCGTTTACCTGCCGCCCGGCTATGACGCCGGCGGGCTGCCTTACGTGGCCCTCTGGGACCTGGCCGCGTTCACGAATTCGGGCCTGGGACACCTTAACTGGAGAAACCAGGGGGAAAACCTCCAGCAACGCCTCGACCGCCTGATCCACCAGGGCGACCTGCCGCCCGTGGTCGTTCCCATGCCTGACTGTTTCACGTCGCTCGGTGGCAATCAGTACATCAATTCTCCGGGTGTCGGCGCCTATGCCGACTACGTCGTCGCGGAGCTGGTGCCTCTCGTGAGCGAGCGGTTCAACGTGGTCGCGAACGCGTCGGGCCGGGGCGCCTTCGGCAAGTCCAGCGGCGGCTACGGTGCGCTGCGGCTCGCCATGGACCACCCGGAAACCTGGGGCGGGATCGCCATGCATGCGGCGGACTGTGGCTTCGACTGGGTGTACCGCCCGGAATTGCCCACGGCATGCCTGGTGCTGGCCGAGTACGGCGGGGATCCGCAGCGGTTCCTGGAGGTCTTCTGGCGCAACCGCAAGGTCGGCGGCCGGGACTTTTCCGTGCTCATGACCCTGGCCATGGCCGCGACCTACGACCCTGATCCGGATCACCCGGAGCGCATCCGGTTGCCCATGGACCTCGACACCTGCGAGCTGGACCCGGAACGCTGGAATCGCTGGCTGGCGCATGACCCCCTGAACCTGGTGGAGCGGCATGCCGATGCGCTCCGGCAGCTTCACTGCCTGTACTTCGATGTCGGGCGCCGGGACCAGTACCGCATTCAGTTCGGAACACGGCAACTGGCCGCACGACTGGAAAAAGCCGGCATCGATCACCATTTCGAAGAATTCGAAGGCACCCACTCACAGATGGACTGGCGCCTCGATACGTCGCTCCCGCTCCTGGCGAAGGCCCTCGTGGCCGCCACGGGTGAGCGCACGGCCCCGGCCCATCACAACGAGGAAATCCCATCGTGATTGAAATCACAGAACGCGCCCAGGAGTACTTCAGGAAACTCATCGAACAGCAGGATGCCGACGACCTCGGCCTGCGACTCACCGTGCTTGAGCCCGGTACGCCCCGGGCCGCCTGTGACCTGCAATTCTGTCCCGAGAGCCAGGCGTCGCCAGACGATCGGATCGACACGTTCGACGGATTCCTGCTGTATGTCGCGGCCGACAGCCTGGCTTGGCTGGAAGAAGCCCAGATCGATTTCGAAACCGAGGGAGGTCAGGGCCAACTGACCATCCGGGCGCCGAACATCAAGGGAGAAAAGCCCGGCGACGACTCACCCCTGCCGGACCGGATCCGCTGGGTCATCGAGTCGGAAATCAATCCGCGCCTCGCCGCGCACGGCGGCATGGTTTCCCTGGTGGACATCACCGAGGAACAGGCGGTGGTGCTGCGCTTCGGTGGCGGATGCCACGGCTGTGGCATGGCGGACGTGACCCTGAAGGACGGAATCGAGAAAACGCTCCGCGAGCACTTTCCCGAGTTGACGGGAATCCTCGATGCCACGGATCACGACACGGGCGAAAACCCCTATTTCGCCCGCAGCTGACGTCCTGTCAGCGGTCCGGAAGGGTGTACAGCGCGCTCGGCATGGACGCGTAATACGCCGCAAGGTCCTCGATGTCCTCGTCACTCAGGGCGGCGGCAAGCCCCGCCATGATGGCGTTTTTGCGCGTGCCGTCCCGGTAGGACTTCAGGGCGTGGACGAGGTAGTCCTCGTACTGCCCTGCGAGCACCGGGTACATGGGGTTGGTTCCCAGCCCGTCTGCGCCGTGACAGGCTTCACAGGTCGCTGATTTCTCTTTCCCGGCTTGGGCGTCCCCGCCGGCCAGGGCATTGGGCGCCATGACGACAGCGGCCCACAGGCTCGTGGCGAGCAGCGCAGTACGCGACGGCGTGTTCAGACGGCGGTTCATTCTGCGTCTCCCGTTTCACTTTCCAGCCAGGCCGCGATGTCGGCGATGTCCTCGTCCGAGAGGCTTTCCGCGTGCAGGTTCATGGTGGAGTGCTGTCGTTCGCCGGTACGGTAGGCCTTCAGGGCGGCTTCCACGTAGACGGCGCTCTGCCCGCCGATGCGTGGGACGGAGAAGGTCGGATACACGTTTTTGTAGCTGGCGATGCCGTGGCAGCCGGTGCAGGTGTAGCCCTTGATCTTGCCGGCTTCAGGGTCACCGGCGGCGATGGCGGCGCTGGAAGCGGACAGCACCGCGGCGAGCGCGAGGCTCGAGGTAAGGAGTCTGGACATGGGGGTCATCGTCTCTGGATGATTCACTCGAACCGGGGATTATACCGGGGCGCCGGGGGCAACCCAAGTGATCTCGGTTGCGAGCGACCAGATTCGCCATCGGCTGGCGAAGGTGGCCAGCGCGCGTTTTCCTGTGCCTTCTTCATCGCTCCAAAAGGACATAAAAAACAATAACCTGGTGTTTTGGCCTGCGCCTTGCATGAAGTACATCGAGAAAGACGGTTTCCGGGTGGTTCGTCCGCAACCGGCCACCATCGGAACACGCTCCGGGAAGCGGGGCCGGCCATCGGCTCAGTCCCGCTTCCCGGATCCTTTTTTCAACAGAAATCCCGCGAGCGCGTCCGAAAGCCGTCCAGCAGGGCGTCGTAGTCCTCCACGCGTTCCGCGATCAGGTGGTGCACCTCGCCATCCGTCTCGAGAACGCCGTCCACGGCCAGTAAGCCCGTCCCAAGCACCACGGCCCGCTGCCGTTCCCAGACCCGTGGCCAGAGCACCACGTTCAGGCTGCCGGTTTCGTCCTCCAGGGTGAGAAACATCGTGCCATTGGCGGTCTGGGGCCGCTGGCGCATGGTCACCAGTCCACAGGCCCGGGTATGCCGGCCATGGGGGAGGGCCAGCACGTCACGGGCAGTGCGGATTCGCCGGCGCCGCAGTTCGCCGCGCACGAAGGCCACCGGGTGGCGTCCCAGGGTCAGTCCCGTGGAGCGATAGTCGGCTTCCAGGTCATCGCGCGGGTCCGGGGGCCGGATCGCGATGCCCCGGTCGTCGAGACGCTCACGCCCGTCGACGCCGTGAAGCAGGTCCTGTCGCGGCGGCTGCACCGCTGCGGATGCCCAGCGCGCGCGGTGCCGGTGCCCGGCGATGCCGCGCAGGGCGCCGGCTTCCGCCAGGGCGTTCAGCAGGCCCCGGTCCAGGCCCGCCCGGTCGCACAGGTCCTGCGTGTCGCGAAAGCGGCGCCGGTCGCGGGCGGCCACCAGGCGTTCGGCGGCCTCTCGCCCGAAGCCCTTGACCATGCGCAGGCCCAGGCGGACGCAAGGCGCGTTTGTCCGGTCGGGCTCCAGGCGGCTGTCCCAGTCGCTGTAACGCAGGTCCACGGGCCGCACGGTGACGCCGTGGCGCCGGGCGTCCTGCACCAGTTGGGCCGGGGCGTAGAAGCCCATGGGCTGGGCATTGAGGAGAGCGCAGCAGAAAGCTGCCGGGTGGTGGCGCTTGAGCCAGGCGGAGACGTAGACGAGCAGGGCGAAGCTCGCCGCATGCGATTCCGGGAAACCGTATTCTCCGAACCCCTTGATCTGGTTGAAGATCTGCTCTGCGAACTCCTCGGAATAGCCACGCGCCTTCATGCCGCTGACCAGTCGCCGGTGCAGATGTCCAAGCCCGCCGCGGCGCGCCCAGGCGGCCATGGACCGCCGCAGGGCGTCGGCCTCGGAGCCGCTGAAGCCGGCGGCCACCATGGCGATCTGCATCACCTGTTCCTGGAAGATGGGTACGCCCAGGGTGCGTTCGAGCACACGTTTGAGGTCTTCGGACGGATAGCGGACCGTTTCTTCGCCCCGGCGCCGTTTCAGGTAGGGGTGCACCATGTTGCCCTGGATCGGGCCGGGCCGGACGATGGCCACCTCGATCACCAGGTCGTAGAAGCAGGCGGGTTTGAGTCTCGGTAGCATGGCCATCTGGGCCCGGGACTCGACCTGGAACACACCCACCGTGTCGGCCTGCTGGATCATGGCGTAGGTGGCCGGATCCTCCGCCGGGATGGTGGCCAGCGTGAGATTGCCGGGTGGGTCCCGTCTCTCCCAGCCGTTCACCAGGTCGAGGCAGCGATGAATCGCCGTCAGCATACCCAGGGCCAGGCAGTCGACCTTGAGCAGGCCCAGGGTCTCGAGGTCGTCCTTGTCCCACTGGATGATGGTGCGGTCCGCCATGGCGGCGTTCTCCACCGGCACGAGGCTGGCCAGCGGGTGTTCGGAAATCACGAAGCCGCCCACGTGCTGGGACAGGTGCCGGGGAAAGCCGCACAGCTCGGGGACCAGGTGCAGGAGCTGGCGCACCGCCAGGCTGCCGGGGTCGAAGCCCTGTTCCCGGAGCCGTTCGTCCAGGGTATCGGGCTGGTCCCACCAGGCCAGGCTGCCGGACAGCTGTTCGAGCTGTCCCAGGCTGAAGCCCAGGGCCTTGCCCACGTCCCGGAGGGCGCTCTTGGGCCGATAGCTGATCACCGTGGCCGCGAGGGCCGCGCGGTCGCGGCCGTATTTCCGGTAGATGTACTGGATGACCTCCTCGCGTCGCTCGTGCTCGAAATCCACGTCGATGTCCGGGGGTTCGTCCCGTTCCCGGGAGATGAACCGTTCGAACAGCATGTTCATGCGGGACGGATCCACCTCCGTGATGCCCAGGCAGAAGCACACGGCCGAGTTGGCGGCCGACCCCCGGCCCTGGCACAGGATGCCCTCGCTCCGGGCGAAGGCGACAATGTCATGCACCGTGAGGAAATACGCCGCGTAGCCGAGTTCCTCGATGAGTTCGAGCTCGTGGTCGATCTGTCCCTGCAGATCCGTATCGATCCCGCCGGGCCAGCGTTGCCGGATACCCGCTTCCGTCAGGCTGCGCAGGTGGTCCATGGGGGTCATGCCTGCGGGCACCACCTCCCGGGGATAGCGGTAGCGTATCTGGTCCATGCGGAAGTCGCAGCGCTGGGCGATACGAACGCTTTCGCGCAGCCATTCCCGGGGATAGCGCCGGGCGAGCAGATCCCGGGGGTGCAGGTGCCGCTCGCCGGAGGGCAGGGCCCGGTAGCCGAGGGCCTGCACGGTGCAGCCGTGGCGCACGGCAGCCAGCACGTCATGCAGCATGCGCCGGCTGCGGCGGTGCATGCGCACATCGCCGCAGGCCGTGATGGGCAGGCCCGCCGCGGACGCCGTTGCCCGGCACCGGGCGCGTCGCGCCTGGTCGTCGAAACCCAGGTGCAGGTTCGCAGCCAGCCAGGCCCGGTCGGGAAAGTGGCTGGCGACCCAGTGCGCGCGGGTGACGTTGCCTTCGCCCTCGGGACCCGTCTCCGGCAGCCACAGGGCGAGGCAGGCGTCGAGACCGCGCTCGAAGTCCTTTTCCCCGAGCTGGTAGTGGCCTTTTTCGGCCCGGCGCCGGCCCCGGGTGATCAGCCCGCAGAGCTGCGTGTAAGCGGTCTGGTTGGGCGCCAGCAGGACGAGGCGCGAGCGGTCCTCCAGGTGGAACAGGCTGCCGGGAATCAGCTCGAAACCATGACCCGCGTCCCGGGCGCGCTGGGCCTCCTCGTGGGCGCGGACGATGCCGGCGAGGGAGCACTCGTCCACCAGGGCCAGGGCCCGGTAGCCCAGTTCCACGGCCCGGGCGACCAGTTCCTGCGGGTGTGAAGCGCCCTGCAGAAAGCTGAAATTGCTGATGCACACCAGCTCGGCGTACTCCGGGGGCGTCGAGGGCGTTGGCGAGGGCGCCGGGTCTGGGGAATCGGGATGGAATGACATGGGCCGGACAACACGAAATACTGTAAATATATACAGTATTTTCAGGTTTGTCCCGCGCCGTGCGACACCAACCGTTGGACCTTACGCGCACAAAGAGTCAAGTCCCTGTCCGTACTGGAAAAACCGGGCCGCGCCCCCATGGTATATACTGCGCATCCCGTCAAAAGCGCTGCCAGTCCGACCCCCAACCTCCAGGCAACACCTGCTGCAGGGCCCGGGGCGGACATGGAACAGAGGCCGGGACGGGACTGGCTCACAGCGTGGCGACGCGCCATGCGACATGTGCTTTACCCATGGACTTGATCCAAAGGACAGGTACCAATGAAAACGACACCCCACTACGCCCTCCTGGGCGGCGGGCGGCTGGCGCGGCATCTGCGCCACTACCTGCAACTCGAAGGCCTTCCCGTTTCGGGCTGGGCCCGCAATCCCCACAGCGATCTCAATACGCACGATCTGCCGGATGCGGAGGAGCGCCTGCGCGCCACCGTCGCGGACGCCACGCAGGTGGTGCTGCTGGTGTCCGACGACGGACTGAAACCGCTGTTGAAACGCTACCCCTGGCTGCACGGCCATCGCCTGGTGCACTGCGCCGGCGCCCTCAGCCTGCCCGGGGTGACCGGTGCGCACCCGCTCATGACCTTCGGGCGTGAGCTCTATGACCGGGACACCTACCGTGCCATCCCCTTCGTGGTGGAGGCGGGCAGCACCCTCGGAACGGTGTTTCCCGGCCTGCCCAACCCCGCGTTCTCCCTGGCCACGGAGCAAAAGGCGCTCTACCACGCCCTGTGCGTCATGGCGGGCAATTTTCCGCAGATTCTCTGGCAGCGCCTGGTGGAGCGCCTGGATACGGACCTGGAGCTGCCCGCCGAGGTCTTTCGCGCCTACCTGCACCGGGCCGTCGACAACCTGCTCGATGACCCCCGGGGCGCCCTGACCGGCCCCCTGGCCCGTGGCGACAAGGCCACCCAGGCGCGAAACCTGGCTGCCCTCGGTGATTCACCCCTGGCGAACCTGTACCAGACCTTCGTGGAATTTCATGGTGCGGGAACCGGCGTCCGGCACGAAACCCCGGCTGACCCACAGTCAGAACAGCAACTGGCGCGTTCCCGGGCCGACCACCGGCAAGTCTCCGGGGGACGGCTCCTGGGCGGCGCTGCGACGAAACGGAGCCTGTCATGAACGTACTCAACTTCCCGGAACGCAAGCAGAACCACGAACGCGTGGTCATGGTCACCTGCTACGACTACACCATGGCCTGCCTCGTGGCCGACTCGGACATCGACCTGATCCTGGTGGGCGACAGCGCCGCCATGGTCATGCATGGCCACGACAGCACGCTGCCGATCGGGGTGGACGAGATGGCCGCCCATGTTCGCGCCGTGCGGCGTGGAGCGCCGGACAAGTTCATCGTCGCGGACCTGCCTTTCCTGTCCTTCCGCAAGGGGCTGGAAGCCGCCATGGACGCAGTCGAAAAGCTCATGAAAGCCGGTGCTTCCGCCGTCAAGATCGAAGGCATTCGCGGCCAGGAAGACCTGGTGAGGCACATCGTCGATTCGGGCGTGCCCGTCATGGGCCACCTGGGCCTGACGCCCCAGTCGGTGAACCAGCTCGGGGGCTTCAAGGTCCAGGGCCGCAGCGAGGACGATCGCAAGCGACTCGCCGCGGAGGCGCGCGCCTGCCAGGAGGCGGGGTGTTTCTCCCTGGTGCTCGAATGCGTGCCGGAGACCCTGGCCGCCGAAATCACGGCGGACCTGGACATCGTCACCATCGGCATCGGCGCCGGTAACGAGACCGACGGGCAGGTGCTCGTACTGCAGGACCTGCTGGGCCTGTCCTCGAATTTCCAGCCGAAATTCGTGCGTCGCTATCTCGACGGGCGCAGCCTCGTGGTCGATGCACTCGACCGCTTCACGCGCGACGTACGCAGCGCGGACTTTCCCGCACCGGAAGAGCGTTACGCCGGGTAGGGCCACATGATCGTTCATCGGGAAATCGAAGACTGGCAAAAACACCGTCGCAACGAGGAGGCCGGCGGCGCCTGGTCCGCCGGCTTCGTGCCGACGCTGGGTGGCCTGCACGCCGGGCATGGCTCGCTCATCGCGCGCAGCCGGCAGGAAAATCCGGCGACGGTCGTGAGCGTGTTCCTCAACCCGGCCCAGTTCGACCAGCAGGCAGACCTGGACCAGTACCCGGCCGAACTCGAAAAGGACCTGGCGCAACTGGACGCCTGGGGCGTGGACCACGTGCTGCTGCCCACGGCGGAGGCCATGTACCCGGACGATTACCGGTACCGGGTCACGGAGAACGACGTGTCCCGGCGATTCTGCGGGGCTCATCGGCCGGGGCATTTCGATGGCGTACTCACCGTGGTGCTGAAACTGCTGAACCTCGTGCGCCCGAGGCGCGCCTACTTCGGTGAAAAGGACTGGCAGCAACTCAGCCTCGTCCGGGACATGGCAAGTGCGTTTTTTCTTGACCTGGAAATCGTGGCTTGCCCCGTGGTGCGGGAGGAATCGGGCCTGGCCCTGTCCTCGAGAAACGCCCGCCTCGATGCGCGTCAGCGTGCCCTGGCGCCGGAGCTGCTTCGGAGCCTGCGAACGGAATCGACGCCGGAAGCCGCGGCCCGGCGCCTGCAGTCACTCGGTTTCGAGGTGGATTACGTGGCGGACCACGACGGTCGCCGCCTGGCGGCGGCGCGCCTCGGCGAGGTCCGGCTGATCGACAACATTTCACTGGACGCCGCCCCCAACGGCCCGGGCAAGGAGAGCGCACATGCGTCCTGAAAGCCATATCCTGTTCATGATGTCCGGCTCCATCGCCTGTGCGAAAGCGACCGGGCTGATCTCTGCCTGGCGCAAGGCCGGTCACCGGGTGCGCGTCGCGACGACGGCCTCCGTGGCGAACTTCGTCGGTCGCGCCACCCTGGAAGGTCTGAGCGGCGAGCCGCTGTTCGAGGACACCTTCGAAGCAGGCCGCGCCATGGATCACATCACCCTGGCCCAGTGGGCCGACGTGGTCGTGGTTTGCCCCGCGAGCGCGAACCTGCTGGCCAGGTTTGCGCAGGGGATCGCCGACGACGCGGTGACGACGCTCTGGCAAGCGACCTGGGCGCGCCGGGCGCCCCAGTTCATCGTGCCGGCCATGAATTCCCACATGTGGAGTTACCCCGCCACCCAGGCCAACGTGGAGCGGCTGCGACAGTGGGGTGTCCACGTGTTGCCCACGGACCGTGGAGAGCTTGCCTGTGGCGAGCAGGGCGCGGGCCGCATGCTCGAGCCCGACGTTATCCAGCGTCACGTCGAGGCGGTACTGCGTGAAGACACCGATCGCCGGTCCGCGGATGTGTCCCGCCCGGAGAGCGAGGACCGCGACGCCGGCCCCGCCGAGGACGGCGGAGCGTCGCGTCGCCGCGTGCTCATCACCGGCGGCGGGACGCGGGAGCCGATCGACGCCGTGCGCTACATTGGCAACACGAGCACCGGCCGCACCTCGGCCCGGCTGGCCGAAGCGCTTCGGGCGCGCGGATTCCAGGTCACCTGGCTCGGCGGCGCCGGCGCCATGGAACCGGAAGGAGGGGGCATTCGCCGTGAGCGTTTCGTCAGCTTCGAGGACCTGGAGCAATCGTTGCAAACCCTGCTGGGCGCATCCGACTTCGACGCGGTGGTTCACGCCGCCGCGGTGAGTGATTTTTCCGTGGCGGAGCGGCCAGGGTCGGCGGACGGCAAGCTGTCTTCCGGCGCCGGCTTTGAGCTCAGGCTCGAGCCGAACCCGAAACTGCTCGACAGTCTGCGGGCCTGGTCCCGGAACCCCGACATCGACGTGATCGGCTTCAAGCTGACGGTCGGCGCCGGTGAGGACGAGCGCTGGGCCGCCGTGCGGCGCCAGTTCGCGGCAGGGCAAAGCGACTGGGTCGTTCACAACGACGCTGACGAGCTTTCGGATGCTGCGCATCCCTTCACGCTCTACAGCCCCTCGGGTGCGAAGGAGCGGGTTGAAGGACCCGGCGCCCTCGCGGAAGCCCTGGCGAACCGCCTGCTTGCCAGGCAGGAGGAACCCTCGTGATCCTGTGTCTCGACGTCGGCAACAGCCATATTTTCGGCGGCGTCTTTGCCGGCGATCAGCTGCGCATGACGTTTCGAAAAACGTCGAAACAGGGCGCCTCGTCCGATGAATATGGCCTGTTCTTCCGCAGCGTGCTCCGGGAAAACGACTTCGATCCGGCCGAGATTCGCAATATCGCCCTGTGCAGCGTCGTGCCGGAAGTCATCTACAGCATCAGTAACGGGTGCCAGAAGTATTTTGGACAGGCGCCCTTCGTGCTGAAGGCCGGGGCGAAAACCGGCCTGAAAATTCTCTATCGCAATCCCCTGGAGGTCGGGTCAGACCGTATCGCGAACGCGATTGCCGCGACGCAGATGCACCCGGAGGAGGACCTGCTCGTGCTGGATCTCGGCACGGCGACCACGGTGGACGCCATCAGCGCCGGCCGGGATTACCTGGGCGGCGTGATCATTCCCGGTCTCCGCATGTCCATGGAAGCCCTCGACCGGGGCACGGCGCGCCTCAGTTCCGTCGAAATCCGCAGGGCGGAGCAATGCCTGGGGCGCAGCACCGCGGCGAGCATCCAGTCCGGCCTGTACTTCGGCCACCTGGGCGCCTTGCGCGAAATCATGGACGGCGTGTGCCGCGACGCCTTCGACGGCAGGCGGCCGCGGGTTATCGCCACCGGCGGTTTTTCCAGCCTGTTTGCCGACACGGGGCTGTACGACGAGGCGGTGCCCGACCTGGTGCTCCGGGGCTTGCTTACCGCCCTGATGATGAACCTGTCCTGATGCCGTGATACGGCAATGACCGGTCGGTGCTCCCCCCGGGTTGTGCCGCGGGCTCAGCGCGTGAAATGGAACAGGGCAACGGTCAGCAAGCCGGCCACCCCGTAAGTGATCAGGACGACCCAGAATCTGCGGTGCTGCGCTCCTTCCGGCTGCTTGAGGGCCGCCCACAGCGCCAGCGGTGCGAGGATGTGCACCAGAAGACCCAGCGGCAGGAAATACACCACCGTGAATGCCATGGCGGCGATGAATTTGCGGAGCGGATCGAGTTCGTAGCCAACGATTTTGCAGCCCAGGAACACCCCGAGATTGCTGAGCAGGGCCAGTTGGAGCATCTGCGCCGCCACGAACCGTACCCGGTCTCAGTGGCGGTCGGCTTTGGCTGCCGGCTCGGAGATCGCCGGTGCGGGTGAGGAGCGCTTGCGGGTGACGCCTCCGGTCACGGCCAGGCGCATGGCGTCCTCGAAGGGCATGTCCACGGGCGTGAGTGCGCTGCGCGGCAGATACAGGGTGTAGCCGCCGATCTGGTAGCTCATGGGCAGGTAGACCGCGACCGGTTCCTCGGCCTGCGGGTCCACGGGCAGGTCGTCGAAGGTCTCCCGGGTGACGAAACCCAGGGCTTCGAAATCATGCCCCGGCAGGCGCACCATCACCACCTTGCTGAAGGACTGCTGCGCATCGACGGAAAAGTAGCCGAAGAAGTCCTTGAGCGCCGAATAGATGGTCTTGATGAAGGGCAGCCGCTCGAGCACGCTTTCGCCCCAGATGAACAGTCGCTGGAAGATGATCACGTGGGACAGCAGGCCCACCAGCAGGATCAGGGCCATGGTGGACACCAGGCCCATGCCGGGGATGTACCAGCCTTCCGGCAGGACCCGGACGAGCACCCCGCCGAGCAGGCGCTCCGCGCTCGCCGCCAGCCACCAGGCGATGGCGAGCGTGAGAGCTACCGGGATCGTGACGGCGAGGCCTTTGAGGAAGAGCTTGCCGAGGTTGTTCATGGGGTGTCCGATCCGTGGCGATGGGGCTCACGGTACGCAAAAGGTCTGTTCTTGGCAAAGGATTCAGCCGAAGAGCCCGTGGAGATACCAGCCGGGCCGGGGTTTGTACTCGCGGTAGGCCCACAGCGTGCTGCCTTCCCGGTCGCGCACGACGAAGTAGTCGCGGCGACAATCGCGCCCGTCCCACCAGCCGCTCTCGATGCGTTCCGGGCCGGCCAGCACCCGGTAGTCCTCGATACGGCAGCGCTTCGGCCGGGGGAACAGCCACACGGGGCGGTGCGGCATGGACTGGCAGTCGGCGGGCTCTTCCAGGCGCCGGCGTGACCAGCTGTATTCCGGCCGATGGTCCTCCACGCCGCGAAGGCCGGTCACCGACTCCTGTCCCAGCCGCGCGCGCAGCCGCTCGAGGAGGGGTTCCAGCGGATTGCTGGACGGATCGTCCGGATCCACGAACAGCCCGGTGGCGCCCGCCTCGAACTCGAGAAACCGGCCGGCCTCCAGGGCAACGTGTTGGGCCGGCTGGGGCAGGCGAAAGCGCTCGAGCCGCTCCTTCAGGAGTTGCATGATGTGCGCCTCGTCCCGGCCGGGCTGCTGGAAGGCGAGGTCGAAGCGTTCCTCGCCCCGGCGCAGGCGCAGGTGCACGCTGACCGACTGGACGCCTCGATCGCAGGCCCGCAGCACGCCGCAGAGCTCGTCCACCAGCCGGCGCAGGGGGAACAGCAGTCCCTGGCTGTTGGCGATTTCCGCCGGCAGGTCCATGCCGCTACGGAAGCACTCCGGCAGGCGCCAGTGGGTCTGTGGGTCCGGGCGCCGGCCGCAGAGCCGGTCCAGGTAGGTCACGGCGTCCGTTCCCAGGCGCCGTGCCAGCGCCTTGCGGGGCAGCCGGAGCACTTCCCGCGCATGGCGGAAGCCCATCTTTTCCAGTGCGGCGCACTGGGCGTCATCCAGCAGCAGGGCGTGCAGGGGCAGGGTGCGCAGGGCCTCCCGCAGCGCATCCAGGGATGCGAAATGCAGACCGCGACGGGCCGCCAGCTGCGCGGCTTCCGGCGTCGGGCCGGTGCCGGCGCGGGCGTGGTAGCCCAGGTCCAGCAGGTCGGCGGACAGCTGACGGGCCAGGGATTCGGAATCGCCCAGGAGCCGTTCGCTGCCACCGGTTTCCAGCAGCAGCGTGTGCCGCGGCGCCAGCACGCTGACGGCGCTGCTGTACTGGTAGGACCAGGCCGCCAGCCGGTCGAGGGCGGCATGCTCGGCCGCCGTGTCGCGGGCGCTGACCTGCAGGGCGCCCGCCAGGCTCAGGGCGGCGCTCACCGGCAGCCCGGGCCGGATGCCCAGGCGGCTGGCCGCCGGGTTCGTGTCGAGGATGACCGGGCGGCGCGCATCGCCGTCGCTCACGGCGAGGGGCAGGTCCCGGGGACGGCCGTTGCCCCGGGTCAGGAGATCCAGCGCCAGGTGCGGAAACTGCAGGGCGAGCCAGGTCGGGTTCATGCCCATGGATTTCAGGCGCGTCCCGCCGGCGTGGTGCCGGCCGCGTCCCGTTCGAGGGTGTTCGCCCGGCGTCGTCGACCGGCCAGGCCGCCGGGCGCTTCGGCGCCACCGGTGGCGAGCGCCGTGGATGCATGGGGACGGCGCAGGCGAAGCTGGGCGCCGTTGTGCAGCCCGCGCGCCTTGAGCACGGTCAGGCACAGGTCCTGTTCGTCCGCGGCGAGATGCAGGCGCATGGCTGCGGGCGTGGCCTGGCCCGCAACCTCGGCGGGGCGGAACAGGAAGGCGCCCTTGCGACCGCTCCGGGCCGCCAGCTGCAGGCGCCTCAGGTGGGTGAAACCGGCCTGGTGTCGGCCGCCCCGCAGCCAGCTGAGCACCACGCCGCCCCGCACGCCGCGCAGCGCCTGTTCGCAGGCCCAGAGCGACTCCTTCGCGTCCCGCGTGTCCACCACCAGCACGCGCGCCAGGTCGATGCCGTGGCCGCGCATGGCCGGCGGATAGGGCGTCCAGGGTGGATCGACGAACACGGCCCAGCCGCCCTGGCGGCAGACTTCCGCGAGCGTGGGCAGGAGCAGGCTGAGTTCGCCCACGCCGTCCCGGGCCACGAGCAGCTCCGTCAGGGCGCCCAGGGGCCAGCCGCCGCCGGGCAGGGCCTGGTCGAGGCGTTCGTGTCCCGTGGACAGGGTCGGCAGGCGGTGATGGCGCCGTCCGCCCTGCCACAGGAGCGGATGATGGAGAGCGTCGGGCAGGGTGGACGGCATGGGAAGCGGAACCGGAAGGGGGGCAGAAGCCGGAACGGGCGCCGCTCAGCGGTCGCCGAAGCGTCGCAGCACGCCCACGCCCAGGCCCTCGATGGCCAGGGACTCCCGTCGCAGGTCGACCTCGATGGGCGCGTAGTCCGGGTTCTCGGCGTGGAGCAGCACGCGGTCACCGGCGTGTTCGAAGCGCTTGACGGTCACCTCGTCCTCGATGCGGGCCACCACGATCTGGCCGTCCCGGGCTTCCGGGGTGCGGTGCACGGCCAGCAGATCGCCGTCGAGGATACCGGCGTCGCGCATGCTCATGCCTTCGACCCGCAACAGGTAATGGGGCCGTGGATGGAACAGGGTGGCGTCGAGGCGCACATCGCGCTCGACGTTCTCCTGGGCCAGCACGGGGCTGCCGGCTGCGACCCGCCCGACCAGGGGCAGGGCATCCCGGGCCGTGTCGGGCAGGCTGTCCGCGGCCAGGGCGGTAAGCGTGATGCCCCGGGAACGACCACGCTCCAGCTGGATCACGCCCTTGCTGTCCAGGGCCTTCAGGTGGCTCTCGGCGGCGTTTGGAGAGCGGAAGCCGAAGCGGGTGGAGAGCTCAGCACGGGTGGGTGGAAAGCCCTCTTTATCAATATGTTCTGAGATAAACCTGAGAATCTCTCTCTGGCGCTTCGTGAGGGGTTTTTCGCTCATGGGGCGGCACCGCGTTCCGGTTTTCGACAAGTACTGTAAATATATACAGCATTGCGTGTCGAAGCAAGGCGCGGGGGTTACCAGCCCCCGCCGCCGCCACCGCCGCCACCGCCACCGGAAAAGCCGCCGCCGCCGGAGCCGGAAGACGAGCCGGGGGGCGTCGAGGCTGAGCTGATCGCGCCGGACAGGTCCGAACCCAGCTGGTTGCCGATATGGTGCAGGGATGACGTGCGCGCCAGGTTGCCGTGGTACCAGGCGGGGTGATACCCGCCGCCCTCGGCCTCGTCCCGGGGGAACTCCCGTTCGAAGCGCTCCACCCAGGCGTTCTCCACGCCGAGGGCGAAGGCGTAGGGCAGAAACGTTTCGAACAGCTCGGGGGTCAGTTCCGGGGACTGCATGCGGTCCAGCCGGTCCTGCTCCGCGGTCTCGAGATAGAGCGCGAAGCCGTCGATCTCGTCCCGGATGCGCTGGCCGATCACCGTGGGTGCACGCAGCAGCAAAATGAACAGGAGGTGCAGCCCGATGGCGCCGAGGGCCCAGGCGAACCAGATCGCAGGATTCTGCTGCTTGAGGATGATCGCCAGCCCCGTGCCGACCGCGGTGATCACGAACGCCGGCACCGCGTACAGCGTGTTCAGGTTGAACAGTCGGCCCTTGTATTCCCCGGCCAGCGCCTTGCCGAGACCGCTGAGGGCGGTGCGGAAATCGCGGTGATTGTCCTGGTCGAGCTCGATGCTGCCCCCACCGCCGGGCATCAGGGCATCCATCACCGCGCGCTCCCCGGGACTGGGCGCCTGCGGCGTGGCATCGGTGCGTTCCACGCCGTGCAGCGTGAAGTCGCCATCGTCCTCCTCGATCACGAGGTGACCCTTGACGCCCAGGCTCACGACCGCCGCGGTGAAACACGCCTGGCTCATGCGCATGTCGCGTACGTAGCGGCAGGCGGCGGGCGAGAGCCCTTCCGGCGGGGCGTAGCGGGGAATGATGACGCCCCGGGCCGGGTCGCGGCCGGTGCGGTTCCAGGCCCAGAGATACCAACCGAGAACGAGCAAGGCGGACAGCAGGAGCACGAGGGCGCCACCGTTATCCCGGAAGAACCAGCCCAGGCGTTGCGCATCCGTGGGCTCCATCACCACGCCCTTGGGGAAGGTCACGGAAATCGTCAGGCCTTCCCGGGGGGCGAGCGCGCCCGGGGCTTCGAAGAGGATGCCCCGGCCGGCCTCCACGAAGGCCCGCGCGGGCTGGCCGCGTTCTCCGAAGGCTCCGGTGTAGCTGTTCAGTTCCAGTTCCGCTTCCGGCAGGTCGCGCGGCAGTTTTACCCGCGCGCTCGCCTGGTCGATGGGAAAGGCCCAGCCGTTGCCGGTGACGTTCCAGTACAGCTCGTCGAAGTCGTCGAAGAAACCGAGCTGGCGATTCGTGCGGTAGCGGATTTCGTAGGTGTATTCCCCGGGAGGCAGGATGACATCGCGGGAGCCCGCGTAAACACGGACACCGTTGCTCCGGCCTTCCGTGTGCCACGGTTCCGGTGCGCCGTCACGGCGCACGTCCAGGACCTCGAAATCGACGCGCACGCGGTTGCCCCGCGGGGTTTGGTAGCGCGTGGGAAAATCCCGGTAGATGCCCCGGCGGATGGCATTGCCCTCGGCACGCACCCGGATGGTCTCCCGGACCGTCACGGTGCCGTCCGTGGCGACGTCGATCTCCGCGTCGTAGGCGAGGATGCGTTCATCGGCGTGGAGCGGCGCGACCAGGCACAGCAACAGCAGCGACGGCAGCAGGCGCAACAGGGCTCCGCAGCGCCGCGACGAAGACCACGACCTACAGGGCCACACGGGGCGCCTCCCGCTGGCTGGCCAGCTCGATCTCGAAGAAGTCCGCGGTGCGAAAGCCGAAGGGACCCGCGACGAGGTTGACCGGGAAGCTCTGCACGAGATTGTTGTTGTCCCGGACCGCGCCGTTGTAATAGCGCCGGGCAAACTGCAGGTCATCCTCGATCGCGACCAGGCTGTCGTGCAGCTGCTGGAATCCTTCGCTGGCCTTCAGCTCCGGGTAATCCTCCGCCAGGGCGAAGAGTTTACCGAGCTGCCGGGAAAGGACCGTTTCCTCCGCGGCCACCGCGCCCGCGTCCTCGGGGCCCTCGGCGCGAAGCCGGGTCGTCTGCTCGAGCACCTCGGCCTCGTGACGCAGGTAGCCCTTCACCGTCGCCACCAGGTTGGGCACCAGTTCATGGCGCTTTTGCAGCTGCACGTCGATATCGGACCAGGCGGCGGACACGATATTGCGCTGGCGCACCAGGCGGTTGTAGATCCAGGCCAGGGCGAGGCCGAAGATGACGATTCCGAACAGCAGGATTTCCATGGCAGTCGACTCCTTCAATCAGGCCGCGAAGGGCAGTTCGAGCGCATCGCAAACGTAATGGTTGAGCGGCGCCGTGGCCCGGTAGGTCGCCACCACCCTGTCCAGAAAGTCGCCATCGTGCATGACCCCGGCCGGCGCCTGTTCCATGACGTAAAAGCTCTTGCGCCGAAGGTCGTCGATGTGGGCGTGCTCCGGATCGAAGCCCCGGGGCGCCCGCTTCAACTGGTCTCCCTGCAGCCCTCCGCGTTCCCGGACGGCGCGGTCGTCCCGGATTTTTCGCCAGGCGCCCGGGTTGTCCACGATGAATTCCCGAAGCGCGCGGAGTGCGGGGGAAGGCGGGCGCCAGATACCGCCACCGATGGCCACGCCATCGGGGCCGAGGTGCAGGTAAAAGCCCGGGGCGTGGACGTCACGTCCGAGGCGATGCCGGAACTGGGCAGCCGCATGGGTCTTGTAGGGCGTCTTGTCCTTGCTGAAGCGCGTGTCCCGGTAGATGCGGAACATGGAACCGCCGTGGGCCCTGGGGATGGCCAGGTAGTGCGGCGAGATGTCCGCGAGCGGCGCTTTCATGGCCTCGATGAAGGCCATCATGGGGCGCACGACGCTCTCCTGGTAGCGGGGTTTGTTTTCCTCGAACCAGCTTCGCTCGTTATGGGCTTTCAGCTCACGGAAAAAGGCCGTGAAATCCCTCGGAAACCCCTCGAATGCCACCATGCAGCGTGCGCTCCCCCGTCTGAACCGCCTTCATTATGGCAGGGGCCGTGCCATGCCGGCAGTGCCAAAAGCCAGTGTCACGGAGCCGCGATCCGAATCCGGGCCCGCGTGCCGGCAGAACGGCAGTGTGCGGGCCAGACAGCGGTTGGTTCAGTCCTGCTGGGGTTCGCCGCCCTCGGGCACATCCACGCGGCTGTTGCTGCCGCCGGTACGCACCGTGGTGCGTGTCGCCGGGTAGCCACCCCAGCCAAAGCCCCGACCGTAAAAGCCGCCGTAGTACCCCCCCCAATAGGGGCCCCAGTAAGGACCATAGCCCCAGGGGTCGTTGTAGTTGTTGATGATCACGTCGGGACGGTCGGGCCACATGGTGATGAACCGCGCCGTGAGCACCGGGTAGCGATAGTTGAATTCGCCCACCTGGCGTTCATCGACCGCCACGAGCGAGCCGGTGAGGGTGATCTCTCGGCCCTTGGCGAAAACCTCCGGATCGAGAAAGCCGTCACGACAGGCGATAAAGCGGCCCTGGGTCACGTCTTCCGCGCGCGGCCGGTAGGACCGGTCCAGGTCGCGTGACAGGACCTCGAAGCAGGTCTGCCGGGCATCGGGGCGGGCGTCGAGAATGACCCCGCCCCAGCGGACGTCCGCGCCGAGATCGCGCACGGATGCCTGGGCGGGCTCCAGGGGTGCGTAGTTGCCCTTGAGGGCTTCCGGCGTCGAGCTGCAGCCGGCCAGTATCATCAGGGTTGCCAGGACGATGACGGCCTGGCGGGTCAGGTTCAGCGTCGGAGGTGCGAGTCGAATCATCGGTTGCTCCCGGGTCGAAAACGTTTCAGGTCGCGCAACAGGTCGTCGCGACCCTCAGCACGAGAAGCATAGCGAACTTCCAGGTAAGCCTGCGTGATGCGCATCACGTCCCGGGTGTCGGATTCCGGCATGGTGCCGGCCGCCGCCGCGACTTCGAGCGGCCCCATGGTCGGGGACACCGGGGCGCCGGCGCCCGCCAGGCGCTCCAGGAAGCGTCTCCAGTGTCTGACAACCGGGTCCCGTTCCCGGTTCCGTCCGAGCCGCAGGAGCCAGGGGGTGACCAGCAGGGCCGTCAGCACCATGGCGAGCGCCAGCAGCAACACGAGGGCGCGGGCGTCCAGCCGTTCGACCCCGAGAAAGCCGAGCATGCCCGACTGGCGCGCTGCGTCGAAGGCAATGACCCAGTCGTTCCACGCGCGGTTCATCCAGTCCATGCCGTTGCGGAATTCACGCACCCATTCGTAGTCGAGCCAGTGCCGTCGCCCGCCCAGGGCGTCAAGGGCGCCGTCTTCCACCCGGGAAGGGGCCACCGCCGCCGTCGGGTCGATGCGCGTCCAGCCCACGCCGGCCAGCCAGACCTCGGCCCAGGCGTGCGCATCGGACTGGCGAACGAGCAGGTAGCCGCTGCGTTCGTTGTACCACCCCCCCTGGTAGCCCGTGACCACGCGCGCCGGAATGCCCGCCATGCGCATCATGATCGTGAACGCGGAGGCGTAGTGCTCGCAGAATCCCTCCCGGGTGTCGAACAGGAATTCATCGACCGAATGCCGGGAAAGGAGGGGAGGGTTGAGGGTGTAGCGAAACGGCTGCTCGTTGAAATGTGCCAGGGCGCGGCGCACGAGGGCCGGGTCCGAGGGGGTCTCCGATCGCCACTGGGCCATGAGCTCCCGGGTCCTGGGGTTGAAGCCCTCCGGAAGATTCAGGGCCATGGTCCGCAGGGGGCCTTCCAGATCGGGGGAATCGAGAAAATCGACGTCCGAAGCGACCTCGTAGGTCATGAGATCGGTTACTGCGCGCCGGGTCAGCAGCTGGAAGTCCCGGGTCAGGCGCCGCGCTTCCGGGGGCTTGAAGGCGGGGTAGTCCAGGGCAAACAGCCAGTGCCGTTCGTGCGGTTCGAGCTGGACTTCGTAACGATAGTCCACGTCTTCCCGGGCCGGGAGAACCTCCGCCTCCAGCGCGCGCCCCCAGCTGCGCCCCGCTTCCCACTGCCGCCCATCAAAATCCCACATGACCGGTCCGCGCCAGTACAGCGCCTCGTTGCCGGGCACGTCTCCCCGGAAGCTGACCCGGAACGCCGGCGAGTCATCCATGAACAGGGACTGGATGCTGCCCGGCGCCATGCTGTCGCTCAGGCCGGTTTTCGAGTCGAGGGAGCGTTCCGGCAGGCCCCAGAGCGGGCTGCCCCAGCGCGGAAAAAACAGGAACAGGGCGACCCCGAGGGGCACGGCGAGGAGCATGAGGCGCGAGCCGAAGGTCAATTCGGACAGAATGCCGCGCCCGGGCGGCGCTGGCTGGCGAATTCGCGCAAAGGCCTCGGTCCGGGCAATGAGGGCGAAGGCGATCAGCGCGAAAATGCTGCACGCCGCGCCGTAGACCAGCATGATCATGCCCTGGTCGAACAGGAACTGCGTGGCGCAAAGAAACAGGGACAGGCTCGCCACGACCCGGGCATCCCGGGCCCGGAACGTCTCGAGCAACTTCAGTGCCAGCATGACGCTCAGCAGCCCGACGGCGGCGCGTCGCCCCAGCAGGTTGCCGTAGGTGTTCACAAGCAGGACGAGGGTGGCGAGGGTGAACGCCAGGCGGAGCAGCGTCGGCAAGGGCTTCCAGCCCCGGACTTCTGCCACGGTCCGCCAGACCATGGGCGCCAGGGTGAGGACGACCAGGGTCGCCGGCATGCTGGCGAGCTGGGGGAGCAGGGCGACGAACAGGGTGCCGATGACCCACAGCATGGGGTTGTAGGCGACGGGCGTTTTGAACCGTTCCAGGTTCACCGGTCCCGCTTTCACGGTTTTCGATTTCATCGTTCCCGTATTCGTCGCTGGCGTCGTCATCAATCAAACAGCGCGAGTGCTTCGAGGCAGGCGGCGCGGTGCGCGGGCCCCGAGTCGGCGGGCAGGGTTTTTCCGGGCAGCACGAGCCGGTACGGCAGGGTGCGGTGTTCCGCCATGAGCACCCAGGCGGTCAGGACGGAAAGTCGCTCTTCCGTGTCCCGGCCTTCGAGGCGGTTGAAGTCGAGGACGCAGGAGGCTTCCTGCGGCGTTTCCATCTGCTTGGTGTAGAGCTGGTCGTGGCGCGCGCTGGTTCGCCAGGCGATGTGTTTCAGGGTGTCACCCGGCCGGTAGTTACGCAGGCCGTAGACCTGGTCGCCCGCACCGCGGCGCGCTGACCCGGAGCGGCCATCGCCCGAGGCCGGCAGCGGGGGCGGGTTTTTCGCCGGGACGGGATAAACGAGACAGCGCTGTTCCGGAAACAGCCAGGACCACACGTGGAACACGGCCAGGGGATAGCGCGTCTGCAGGCGCAGGGGCGGCACCGCGAGCCAGCCACGGCGCTCCGTGGCCAGGGAAAGTCGAAACGTGTCCTGGGCGCCGGGGGCGAGGTCCCGGCAGTCGCCGGTCGACGCTCGCGCCAGGGCGAGTTCCAGCGAATAGCGGTAACGGTCATCCGGATTGTTCAGCTGCACCTGCAGGTGCAGGGGGTCGCCGGCGAAGACCGGTTCGCTGCGGATTGCCATTAGGGTGAGGCCGGTGAGGTTTCGGTAAGCCAGCAGGTTGGTCATCTGGGCCAGGGAACCGAGGACGAAGACCAGCAGCAGGGCCAGGTTGTTATTGAAATTCAGCCCGCCGAGCGCCGTGAGCACCAGCAGGAGGCCAAAGCCCGTGCCGAACCAGGTCGGCAGCACGAAGATGTTTCGGTAGGCCAGGGTAAAGGGCAGATCCTGCGATCCCCGGCGGCGACGCACCCGTTCGAGGACGCGGTCGCGAAGGGCGTCGCCGGGCCACAGCTTGCGCAGGCGCGCGGCAAGGCGACTGCCGGATTTCCCCGCCGCGTTGGGGGCGGCCAGGGAAGAGGGGATGACGACGCTGCGTGCCATGCAAAACCGCGTGACGGCTCAGGGCAGGGCGACCTGTTCGAGCAGGCTGGTGACCTGGTCCTCGACGCTGGCCTCGAGACCGTGGCTCACGGTCATCCGGTGCCGGGCCAGGCCCGGGAAAACGGCCTTGATGTCTTCCGGCGCGACGAAGTCGCGTCCCTGCAGGAAGGCGTGCGCCCGGGCGCAGCGCAACAGGGCCAGGCCGGCGCGCGGCGACAGACCGATTTCGAACCACCGGCTGTTGCGGGTTTCCGCGAGCAGGGCCTGGACGTAGGCCAGCAGGGGTTCGCTGACGTGGACCCGTTCACAGTCTGCCTGCAGGGCGCGTAATTCCTCGAGGGACAAACGGGGTTCGGCCCGTTTCAGCAGCTTGGAACGGTCTTCGCTCATGAGCAATTGCCGCTCGACCTCCGGATCCGGGAATCCCAGGCTGATGCTCAGCAGAAAGCGGTCCAGCTGCGAATCCGGCAGGGGAAAGGTGCCCACCAGGTCCACCGGGTTCTGTGTCGCGATGACGAAAAACGGGTCCGGAAGCGCGTGGGTCTGACCCTCGACCGTCACCTGGCCTTCCGCCATCGCTTCGAGCAGGGCGCTCTGGGTCTTCGGCGTCGCGCGGTTCACTTCGTCCGCCAGGACCAGATCCGCGAAGATGGGTCCGGGATGAAACTCGAAGGCTTCCTGGTCCCGCCGGTAGATCGACACGCCGAGAATGTCCGCCGGCATGAGATCCGAAGTGAACTGGATGCGCTGATAGCCGGCGCCCAGGGACGTCGCCAGGGCGTGGGAGAGAGTGGTTTTGCCCACCCCGGGCAGGTCCTCGATGAGCAGGTGGCCCCGGGCCAGGAGGCAGGCGAAGGCGAGTTCGACCTGCGATTCCTTGCCGAGGAGAATGCCGTTCACCTGGGTCATGGCATCGGCGAGGTGATCGCGTCGCTGTGCGGGGTCGCCGGTCACGAGAGGCTCGGCCTTGGCGTCCAGGGTCGTCATGTCGGCCTTCTCATGGCGTGGTCTCCGCAGGCGTGGTCTCTGCAATGGCGTTGAGCCGGGCGGCGCAGATGAAATCGTTTTCCGACAGGCCGCCGATGGCGTGGGTCGTGAAATTCACGGTGCAATGGTAGGCCGAGGCGGTGAAGTCGGGATGATGCCCCTGGCGGTTCGCGAGCCACGCGAGGGCGTTGATGAAGGCCAGGTTCCGGGGGAAGGTGTCGAATTCGAAGCGGCGGGTCAGGGTCGTTCCGTCCGCGCTTACCGACCAGCCGGGCACCTGGGGGAGGAGCCGCGCAACCCGCGTCGCGGCAAGGGGGTCGATGCCGCCTTCACAGGGTCGGCAGGTGCGTTCGTCGAGCGTGGTTTCGCGCTGCGTGGTCATGATTCGAAGCTCGTGCCGGGGTTCCCTCCCTGGAGAGTTCGAGTATAGCAGCGAGCATCTTGCTCTCCGGCGGTCAGCGCCGTAACGTTCAGGACGTGTCGGAAATCACGAACCAGCTACACGGAAAGGGCGGGGTGCGAGAGCGCGGGCGCCCGCCGGGCACCGGGCGCCGAACGGGACTCGTGCTGCCGGGGGGCGGCGCCCGGGGCGCCTACCAGGTCGGCGTGCTCGCAGCGGTCAGCGACGTGCTCGGCCCATCATCTTCGAAGCGATCGCCCTTCGATATCATCTGCGGCACGTCGGCCGGGGCGGTCAACGCGGTGGTGCTGGCCAGCCACGCCGGGGATTTCGCGCACGCCGTCGGGCGCCTGCGGGGCTTCTGGTCGGGCTTGCGTTGCGCATCGATCTACCGCACCGATGTCCCCACGGTGCTCGCCGCTGCGCTGCGGTGGCTCCTGGCGCTCGGTTCGGGCGGACTGCTGCCCGTGGCGCCCCGTTCCCTGCTCGACAACACGCCCCTGCGACAGCTGCTGGCGCGTGAGCTGCGCCTGGAACGACTTCCAGAGGCGATCGACGCCGGTTTCCTGCGCGGCGTGGCCGTGAGCGCCTCCGCCTACACGCGCGCCAGCGCCATCAGCTTTTACCAGGGCCGGCATGACCTCGAGCCCTGGGAGCGGACGCGTCGCGCGGGCGAGGCGGTCAGGCTCGACGTGGCCCACGTCATGGCGTCCGCGGCGCTGCCCCTGATCTTTCCCGCGGAACGCATCGGCGGCGAATACTACGGTGACGGGGGCATGCGCATGGGAGCGCCCCTGAGTCCCGCGATTCACCTGGGCGCCGACCGGCTGCTGGTGATCGGCACCCGGGACGAGCACCCGGACCCTGCGCCGACCTCGGCGCCGGTGTATCCCGGTGCGGCGGCCGTGGGCGGCTACCTGCTCGACACGGTGTTCATGGACACGCTGCAGGCGGACCTGGCCCGGCTGCAGCGCATCAACGACACCCTCTCGCTCATGACGCCCGACCAGCGGGTGCAGTCGACCCTGCGGCCGCTCGACGTCTTCGTCATCCGGCCCAGCCGGGATCTCCGGGACCTGACCGCGGAGCACGCGGCTTCCCTGCCCGGCACCGTGAAACTGCTGCTGCGTACGCTGGGGGGCTGGGGGCGGGACTGGCGCATGGCCAGCTATCTCATGTTCGAGGCGTCCTACTGCCAGGCGCTGATCGACCTGGGCTACCAGGACGGGCTGGCGCAGGCGAAGGACCTGCGGCGCTTCTTCGACGACCCGCGCCCCGATGCCGTCCCCGCCTGAGGACGGGCGCCGGGTGAGGTCCCGTCAGGCCGTTTTCTGCCGCGGTTTGCGCACCGCCGGCCGGAAAGCCGGTTTCTCGAAACCCTCGATGTGGGATTTCGGGAAATCATCGACGTTGATGACCCGCGCCGCGGCCTCCTGGGCCAGGCGAACCAGGGAAGCCTGTTCCTCGTTGATGACGCCGCTCTCGACGGCCCGTTTGACGAGCCGTTCGTAGTTGTCCACGGAAACGACCTCGCCGGTGGCGTTGCGAATCGCGGTCTCCGCCTCGGCGGATTCGAGCACGAGATGGAACGCGGCGGCGACCCGCCCCGTGGCGTCGTCGGCGTCGGACAGGAAGACGCCGGCGGTTACGCGGTCGCGGCTGGCGTTTTCCGACTGGAGAAGTTCCGCCACCGCCTGCATGGTCTGATCCGAGGGCGGTGTGTAAGAGCGGCCGAGCGGGAATACGATGACACGCAACAGGCCGCCCAGCACCGGCACGGGAAAATTTTCCAGGATCGCGATGAGGCGCTCCTGCACCGTGTGAAGGCTGTCCTCGACGGCCCAGGACAGCAGCGGCAGGTCCTCCTCGGGGCGGCCGTCGTCCTCGAACCGTTTCAGGCAGGCGCTCACGAGATACAGGTGGATCAGGACGTCGGCGAAGCGACCGGACAGGGTCTCCTTGAACTTGAATTTACCGCCCAGGGTCAGGAGCACACCATCCGCCACGAGCGCGAAGGCGGCGCTGAGTCGCGTGACCTGCCGGAAATAACGGGCAGTTGCTCCCCGGACCGGCGCGCGCGTGGCGAATCCGCCCGTCACCGCCAGCATGAATGCGCGCACGGCATTGCTGATGATGTGGCCGACATGGGAGAACAGCGCGTTGTCGAAATCGCGTCGGGCCTGGGTGCTGGCGGGCGCCTGGGCCGCTTCCATTTCCTTGAGCAGCCAGGGATGGGCGCGGATCGCGCCCTGGCCGAAGATGATCAGGGAGCGGGTGAGGATGTTGGCGCCCTCGACGGTGATCGATACGGGGACCGCCGTGTAAGCGTGCGCCAGGTAGTTGTTGGGTCCCTGGATGATGCCCTTGCCGCCGTGCACGTCCATGGCGTCGTTCAGGGTCTGCCGGTTGCCCTCCGTGAGCTGGTACTTGAGGATCGCTGACAGGACGCTGGGTTTTTCCCCTTCGTCCAGGGCCACGAGCGTCAGCAGCCGTGCCGCGTCCATGCGGTAGGTCTTGCCGCCGATGCGCGCCAGCGGCTCCTGCACGCCCTCGAATTTGCCGATGGGTACGCCGAATTGCTTGCGGATGCGCGCGTAGGCCCCGGTCAGCAGGGCGGACATCTTGCCGCCGGCGGTGCCGAGAGCCGGCAGGGAAATGGCGCGGCCGGCGGCGAGACTCTGCATGAGCATGCGCCAGCCCTGGCCGATGCGGGCCCGGCCACCGATGACCCAGTCCATGGGGATGAAGACGTCCTTGCCCCGGGTCGGGCCGTTCTGGAACACGGCGCCGATGGGCATGTGCCGGTTGCCGATTTCGACCCCCGGGGTGTCGGTCGGAATCAGGGCGCAGGTGATGCCGAGATCTTCCGTATCACCGAGCAGACCATCCGGGTCCTTGGCCCGGAAGGCGAGGCCGAGCACCGTGGCCACCGGGGCGAGGGTGATGTAGCGTTTGTTCCAGCTCACGCGAAGGCCCAGCACCTCCCGGCCCTCGTGCTCGCCCATGCACACGATGCCCTCGTCCGGCATGCTCGCCGCGTCCGAGCCGGCGCTGATGCCGGTCAGGGCGAAGCAGGGGATTTCCTCGCCGCGGGCAAGGCGTGGCAGGTAATACTCCTTCTGCTCGTCCGTGCCGTAGTGCATGAGCAGTTCCCCCGGTCCGAGGGAGTTGGGCACCATGACCGTCACCGCCGTCGTCAAATTGCGGCTCGCAAGTTTCATGACCACCGCCGAATTGCCCTGGGCGGAGAACCCCAGGCCCCCGTATGCCTCCGGGATGATCATGCTGAAGAAGCGGTGCTCCTTCATGAAGTCCCAGATCGGATCGGGGAGCTTGCGGTAGTGGTCGCAGATTTCCCAGTCATTGAGCATGCGGCACAGCGTTTCCACCGGCCCGTCGATGAACGCCTGTTCCCGTTCGCTCAGGCTGGGGCGGGGCGTTTTAAGCAGTCGCCGCCAACGCGGACGGCCGCTGAAAATATCGCCTTCCCACCACACGGTGCCGGCCTCGAGGGCCTCGCGCTCCGTGTTGGACATGCGGGGAAGCAGCTTGCGGTAAAGGCCCAGCAGGCGGTTGCTGATCAGCAGGCGCCGCAGGGGCTTGATGCCGAAGCCGAGCAGCGTGACCGTCAGAATGCCGTAGGTCCAGCGAAACCAGGAGGGGGTGGGCCAGACGATGCGCTGCTCCGTCAGGATGACCGTGATGGCCGCCAGGATGCCGACGCAGACCAGCAGCGGCACGCGGTTGTAGGCGAGGATCATCAGTGTCAAAACGATGATGGCGAAGAACAAGGCAGTCATACGCGCTTCCCGTGGCTGGGCCGGCGCACGCGAGCGCAGGTCCCGTGACCCGCGCCTTGACCGTGCCGACACCTGACATCTGCATCATAAGTAGCCGTGAGAAAGGCGGTCAAGGCAGGGGCCTGCACCACCCGCCGGGCATTGCAGTCAACGGGCGAGGGCCCTAAAATTCACGGGTTTAGGCGGGAGGCGGCTCCGGCAGCTCCCACAGAAAAATACGAATTCAGATTCAATCACTTATAAGGTAAATCAAACGTGTCAGTTGAACGTACGCTTTCGATCATCAAGCCCGACGCCGTGGCCAAGAACGTCATCGGGGAAATTTACAGCCGTTTCGAGAAGGCGGGGCTGAAGATCGTGGCCGCCCGCATGGAGCACCTCGACGCCGAGAAGGCCGGTGGTTTCTACGCGGTGCACCGCGAGCGCCCCTTCTACAACGACCTGGTCGCTTTCATGACCAGTGGCCCGGTCATGATCCAGGTGCTCGAGGGTGAAAACGCCATCGCCCTGAACCGGGAACTGATGGGCGCGACCAACCCCGCGGACGCTGCGCCGGGCACGATTCGCGCCGATTTCGCCCAGAGTATCGATGCGAATGCGGTTCACGGTTCCGACGGACCGGATACGGCCCGCGAGGAAATCGTGTACTTCTTCGGCGAGGAAGCCCTGGGCGGCTGATCGCGCCTTGTCGCGTGCCTGCCGGTACAGCAAAAAGAGGATCATCACCGTGAGCGCTGAAAGCACCCTCATCAACCTGCTGGATTTCGATCCGGAAGGCCTGCGCGAGTTTTTCGTCTCCATCGGCGAGAAACCCTATCGCGCGGAGCAGGTGCTGCGCTGGGTGTACCACCGCCAGGTACTCGATTTCGAGGACATGACGGATCTGGGCAAGGGCCTGCGCCAGAAGCTCGCCGGCCTGGCAGAGCTGAGGCCGCCGAAGATCGTTTCCGAGCGCATTTCCCGCGACGGCACGGTCAAGTGGCTCATCGGCCTGCCGGGCGGCAATGCCGTGGAAACCGTCTTCATCCCGGAACCGGGCCGGGGCACGCTGTGCGTGTCCTCTCAGGTGGGCTGCGCGCTGAATTGCCGGTTCTGCTCGACCGGCGCCCAGGGTTTCGCGAGAAACCTCACCACCGGTGAGATCATCGGCCAGGTGTGGCTCGCCGCGCATGCGCTGGGCCACGAACGGAACGGCGAACGGCGCATCACCAACGTGGTGATGATGGGCATGGGCGAGCCGCTCCTGAATTTCGACGCGGTCATCCCGGCGCTTCGGCTCATGCGCGACGACCTGGGTTTCGGCCTGGCGTCGCGCCGCGTGACCGTCAGCACGGCCGGGCTGGTGCCCGGCATCGCCGAGCTTCGGGAAGCGGTGGACGTGGCCCTGGCAGTCTCCCTGCATGCCCCGGAAGACGAGGTTCGCACCGACATCGTGCCGCTCAACCGCAAGTACCCCATTGCCGAACTCATGGCGGCCTGCCGGGACTACCTGGATGGCCAGCGAAAACGCTCCATCACCTTCGAGTACACGCTGCTCGACGGCGTCAACGACAGCCCGGAGCAGGCGCGCCGGCTGGTGAAGCTGCTGCGCAAGGTGCCGAGCAAGCTGAACCTGATACCGTTCAACCCGTTTCCCGGCACCTCGTACCGGTGTTCACCGCCGGAACGGATCGAGGAGTTCCAGCGCATCGTCCGGGAGGGTGGCCTGATCGCGACGGTTCGCAAGACCCGCGGCGACGATATCGACGCGGCCTGTGGCCAGCTGGCGGGGGACTTCCGGGATCGCACCCGCCGCCGCGAAATGTTGCAGACGGTCAAAGGAGGAGCGTCGTGACCCGTCCGGCCACATCCAGCCGGTCACCGGCCACCGAAGCGAAGGCGTCGCCCGCCGGGTTCCTCCGGGGGGCGCTGGCCGCCATGCTGCTGGCGACCGTGCTGCTCGCCGGCTGCGCCAGTACGCCCGGCAGCGACAGCCCGGAGGAGAATGATCGCCGGCGCGCCGCCGAGCTCAACACCCAGCTCGGCCGTGAGTACATGACCCGCGGCCAGTACGAGATCGCGATGGAAAAGCTCAAGCGCGCGGTGGCGTCCGATGACGACTACGCCCCGGCGCACACCATGCTGGCGGTGCTTTACGAGACCCTCGGCGAGGATCAGAACGCGGGCAGGCACTTCGAGGCCGCCGTGCGCGCCGCACCGGACAACGGCGATGTGAACAACAACTACGGGGCGTTTCTCTGCCGGACCGGTAAACCCGAGCGGGTCGACCGTTATTTCCTGGCGGCGCTGGAAGATCCGTTCTACCAGACCCCGCAAGTCGCCATGGCCAATGCCGGCTCCTGTGCGGTGCAGCGGGGCGATTTCCAGCAGGGAGAAACCTACCTGCGCCAGTCCCTGGCCTACGACCCGAACTTCCCGGATGCCTTGTTCTCCCTCGCGGCCCTCAACTACGAACAGGGCGAACTGATGCGCGCACGCGCGTTCCTGCAGCGTTACGACGGCGTCGCCGAGATGTCCGCCGAGAGCCTGCTGCTCGGCTACCGGATCGAGACGGGGCTGAACAACCCCGAGGGCGCCCGCTCGTACCAGCTGGAATTGATGCAGCAGTTCCCGAACGCCCCCGAGGCGGCCGAACTGCAGCAGCGCGGCAGGACGACCGGTTGATTCCGCGATGACTGAGCAGCCCTCTCTCTGGCCCCTGGACGCCTGCACCGATCTCATCCACCTTCGCGAAGCCCGGGGCTGGTCGGTCGCTGACGTGGCGACCCGGCTGCGTTGCCAGCCGAGGATCATCGAGGCGCTGGAGAGCGGTGAGGCAGGGGGCCTGGCCCCGGTCTATCGCAAGGGATTCCTGAAGCGTTACCTGGCGCTTCTCGAGGTCGACCAGGAAAGCGAAGCCCGGCTCCTGGCCCAGCTCGACGTGACGCCGGCGCCCGTCAAGACCGTCTTTGAGACCCAGCCCCGCGTCCAGTCCACCGAGCGCTGGCTGCGGGTCGCGAGCTACCTGCTCGCGAGTCTGCTCGTCGGCACGCTCGCCTGGCAGATCGCCCACGAGGCGGCTCGCATGGCCCCCGTGGAGGTCAGCGACAACCGCGAGCTTGCCCCGGTCCCCGGGCCGATTCCCGCGGTCGATGGCGGTCCGGTCAACGCCTCCATGGGCGGGCTCGAGTCCCTCCATGCCCCCGGCGGCAGCCGCACGGCGGATGCCGGCGCCCGGGCCTGGGAGGCACTGAACGCTACCCGGCGAACGCAGGCGGCACTGGCCGGCGGCGAGCACCTCCTCGAACTCGAAACCTCGGCCGACTCCTGGGTGGAGGTTTTCGACGGTGACGAGCGGCTGGAACAGGATCTCGTGCGCGGTGGTGAACGCCGCGCCTACCGCGGTACCGGCCCGTTCCGGATTTCCCTGGGCCGGGCGTCCGCCGTTCGCCTGACGCTGGACGGAGAGGCGGTGGCGCTGGAACCGTTCACGCGCGAGGACGTGGCGCGACTGCTGCTCGAGCCCGCGCTGGCGCCAGCACCGGACGCGAACGGATCCCCGTCGGCGCAAAGCCGGGTTGACGCGGCGCAGCAGGAAGCGGCGCCCGAATCATGAATCGCACCGCGCAGAGCATTCGCGGGATGCACGACATCCTGCCCGCGGAGATGCCGCTGTGGCACCGGCTCGAGCAGGTCGTGGCGGATGTGCTCGGCCAGTACGGCTTCCAGGAAATCCGCATGCCCGTGCTGGAGAAGACCGAAGTCTTTACCCGGGCCATCGGCCAGGCCACGGACGTCGTGGAGAAGGAGATGTACACCTTCGACGACCGCAACGGCGAGAGCCTGAGCCTGCGTCCGGAAGGCACGGCCGGGCTGGTGCGCGCCGCGCTGCAGAACGGCCTGCTTTACGGGGCGCCGGAGCGGCTCTGGTATCGCGGACCCATGTTCCGCCACGAGCGACCCCAGAAAGGCCGCACCCGCCAGTTCCACCAGGTCGGCGCGGAGGTGTTCGGGGCGGAAGGGCCGGATGTGGACGCCGAATTGCTGGCCATGGGAGAGCGCATCTGGCGCCAGCTGGGCCTCGGGAACATCCGGCTTGAACTGAATTCCCTCGGCAACGCCGAGGAGCGTGCCCGTTACCGGGAAGCCCTTACGACCTTCATGGGGCAGCACCGGGACCAGCTGGACAGTGCCAGCGCCGAACGCCTGGAACGCAACCCGTTGCGTATTCTCGACAGCAAGGACGAGTCCGTGCAGGCCCTTCTGCAGGAGGCGCCGGTGCTGACCGACTTCCTGGGCGACGAATCCCGTCGTTTTTTCGATGGGTTGCTCGACTACCTGGCGCGCCTGGGAATCGGTTACACGCTGAATCCCAGGCTGGTGCGTGGTCTCGACTACTACTGTCATGCCGTGTTCGAGTGGGTGACCGATGATCTCGGCGCCCAGGGCACCGTGTGTGCCGGCGGACGCTACGACGGACTGGTCGAATTGCAGGGTGGCAAGCCCTGGCCGGCCACCGGTTTCGCCATGGGGATGGAGCGCCTGGTCGCGCTCATGGAGCAGGCGGGCGGCACGGAAAGCGAAACGCCGCACGGCTACCTGGTTCTGGCCGGCGAGGCGGCCAAGCGGGAAGGCATGGCGCTCGCGGAACAGCTGCGGAGCCGCGTGCCCGGCCTGCGCCTTGTCTGCAATGCGGGGCAGGGCAGTTTCAAGTCCCAGTTCAAGCGCGCTGATCGCAGTGGCGCTCCCCTCGCGCTGATTCTCGGTGACGACGAGGTCGAAGCCCGGGAGGTGTCGGTGAAGTTCCTGCGGGAGGATCGACCGCAGAGCACCCTGGACTGGGACGACGTGGACGACTGGCTGGAATCCTGGCTGGACGAAGATTAACGGAAAGGAAGCGCGGTCCGTGCGGCCGCCGAGAGCAATGAATCATGGTTGAAGTTTACGACTCACACGAACAAAGCGAACGCGTCAAAGGCTGGCTCCGCGAGAACGGCGGCGCCATCGTCATGGGACTGGTCCTGGCCTTCGGGGGACTGTTCGGGTTCAAGCAGTGGCAGGTCTGGGACGAGAATAAGGCCAAGCAGGCCTCGGGCGAGTACGAAACCCTGCTCGAATTGCTCCAGGAAGATCGTCTCGATGACGCGGTGGCCAATTACGACGTGCTGAAAAACAACTACGCCAGCAGTGCCTACACACCCCTCGCCGCATTGCAGATGGCGGCCGCGCGGGTGGAGGTGGACCAGGTGGACCTGGCGATCTCCCTGCTCGAAGGGGCCCTGCCGTCTGCAGAACCCGCCCCGGTCAAGACCATCATCCAGGAGCGCCTGGCGCGCCTGTACCTGGACAAGGGTGACACGGACAAGGCGCTCGCGCTGATCGACGGCGCCACCAGCACCACGGGATTCGAGAGTCGCTTCGAGGAACTTCGGGGTGACGTCCACAAGGCCCGGGGCGAGTCCGAGGCGGCGCTGGCCGCGTACCGCAACGCGCTCGCGCTGGGCGATGACGGCGTCGGCTACCGGCCGCTCCTCGAGATGAAGATCCAGGCCCTCGGCGGGTCCGCCGAGATGGCCACGGAAGAGTCCTGATGAGGGTTCGGCCGGTTCTCGCACGTCTCCTGGTCCTGCTGCTGGCCTTCAGCCTGGCGGGCTGCAGCACCATCAAGGGCTGGTTCGCCGGCGACCCCAAGCCGGGCGACCCGGCGGAGCTGGTGGAGTTCGAGCCCAGCACGGAAGCCGACAAGGTCTGGTCCCGGGACCTGGGCAAGGGCACGGACAAGCGCAAGCAGCAGCTGCGGCCGGCGTACCGCAACGGCACGTTCTGGGTGGCCGATTACAAGGGCCGCCTGTCCTCCGTGGATGCCGCCTCCGGCGCCGTGAACTGGGAGCTCAAGACCGAGCTGCCCTTCAGCGGTGGGCCAGGCCTGTCCAACCAGCTCGTGATCATGGGCACGGAGAACGGCGAGATCCACGCGTTCCAGGCGGACACGGGCACGCCGCTCTGGATCGCCCGCGTGTCCTCCGAGGTGCTCGCTGCGCCGGCGGTGGGTGACGGCGTCGTGGTGATTCGTTCCATCGACGGCCGCGTGTTCGGCCTGGACGAGAACAACGGCCGGCGGCTCTGGGTCTACGACCGCTCCGTGCCCCTGCTGACCCTGCGCGGCAACGCCAACCCGGTGATCCGCGCCGGCATCGCCTACATCGGCTACGACGGGGGAGAAGTGGTCGCCCTGCGCCTGGAAGACGGCGCGCTGCTCTGGGAAGAAGCCGTCGCCACCCGTGAGGGCCGAACGGAGCTCGACCGCCTGGCGGACGTGGACGGTGAAATGGTGTTCGTGGCCTCCGACCTGCTCGTCTCCAGCTACAAGAATCGCCTCAGCTCCATGGCGGCGGACTCCGGTCGCCTGCTGTGGTTCAAGGACATCGCTTCGGCCACGGGCGTGACCGTCGCCCGGACCAACCTGGCGGTCAGCGACCGGGAGGGCAGCGTCTGGCTGCTCGACCGCCGTAACGGGAGCACTTTGTGGAAGCAGGACGCCCTCACCAACCGCGGCCTGACGCGGCCCGTGTTCATCGACGAGTACGTGGTGGTGGGTGATGCGGAAGGCTACCTCCACTGGATGCACCTCGACGACGGCAACTTCGCCGGCCGTACCAAGGTCGGCGGCAAGGGCTTCACCGGAGCTCCGCTGGTCATCGGTGACACGCTGTTCGTTTACACCCGCAAGGGCGACCTCGTCGCTTACCGGCCCACGCCGGCGTCCTGAGTCGTGCTCCCGGTCGTCTCCATCGTCGGGCGGCCGAACGTCGGCAAATCGACCCTGTTCAATGCGCTGACGCGGACCCGGGACGCGCTGGTGGCGGACATGCCGGGCGTGACCCGTGACCGGCAGTACGGTATCTCCCGTGTGGGGCAGCAGCCCTGCGTGCTCGTCGATACGGGCGGCCTCGTGGGCGGCGCCGAGGGCATCGATTACCTCACGGCGCAGCAGGTGCTGCAGGCCATCGAGGAGTCCACCCTGGTGCTGTTCGTGGTCAGCGCCCGTGACGGCCTGACCGCCGCCGACGAGGAGGTGGTGGAGACCCTGCGCCGGGAAAACCGGCCGGTGCTGCTCGTCGCCAACAAGACCGACGGCACGAACACGGATATTTCCCTCGCCGAATTTGCGGCCCTCGGTTTCGGAGACCCCATTCCCGTCGCGGCCGCCCACCGCCGGGGGCTCGACCTGCTCATGCGCGCGGTGGAGGACCAGCTGCCGCCCTACGAGGAGCCGGAAGACGAGGACGACGACCGGCGCCGCCTGGCGATCCTGGGCCGCCCGAACGTGGGCAAGTCCACCCTGGTGAATCGTCTGCTCGGCGAAGAGCGGGTCATGGCCTTCGACATGCCGGGTACGACGCGGGACACGATCGCGGTGGACTACGAACGTGATGGCATCGCCTATCAATTGATCGACACGGCCGGCGTGCGGCGCCGGGCCCGGGTGCACGAGGCGGTGGAAAAATTCAGCGTGGTCAAGGCGCTCCAGGCCATCGAGCGGGCCCACGTCGTGCTGCTCATGCTCGACGGGCAGGAGGGCCTGACGGACCAGGACCTGACGCTCCTCTCGCACGTGCTGGAGCAGGGACGCGGACTCGTCATCGCGGTGAACAAGTGGGACAACCTGGATCCGGACCATCGGGAGCAGGTGCTGGCGACCCTGGACCGCAAGCTTCAGTTCGTACCCTGGGCCCGCCGGATCCGCATTTCCGCGCTCCACGGCACGGGCATGGACCTGCTCATGAAGGCCGTGAACGAGGCCTGGACCAGCGCCACCCGGGACATCCCCACGCCGGAGCTGACTCGCGTGCTCCAGCAGGCCTTCGAGGCCCACCAGCCGCCCATGTCCCAGGGCCGCACGGCGCGCCTGCGCTACGCGCACATGGGCGGCAAGATTCCCCCGCGCATCATCATTCACGGCAACCGCACGGATACGATCCCCGATTCCTACAAGCGCTACCTGGAAAACACCTTCATCAAGGCCTTCCGCCTGGTGGGCACCCCCGTCCGCCTGGAGTTTCGCGGGGGTGGAAACCCCTACCAGGACCGCAAAAACACCCTCACGGACCGCCAGCTGCGCAAGCGCAAGCGCCTGAAGCAGTTCGCGGACCGGAAGAAAGCGAAGCGTCGCTGAGCCGCGTCCGTCCGATCCGGCGGATGCTCACTCCGCTTCCCGCTGGTCTGTCAAAGCCTGGTATTTCTCCACAACCTCGGGCCGTTCCATCAACTGGTACAGACGAATCACGTAGGCCAGGGCGTCATTGGTCCGGCGGTCCTCCATACCCACCGAGTCGGACAGGGCTTCATAGGCCGGAACGACCAGCGATTCCGCCTCGCTGAATTTGCGCTGCTCGCTAAGGGTCATGCCCAGGAGCGCCATGCTTTCCAGGTGGATAGGGTCGTCGTCCGCAAAGTGCTCATTGGTGATCTCCAGCCGCTCCCGGGCGAAGGATTCGGCTTCTTCAGCGTCGACCCGAACCAGCACCTCGATGAGGCTCCGGTAATCGTTCATCACCCACCGGTGCGTGGCGCCAACGGCCCGGGTGTCGATCACGACGAGCTCGCGCAGGGCGAGTGCTGCGCTTTGAAAGTCTCCGGAACGTTCGTAGGCCCTGGCGATGTTTGAAAGGGTGGTTGCGTATTCCGGATGCCCGTCGCCCACCTTGTCCCGGAGTATGGCCAGCGCCTCGGTCAGACTCTCGATGGCCTCGGTCCATCGGTCCGTGTTGGAGTAGACGATGCCGAGACCACCGAGCGTACTGGCGACCGACAGGGACCGGGGGCCCATCGCGCGGCGGCGATTGTCGAGATTCTCCCGGTGAATGCGCTCGGCTTCCTCGTGCTGTCCCATGCGGACGAGCGTCCCCGCGACATCATGCGCCGCGGCCATCGTGACCTGGTTCTGGTCTCCCAGCTGCGCCCGGAGCTGCGCAAGCACCTCCCGGAGGATCGGCAGTGCCTCCGCGTACCGCCCGTCAAACCGGATCGCATTGGCCAGGTTCGAGCGCATGCCAATGGTTTCCGGGTGGTCCTCACCATACACGCGGGTCGCCGATGCCAGGGCCCGGCGCGCATAGTCTTCCGCCATGTCGTACTCGCCCCGGTCCGAGTGGACGAGGCTCAGCCCGGTCAGGGCGAGGATTCCCGCCTGATCATCGTCGCGCCCGGTTTTCGCCAGACCCTCGAGGACGTCCAGGAACAGCTGCTGCGCCGCGTCCGTTTCCCCGAGGTTGGAACGGATATTGGCCAGGTTGATCGTCTCCTCGATGGTTTCCTTGTCGAGTTCGCCGTAAATGGCTCTTCGCTTGGCGAGTATCTCGCTTTGTATCGTTGCAGCCGTCCGGTAGTCACCGCTCCGTGCATAGGCCCCGGCCAGGGCGGCACGAGCCTCGAGCGATGCGCGTGCATCCGGCCCCAGGTCACGAACGATTCCGTCGGCCGCGGTGGTGAGCGTTTCGATCGCCTGGTCATTTCGATCCAGGTGAAACTGGGCGCGGCCCAGGCGGTCGAGGGCCAGCAGGGTCTCCAGGTGGTCCGGCCCGTACAGCTCGGTGCGCAATTCGTGCGCTGCCGCCGCCTGTGCTTCCGATCGCTCGTACAGACCCAGGCCGCGGTAGGTGACGGCGAGCGTAAAGCGCAGATCGGCTTCCAGTTCAGGCTGACCCGCAAAGGCCGTTTCCAGGCCGGCCGCAGCCCGGTCCAGCACGTCGACCACCTTGACCTCGGTCCCGTCCACCGCCGGGTCCGGCGCACCGAGCATCTCCTGCACCAGGTAGTCGTTGATGGCCTCGGCGCGTAAGCGCTCGGCAATCGCGTTCTGACGTTGCACGGTCGCGTAGATGGCCAAACCGGAGGTCAGGGCGATTCCTGCCAGGGCGAGAGCCGCGATCGTGGCAAGCCGACGCTGTCGACGGGCTGCATCGCGCTGCACCAGGTCGTCATAGCGCAGGCCCAGCAGCCCCGCGATGAGCTTCAGCTTGGCCCCGTTGCGGCCATCGGCCTCGGGCCGAACATCGGCGGCCAGGGACTCCACGTCGGACAGTGCCGCAGGCCGGCATTCGCTGGGATCATCGAGCGCAAAACAGAGAATCTTGCCCATGCGCCCCAGGCGGATGAATTCCTCGATTTCCTGGTTGACCCACCGGGATTGGGCCGCTTGCCGGGAGCAGATGACGATCAGGTATTCGGACTCGGCGAGGGCGTCGCGAATGGTGGCGGACAGATCGGCCGCCGAGGCCAGTTCATCCCGGTCGCGAAAGATCGGCTTGAGCCGAAGCTCGGTTGCGCTCCGGGTCGCCGCGATGCGTGAAGGGATTCGATAGTTTTCCAGGGCGCGATGCAGCCAGCCGGCCCACCGGGAATCCTGGTGCGAGTAACTGAG
>JAZBOL010000018.1:0-25804 GCA_036351115.1 Lysobacterales bacterium | reverse complement strand
GGCCCAACGCCCGCCCCGTTCCGCCGATTCCTCACCCCAGGACCGGGTGCAGGGGATGCAGCCGACGCTGAGGTAACCGCTCGCCTCCAGGGGATGCTCCGGCAGGTCATGCGCCTTGCGGTATTCCCAGACCATCTTCGAAGTCCAGTCCAGCATCGGATGGAATTTCACCGTTCCGTGCCGGCCCTTCACCTCGTCGGCGAGGTCTCTGCGAAACCGGGTCTGGTCCCGGCGAACACCCGCGATCCAGACGTCGTGCGCCTGCAGCACCGGCTCCAGCGGAAGCACCTTGTTGAGATAGCAGCATTCGTCCGGGTCAGAGGCGAAAAGAAAGCGGCCCTGGGCGTCACGTTGGGCGAGCTTCTGAATCGGCGATTCGAGGGACACCACGTTCAGGCCCAGTTGCTCCGCCACCGCGTCGCGAAACATCCGGGTTTCGGGAAAATGAAATCCGGTCTCGAGGAAAAACACGGGAATGGAGGCGTCGAAGCGACTCACCAGGTGCAACAGGGGGATGCTGTGCGTCTGGAAGGAAGAACTGACGAACATGCGGAGTCCACGCTCACGGTAGCGTTCCAGTCCCTCGAACACCCGGATAGTTGCCTGCTCGATCATGGCCACAGTCTAACCCTGCCGGGCCGCGGAAGGACATCCCGTCCTGCTAAACTCCCCAACGCCATGTCCGCCTCTCCAAAAAGCCGCTCCTGGCCGAACCTCAGGTTTCTCTTCAGGCCACGCCAGTCGCGCAACCCGCGACGGCCAGACGGCGCACCCGTCCGCGTGTCGGTCGTGGTGCCGGTTTACAACAAGGAAAAATATCTCGAGGAATGCGTATCGAGTCTCACGAACCAGACGCTGAAGGACATAGAAATCCTGTGCGTGGATGACGGCTCGACGGACGGGTCACTGTCCCTCCTGGAAGCATTTCAGTCTCGAGACAGGCGGATCCGGGTGATTCGACATCACCGCAACCAGGGGACGATGGCCGCCAGGCGATCCGCCCTGAGCGAAGCGACCGGAGACTTTCTTGCATCCGTCGACGCAGACGATGTCGCCGACCCGGAAATGCTCGGGAAACTTCACGCCGCGGCAGTGAACGCCGGCGCGGACTTCGTTCAGTGCAACGGACACCTCGTGGATCCTGAGCAGACCCTGCCCCCGGCGTTTGCCGTCGCCTTCAACCAGTATCTCCAGAAGGGCGCCTCCGCGGAGTTCAGCGGGCCGGGAATTTTCGCCCGCTACACGTCACCGATCCGCGTCAATCTCTGCCTGAGCCTGTTCAGTCGCGATGTCTACCAGGCCGTGATGCCGTTCCTGCAGGGAGATCTGCCCCGCCGCGGCGACGACAATCTCCTGACCTTCATGTTCATGTATTTCTGCAGGAAATACGTATTCGTCGACGAGGCCCTGTACGGCTACCGGGCCAACGAGACGTCTTCCAACCTGCGGTGCGTCTCACCGGAGCTCGCCAGGTCCCAAATCCACGGCCGGGCCGAAGCGCTCCGCTTCGCGAAAGGCTTCGCCGAAGCGGTCGGCCTGGTATGGCGGCCGGACGTAATGCCCTTTTCGGCATTTTCCCATTCGATCATGACGTACTCGAAGACCTTCATCGAACGGTGCACCGACCGGGACCCCGCCGTGCGCAAAGAACTGGTCACCGGCTTCTTCGACGCCTTTGGCGAGGATGCCCGCAACTTCACCTTCGACGATCCCGACCTTAGGGCCCTCCGCGAAGGGCAGCCCGAAGGTCCGAAGCAGGCACCGAGCCGACCATGAGCGTTGACAAGCTGTCCGTGGCGAGCGCGGATCGCGCAGCGGACCTCGTGCTCAACGGAATCGCGGACCGCCGGGGCCTGTCCGTATTGAGGATCGGCGACGGCGAGGGGGTCATGCTGAACTGGCCAGATCTCGCCGACCCGTGGACTGAGGCCTACCTCACCACGCACTTCGGGCAACGGCTTACGCAACCGCGCATTGACGCGCTGGCCGAGGGCCTTGCCCGCGCGGTCCGGCAAGCGGCCGTGCTGGGTGTTCGGCCTGATGTCCATGCGGCAGATTTTCCTCCGGCCCCGGCGGAGCTCGGCGACCGGGAAATCGTCGCCTGGGCGCAGCTGAATCTCGCATTGCGCCCTGAGGAATGCGAACAGCTGGATCCGGACAGTGCCCGCCGTTTGATCCAGCTCGGCCACTGGATGGCGGGCTTTGACTGGCCCGGGCAGGCGCTCCTGGCTTCCGCCTGGATTCACTTCGACTGGCTAGAGTCCGGGTTTCTCGCACAGCTCGCGACGAACCAACCGAACATCGGCCTGGTCACCGGTCGGCCGGAACTGGCCAAAGCTTTCGAGGCCTCCGGCGTCGACGTGACAGCTTACCCCGTACCCCTGCGCCATCTGCGCCGTGACCCCGAGTGGTCACCCCACTTTCCCGATCGCTATGACCAGTTACTGGAAGAACTCGAACCCGCGTTTCCGGGCCAGGTCTTTTTCGTGGGCGCCGGGATCTGCGGCAAGGTTTACTGCGACGTCATCGCAGGTCGCGGGGGCATCGCCCTGGACATCGGCGCGGTGTGCGATACCTGGCTCGGCCTGTCCACCCGGCCCCGGGTGGCGCGGCATCGCTGGGGACAGGACGCGGTCCCGCAGCGGCTTCTCCTGGAAAACCAGCTTCGGCAGGCACGGCAACAGGACCGGGAGGAAGGCAATCATGGTCGCTGAAGATCTCCGGAGCGAATTCATTCGCAGGTCCGCAGACGAAATTCATAAAGCCCTGACTTCCCGGGACAGCCTGGCCAGGGAGGCGGCGCCCGCCAACCTGGCCGTTTTCGAACCCCGGATGGCGGATCGCCGCGGACATTTCGCCTTGCTCACCGAACACTACCTCTCGCTGGCGAAAGCGCAAGGTCTGTCGAGTGCCGTGTTCCATCACCGGGGTTGGTCCGGAAAACGGTCACCCGGGTGGCACAGCCTGTTCCCCGTTTCTGATCATTTCGTCGGTACCGGCTTCAGCGTGGACGCTGAAATCCTTGATCGCTACACCCGTTACCTCGAGGACACCCTTGCCCACGCCCTTCGGCTGACGAAGCCACGCTTCGCGGTGTTCCCGACGGCCCGTTTCCTGACCCTGCCCGCCATCGCCCGGGCGGTCAGCGCCGCGCCTTCCGTGGAAGGGACGATCATTGGCGTCATGGAGACCTGGCCGGTGCCGGATTGCGACGACCGGGAACTGGTCGCGAGCGCCTTCCGGCGCGCCGCCACCATCCTGGCCGCCGGCGACACACCGGTGCAGATCTTCGTTGAGTCCCCGGCGATCGCCGATGACCTCCAGGCCCTCGGATTCGGCGTGCCGGACCAGCACCGGCTTTCCGTCCGGGTCGCCCCCTACCCTGCGGCGGCACGCCTGGCCGGTAACGCCGACCGGCAACTCCGGGGCGCAAAGCCGCGCTTCCTCGCCCTGGGCGCCTCACGCCCGGTGCACAATCCGGGACTCCTCGCCGATTACCTGCTGAGCGCCGAGTTGCCGCCGGGTCAGTGGTGTGTCCGCCTGAATGAACAACTCGCCGGGGCGCACCTCGGGATGGCGCCGGACGAACTGAACGCCCGGCTCACGGCTCGTGACATCCAGCTGATGCCGGCACACCTCGATCAACCGGCCTATGACCGGGCGATTCTGGAAGCAGACCTCATGCTCCTGCCTTATGGCGAACGTTACGAGACCATCGGCTCGGGCATCTTTCTCGAATGCCTCTGCGCCGGTGTCATCCCCCTGGTCCCGGCCGGATCCACCATGCGCGTGCTTTACGAGTCGCTGGGGGGCGCGGCGCCGGCCATCGACTCCCTGAGTCCGGGTGGCATCGCGGACGCGGTGAATCACGGCGTCGAGCGCCTGGCAGGGCTTCGGGACAATGCCGGCACCGTGCGGGACCGTTGGCTGCAGCACCCGCATGGCCCCGAATGCTGGCGCGAACGGGTCCGCGAGATGCTGCGGACCGCTTCCGAGACTCGGTAGGCAGCCCCGGCAACTTCGCGGTGTGGGCATGACCGGCGGGGAGTGAGATACTGCCCAGCGTTCCATACCACCACGATCGTCCATGCCAAGCCCCGCCCCAGAAAACCCCGGCCTGCTCGTCCTCGGCATGCACCGCAGCGGCACCAGCTGCCTGGCGGGCATGCTCGAATGCGCGGGTTTTGCCGTGGGCGACGTGGACGAGTGGAACCCTTACAACCTCAAGGGCAACCGGGAAAACCTCGCCGCCTCGGCCATCAACGAGGCCCTGCTGCGCGCCAATGGCGGGGACTGGAACGTGCCGCCGGAGCACGTGGTCACCGCGCCGCAGCACCAGGCGGACATCCGGCGCCTCACGGACGAACTCGCCGCGTCGGGCAAACCCTGGCTCCTGAAGGACCCGCGCACCCTGCTCGTGCTCGACGCCTGGACGGGCACGATCCCCGGCCTGGGCAAACTCGGCATTTTCCGTCACCCGCTCCCGGTCGCGAAGTCGCTCCAGCGGCGGGATGACACCTCGATCGAAGCCGGTGTCGCGCTCTGGTGCGCGTACAACGAGCGCCTGCTCGCCGCCCTCGACGCGGCGTCCTTTCCCCTGCTGCTCTTCAACGGCGAGCCGGAACACCTGGAACGGGCAGTCGCCGCCGCGCTCGACACCCTGTTCCCGACCGAGATCGCGGACGGTGTCCTGCACGCCGAACAGGCCGGCGACTTCTTCGATCGCAGCCTGGTGCATCACGCGCCGCCCCTGGAGCCCGATGTCCGCGAATCCCTGAACGCCCATGCCCTGGGCGACGAGCTGGTCGAGCGCGCCCAGGCGGTGTGGGAAAACCTGCTGAAGCGCCAGGGCCCGCTCCGGCTGGACGCGACCACGGCGCCGGACCCGTCCGGCGAGCAAGCCGGCGAACCGTTGCCCTCCGCGGTGCTTCCCGACGATCTGCCAGGGGCCGATGCGCCAGCGCAGATCCGGCAGCTGGACGCACTGCTCGAAGTTGCGAAGCAGCGTACGGACCTGTTCCACCAGGGCATGCGGGTCTTCGAGGCAAAGCAGGATCGGCCGGGACTGAAAGCCTGGCTGCAGGGTTGGAGCCGGCGCCTTCCCGACGATCCCTTTCTCCACTGGGAGCTGGCGACGCTCCACTACGAAGACGATGAACGGGACACCGCCATCGAGCATGCCGTCGAGGCCCGTCGACTCGCGCCCGGCTGGATCAGTCCGACCAAGGCGCTCGCGCTCTGGGCGTTCGAGGCCGGCCAGTGGAAGCTCGCCGCGGAAACCAACCGCAGCCTGTACGCCGTGCAGTTTGCGCAGGCCAAGGTCCCACCCCTTGCCGCGGAGCTCTTCGTCGATTCGGGGAGGGGATTCAACGGAGAAGAGGCCATCGAGCAAGGAATCACATCGTCGAGCCGCACCGTGGACCTGCGCTTCGACGACGCTCGCCTCCTCGGCACGCTGAAACGGTTTCGCCTCGACCCCCTCAACCAGCCCGTGATCCTCCAGGACCTGGAGGTGACGCTGCGGCAGGCCGACGGATCGACGGTTGCGGTGAAACCGAGCGGCAGCAACGCCGAGCTGGCGTCCGACGGGGTGTTTTACTTCACGACGAATGATCCCCAACTGCACTTTCTCGACGAGCTTGGGCTCGACGGCCCGGTGGCCGACATCCGGGCACGCTACCGGATCACCCACGTGGGCGACGAGGTGGCGGGCGCACTGATCCGCCGGCTCAAGGCGCTGCTCGAGGAAGCCGAGACCGCGGCGCAGGACACACCGTCCCCGGGCCTGTCCGGCTGGTTCAGGGGATTTCGCTCGGAACGGTAAAGCCGCCCGGGGCCAGGTCCCGGACCACCCGGGCGATGGTCCGGGCCCGCTGTTCGAAGGTGTGATGCCGCGAGATGGTCTCAGCCAGGGCGCGACGCCCCTCCCGGTCCGCCACGATCCCGGCGTCGAGCGACGGGAAACCCTCGGGCAACTGATCCGCCACCACGACCTGGTCGCCGAACACCGCCCCCAGTCCTCGCACCGGATCCGAGACGATCAGCGACCCGGTGGACGCAACGTCGAAGAGGCGGTTCGAGAGAAAGCCCAGGCGCGCCATGTCGGGCCAGTGGTCGTTCAGCACCACGCCACTGTTGCCGTAAAGCGCCCCCAACTCCTCGTTCGGTACCGCCTCGCCGCGGATCAGGGACTCGTCGATATGTTCGTGCCACCAGGTGCCCCAGATCTCCACGGGTTCCCCGGCTTCCAGGGCCGCCTTCACGATGGGGCGAAAGTATCCTTTCGAGTTGCCGACAAACACCCGGCGATCCGGCGCCCCGGGACGGTCCACGAAGGGAAAGCGCTCCGGCTCGGTGCACTGCAGCAAGGCGCTCACCGGGGTCTGCAGGCGTGAAGCGAGGAGCTGGGCATAGGGGTCGGACGCCACGAAGACATGGTCGTGGCGCTCCAGCTCCGCATCGCTCACTCGCGTCGGGTGAGAAATGAGCCACAGCAGGTTGACCCCGTCGAAGCGCTCCGTCGACCCCTCGAGGCCCCGAAGGACCAGGCTGAGGTCATCCGGCATGAAGGCGGGCCGGTGCCAGTCCGGGAGGATGTCGTTACGCACCCGGTATCCCAGGTCCCGCAGCGCCCGCCCCAGGGCCTCGGCAAAGTGGAAATCGCCCCAGCTTTGCCGTTCCGCTTCGTCGGGCGTCGCCGTTTTCAGCGCGAGGCCCGGCCGGTTGATCCATGCCTCGATCACGCCGGGCAGCCAGGACAGCGCTTCGAATCCGGGACCCCCGAGGCCGGGCGTCGGCAGCACCAGGGCCCGCGACTGCCGGGCGAGCCGCCCGACGTCGTCGGCTTCATCGCACAGCACCACGTCTGCGTGCCGGAAACCCGGCGTCGCCAGCCAGTCGTCCGCGGTGTCAGGGCGCACGCGGGCCAGGCTCAGCGCGCCGCGGGGAGGTGGCGAGGCGAGCTCCGCCGGATCGTCGACCAGCCACAGGCCCGGAAAGCCTTCCGGATCGACCCGGGACCCGGCGGCAAGAGGCGCCAGGCCCGCGGGGGGCGACTCGGAGGGGCGTTGCCCGGGCGGTAATCGCACCGGGATCGGCGCCTCGTGCCAGGTTGCCGGTTCCCCGTGACCAGTGGGCGCCGGGGACGAGGCTGGTTCGCCGGATACGGCGCCACTCAGCTGGGACCTGACAACCTGTCTCGCCAGCCACGCACCGTGCCGGCTCCTTAGCAACCGGGCGTTGTCCGCGCGCCGCTCGGCGAGGCGTGCTTCCGGCTCACGGTGCTGCGTGCCGAATTCCTGGTGCACGGCGCCGACACCGCACACCACCGAACCCTTGCCCAGTTGCCGCAAAAGCGTGAGCGCCAGGTCCACGTCCTCGAACCCGTAGTCGTAGTCCGCAACGAATCCGCCGATGGCGTCGAAGTCCTCCGTTCGGCAGGCGGCCAGGGCGGCCGTGACGGCGGGCACCGGCCCCGGGATTCCGCTGTCGCCTTCAGCCTCGATTTCGGCTGTTTCGGCGAGGGCGCTGGCGCCGGACGGCACGCCCTCCTGCACATTGAATGGCCGCTGGAAACCTGCCGAGGCGTCCGCGCGAAACCGGATCCCCCGATGCTGGCAGCGGTCGCTTCGCCGCCCCTGCGCGTCCGGGTACCACAACTCGGCCCCGGCCAGCCCGACCGTTTCGTCCCGGAGCGCCTCCACCAGCGCGGAAATCACGGGCTCATCGAAGCGAAGATCGTTGTTGGCGAACACGAGTATCCGACCGCGTGCATAGCGGCGGGCGAGGTTGTTGGCCACGCCGAAGCGCTGGTTCCGGTTGCAGCGCAGCAGCTGAATGGGGAGGCGATCCATCCAGGCCCGCACGACCTCGACGCTGTCGTCGTCCGAGGCGTGATCGAGAATGACCAGTTCGGCGACAGCGGGGCCATGATGCGCCGCGTAGCTGCCCAGGAAAGACTGCAGCGCCTCGGCGCCATCCCGGTTCGTCACGAGCACGGAGACCGCAGGCTCCTGCGCCAGGGCGAGCTCGGACATTTCCCAGAGCACCTCCGCGGGAACCAGGTCGGCTTCGAGTAACGTCAGCGAGGCGTCCACGCCCGCCTGCGCTTCCTCGAGATCCTCGAGGATCGTGCGCCCGCTTCCCAGGGTGGCGGGCGACATCCAGCCCCGCAGCATCGGCCCCAGGGTTCGCCAGGCGGCGCTGGCGGTCAGCAGATCCTGCAGCCCCCGCCACTTCGCCAGCCGGGCACGGGCCTCCCGGACCAGGCGCTGCGTGCGCGGCATGGCCGTATCGCTCTGCGCGGGGCTGTCCTTCGAACGGTTCACGAGAGGACCGGCTGCGTCACGCGGCGATCGGCCACGGCGGCATATTCGATCCTTTCGAATTCCACCGGACAGCCGATGGACCGGGCGTAGGCCTCCCAGATGGCCTCGCGCTGATCGACCTCCGGAATCAGGTCGAGCTCCCGCCGGTGGTCCCGGTCGTGATCATGGGGATTTCTGCAGCGAACTTCGTGCACCACGGCGTAGGCGTCCCGGCGTTCGAGGCCATTGGCCCAGGTGGCCAGGAAATCGATGCCCCAGCCGACGAGTTCCGGGGTCAGCCAGTACATGAGGCGATCCAGCGCCGACCGGGAAAACAGCTGGGCGTTGACCTCGACGAAGTTGGTGTAAGCCCGCGCGACACCGGGCCGGTGAGCGTTGATATCGTGAGACACCTTGCCGTCGGGGGTGAAACTGGGGCCGCTGATGGCCAGGCCATAGCGCCTGGCCACGGCGAACATGCGGTTGATGGCGGCATGGCCGCCATTGAAAACCAGGTCGTCGTCCAGGATGAAGAAGCGACGATAGCGCCCGATGATTTCCGGGTTGGCGTGATAGAAGTGGCGGAAATTCTGATACTTCGAACCTTTTCGTCGAATGATCCAGCGCGCCTTTCGCCGGTACCGCTCGAAACGCTCGTCGTCATCGCCGTAGTACACGACGAACAGGTCGAACTCCTGTCCGGGCCCCACCCAGTTCCGATCGAAATCCGACCGGTCACCCGCGGAGGTGAAAACCAGGTTTCGATGGGACGGCGTTTCCCGCCAGCCATGCCGCAGCCGGCCGATCTGCTCCGAGAATCGGCCGAAGATGCTGGCAAGGAAGCCGATGCTGTCTGAAACGATGCCTGAATTGATGTGTGCCGCCCCGCCCAGCTGTTGCGTTACTGCATTCTCCAAGGGCGACCGGCCGGATTCAACTCGGGCGAGGTCTCATGCGAACATTTCCCGGGTTCGTTCGAGGGCGTCGGCCAGCACGTCGAATTCCTCCACCGTGTTGTACACCCCGAGCGACGCTCGCGCCGTGGCCGGCAGACCGAACTGGGCGATGGCGGGCATGGCGCAGTGGTGCCCGGTGCGGATCGCCACCCCGTAGTGGTCGATGATGGTACCGATGTCGTGGGGATGAATGCCCTCGATGGTGAAGGAAATCACACCTGCCTTGTGCCGGGCGGTGCCGACGACGTTCAGGCCTTCGACCTGCAGCAGGCGCTCCGTTCCGGCGGTGAGCAGGTCCGCCTCGTAGGCCGCCACCGTATCCAGGCCCAGGCCCTCGAGCCAGGTGGCCGCCGCGCCCAGCCCGATGGCCCCGGCGATGTTGGGCGTACCGGCCTCGAACTTGCCCGGCGGATCGTTGTACTCGGTTTTCTCGAAGGAGACGGTGCGGATCATCTCGCCGCCGCCCTGGTAGGGCGCCATGGCCTTGAGCACGTCCATGGGGGCCCAGAGTCCGCCGATGCCCGTCGGGCCGTACATCTTGTGGCCGGAGAAACAGAAGAAGGTGCAGCCCATGGCCTGGACATCCACGGTCCCATGGGGCGTCGCCTGGGCCCCGTCCACGAGGAGGGGAATGTCGAATTCAGCCGCCATCCGGGCCATCTCGGCCACGGGGTTGATCGTGCCCAGGGCGTTGGAGACCGCCACGATGCCGACGAGCTTGACCCGGGGATTGAGCAGGTCGCGGTAGGCGTCCATCTCCAGCTCGCCCCGCTCGTTGAAGGGAATCACCTTCAGCTCGGCGCCGGTCTGCTCGCACAGCATTTGCCAGGGAACGATGTTCGAGTGGTGCTCCATGCGCGACACGATGATCTGGTCGCCCGGCTCGATCCGGGGCCTCAGGTACGCCTGGGCCACCAGGTTGATGGACTCGGTCGTGCCCCGGGTGAACACCAGTTCGTCACGGGACGGCGCGTTGATGAAACGGGCCAGCGTGTCCCGGGCGCCCTCGTACAGGTCCGTGGCCTCCTGGCTGAGCCGATGCACGCCGCGGTGAATGTTCGCGTTGTGCTCGGCGTAGAACCCGGACACCGCGTCGATCACCTGCTGCGGCCGCTGGGCCGATGCCGCCGTATCCAGGTACACCAGGGGCTTGCCGTTGACCTCGCGTTGCAGGATGGGGAAGTCCGCCCGCACCCGCTCGATGTCCAGGGCCGCCAGGGGGGCGTCGGCGGCCGTGTCGTTCTGCCGGTCTGCTTTGAGCTGTTCTGCCGGCTGGTTCATGAAGCATTCTCCAGTTTTGCTTCGAGGCGCTCGCGGAGGGCCTCGCGTACCGTTTCATTGCCGATGGCGTCGACCACGGACCGGCAGAAGGCGCCGGTCAGCATGCGACGCGCCAGGGGTTCGGAAACGCCGCGGCTTCGCAGGTAAAAGACGGCGCGTTCGTCGAGCTGGCCCACGGTGGCGCCATGGCTGGCCACGACCTCGTCCGCCTCGATGACGAGTTCGGGCTTGGTGTTCACTTCCGCCTCGCGGGAGAGCAACAGGTTCTGGTTCGACTGGTGCGCCTCGCTGTCGTCCGCCCCGGGCAACACGTGGACGCGACCGTTGAACACGGCCGTGCCCCGATCGTGGACCACGCCCCGGAACACCTGCTCGCTGTTGCAGCCGGGCGCCTCGTGGCGCACGTCGAGGTGATGGTCGACATGCGCATCTCCCGTGGGCAGATAGGCGCCCAGGGTCACGCAGCGCGCCCCGGTGGCGGCGAGGCGGGTGCGCAGGTCGTGCCGCGCCAGGCCTTTGCCGATATCGAGGCTTGCCTGTTCGAATTCGCTGTCCTGCCCCTGGAAAAGCTCGGTTCGCGTGATCAGCCAACTCGACGCCTGCTGATCCTGCAACCGCGCATGGCGAAGCCGGCTGCCGCGATGCAGTTCGAACTGGTTGACCATGTTCAGCATGCCGGCGCCTGCGTGGTGTTCCACGAGGTCCAGGCTCGCGTCCTCACCAAGCAGAACGATCACCCGGGCATTGTCCAGCGCGTTCGACGCGCCGAATCGGGTCCATTCGACGGCGAGGGTTCCCGCATCCACACCCGATTCCACGACGATCACCACCGCGGCGCTCGAGGGGGAGGAACCGAGCCGGGCGGTGTTGAGGGCGGACATGGCCAGGGACGGCGCATCGGTATCCAGTCCCTCGAGCAGGGGCTTGAGCCGATTCCCCATGGCGTCCAGGGCCGCCTCGAGGCCGAGGATACGGACGCCGTCGGGCAGCGTGCCCCGCACCTCGGGAGACCGATCCGGTGACCAGCCAAGCGCCGGCGCACCGCCCAGGTCCAGGGACCGGATGTCGTTCAGGTCGGCGCCGGCACCGGCTTCAGCTTCGGCGTGATCCAGCGCCGCCAGGCCGGTCAGGGGCGTGTACTTCCAGTCCTCCAGGCGCTTGTGCGGCCACCCGTGGGATTCGAAGCGTTCACCCGCCCGGCTGGACAGGTCCTGGAGCCATGCCGGAACGGCGATGGTTGCGCCCTGACCGCGATCCGTTCCGGTCTCGGGGTTCGTCGCGTGATTCATGACGCCTCCGCCACCTCGGCGACACCGCCGTCTTCCAGCCAGGCGTAGCCTTCTTCCTCGAGGCGATGGGCCAGCTCCGGTCCACCGCTGGTGACGATGCGGCCCCCGGCCAGCACGTGCACGTGATCCGGCTCGATGTAGTCCAGCAGACGCTGGTAGTGGGTGACGAGGATGATGGCGCGGTCCGGACTGCGCAGGCGGTTGACGCCCTCGGCCACGGACTTGAGCGCGTCGATGTCCAGTCCCGAATCCGTTTCATCGAGAATGGCCAGCTTCGGTTCCAGCACGGCCATCTGGAAAATCTCGTTGCGCTTCTTCTCACCGCCGGAGAACCCTTCGTTCACCGCGCGGTGCAGCAATTCATCACCGATGTGCAGGACACTGAGTTTCTCGCGGACGAGTTTCAGGAACGCCACCGAGTCGAGTTCCTCTTCGCCCCGGTATTTACGCTGGGCATTGAGCGCCGCGCGCAGGAAGTAGGTGTTGTTCACCCCCGGGATTTCCACGGGGTACTGGAAGGCCAGGAAGACGCCCTCGCAGGCGCGCTCTTCCGGGTCGAGTTCCAGCAGGTTCTTGCCCAGGTAATCCACGGAACCGGCCGTCACCTCGTAGCCTTCGCGTCCGGCCAGCACATTGCCGAGCGTGCTTTTCCCCGACCCATTCGGGCCCATGATGGCGTGAACCTCGCCCGGCTTGACCTCGAGATCCAGTCCCTTGAGGATATTTTTTCCCTCAACACTTGCCTGCAAATTACTGATATTCAACATAAGTATTGACCTACTTAAAGTGTTTTCTGGCTGCGTTTCACTGCGAGTCGCAACCTGCTTAATATACGTATATTTTTTCGCGTATTAATATTCTGGATTATAAGTTAATGCCTCGTTCAGCCCACCGCACCCTCGAGACTGATCTCCAGCAGCGCCTTGGCCTCCACCGCAAACTCCATGGGCAGCTCCTTGAACACCTGCTTGCAGAAGCCGTCCACGATCATGCTCACCGCGTCCTCTTCGTCGATGCCGCGCTGCTGGCAGTAGAACAGCTGGTCTTCACCGATGCGCGAGGTCGTCGCCTCGTGCTCCACCTTCGCCGTTGGATTCTGCACCTCGATGTAGGGGAAGGTATGGGCGCCGCACCGCTTGCCGATGAGCATGGAATCGCACTGGGTAAAGTTGCGGGCGTTCTCCGCGTGCTTGCCGACCTTGACCAGGCCCCGGTAGGCGTTCGACCCCTGCCCTGCCGAGATGCCCTTGGAAATGATCGTGCTCTTCGTGTTCTTGCCCAGGTGGATCATCTTCGTGCCCGTGTCCGCCTGCTGGTGGTTGTGGGTGAGCGCCACGGAGTAAAACTCGCCAACCGAGTCATCGCCGCGCAGCACGCAGCTCGGGTACTTCCAGGTGATGGCGGATCCGGTCTCGACCTGGGTCCAGGAAATGCGGGACCGGTCACCGCGGCAGTCACCGCGCTTGGTGACGAAGTTGTAGATGCCCCCCTTGCCGTCCTCGTCCCCGGGATACCAGTTCTGCACCGTGGAGTACTTGATCTCGGCGCCCTCCAGGGCCACCAGCTCGACCACGGCCGCGTGCAGCTGGTTCTCGTCGCGCATGGGTGCCGTGCACCCTTCCAGGTAGCTCACGTAGGCCCCTTCGTCGGCGATCACCAGGGTGCGCTCGAACTGGCCCGTTTCCGCCGCATTGATGCGGAAGTAGGTGCTGAGCTCCATGGGGCAACGCACACCTTTCGGCACATAGACGAAACTGCCGTCTGAAAACACCGCGGAATTGAGCGCGGCAAAATAGTTGTCCTGCTGCGGCACGACGCTACCGAGGTACTTGCGGACGAGCTCCGGGTGTTCCCGGGCGGCTTCGGCGAAGGAGCAGAAGATGACGCCGGCTTTTTCCAGCTCCTTCTTGAAGGTGGTGCCCACGGACACGGAGTCGAAGACCGCATCCACGGCCACGCCCGCGAGCTTCGCGCGCTCGTGAAGGGGCACGCCGAGCTTGTCGTAGGTTTCCAGCAGCTTTGGATCGACCTCGTCCAGGGACTGGGGGCGATCCTTGTCGGACTTGGGCGCCGAAAAGTAGGAGATGCCCTGCAAATCGATGGCCTCGATGTTCAGGTGCGCCCACTGCGGCTCCGTCATTTTCAGGAACTTCCGATAGGCGCGCAGGCGCCACTCGAGCAACCATTCCGGCTCCTCCTTGCGGGCCGAGATGGCGCGAATCACGCCCTCGTTCAGCCCCGGGGGCAGGGAGTCGGCTTCGATGTCCGTGATGAAGCCGTGCTTGTAGCGCCCTTCCAGGCGTCCACCAAGCTGCTGTTCTACGGTCTGTTCGCTCGTGCTCATGTCATTCCTCGATCATGGGTGGACGCTCGGCGTCCGAAGTTCATGCGTTCTGTTCAGGTACGGGTTCAAACTCAAGTTCAGGCGCCGAGGGTGGCGATCTCCAGGCCCGTGGGGACGAACCTGCCCGCGTCTGCAGGCCGGCTCATGTCTGCCAGGCTGACCCGTTCGAGGGCTTCGGCCACCGCCCGGCTGACTTTTTGCCAGTTGTCCCGGGCACTGCAACTGGCCTCCACCGTGCACAGGCCCTCGTGGACACTGCACTCGGTCATGGCGATCGGCCCCTCGATGGCGTCGATGACAGCCGCGATGCTCACGCTCTCCGGAGCGCCGTGGGCCCGGTATCCACCATTGGCGCCGCGAAACGACTCCACCAGCCCGGCCCGGACCAGGGCCTTCAACACCTTGCTGACCGTCGGCGCCTCGAGACCACAGCGCTCCGCCAGCGACTGGGCGCTGAGCACCTCGTCGCGATGGGCGGTCAGTTCCACCATGACGAGGATCGCGTAATCGGTCAGCTTGCTGATGCGTAACATGCGGATTGGCCCTGAAAATTGTCCGGCAGTTCGTCCTGCCTTTACCGTTTACCTGGATATGGTACCAAATTGGTACGGATTAAACCTCCGGCACGGTGAACAGGGCTCCCGGTGACGCCGGATCGAACTGCGCTCCGGTTCGGCCACGGCTACAATGCGCCGCATGAACGCACCCCCCGTCGATCCGGCAAACGCCCCCGCAATGCTGAGCGAGGACGACCGCGCCAGCGAAGGCCTGGACTGGGCCCGACACGCCCTGGACCGGCCTGCGCTCCGTATCGAACCCCTGGCCGGGGACGCCAGTTTTCGCCGCTACTTCCGCTTGCGCGACGGTCGCGAGCACTGGGTGCTCATGGATGCGCCACCGGGCAACGAGGACCTGGAACCCTTTATCGAGGTGTCCGGGTCCCTCGCATCGGGCGGGATCCCGGTGCCGGCCATTCTCGCCGAAGACCGAATCCGGGGATTCCTGGTCCTCGAGGACCTGGGCGACCGGCTGCTCCGCGACGAGCTCTCGGCGGAGGCCCCGGAACGCTGGTTTCCCGGCCTGCTCGACCTGCTGCACCGCCTGGCCGAGGACATTTCCGCCGACACGCTGCCGCCTTACGACCGCCCCCGGCTGCAACAGGAACTCGAGCTGTTTCCCGAGTGGTACCTGGGCCGCCACAAGGGCATACGCCTGAGCTGCGCGCAACTCGATCTCTGGGAGGACCTGGCAACGCGTCTGCTGGTGTCGGCGGAACGACAGCCCCGGGGCTTCGTGCACCGGGACTTTCACTCCTGCAACCTGCTCGTGCAACCCGGTGGTCAGCTCGCCGTGATCGATTTCCAGGACGCGGTGCACGGTCCCCTGAGCTACGATCTCGCCTCGCTGCTCTGGGACCGCTACATCCCCTGGCCCCGGGCACGCCTCGAGGGCTGGATGGAGGCGTTTCGCGCCCGGACCCTTCCGGAATACCCGGCCGACCAGTGGGTTCGTGCCGTGGACTGGATGGGGCTGCAACGCAATCTCAAGATTCTCGGCATCTTCGCCCGGCTCAATTACCGGGACGGCAAAGCGGGCTACCTCGAGCTCCTGCCCCGATTCTGGGGCTACGTGCAGGACGTGTTGCCGCGCTACCCGGAGTTCCGGGATTTCCACGCCCTGCTGGAGGAACTCGCGTGCGCGCCATGATTCTCGCCGCCGGCCGCGGTGAACGGCTTCGCCCCCTGACGGACCACACCCCGAAACCCCTCGTGGAGGTCGGCGGCAAACCGCTGATCGAATACCACCTCGAGAACCTGGCCCGGGCCGGTTTCCGTGAAGTGGTCATCAATACGGGGCATCTCGCCGACCAGCTGCCCGCCGCCCTGGGTGACGGCGGCCGCTGGAATCTTTCCATCCGGTATTCGGAGGAGCCACCCGAGGCCCTCGAAACCGGCGGCGGCATTTTCCAGGCTTTGCCCCTGCTCGGTTCGGCGCCCTTCGCCGTCATCAGCGGCGACATCTGGACCGACTTCGGCCTGGCGCGGCTGCGCCACGTCAAGTGCGACTACGCCCACCTGGTCATGGTCCCGAATCCGGCGCACCATCCGCGCGGGGACCTCGCGCTCAGCGGTGGCCGCCTGCGCAGCACGGGTGAACCCCGATTCACGTTCAGCGGCATCGCGGTTTACCACCCCCGCTTTTTTGAGGGCTGCGAGGCCGGCCGCTGGCGCATCACCGGTTTGCTGAAGCGAACCGCGGACGAGCACCTCGTCACGGGAGAGCTCCACCGGGGCGCCTGGTACGACTCGGGCACACCGGAACGCCTGGAGGCCCTCCGGGCTGCCCTACGGGGCTGACGACCTGCCTCTGACCGGGCGATGACCGGGAGCGTTCCGCACTGTTTTCCGTCAACCGGCTGTTGTGCATAGTGTTGTACTGTGGTATAACACCTAACATGTTGATTGAATCAGCCCGATATCGAGGACGACGCACCATGAACCGACTCCCCCTGAGCCTGGCCGCCGCAACCGGCGCCTGCTTCCTGGTCGCCTGCGGCGGCCAGGCCGAACCGGAGACCGCGAACAACCCCCTGCTGCGCTACATCCCCGCAGACACGCCTTTTGTCGCGGCCAACCTGGATGCCGTTCCGCCGGAAGTGACGGATGCCTACCTGCTGCGCATGAGCCCGTTCATGGAACAGTTCCAGGCGGCCCTGCACGGCTTTCGCACGGATCTCGCGCAGGGGTCTGCCGAGATCGACGATCCCCAGACCGAGGCACTCCTCGATGCGCTTCTTGCCGAATTCGACGGCAAGCTGAATCGGGAGGGCCTGGAGAGCCTGGGCTTCTCGCTGGAGCAGATGAGCGTCGTTTATGGACAGGGTCTCTTTCCCGTGCTTCGTGCGGGGTTGACCGATGCCGGCGCCGTGCGCGCCATGGTCGCCCGCGTCGAGGCCAATTCCGGGGTCCCCATTCCCGAGGAGACCTTCCAGGGCGTGGACTACTGGCGCGCGGCGGAGCCGGACAATCCCATGGGCATCTACGTGGCCATTCTCGACGACCATTTCGTCCTGGCGGCGGCGCCCCGGAGCCGCGAAGCGGAGTTTCTGCCCCGGCTGCTCGGCCTGGAAATGCCGGCGGAGCCCCTGGCGCCTGCAACCCTGGCGGAACTCAATCGGGACAAGGGCTTTTCGCCCTACGGCTCCGGCTATCTCGACCTGGCCCGGGTCACGGAAGAGCTGTTCGAGGCCGACAGCCTGACGGCAACCTGGATGGCCGACATGGGCGACTTCGATCCGGCAGCCATCGACCCCGCGTGTGAGCGGGAGGCCCGGCTCGTGACCACTTTCGTCCCCCGGATGGTGGCCGGCGCCACCGAGGTCACGGCGGACCGGGTCGGCGTCCGCTATCAGCTGGAAACCAACGCCTGGCTCGGCGGGGAACTCGCGCGGCTCGTCGGCGACGTGCCGCCGGCCTCTTCGGACCCCGGGCGCGTGGCGACGATTTCCCTGAACCTCCAGATGGGCCGGGTGGTCACGTTCCTGCGCGAGAGCTCCAGCGCCATGGCGGCGGTGCCGTTCCAGTGCCCCCAGCTGCAGGCGCTCAATGCCCAGGTCGCCCAGATGGCCCAGAACCTGGATCAACCCCTGCCACCGTTCATCGGCAACCTGAAGGGATTCCGCGCCGAAGTCAGCGAATTCGACCCGGCGTCCATGGATCCGGGCGGCGCGCGGGGGCGCGTGGCGCTCGAGATGGAGAGCCCGCAGATGGTCATCGGCATGGCGTCAATGATGATCCCCGGCTTCGAGGAACTGCAGATCGAGCCCGGCGGCGACCCGGTCGAGGTACCCCAGGAAATCATGACCGTCGTCACCCCCGAATTCGAGGCCTATGCGGTCATGAGCAAGGATGCGATCGGCATCTCCCTGGGCAAGGGCGAGAAAGACGGCCTCAAGGATTTCCTGGAAGCCGACGGCGACCCCGACGGCATCTTCCTGTCGGCCGACTATGACGCCGGCCAGCTGGCGCGGATGCAACGGCAGGTGGGGACCCAGCAACGCTACAGCGCTGAACCGACCAGCAACCTCGAGATGGACGTCGAAGCCATGACCGAGGCCTACGAGGCCATGCTGGGCCGGTCGCGATTCGAACTGCGACTCACGGAAGATGGCCTGACGATCGACAACACGCAGGACTTTCGCTGAGACATGCGCTCGTAGAAACCAGTTTCTGCAACCCGGCCTGGGCCCTTCGGGGCCCATTTTTTTGCCCGGCATGCGACCGGGAGCGCGCCGCCTTCAGGCGCTCATGAGCCGGCGAGCCAGGGGCACGGTGATGCGGCGCTTTTCACGGAAGGCCGCCTGCTGCAGACGGGTCACGGTGCCGAGCAGGGTCGCCATGTCCCGGGCACCGTGGCTGAGCAGGTAGTCGGTGACCTCCTGCGGAAGCGCCACGCCCAGGGACTCGGCATGGTGGTCGAGCACCTGCCGCTTGTCTTCGTCCTCCAGGGGCTGGAGCTCGAGACGCAGGCCCCAGGCGAGCCGCGACGCCAGGTCCGGCAGGCGAAACGGCAGACGGCGAAGCCGGTCCCGGCTGGCGAAGAGCAGGCTGCCCTGCTCGGCACGCAGGCGGTTGATGAAATGGAACAGGGCCTCCTCCTTGCCGTCGTCACCAGCGAGCAGATGGCCGTCGTCGATACAGACCAGGTCCATCTGCTCCAGCCCTCGAAGCGGATCCGCGTCGGCTTCGTCGAGCGCGCGGGCGCCCAGGTAAAACGCGGTACGACCCGCACCGCGCGCCGCGAGGCATGCGGCATTCAGCAGGTGGGTCTTGCCGCTGCCCGCGGGACCGGCGAGGAACAGGCTGCGATCCGCCTGCACCGCCACTTCCCGAACGGCCCCCACCACGGTGGCATTCGGACCCGCCACGAAATCATCGAGGCCGCCGGGACGCCGGGGCTCCAGCGGCAAGGGTATCTGTGGTGAAAACAGCATTCAGTCGCCTTCCAGCTCCCGGCCCGGCGAGGCACCCGGGGCCCCGCGATTGCCGGCGGTCGCGATCTCGACCCGGTCATCCTCCGTGTACCAGGCGCTGTGCTGGTAGATGTCCTGCACATGGCGCACCACGACGTTGAGCGCGGCCGCCACGGGCAGCGCAAGGAGAATACCGAGAAAGCCGAACAGCTGGCCGCCGGCGAGCACGGCAAAGATCACGGCCACGGGATGCAGGCCGATCTTGTCCCCCACCAGGTTCGGTGTCAGCACCATGCCTTCCAGCGACTGACCCACGCCGAAGACCACGAGCACCAGGACGAAATGCAGGATATCCCCGTACTGGAACAGGACCATGCCCAGCGCCAGGGCCAGGCCCACGATGGAGCCGAGGTAGGGAACCACGCTCAGCAGCCCCGCCGTCATACCGATGAGAAACGCCGACTTCAGGCCGATCATCCACAGACCCAGCGCATAGATCACGCCCAGCGCGATCATGACCAGGAACTGGCCACGCAGGAATGCGCTCAGTACCTCGTCGATCTCCCGCGCGACACCGCTCACCTGGACCACGGATTTCCGCGGCAGCAGATTCTGGATACCGGCGATCAGCCGGTCCCAGTCCCGCATGAGGTAGAAGGCGACCACGGGAATCAGCACGAGGTTCGTGATCACGGTGAGCGCCACGGCTCCGCCGCGGCCCACGGTCTGCATGACGTCGAGGGCGGCGCCGGCCGCCTGCTGCCAGTAGTCCTTTGCCAGCTCGACCAGCTCCGGACGCTCGATGGCCGTGAGATCGAACCCGAGCTGGCCGGTGACCCAGGGCAGCGCCGTGTTCGTGGCCCAGTCGATCATCTGGGGCACCTGTTCGACCAGGTCGCGCGCCTGCCGGACCAGCAGCGGGATCACCACCAGCAGGGCAATCGCCAGCACCAGCGTCAGCAGCAGAAAAACGATGGTCACGGCCAGGGTGCGCCCCAGGGGCTTCGAGCCGATTTTCGCCACCTCCAGCCGATCGACCAGCGGGTCGGTGAGGTAGGCGATGGTCGCGGCCACGGCGAATGGCGTGATCACGGGCGCCAGGCGCCAGATCAGCCAGCCGCCGAGCACGAGCAGGGCGAGGAACAGCCAGCTGCGGTTGGCTGTCATGGCCGGGGCACCAGGCGATAGCTGCCGGCGAGGGACGCGCGCGACGGCCCGGACAAGGACCCGGAGGGCGCCCCGACGGATGGGTCAGCTTCCAGAACACCGTCCTGACGGAACACGCCCTGAAGGTAGGAGGGTTCCGCGTTCAGGTCGAGCTTCAGCCGGAGACCCGCCGGCCCGATGCTCAATACCTCGACGCCCTCCACGAGGCCGAGGCTCTCGAGATAGGCCAGGCTGCGGGCATAGTCCGCGCTTCCGCGCAGATCCACCAGCAGCAGCTCCGTGGAAAAGACACCCTGGCCCGACGGCGCGATCGCGTTGAGCGATGCCACCAGGTCGACCAGTTCGTTCATCCCGTCGTCGAGCGCGGTCTGCAGGTCGGGGGCGCGGGACCGCCAGCTGTTCGAGTGGGTCGCGTCACCGTAGGTCCAGCGAAGGTCCCACAACCCACCCTCGCGTCGCGCGGCGATGATCGCCACGCCCTGGCTGTTCGAGCCCGGGCCGACCAGCTGATCCGTGTAGCCGCCCCAGAGCAGCTGAACGTCCACCTCGGCCATGAGTTCTTCCGGCAGACCCGGCCACTCCACGGGGAGCCCGCGCGATTCCGCGACCTCGGCCATGCGGTCCAGCTCGTAGCGATACTCCGGCGGCATCAGCGTGCGGCCGATGCGGTCGTCCACCACCGGCCAGAGCACCACCGGCTCACGCTGTACCCGCCAGCGCCGCAGGCCAAGATCGCGGACCAGGTCGTCCGCCGACGAGGGAAGAAAGTTCGCCACGAGCTGCAGCTCCGTGCTTTCCGTTCCGTCCGGCAGGGTGCGAACAGCCTCCCGGTAACCAAAAGCCACCAGGGAGCGGGAAGCCCGGGCCAGGGCGGCCTCAAGGGCCGGGCTCGCCGGCAGCTCACGCTCCCCGCTCAGCTTGAGAAGCACGTGCCGAAGCGCCTCGGGCAGTGCTTCCCGGCGCTCCGCCTCGCCCTGCCCCGTGACCGGCACGATGCCGGTATACAGGTCATCCTTCGCGAGAACCGTCTGCGTCGCGGAGGACAGCACGGCGAACAATGCCAGGGGCCACAGAACGGCCCGCGCGCGGCGCGGACGAAGGGCGCGAATTCGAGGGGGGAAATGGGCAAGCACGGCGGGCGTCGGGCCTTCTCGTCAGAAGCAAATACGATACCATAGGCGGCCATCACCGAGCAGCGGACACCGCGCCCCATGGCCGACGAAAAATCCCCCCGGGAATCCCTCAGCTACCGCGATGCGGGCGTCGATATCGATGCCGGCAACACCCTGGTCGAGCGGATCAAACCCGCGGTGAAAACCACCCTTCGCCCGGGCGTCCTCACCGGTCTCGGCGGCTTCGGCGGGCTGTTTCGCATCGACACGGAACGCTACCGCAAGCCTGTCCTCGTGTCCGGCACGGACGGAGTCGGCACCAAGCTCATGCTGGCCCGCCAGCTCGATCGACACGACACCATCGGCATCGATCTCGTCGCCATGTGCGTCAACGACATCCTGGCCTGCGGCGCGGAACCGCTGTTCTTTCTCGACTACTTCGCCACGGGACGCCTCGACGTGGACCTGGCCCAGGCCGTTATCGAGGGCATCGCGGAAGGCTGCCGCCAGGCGGGTTGTGCGCTCATCGGCGGTGAAACCGCGGAAATGCCGGGCATGTACGGCGAGGGCGACTACGACCTGGCCGGATTCACCGTGGGCGTGGTCGAAGAGGACGCGATCATCGATGGCGAGCGCATCCGGGCCGGCCACCGGCTGCTCGGCCTCGGCTCGAGCGGCCCGCACAGCAACGGGTACTCTCTGATCCGGAAGGTGCTGGCCCGCTCCGGCGACGATCCCTCGAACGCGTTCGATGGGCGCACGCTCGGCGAAGCGCTGCTCGCGCCCACCCGGATTTACGTCCGCACGGTCCTCGATCTGCTGCCGCAAGGCGGCATCGATGGCGTGGCCCACATCACCGGCGGCGGCATCACGGAAAATATCGTGCGCATCATTCCCGGGGGGCTCGGCATCGAGGTCGATTCCGACAGCTGGGAACGTCCGCCGGTCTTCCGCTGGTTGCAGGCCGAGGGCAACATCGAGGAAGCCGAAATGCTGAGGACCTTCAACTGCGGCATCGGCCTCGTCCTGGTGACGGCGCCGGATCGCGCCGAGGCCATCGCCGCGGCCGCACGGGAAGCCGGAGAGTTCTGCGTGGACATCGGCGTCGTCACCGTCGCCGAGGGCGCCGAGCGGGTTCGCTACCGATGAGTCGCCCGCTTCGCCTGGCGGCCATGATTTCCGGCACCGGCTCCAACCTCGCCGTGGTCCTGGACGCCGTGGCCCGGGGCGCGCTGGATCTCGAGGTCGTGGAGGTGATCTCCAACCGCGCCGGGGCCCCCGGTCTGGAACGGGCCCGGGAACACGGTGTCCCAACGCGGGTCATCGGCCGGGACAACGCAGGCCCCGCCGGAGAAGATGCCGCCCTGGCCGATCGACTCGGCGCACTGGATCCGGACCTGATCCTGCTGACCGGCTACATGCGGATCCTCGGCGCGGACCTGGTCAACGCGTTCACCGGGCGCATGATCAATCAGCATCCCTCGTTGTTGCCCCGGCACAAGGGGCTGCATACGCATCGCCGCGCCCTCGAGGCCGGCGACCGGGAACACGGTGCGAGCGTGCACTTCGTCACGCCGGAACTTGACGGCGGGCCGGTCATTGCACAGGTTCACGTGCCGGTGGAGGCCGGTGACGACGAGACCCGGCTCGCCCAGCGCGTGGCGCCCCGGGAACGCGCCCTGCTCCTGGCCCTGCTGCCCCTCTTCACGAGCGGACGCCTGGCGCTGGAAAACGGCGCCGTGCACCTCGACGGCCGGCCCCTCGACGCCCCCCTTCGCTTTGAGGGAGAATCCCTCCATGCCTGATCTTCCGCGTCACATCACGGGCAGGGCTCCGGCACCGGTTGGCGGTGTGGTTCTGCTCTTCGCGCTGTTCTCGACGCCCGCGCTGGCGGCGGATCTGCCTCCGCCTTTCCAGGCCACGCTCGAGGTCCTTCGCAATGACAAGGTCATCGGCGAGGCCACCTTTGCCTTCACGACGGACGGGGAAGACTGGGTGCTCACGTCCCGGAGCGAAGGCACGAAAGGTGTCGCGAAATTCATCGGCTTCGAAGAAAACTCGGAAAGCCATGGGGATTGGCAAAACGGCGGCCCGCGACCGCTCGGTTTCCGGCAAACCTACCAGGCGTCCTTCGTCAAGCGCGAAACCACGGCGGACTTCGACTGGGAAGCCGGCGTCGTCGATTCGGTCCACAAGGACGGTGAGAATCGCCTGGAACTGGAACCGGGCGTGCTGGATCCCGCGTCCATCGGGCTGTCCATTCGCGCCGGCCTGGCAGCCGGGAAACGCGCATGGGATCTTCTGATCGTCGACGAAGACGAGATCGAGAGCCAGACCTACCGGGCCGCCGGTGAGGAGGCGCTGAACACGCCGATCGGTTGCGTGGTGGCCGAACGGGTGGACCGCATCCGCGGACCGCAAAGCACGCGCTACACGCAGACCTGGTACGCCCGCGACCTCGGCTGGGTGCCGGTCCAGGTGGCCCACGGAAAGACGGACGGGGACCGCATGGAAACACGCCTGAAAAGCCTGGCGCTCGACGGCGAGCCGGTCACCGGCCTCGGCCCCTGCCCCGACGGCTAGGCGGTCGGGGTGCCGGGCGACGCCACGCGGCGAATACGCGCACCAACCTGCCCCAGCTTTTCCTCGATGATTTCGTAACCCCGGTCGATATGGTAGACGCGGTCCACCACGGTCCGCCCCTGGGCGACGAGTCCCGCCAGCACCAGGCCCGCCGAGGCCCGCAGATCCGTGGCCATGATGGGCGCGCCCTCGAGGCGATCCACCCCCTTGATGATGGCCGTGTTGCCTTTGAGCTGAATGTCCGCTCCGAGGCGCTGTAATTCCAGGACGTGCATGAAGCGGTTTTCGAACACGGTCTCCGTGATGATGCCCGTACCCTCGGCGATCGTGTTGAGCGCCGTGAACTGGGCCTGCATGTCCGTCGGAAACGCAGGGTACGGCGCGGTGGTCACATCCACCGCTGTTGGCCGCCGTCCGGCCATGTCCAGGGAAATCCAGTCGTCACCCACCTCGATGCTGGCGCCCGTTTCCGCCAGCTTGCCGAGCACCGCGTCGAGCTCCGACGGGCTCGCGCGGGTCACCTTGATCCGACCGCCCGTCATCGCGGCCGCGACCAGATAGGTCCCGGTTTCGATACGGTCAGGCAGTACGCGGTGCTCGGTGCCGCCCAGCCGCTCGACGCCCTCGACGGTGATGACATGGGTGCCGGCGCCCTCGATCTTCGCGCCCAGGTTCGTGAGATAGCGGGCCAGGTCCACGACCTCGGGTTCCTGGGCGGCGTTTTCGATTACCGTCGTGCCCCGGGCCAGGGTCGCGGCCATGAGCAGGTTTTCCGTTCCGGTGACCGTGACCGTGTCGAGCACGATCCGGGCGCCTTTCAGGCGATCGGCCCGCGCGACGATGTTGCCGTTGTGCACCTCGACCTCCGCGCCGAGCAGTTGCAGTCCGTGCAGGTGCAGATTGACCGGTCGCGAACCGATGGCGCAACCGCCTGGCAGGGAAACGACGGCCTGCCCGTGCCGCGCCACGAGGGGACCGAGCACCAGGATGGAGGCCCGCATGGTCTTGACGAGGTCATAGGGCGCCTCGAAGGAATCGATTCCCCGGGGGTCGATGCGGATGTTCATCCGCTCGTCCACCTCGAGACTGGCGCCCAGGCGGCCCAGCAGCTCCATGGTGGTGGTGACGTCGCGCAGGTGCGGAACGTTGCTGATCACGGAGGGTTCGTCACCGAGAATGCTCGCCACCAGGATGGGCAACACCGCGTTCTTCGCGCCGGATATCCAGACCTCACCGTCGAGGGGCACACCGCCCCGGATCTCGATGGCCGCCATCAGCTGCCCGACGGGTCTGGCTGTCTGTGCTCGCCGGCCTGCTCGGGCGTCTCGGTGCGCAGTCCCAGGGCGTGTATTTCGTGGCCCATCTTTTCACCGAGGGTCGCGTACACCAGGCGGTGACGCTGAAGGGTGCTCTTGCCCTTGAAGTCCTGCGAGACCACGACGGCCTCGAAGTGGACGCCGTCGTCGCCCTTCACGGTCACTTCCGCACCGGGCAGCCCCGTGCGAATCATTTGCTCAATCGTCTTGCTGTCCATAGACTAGCGTCCATTCGAATCGGCGAGTATCGGCACCCCAGGGAGCCGCGTTTCGCCAGGCGGGAAATCCAGGAGCCCCACATTTTAATGGAATCGCGTCGGCCACAACACCGCCGGCCAGTGCCCCCGTGCCACCCCCGGGCCTCTCAACTCCACACTCCGGCTGTTGACGGGGCGAAGGATGGCGCGTCCCGGTGCTGATCGACTTCATCCAGCTCATCGGCGGCTTTCTGCTGCTCGTCTGGGCGGCAGACCGGCTC
>JAZBOL010000017.1:0-11988 GCA_036351115.1 Lysobacterales bacterium | reverse complement strand
ATCGCGCCGTTCGCAGAACCAGTCCACGGTTCGGGCCAGACCCTCCGTCACCGGCACGGCGGGGTTGTACCCAAGTCTTTCGGCGGCGGCCTCAATGGACGCCAGCGAGTGCCTTACATCTCCCGCCCGGAAATCCCGGTACTTCGGCCGCGGTACGGCCCAGCCCACCTGCCGGTCGATCGCCCCGGCGAGGGCGTCGAACAACCCGTTCAGCGTCGTGCGCTCGCCACAGGCCATGTTGTAAATCCGGTTGCGCGCTTCCTTCGGCGCCAGGGCGGCCAGCAGGTTGGCCTGCACCGCGTTGTCGACAAAGGTGAAATCCCGGCTCGTCTCGCCGTCGCCGTTGATGAACACGGCCTTGCCCTCGAGCATGGCGCCGATCCACCTGGGGATGACCGCCGCGTAGGCCCCGTTCGGGTCCTGCCGGGGGCCGAAGATGTTGAAGTAGCGCAGGCCCACCGTGTCGAAGCCGTAGCAGCGCTGGAACACGTCCGCGTAGAGCTCGTTGACGTACTTGGTCACCGCGTAGGGCGACAGGGGCTTGCCGATGCGCTCCTCCACCTTGGGCAGCTCCTGGCTGTCGCCGTAGGTGGAGCTGCTGGCCGCGTAGGTGAAGCTGGACACCTCCGCGTCCCGCGCCGCCACGAGCATGTTGAGGAAGCCATCGATGTTCGAACGGTTCGTGGCGATGGGGTCTTCCAGGCTGCGCGGCACGGAGCCCAGGGCCGCCTGGTGCAGCACGTGGTCGACACCCTCCACCGCCTGCCGGCAGTCGGCCAGGTCCCGGATGTCGCCGTGGATAAAAGTGAAACGCCCCCAGGCGCCCTCCCCCACGCAGCGCTGCACGTCCTCCAGGTTGTGCCGGTACCCGGTGGCGAAGTTGTCCAGGCCCACCACGGTCTGGTCGAGGGACAGCAGTGTTTCCACGAGATGGCTGCCGATGAAGCCGGCGCACCCCGTGACCAGCCAGCGCGCTGGTGTGGCGCGAAGCTGCTCCTTTGCCGTCTCGTAAGCCTTGGCACTCATAAACTTGCTCCCAGCCGCTCAACATCCCGGCGTGAAAACACCAGGTCGATCTGCTTGTGCACCTCGCCCCGGAAGCGCTCCGGCGGGCGCGGCGTCCGGCTCTGGGCCACCACGCCGACGCCGTATTCGTTTTCCACCCGGTAGGGATAAAACCCGAGCCCGGCCATGAAGGACAGCATCCGGGCGGCCGGCGCGCCCTCGCGCGCCGAGAGCCGGGGCGAGAGTTCGACCATCACCTCCAGGTCGTCGCGGCCCTCGCGGAACAGGCGCGACATGCCCTGCAGCACGTGCCACTCGCCGCCCTCGACATCGATCTTCACGAAGCGCGCCTCCCGGATCTCCCGGTCCGTGAGCAGCGTATCCAGGGGAGCCGCGCGGACGATGGCCGCCCGGTGGTTCCCGGTTTCGGCACCCTGCCCCGCACCCGCCCCCACCTCGGCCACCCGTGCCATGCCCTGGTTGCCGATGGGCCCGGGAAGCGACACGCGCTCGCCTTCCTCGGCGGTGGCGGCCGCGTGGATGCAGCGGACCGTGTGCGCGCCATTGCGCTCGACGTGTCGCTGCAGGTAATCGAAGGCGTCCTTCGAGGCCTCCACCGCCACCACGGTGCCCGCGGGGCCCACGCACCCGGCCGCCAGCAGCGCGAACCAGCCGTGGTTGGCGCCCACGTCGATAAAGCCGTCACCGGGTCGCAGCGTTTGCTGCAGGTAGGCGGACAGGTTGGGCTCCCAGACCCCGGTGAAATAGATGGTGCGCCCGATCATATCCCCCGTGTGCCCGGAGAACCGGTGGCCGTAGCGCGTGCGCGTCTCGAAGGCCATGCCGGGCCGCACGAGCCGCTGCCCCAGCTTGCGCCAGACAAGGCATTTACCCGGCGACAGGGGCACGTGCCGCAGGTAGGCGGCGGTCACCGGGTGCAGCGCCGCTTTCACCGCCTGCACCAGGCCGTCCTGCCGGGTCCCGGCGTCACAGCCGCCCCGCCACCTCGGTGGCCTCGAACAGGCCCTTCACGTCGTACACCACCGCCCCCTCGCGCCCAAGGCCCTTGAGTTCGGCGACCCCGCGCTCCTGGAAAGCGTCATGCGCCACGGCCAGCACCACCACGTCGTAGGCGCCCGCTTGCGGCGCCTCGACGAGCGACAGCCCACGGGCGCCCGCTTCCTCCACCCAGGGGTCGTGCACGTCCACGGCGCAGCCGGCGGCCTGCAGCTCGCCCACCAGGCGGAATACCTGGCTGTTGCGCGTGTCGGGGCAGTTTTCCTTGAAGGTCAGGCCGAGCACGAGAACGCGCGCGCCTTCCGCCGCGATCTCCGCGTCCTGCATGTGCGCCAGCACCCGCTGCGCCACCCACCCCGCCATGGCGTCGTTCACGCCGCGGCCGGCCAGGATGATGTTCGGATCGAAGCCCACCTCCTGGGCCTTGTGCGTCAGGTAGTAGGGATCGACCCCGATGCAGTGCCCGCCCACCAGCCCGGGCCGGAACGGCAGGAAATTCCACTTGGTGCCAGCCGCCTCGAGCACTTCGCGCGTGTCCAGGCCCAGGCGGTCAAACAGCATGGCCAGCTCGTTCACCAGGGCGATGTTCACGTCCCGCTGCGTGTTCTCGATGACCTTGGCCGCCTCGGCCACGCGCACGCTGCTGGCGCGGTGCGTGCCGGCGGGGATGATTTTGGCGTACAGCCCGTCGATGAAGGCCGCCGAGGTGGGGCAACAGCCGCTGGTCACCTTGACGATGCCCTGCAGGCGCCGTTCCCGGTCGCCGGGGTTGATGCGCTCCGGGCTGTAGCCGTACCAGAAGTCGTTTTTCGGCTCGAGGCCGCTCAGGCGCGCCAGGATCGGCACGCAGACCTCCTCCGTGGCGCCGGGGTAGACCGTGGACTCGAAGATCACCGTGTCGCCGGCCTTGAGCAGCGGCCCCAGGGTTTCGCTGGCCTGCTCGAGGGGGCGCAGGTCCGGCGTGTGATCCTCCAGGACCGGGGTCGGCACGGTGACGATGTAGACCGTGGCCTCGGCCATGCCGGCCGGGTCGGCGGTCAGCGGCACGCCGGCCACGCGCTCGCGCTCCCGCGCATCCAGTTCGCCGGTGCGGTCCCGGCCCGCCTGCAGTTCCGCGATCCTTCCCGCGTCCAGGTCGAACCCGATTACCGGGCCCACCTCCGCGAAGGCAGCCAGCAGCGGCGTGCCCACGTAGCCCAGGCCGATGATGGCGATGGTCGGTGAGGTCATGGTGTCCCCCCGGGTCTCGGGTCCGACGGTCCGGGCCGGGCCTTGTCCGCCCGGGCGCCGGCCTGGCGCTCTTCGAGTTCCGCTTTCAGCATTTCGATTTCCCCCTTGAGCCGTTCGTACTCGTCCATCTTGCGCTGCAGAAACCGCGCCGTGATGCGCGCCTTGGCCTCCAGCCCCTTGGGCGTGAGGATATACAGGTAGGCGCGCTTGCTGCGGTTGTTCTTGAAGTTGCGGGCCTTCACCAGGCCCTTTTCCTTGAGCGCCCGCAGGCAGTAATTCGTCTTGCCCAGGCTCACGCCCAGGTGCTCGCTCAGCTCGCGCTGGCTGACCTGGGGGTGCGCTTCGAGATAGCGCAGCAGTTTGAGGTGGGTTTCCTGGATGGGTCTGTGCGTCGCTTTCGATCCGCCTTCGGGCACGCTACCGCCCTGCGGGGACCGCATGACTCAAGCCTAGCAGTATTTGTTCAGCCTTTGAACGGGCGCAGCAACTGTCGCAGCATCGACGGCCGGAACAGCGCCAGGGGAACGAGGTAGGCAACCATCCCCACCACCGTACTGAGCAGGAGATTGGCGATGTTGGAGTCGAGCTCGACCCACTGCCGCTGGCCGAGCACGACCACCGCCATGAACGCGGCGAGGGCCAGCAAGGGGGCGAGCTCCTGCAGCTGGGCCGCCAGGCCGAAGTCCAGGTAGCGCCCCAGCACCACCCCGAACAGCACGAACCCCAGCAGCTGCATGGCGAACATGCCCCAGGCGAGTGCATCGAGGCCGACCGGCGCCGTCACCAGCACCATGACGATGAACAGCCCCTGGAAAACCAGCTGAAGCCGGAAATAGAGGCTCGCCAGCCCCAGCGCCTTGAGCGCATTGCCCTGCGCCTTGAACACCAGCCAGGGAATGGAGGCCAGGCACAGCACCTGCAGAAACGGCGCCACCGCGTCCCAGTTGGGCCCGAAGGCGACCGGCACCAGGTTCTCCGCCACCAGCGCGATGCCCACCATGACCGGCAGGTGAATGGCTGCGGCCGCGACGAGGCCCTCGCTAAGCGCGCGCTTCATCCGCGCCGGGTCCGCACTGTGGCGCGAGAGGACGGGAAAGGCCACGGACAGGTACACGTTGCTGATGAACGTCTGGGGCAAGCCGCTCGTGTTGATCGCCCGGTTGAAGATACCCAGGTCCGCCGGCGTGTAGAGGCGGCCCACCACCACGGTGTAGGCCTGGCTGGCGAGCAGGGTCATGGCCTGGGCGAGGGCCAGCCAGGAGCCGTAGCCGAACAGTGTGCGGAAACGCGCGGCGTTGAATTCGAGGCCGGGGCGCCAGCGGTCGAGCGCGAAGGCGCTCACGCAGCGTAGCGCGCCGGTGGCCAGGATCTGCCCCGCCAGGGCCCAGGCGCCGGCGCCGTTCAGCGCCATGACGATGGCGACCACCATGCCCCCGCCGGTGGAGATGCCCGCCATGGTGGCCAGGCGACGAAAATCCAGGGCCTTGCGCCAGCGCGCGGCGGGCACGGTGACCAGGGCGGACAGCACCACGTTCACGCTCATGGCGCGGGTGAGGTCCGCCACCAGGGGCTGGTCGTAGAACGCGGCAATGGCCGGCGCGGCCAGGAACACCCCCACGGCGAGCACGATGCCGATGGCGAGGTTGAACCAGAACACGGTGTTTTCGTCCGTGGCCGTCGTGTCCTGGCGCTGGATCAGCGCCGAGGCCACGCCCACGTGCACGAACAGCTCCGCCAGGGCGATGAACACCACCACCATCACGAACAGGCCGAAGTCCGCGGGCAACAGCAAGCGCGCCAGCACGATGGCGCTGATCAGCGCCAGCCCCTGGGTCAGGGCCTGGTCGATGACCTTCCAGCGAACGGCCGCACCGACCGTGTTCGAAGCGTCGGGATTCGGGTCCGGGGTACTCAAGTCGGCGGTCTGAACCCGCGACTCAGCCGGCGCGCTGCAGGAGCAGCGAATCGACCTCCAGCGTGGCCTGGCGGCCCAGCACCTCGAGCAGCACCAGGCTGCGCGCCTCACCGCTGCGCGCCTGGAGCACGCCCTCGGCGCCGGCGAAGGGCCCGTCGAAGACGCGCACCCGGTCCCCCGCTTCCAGGGCGTCGGGCTGCAGGCTGATCAGGCCCGTTTCCGGATCTTCGCGTTGGCGCAGGCCATCGATGATCGCATCCGGCACCACCACCGGCGCCGGCCCCGTGCGCACGAGGTCGATGGCGCCCCGGGTGGACCGCACGGCCGCGAGGCTCTGGCGGCCCGGGACCGCCCCCAGGAACAGGTAGCGGGGAAACAGGGGTTCCTGGCCCACGGCGGCCTTCTCACGCCTGCCCTGGCCAGGCTTGAGCCGGGTGCGATGGCGCTGAAAGGGGTTGTGCGCCAGCGGCAGGTAGCAGTCGAAGCCCTGGTTGAGCAGGTGCTCCCGTGCCCGCCGTTCCTGGCGCGGCTTGCAGAACACGGCAAACCAGTGTGCGGTGTCTTCCCGTGGCGGCATGGTGTCTCCCCGAATCTCCAGGGAAAGCCTAGCAGGTCACGTTCAGGAGTTGAACGCCGACCCCTGCCCGGCGAAGGTGACCGGCGAAGGGTGCCGGTGCGGCCCGCCGGCGGTTCAGGACTGCCCGGATGCGGGCTGGCGCCTGTTCTGCCGCTTCATGACACGGAAATACACCAGCCCCAGCCCGATGAAGGCGTAGAAACTGACGTACTCCGGCAGCCCGCTCCGCTCGAAGGCGACGCCGATGGCCGCGAACGCCAGGCACAGGCCGACCACGGCCCCCCAGGCCAGTCCCACGGACCAGCCCGCATCGAGGAACGCGTGGTGCAGGTGGTTGCGGTCGGCGTCGAAGGCGCTGCGCCCGGCTTTCCAGCGCTCACGCATGAGGCGCGTCGTGTCCAGCAGGGGCACGCCGATCAGCCACACGGCCGTCATGGGTGCAAAGACCCGTTCGACGCCTTCCCGGCTGCCGTTGCCCAGGTCCACGAAGGCCCAGGCGAGCCAGAACCCGAGCAGCACGGACCCGGAATCGCCCAGGAACGTGCGCGCCCGGGGATTCCAGGGCAGGCGTCCGTTCAGGGCCAGGAAGCCGGCCACGCAGCCGACCATGAGCAGCAGCACCGCCGCCGCGCCCTCCCGCCCGCCGAGGAACGCCAGCAGGGCCATGCCGCCGGCGGCGATGCAGAACACGCTGCCCGACAGCCCGTCCATGCCGTCGATCATGTTGAAGGCGTTGATGACCCCGAGGACGCTGAACACGGTGATGGGCACGGCCAGCACGCCGAGCGACAGGGTGAAGGGCCCGAAGAGCTGGCCGAAATCCGTCAGCCGCACACCGGCCCAGAAAATCATCACGAGGCAGGCTGCGGCCTGGGACGCGAAACGGACCCCGGCGCCCAGGGGCCAGCGGTCGTCGACCAGGCCGGTCACCAGCACGATGGCCGACGCCAGCACCAGCGGCAGGACGGCCTCCGTCGGCCAGCCTCCACCGAGGACCAGGGAGAAGAAGGCGATGAAGATGGCCGTGCCGCCCACCAGCGGGGTCGGCAGGCGATGGGTCTTGCGCGCGTCCGGCGCGTCGATCCAGCCCCAGTGCCGGGCCAGGGGCATGAGCAGCAGGCACAGCATCACCGTGGCGACGCCACCGAGCAGGGGAAGCAGCCAGCCGGCCGTGCCGTTCACCGGTGATCTCCTCGCACGTGCATGGCTCCCTCCCAGCGGCTCCGAAGGCAGCCCGCTCCCTGCCGGCCGCCTGCCGCGCATTATGGCATCGCGGGGTAGATTGTCGCCACGCGGCGCGGGGAAGCTTGCTATAGTGTGCGACGTCCAGTCCACCGGGTACCAGGAGGGGAAACCGAGCCCATGCTGCCGTCTCGGAAACAGTTCGGCCTGCCCGCCCTTGCGCAGGGTCCGCGCCGTGCGCCGCTCGCGGCGTTCATCGCCTTTGCCCTGGGCGTGCCCCTGACCCTGTCCGCCCAGGACACCCCGCCGCCGGGCCTCTACACCTCGGTGGACGAAAGCGAGATCTACATCATTCAGCCCAACGGCGACCAGGTGGACGTGCGCACCGGCGAGTCCGTGGTCGTGAACCAGGACGGCGTGACCTTCATCGCCGACCGGCCCCAGTTTCTCAACTGGCCCTGCGGCACGTCCTTCGCCGGTAACCGGGGAACGCTGCCGACCTTTTCCCTGGACTCCCTGCCGCCGGAAGACCGGATTGGGCAGGTGGTGGACCTGTACTTCTCCAACCAGCAGGTCCTGGAGGGCTCGCCCCGCTTCGAAAATGGAGAGTTCCACGGCGCCTTCCCGGCCGGGGAGATCGATCAATACGTGTCCAACGCGCGCTGGTACACCACCGGCGACGCCCTCCCCGGCATGTCCGCCAAGCGCCCGTCCACCCTGCTGATCGGCCTGTTCTACGGCACGGGCCAGGTCGTGGTGGACACCAACCACCTCGAGGCGCTGAAGGCCGAATACGGCGACGACCCCATTCCCACCCTGTTCCAGTACGAGGAAGAGAACGTCGTGCCCATTTCCTGGTACGGCGACAATCCGACCCCGGAACAGATCCTGGCCAATTTCCAGTCCAACGGCGTCAAGCCCGCCGACGTGCCGCTCTGGTACGCCGGCGACCAGCACGTCGCCCTGGATCCCGGCGCCCTGGCCGACCTGGCGGGTGTGCCGCCGCTCAGCGAGATCAGCCCGGAACGCCAGGCCCAGCTGCGCGAGGACATCGAGCAGAACGGCTTCGCGGCCAAGCCGGTCAACCTGGCCCTGGTCCCCGGGAAGGACACGTTCATCGCGGACGAGGGCGACCGCCTGCGCGTGGCCGCCAGCATGGGCGTCACCAACGTGCCGGTCATGTTCTCGGTGTACGACGCCGGCGTGATCGCCAGCCAGTGTGGCCTGGAAGCGCCCGTGGAGGCCGCCGGCGTGCTGGGCGTCGAGGCCGGCGAGACCCCCGAGGCGCCGGAAGCGCCGCCGGAAACGCCGGAACAGCCCGACGAACCGGCCAATCCGGCTCCGCCACCGCCCCCGGAAATCGAGCCGCCGCAACCGCCGCAACCCGAACTGCCCGTCTCCCCCGACTGAGACCGTCCCTCTCGGCTACAGCTGAGCCCTCCGTGTTCCTACGACACAGCGGTCGATGGGTCCCTGTGCCCGCGGCCCGCCCTGCGGCAGGCTAAAGACAACCACTCGCGAAGCGCCCGGGCCGGAACCAACGAGCCGGATTGCGGGCAGATTTTTGGGCTGGATTTCGGGCTTGAACGAGCGCCGGTGGTTCATTGCCGGACCGGGGCGGAGTGCGCGAATCGGGGGAGCGGACCCCGTCCCGGCCCGGCACTTTCGTGATTTCGGAACAAACCATGGCCCGGAACGGCGAATCCCCGGCCGCTGGGACCGGGGATTCGGGGGTGGGTGCGGCGCCCGGCGAGCGGGCGCCCTGTCCTGTTCGGAGCCGGCCGCGTCGGGCAACCGGCGGCTCCGCTGGCGCCGGTCAGTAGTCGGCGCCCTCTTCCTGGCAGACCGTGCCGTCGTCGCAAAGCACCACGGTGAATTCCGTGCCGCGGACACCCATCAGGGCCACGGGCGTTTCCACCTTGAAGGCTTCCGGTTCGGCCTTGGTCATGGCGCCGGTGATGATCCGCAGACCGCCCTGCACGAGGCTGAGGGTGGCGGCGTTCTCGTCGGAGCCGTTGTACCGGTATTCCTTGATGTCCAGAACGCTGTTCGGCCGCACGGTCACCTTGGCGCCGTCGACGAACTGCAGCACGGCGAAGCTCTTGTCACCCGTGATGATGCGCTCTTCCTCTTCCACCGCGTCGCCCTGGGCGAGCGTGCGACGGTCGGCCTCGTTTTCGGCGTAAACTTCGCCGCGCGAAGCCACCAGCAGTGCCGTGGAATCCTGCGCCATGACCGGCATCGCAGCGCCGATCGCCAGAACCGCCGCCAATCCGGCCCCCAACAGGGCCATCGGTCGTGTTTTCAGGTAAGTGTTCATGATCTCGCTATCCCTGGTCCTTTCGGTCCCCTCAACCCCAATCATACCCCGCCAGGGCGCCCGCACGCTACAGAATCCTTACAGCTCAAGGACTTGCATGGGGCGGTCCCGTTCCGACAAACCGTGTCCCCGCACTGTAGCCTGGCGACGCTCCCTGCCCTGCAGGGCCGCCGGAACCCACACGTAGAAAACAGGTATGGGTCCACTTATTACAGTTAACGCGCTTCGCGTCCGTTGGATATCACCGGAACGCAAATAATTTTTTTGTATCACGATCCTCGCACGGCAGGGCGAGCGCAACCGTGAAGTCACTTGCTCTGGTGCGTGAACACCCCGTCCCAGTCGTCGCCCGGCGGATCTTCCATGAAGGCGTCGATGCGCTGCAGGTACAGCTGGTACAACAGGCGCTGGGGATCCTGCTCCCGCAGGTTCTTCAGCACCTGGCGCGCCTGGTTCCAGTGTTGCGTACGGTAGAGCTTCAGGCACTGCTCCCACTGCTTGAGCCGCGCCATCTCCTCGTCGGGCACCATGCCCTGCTCGCCCACCACCTCGTAGATGATCACCGGCAGCAACTTGCCCTTGACCCGCACCCGGTCGATCTCGCGGTACACGAACTCCGGCGCCTCGTCCACGGTGAAGGAGCTGACGATGAAATTCACCCCGTAGGCCTTGGTGAGCCCCTCGAGGCGGGAACCCAGGTTCACCGCATCACCCAGCACCGTGTAGGCCCGGCGAAAGCGCGAGCCCATGTTGCCCACGCTCATGGTGCCCGTATTCACACCCACGCCGATGGCGAGTTCCGGCTGCCCTTCCTTCCACAGCTTCATGTTGAGGTCTTCCAGCGCCCGCAGCATGCCCAGGCCGGCACGCACGGCGGCGGCGGCATGGTTTTCGTTGGGCACCGGCGCGCCCCAGAAGGCCATCACACAGTCACCCATGTACTTGTCGATGGTGCCCTTCGTATCGTGCACCACCTCGGTCATGGGCGTCAGGAAGCGGTTGAGGAGATCGGACAGTTCCTGGGCGTCGAGCTTTTCCGACAGGGTCGTGAAACCGCGAATGTCCGTGAACAGGACGCTCAGGTCGCGCTTTTCACTCTCCATGGAGTAGTTGCTGGGATCGAGCGCCATCTCGGTCACGAGGTCCGGCGGCACGTACTGGCCGAAGAGCTCGTTCATGTAGGTGCGGCTGCGGCTTTCGAAGAAATAGCCGATGACGAGGTTGATCATGTACACGCCGAAGATCACCAGCAGCGTGGCCGCCAGCGGCAGCACGTGCATCTGCGAGGTGAACAGGTACAGGTTGAGCCACAGGGCGATGGCCAGGGCCGCCAGCATCATCACCGTGGCCCAGATGGCCGAGAGCAGCGGCAGGGTCAGGGCCACGAGCAGGCCGAAGCCGATCACGGCCACCATCTCGGCCGCCCGGGTGTAGGCGGGCTGCCAGCGGAAATTCCCGTCGAGAATGCCCGCCAGCACGTTGGCGTGAATTTCGACTCCGGGGTAGATGGAGCCGAAGGGCGTGGAGCGCAGATCCTGCAGCCCCGGCGCCGTGGCGCCCACGATCGCAATGGTGCCCGCAAGCCGCTCCGGGTTGCGGAGGGTGCCGCGGATCACGTCCGTGGCCGACACGTAGCGGAAGCTGCCGGCGCCGCCGCGGTAAGGCACCAGCACCGCGCCCTGGGCGTCGAGGGGAATGCGCTGGCCACCGATCTCGACCGCCTCCAGCGGCGGGTAACCCTCCACCAGCAGCGGCGCATCCACGAACACCGGCAAGGCGATGTCGTTGAGCACGGTGGCCGCCATGGCCAGGGCCAGGGATTCGTAGGCGGAGTTGCCGTAGCGGTGCAGCAGCGGCGTCCGCCGCACGATCCCGTCCGGATCGATGAGAGGGTTGCTGATGAAACCCGCGCTCCAGGCCCCGGTCATGAGTTCCGGCACGTTGCTGGTAAAGCCCTCGGCCTGCGGCAGGAACATGCGGTCGCTCATGGTGTCGTCCACGTCGAAGGCCGCCAGGGGCAGCTCCCCGAGTTCGTAAACGCCCTCTTCGTCCATGCTGTCGGCGATGTCCGTATTGAAGTAGTAGGCGAGCACCGCCTGCCCCTGCGCCAGCGCCTCGCCGAACACCTGGTCCCGGTCCAGTCCCGGCGCCAGGGCCTCGAGTTTGCCCATGAACTCCGCATCGTCCGCCCCGAGCAGGCGCAGGGTCTCGAGGTCGTGGCTCATGTCCCGCTCGGGAAACACCACGTCGAAACCGACCACCCGCACGCCGTAGTCGTACAGGCGCTGCGTCATCACCGCCAACTTGTCCCGCGTCCAGGGCCACTGGCCCTCGGCGGACAGGCTTTTCTCATCCAGCGCGATCACGATGATTCGCGGATCCTGTCCCCCCGGCGCCGTCAGGCGCACCCGGGCGTCGTAGAGCCAGTTCTCGAACTGCCGCACGGCCCCCGACGGCACCACGTCCAGCGTCAGCGCCACCATGAAGGCGATGAGCAGGGTGGAGGCGAAGAGGCGGATCAAATATCGCTTCACGGGGCGGGTTGCTGGTTGGGAGGGCCTGTGAAGTATACCCACCGGGGGATGTGGAGTTGGTGTGTTGGTGTGACCCCTGCTTTTCGAGACACGCATGAACCCATCCCTGGGGCTCTTCGGCGCCGTCCCTGGCGCCGAAGGTCTCGAAAAGCAGGGGTCACACCAACACTTCCACCATCAAGGCGCGTGGGTGTACTTCACAGGCCCT
>JAZBOL010000016.1:0-2410 GCA_036351115.1 Lysobacterales bacterium | reverse complement strand
GGTGTAGAGGAGTGAGGCGGCCAGCGGAGTGCGGATCTGGTGGGCCAGGCCGGCGACCATCTCGCCCATGGCGGTGAGGCGCTGCTTGCGCTCGAGTTCGGTCTGGATACGGCGCGATTCGGTCACGTCCGACACCAGCACGATGCGCTCGGCCTCGCCGAAGCGGTTTACGGAGAGGGTGACACGACGCCCGTCGGACAGGCTGCGGTCACCGCTGAGCGCGGTGGCGGCAAAGGCTTGCCGCTGCACGTCATCCCACGAGGCACCCACCAGCGGCTCGCCCAGCATGTCACGCGCCTGGGCATTGGCCTCGACCACGCGGCCGGCCCCGTCGAGTACCACCACCCCACCGGGCAGGGCCTCGACCAGCTGCGACAGACGGCGCGCCAGCGCCTCCTTGGCGCGCAGTTCACGCAACTGCTCGCTACGCGCGGCCGCAAGCTCCGCGCTGAGCTCGGCCACCCGGCGTTCCAGCGCGGCATAGCTCGAGGAGAGCTGGCTGGACAGCGAGTTGAAGGCCTCGAAGGCCCGGGCGAGTTGTGCGTGTTCGGACTGCAACAGAATTGCCTCGTCGGGTTTTTGTCGTCTCCGGCGGCCGGTTTCGGCCCGCCGGGGCAATTTCTTGCCCCCGGGATATCAGGAGCAAGAACCGTGCCCAACAAGCAATTCTTTTTAAAACAGAGAGTTAAAGATTTTCGAGGCAGGGACGGCCAGTCAATTTTCCGTCATTTCGTCCGGGCGGGAGATGTCGTACTTGCGCATTTTCTCCACCAGGGTGGTACGGCGCATGCCCAGCAGCTTGGCCGCACGGGCCACCACGCCGTCACACTCGTCGAGCGCCTGGCGAATCAGGGTGGTCTCGAGCATGCCCAGGTGTTCCTTGAGGTCGATGCCGCCAGGCGGCAGGCGCAACAGGTCACTCCCGGCGGCCGCGGCGGCCATCAGGGGCGGAGAAGCCGGCTGGTCGACCTCGACGCCGGCACCTTCCAGGTACTTCGGTGGAAGATCGGCGACGTCGACGTCGCCGAAGGGATGGAGAATGGTCAGCCGTTCCATCAGGTTGGCCAGCTCGCGCACGTTGCCGGACCAGGGGTACTGGCCTAGCACCTTGATGGCGGCCGGCGACAGGCGCACCGTCTCGCGGCCTTCGGCGGCCATGCGCGCGATGATGTCATCGATCAGGTACGGCAGGTCCTCGATGCGGTCCTTGAGCGAGGGCATCTCGATGGGGAACACGTTCAGACGATAGTACAGGTCCTCGCGGAACTTGCCCTCGCGGATCATCGCCTCGAGGTCGCGGTGGGTGGCCGCGATGATGCGCACGTCGGCGGTCATGCTCTTGTTGCTGCCGACCCGCTCGAAGGTGCGCTCCTGCAGCACGCGCAGGATCTTCACCTGCATCATCAACGGCATGTCGCCGATCTCGTCGAGAAACAGGGTGCCGCCCTGGGCCAGCTCGAAGCGCCCCTGGCGTGCACTGATCGCACCGGTGAATGCGCCCTTCTCGTGGCCGAAGAGTTCACTCTCCAGCAGGTCGGGCGGGATCGCTCCGCAGTTCACGGCGACGAAGGGCTGATCACTGCGCTCGGAACGGTAGTGGATGTTGCGGGCCACCACCTCCTTGCCGGTGCCGGTCTCCCCCAGCACGAGCACGGTGGCATCGGTCCGGGCGACGCGATCGACGAAACCGCGCACGCCCTGGATGGCCGGGCTCACGCCGACCAGCGCACGAAAGAGCTCGGGCTTGGATTCGCGCCCAGCCTGCGCGAGCTGCTGTTCGCGGCGTAGGCGCGCCTGGCGCAGGCACTCCGTCAGTTCGGAGAACTTGAAGGGGTAATCGAGCTGGCAGGTCAGGTGCCCGGACGACAGCTCCGGTGCCTCGCCGACAATGCCCCTGGCCGTGAAGATCGACAGGGCCGGGTCCCACCGGGTCAGCGCCTGCACGGTGGCCGAGAAGGCCTCGTCCGACCCGCAGTCGCCCACGTAGGCGGCCATCACCTCGCCCTTCCCGCCGGAGGCCTCCTGCCAGTCGTCCGGCGTGGCGGGCACCGCCTCGTAGTGGATGAATTCCAGGACCGAGCGGACGCCGGCGGCGCGCTCCGCATCGTTGTCGATGACCAGCACACGGGACTCGAGCAAAGAGTTCACGTTTGTTGTTCCCTCTACGTGGGACTATGTCAGTGACCCGGTTGCCACGCGCCGCAATGAGCCCTCGGCGATTTGACGCCCGGATTGTTCGTCAGCACCGGAATGGCTGGCAGAGAGGCCCATGAACCCCGGCCCGTAACGCCTTTTCCGGATTTCTTCCAGGGAAAAGGCTAGGCATCCGTCAGGTTTTTGACAAGAAAAAGTGGATGAACGTCACAAATTTTTACATTTAGCGGTCAAATTTCGATCAAAAACCGACGCC
>JAZBOL010000015.1:0-3183 GCA_036351115.1 Lysobacterales bacterium | reverse complement strand
GACCCGGCAACTCGAGGACAGCAGTAACGTTCAGGAATTGTCCTTCCCGCCGCGAGTCGCCCGGTTCCTCAAACTCGAAATCCGTTCCGAAGTGGCCGGTCGACCCTGGGCGTCACTGGCGGAACTGGCCGTCATCGATGCGCCGCGCCCCCCCAACATCCTCGTCATTTATGCCGACGACCTAGGCTACGGCGACCTGCAGTGCTACAACCCGGAGCGCGGCAGAATCCCCACACCCCATCTGGACCGCCTCGCCGCCGAGGGGATGCGCTTCACCGACGCCCATTCCTCCTCCGGCGTGTGTTCGCCGTCACGCTACACGCTGCTGACCGGTCGCTATCACTGGCGGTCACGCCTGCAGCGCGGCATCGTGGGATTATGGGGACCACCGCTGATCCCGCCGGACCGGCTCACCATTGGCGGGCTGGCGAAACGGCAGGGCTACCAAACGGCGTGCATCGGCAAATGGCACCTCGGTTGGGACTGGCCCATACCCGACGGGAAGAAGAAGCTGTTCGCCACCACCGGCTACGGCGGCCGGAAGGATCTCACCGCCTCGGACGCACATCGGGCCGCCTGGCGGGAGGTGTTCTCTCAACCCATTCCCGGAGGCCCCAACGCGGTTGGATTCGACAAATACTTCGGTACCGACGTGCCCAACTGGCCGCCTTACTGCTTCATCGAAAACGACCGCACCATGGGCATCCCGAGCGAATACGCCGACCCCAGGCTCTTTGAAACGAACCAGGCCAGCCAGCAGGGACCAGCGCTCCCAGGCTGGACCCTCGAACCGATCCTGCCCGCCCTCGGCCATCGGGCATCCGCAGCCATTCGACAGGGAGCCGGATCGCCCAACCCCTTCCTGATCTACCTGTCACTGACCTCACCGCACACCCCGCTGGCAGTCAACGCCGAGTGGAAGGAAAGAAGCGGTCTGAATCGATACGCCGACTTCGTCATGGAAACCGACGCCGTCGTGGGCCGGGTGCTCCAGGCACTTGAGGAAAGCGGCGCAGCGAACCACACTCTCGTCCTCTTCACCAGCGACAACGGCTGCGCCCCCTACATCGGGGTCGAGGACCTGGAGGCGAAGGGCCACTACGCCAGCGGCCCCCTGCGCGGCTACAAATCCGACGCCTGGGAGGGCGGCCATCGCGTCCCCTTCATCGTTCGCTGGCCCGAGATGGTGAAACCGGGCAGCGTCTGTGATCAACTCGTGCACCAGGCCGATCTGCTGGCAACCATCGCAGACATTCTCGGAACCGAGCTGGCCGGCGACGAAGGTGAAGACAGCTTCAGCCTGCTGCCACTGTTCCAGGGAAGCCATCAACCCGTGCGCGACCATGCCGTCAGTGCGTCCATGAACGGCCTGCCCGCCGTTCGGCTCGGTCCGTGGAAATTCATTCCCGGGCCGGGGTCCGGCGGCTGGGGCAAGGGCGGGGATCCATCCCAACCGGTCCAACTCTACGACCTGGCCCACGACCTCGGCGAAACCCGAAACCTCGCCGCCGCCCAGCCACAACGCGTCGCCCAAATGCAGGCCCTGCTCGAGAAGCTCATCACCGACGGCCGCAGCACCCCGGGCGAACCCCAACCGAACGACGTCGCTGTCCGTCGCTTCCCATCCCCATTCAGAACCGCCTCCCCGCCCCCCGAACTCAACCTCCGCCTCGACGCCCCCATCACCACCTGGGACGAAGCCGTCCCACTCGGCAACGGCACCATGGGCGTCCTGCTCTGGGGTGAAGACAACCTGCTGCGACTCTCCCTCGACCGCGGCGATCTCTGGGACGAACGCCCGTCCAAACGGTTCACCGAGGTTCGCGACCAGTTCAACTGGGCCGCCATGCAGCGAATGGTCGCCGAAAACGACATGGCCCGGTTCCATGACGTCTTCGATTCCAACTACGACTACAACGGCCCGCCCACCAAACTCCCGGCCGGCCGCGTCGAAATCACGCTCGACCCGGAGCAAACGGTGCAGGCCTTCGAACTCAACCTGGCCACCGCCGAGGGCATCGCACACTTCAAGGAGGGTACCCAAGCCCGCCTCTTCGTGGATGCCGCCCATCTGAAGGCCCCGGTCGCCATGATCCGCATCCCCGGTAAGGCCCTGAAGGAGGTGCGACTGAAGTCACCGGACTCGGTGAAAAAGCTCGGCTACGAACCACCGCGCACGGGCAAAGCCGAGGGCCTGCGCTGGTTCGAGCAACCGGCCGCCAACGGTTTCTCCTACGCGATCTGTGCCGGCTGGAAACACGTGGGCCATGAAACCCTGCTGGCCGTCACCGTGGCCACGAGCGCCGAGGGCGAATGCCCGCAGACCGTCGCCCAGAACCGGGTCGAGGCCGCCCTCGCGTCAGGCTACAATCGCATCCTTCGCACGCACGCCCAATGGTGGGCGGACTTCTGGGCGCATTCGCAGATCGAGATTCCGGAGCCCCACATCCTGCGACACTACTATCTCGTCCGCTACTTCTACGGCGCAGCGTCACGGCGCGGCGCGCCGCCGATGCCCCTGCAGGGAGTGTGGTCGGCCGACGCCGGCACGCTGCCGCCATGGAAGGGGGATTACCACAACGACCTCAACACGCAGATGACCTACATCGCGTATCGAGTCTCCGGCGACCACAACGCGGGGCTCTGCTTTCTGGATTATCTCTGGGAACGACTGCCGACCTTCCGGCAGTTCGCCCGCGATTTCTATGACGCCCCGGGCGCCGCCGTTCCCGGGGTGATGAGCCTGGCCGGTCAACCCCTCGGCGGCTGGGGGCAATACAGTCTCTCGCCCACCATGGGGGCCTGGAATGCCCACCTGTTCTACCTGCACTGGCGGCACACCGCCGATGACACCTTCCTCCGCGAACGCGCCTATCCGTTCTGCCGCGAAATCGGCGAGTGCCTCCAGGCGCTGCTCAAGCCGGACCGCAACGGCGTGCTCGTCCTGCCCCTGTCCAGTTCCCCGGAAATCTTCGACAACACCCGCCGTGCCTTCCTCAAGCCGAACACCAACTACGACCTCGCCAGCATTCGCATGCTCTTCCTTGCCCTCGACGAAATGGCCTCAGCCGTCGGGAAGGAAGCCGAGGCCGCAGAGTGGCGCAAGCTGGACCGGCAACTCGGCGACTGGCACCTCGCATCCAACGGCACGCTGTTGCTCGACGCATCCACCCCGCTGCCCGG
>JAZBOL010000014.1:0-11148 GCA_036351115.1 Lysobacterales bacterium | reverse complement strand
GGGCGCGGCTGCGCACCCGGATGTCTTCACCGGCGCGCTCGCGGCGAACCAGGTCGGTGATGAAGCTGTTGCTGATGGCGATGAAGTCGGTGCCGGGCGAGTAAAGCGGATCGAGGAACACCCCGGCCTCGCCGGTCAGCGCCCAGCAATCCTCGCTGAACAGCCGTTCGCAGTCATGGGAGAAATGCCGCAGGAACGCGAAGTCCAGCACCTCGTGCCGCTCCAGCGTTTCCGCCAGCCGGGGCTCGAATTCCCGCAGCCAGTCGAAGGTCGCCGCCTCGGTCCGCAGCCGGTCCAGGTCGTGGAAACGCGGATCGGCCACCACGCCGATGCTGGTGGCGCCGGAGGCAAGGGGGATGATCCACACCCAGTAACCGGGCCCCATGAGCTGGTTCGTGCTCAGCCAGCGCGGCCGGTCCCCGGTGCGCGACTGCCACGCCGGATCCGCGGACCAGTCGTCCACGCGGAGTTCGCCCTGCACCCGGAACCAGTTCGCGTTCACGTCGTGCGTGTTCTCCCGGGCCAGGGACAGGGTGCGTTTGAGGGGGCTGGTGCGGCTGGCGGCGTCCACGACCCAGCGGGCATCCAGGTTGACGGTGTCGCCCGCCCTGCCCCGCGGATTCTTCGAGGGCGCTTCCTGGTCAAGGCGATCCACGGCCAGGCGATGGCGCCGACCGGCGCCGTCCGCGAGGGCGAGTTTGCGCACCCGCGTTCCCGCGATGACCGTGACGCCCGCTTCCCGGGCCTGGCGGGCCAGCTCGTTCTCCAGGCGACCCCGGTCGACCTGCCAGGTGGGGGTCGCGAAGGCCCGGCTCACGCCGAGTTCGTCGGCCTGTTCGTGCGGCTGGCCACGGCCGCCAAAGAAGAAGCGCAGACCGAACTTGCGCAACTGGTCCCGGTCCAGGTGGTCCCGCAGGCCCAGGGTGTTGGCCAGGTACCACGAGCCCAGTTCCACGGTCGATTCACCGACCTTGTGGGTGATTTCGGGCACCGGGAAGGTGGCGCGCTCGACCACGGCGATATCCAGCTCCGGCTCGCTGCGCCGCAGCTGCAGGGCCAGGGTGAGGCCGGCCAGGCCGCCACCGATGATGACCAGGTCGTGGGCCTGGTGGGCAGCGGTGTCGTGAAGAACGGCGCTCATGACCGTTCGACCACCAGGTCGAGGTGATCGTTCAGGGGCAGGGTGATCCGACCGGCACCCGTGCCGGCGAGGGGCGCGACCAGGAGTGCGACCAGGGGCAGCACCCGGGCGGTGGGGTTGTGCGCATACAGTGATGCGAGCGGCGCGGACTCCAGCGGCGGCCAGGCGCCGCTGCCGGTCGCCACCTCGAAGGTCAGCGACGGAGCCTGTGAGGCGGAAGGCTCCAGGACCAGGGCGAAGGCGCAGGCCTCGGGAATGTCCGCGATATCGCGAAACGGCGCCGGGGATGCGATGTCCTGGCTCGCCCAGAGCACCGTTTCCCCCTCGGTCACGCACTGGGTGACGGCCTCCAGCAGGCTGGCGGGCACCGTGTGCCGGAAGCCGGCCACGGCGTTGCTGCTGCGCCTGGCGCCCTGGCTGATGGACCAGTAGCCCACCGGCGCGTTGTGCACCGAGTTGTGAAATCGGGTCGGGGAGATGAGCGGTGTGTCACTGGCCAGGGTGCGGCACATGTAATCCGTGATGTCCATGTCCCCCATGCCCGAGGCGAACACGGACACGGGCTCCGCGGGCGCCACGCCGGCGGCCTCGCAGGCCTGTTCCGCCACGGCCACCGCGAGCTTGACCGAGAGGGGCGCGCGACGACGCTCCCGCGGCGGAATCGATGCCGGTGCCGGGCGGGCGGTGGTGGCGTCTTCCGGCAGGGCGGCGCCTTCCAGCAGCGCCCGCAGTTCGTCGATCGTGCTGAACCCCGGTCCCCAGGCGCCCATGCCGGTGACTGCCACGTTCATACGCTGCACCCTTCCCGATCACATCGTTCGAAGATCAGGCTGCAGTTGTTGCCGCCGAAGCCGAAGGAGTTGGTCATGGCGTAGCGCAGGGCCTGCGCCCCGTTCGCCTCGGCGATGGGATAGGCGAGCCGCTCGTCCCGGGTGTCCAGGTTGAGGGTGCCGGGCAAGCGGCCGCGCCGCAGGGCCTGCAGGGTGATGACGGCCTCCAGGATGCCGGCCGCGCCGAGCGTGTGGCCCGTCCACCCCTTGGTCGAGGACACGAACACCGGTTCCGGCAAGACCGCCGCCAGGGCATCGGCCTCGGCGGCGTCGTTGGCCTGGCTGGCCGTACCGTGGAGGTTCACGTAGCCGAGCTCATCGCCGCGCAGGCCGGCCCGGTCGAGGGCGGCGCGCATGGAGCGCTGCGCGCCCTCGCCTTCCGGTGGCGGCTGCGACATGTGAAAGGCGTCGGAGCTTTCGCCGTAGCCGGCCAGGCGAATGCCGGCATCGCTCGCCCGGTCCGCGGTCGTCACCAGGGCGAAGCCGACCGCCTCGCCGATGTTGATGCCCTCGCGATGGGCGTCAAAGGGCCGGCAGGGGTTTGGCGCAGTCAGTTCGAGGGACTGGAAACCCGCCAGGACGCTGTGGCACAGGGAATCGACGCCGCCCACCAGCACCGCGTCCACGAAACCGGCCTGCAGCCAGCGCGCCGCGCTGGCGAAAACCCGCGCGCTGGAGGCGCAGGCCGTACTGATGGTCAGCTGGGGTCCTTCCAGGCCGGTGCGATGGGCCACGTAGGCGCTGGGTGACCCGGGGTTGTGCACGTCCGGCTGGCGGTACTCGGGCGGGAAGCGCTCCGACCCTTCGTCGTCGTGCGTGCCGAGAAACTCGCGGTAGGCGGCTTCGGTGCGGCCGATGCTCGACGTGCTGGTGCCGATCACCACGCCCACGCGCGCCGGGCCGAAGCGCTCCCGGGCGGCATGCACGTCGTCGATGAAGCCGTCCGCCGCCAGCCCGAGGCGCACGAGCGCATTGTTGCGGCTTTCCCACGCCGGCTCGGCGGTCCAGTCCAGCGCTTCCACGCCGTCGATGCGGCCGATCCAGGTGTCCACCTGCGAGCCGGGAAAATCGTTGCGGCGCAGGCCACTGCGCCGGTCGTCCAGCGAGGCGTCGAGGGCGGCGAGACCCTGGCCGACGGCGCTGACCTGGGTCCAGGCCGTGAGCCGGCAATCGGTGGCAGAATGGGAAATCGAACTCTCCGCAAAGATGCGCGCAGGACGCCTATTTTGACGGTTGGCGAGCAAAACTCAATAGGAGCGGCCGGCGCTTCACGGCCGCGGGTGCACAGCCGATTCACCGCACCCCTCGACGGTTTCTGGGGCCGCCAGGGGCGACGCCTCTGGACCGTGCTGTCCTTCGCCCTGTTTGGCCTGGGGGCCGGGGTGTTCGGTCTCGTCGTGTTTCCCCTGCTCCTGCTGCTGGTCTGGAACCGGCAGCGGCGCCAGCGCCTGGCGCGCAGGCTCATCAGCGTATTGTTCGGCTTCTTCATCCGGTTCATGGGACTGTTCGTGCTGTCCTGGGAGCTGGACGGCCTGCCCTTGCCGGAGGCCGAGCGCGGATCAGGGCATGACCGCCCGGATGAACCCGGGGGCGGAAAGGTCGTCGTTGCCAACCACCCGACACTCATCGATGCAGTCTTTCTGCTCTGGTGTTTCCCCGGCGCCGACTGCGTGGTCAAGGCCTCGCACTGGCGCAATCCCCTGATGATGTTTTCCGTGCGCGCCGCCGGGTACATCCCGAATAACGACGACGAGGTGGTGCTGGAGGAAGGGGTGCGGCGGGTGCGGTCCGGCCGGACCCTGCTGCTGTTTCCCCAGGGCACGAGGACGCGGCCCGGCGAGGAGCCGTCGTTCCGGCGTGGCGGCGCCGTGATCGCCGCCCGGGCCGGCGCCCCGTTGCTGCCGGTGCGCATCCGCTGCGAGCCGCCCGCCCTGCGCAAGGGCGAGCCGTGGCTTGCCGTGCCTTCCCGGCGGGGGCATTTCACGATCACCGCCCTGCCGGCCGAGAACCCCGCGGACTGGCTGCCCGCCCCGGCGGACAGCCGGCACAGCGAACGCGCGGGCACCCGGGCACTGACGGAGCACCTCAAGGGTCTGCTGCTGAATGGCTGCTGAAACGTGCCCGAAAAGAGTAAACTAGCCGATCTGAAAACGGGGCAAAGACCGACCAAGGCGACGATTATTGAACACCGAACTCGATTCCTACCAGTACGTCCGCCAGCTGCTCGTGGAGCAGTTTGACGTGCCGGCCGAAGACATCCAGCCCTCCGCCAGCCTGGCGGACGACCTCGGCATCGACAGCATCGACGCCGTGGACATGATCGTGCACATGCGCGAAGTCACCGGCAAGCGCCTGACGCCGGAGCAATTCCGGACCGTGCGCACCGTGCAGGACGTCGTGTCCATCGTCGATCACGTCCGCGCCTGAGCAAAGCCGGGCACCGTGGCGCGAGCGCTGATCGTCCTGCTCCTGCTCGTCTATCCCTTCGGGGTGTACTTCGGCCTCGAGCGTCTGGGGCCCGCGGTCCTGGGAGTAGTGCTTGCCGGGCTGCTGCTGCTGCGACTCCTTCTTCTCCGGGAGACGCTCGAGGCACGCCGCGGGTGGTGGATGCTCGCCGTGCTCGCCGCTGCCGCCTTCATCATCGGCCTGGTCCTGACCGGCGACGAACGACTGCTCAAGCTCTACCCCGTGGCGCTGAATCTCGCCCTGCTCGTGGCCTTCGCCGCCACCCTGGTCCGGCCGCCCACGATCATCGAACGCGGTCTGCGCCGGCTGGGGCAGGACGTGCCGCCCGAGGCGCCGCCCTACCTGTGGTGGGTCACGCTGGCCTGGTGTGGCTTTTTCGTGGTCAACGGCGCCATCGCCGCCTGGACCGCCCTCGCTGCGCCCCTGGCCTGGTGGACGCTGTACAACGGTTTGCTGTCCTACGGACTCATGGCGGTGCTGTTCGGGGTGGAGTTCGTCGCGCGCCAGGTCTACCGTCGCGTCCATCGCCGTCGTGGCGGGACGCGGGACGGCGTACTGCAGAAAGACGCGCAGGAAAAAGGGCCCACGGTATGAAGCCCGGTGACGCCTCCTGGCTGTCGCATCCCGGCGCGCCCGGCGTGCTGAACATCCGGGTTGAAGCCCCGAAAGGGGATGCGGACGACGCCGGCCTGCCGAAAACGGTCCGGCTCGAGCTCGCCGTGGCGGAAGACAACCCCTGGGTCGAGGGGCACTTTCCGGAGCAGGCCGTGCTTCCCGGGGTCGTCCTGCTGCGCTGGGCCATCGAGGCGGCGACGGCGCAGTGGCCGATACTGGGCGCGGTGCGGTCCGTCAGCAACCTGAAGTTTCAGCGCCCGGTCCTGCCGCCGGCGACCCTTACGCTGATCCTCGAGCTTCGCACGTCGAAGCGCCCGGAAGACGCGCCCGACCACCGGCTGACTTTCCGCTACGACCAGGACGACCAGGCCTGCGTCCGCGGCGGGGTGCGCTTCGCATGAGCGCCTTCCGCCCCGTGCTGCTGGTGCCGCACTACGAACACGTGAACCAGTTCACCGGATACCTGCCGGCGCTGCTGGCCAGCGGCACGCCGCTGATCGTGGTGGACGACGGCAGCGGCGAGGCCACGGTCCGCCAGCTCGAAGCGCTCGCCGACGCCGAGGGCTTCTCCCTGGTACGCCGCGGCGACAACGGCGGCAAGGGCGAGGCCATGATCACCGGTTTCCTGGCGGCGCGGGAGCAGGGCTACTCGCACGCCTTCCAGGTCGACGCGGACGGCCAGCATGATCCGGAAGACATTCCCCGCTTCCTGGCCGCCGCCGAAGCCCGGCCGGACACGCTGGTGTGCGGGGCGCCGGTTTTCGGCGACGACGCCCCCCGGGTACGTGTCTGGGGGCGCAAGCTCACGGATCTCGTGGTGGCGCTGGAGACCTGGTCCACCGGGGTACGCGACGCGCTGTGCGGTTTCCGGGTGTACCCGCTGGAGAAAACCCTGGCAGTGATTGACGGTCACCGCCCCGGCGCGCGCATGGATTTCGACGCGGACCTGCTCGTCGCCCTGCGCTGGGCCGGCATGCCGCTGCACTTCCTGCCCACGCAGGTGCGCTATCCGGAGCAGGGCGTTTCCCACTTCCGCTACGTGGCGGACAACGCGCGCATGGTGGGCCTGCACGTCAAGCTGATTCTCACCATGCTCCTGCGCAGCCCGATCCTGCTGGCGGATCGGATCGGCGGGCGCTTCGGCGCGGTCACGGCGGAGGAGCCCTGATGCCGTTGCAGGACCTGGAGACCCTCGAAGCCCTGCTGCCCCACCGGCGCCCCATGCTGCTGCTCGACCGTTTCGTCGACGGCGACCATGGCGAAGACGGCTGGGCCCGCGCCGAGGCCCGGATCCACGAAGCCCACCCGTTCTACGAGGCGGATCGAGGCGTGCCCAGCTGGGCGCTGATCGAGGTATTCGCCCAGACCGCGGCGCTGATCGGCGGGCTGCAGGCGCGGCAGGACGGAGTGCCGGTGCCCCAGGGCTTTCTGCTCGGCACGCGCCGTTTCGACTGCCCCGTGTCCCACGTGCCGGCGGGCACCGACCTGGTCCTGGAAGCCCGCACGGCATTCCGGGACAGCAACGGCATGGGGGCTTACCATTGCCGGACCCTGAACGAAGACCTGGCGCTGGCGTGCGTGCTGACCGTCTACGCGCCGCCACGAGGAATGAACCCATGACCGAACGACTGTCCGTGCTCGTCACCGGCTCGAGCCGGGGCATCGGGCGCGCCATCGCCCTGGACCTGGCGGACCACGGCTACGACCCCGTCATTCACTGCCGCAGCCGGCGCGAATCGGCCGACCAGGTGGCCGAGGAAGCACGCGCGAAGGGCGCTGACCCCCGGGTGCTGCAGTTCGACGTCAGCGACCGGGAGGCCACCCGCGAAGCCCTCGAAGCGGACGTCGAAGCGCACGGCGCCTACTACGGCACCGTGCTCAACTCCGGCATCGCCCGGGACGGCGCCTTTCCCATGCTCGGCGGTGAGGACTGGGACCGGGTGCTGCGCACGAACCTGGACGGTTTCTACAACGTGCTGCACCCCCTGGTCATGCCCCTGGTGCGCAAACGCCAGCCGGCGCGCATCGTCACCCTGTCCTCCGTCTCCGGCCTCGTCGGCAACCGGGGGCAGGTCAACTACAGCGCGTCCAAGGCGGGCATCATCGGCGCCACCAAGGCCCTGGCCACCGAGCTCGCGAGCCGGCGCATCACGGTCAACTGCGTGGCGCCGGGGCTGATCGAAACGGACATGGTGGCGGACATGCCCGAGGCCGTGCAGAAACAGATGCTCGACCACATTCCCCTCGGGCGCCTGGGCCAGCCGGAGGAGGTCGCCGCCACCGTGCGCTTCCTGCTCAGTCCCGAGGCGGCCTACATCACGCGGCAGGTCATCAGCGTCAACGGGGGAATGGCGTGACGCCGATGGAGACACGGCGCGTGGTGGTGACCGGCGCCGCCGGCATCACGGCGCTGGGCAGCGACTGGCCGACGATCCTCGAGGGTCTGAAGGCGCAGCGCAACTGCGTGCGTTTCCAGCCGTCGTTCGCGGCGGTGAAAGGCCTGAACAGCCATGTCGGGGCGCCCGCGGCCCCCTTCGAGCTGCCCCCGCACTACACGCGCAAGCGCACGCGAACCATGGGCCGCAACGCCCTGCTGGCGGTGCGCTCCACGGAACTCGCGCTCGAGCAGGCGGGCCTGCTCGGCGACGAGGTGCTGAAATCCGGTCGCGCGGGCGTGTCCTACGGCTCATCCAGCGGCAGTTCCGACGCGCTGGAGGAAATGTCCCACGTGCGGGTCTCCCAATCCGCCCGGAAAATCAACGCCACGAGTTACGTTCGGATGATGTCGCACACGGCGGCCGCGAACATCAGCATGTTTTTCGGACTGAAGGGCCGGGTGATTCCCACCATCAGCGCCTGCACGGCCGGCAGCCAGGGCGTCGGCTACGGCTTCGAGGCGGTCCGCTACGGCCTGCAGGACGTCATGGTGGTGGGCGGCAGCGAGGAGCTGTGTCCGAGCCACGCCGGGGTCTTCGACGTGCTTTACGCCACCAGCACGATGAACGAGCACCCGGAGCAGACCCCGCGCCCCTTCGACCTGCGCCGCGACGGCCTCGTGGTGGGCGAGGGCGCCGCCACCCTAGTGCTCGAATCCCTGGACCATGCCCGCGCCCGCGGCGCACCGGTGCTGGCGGAGCTCACGGGCTTCGCCACCAACTCCGACGGCAACCACGTCACGCGGCCGGACCGCGCATCCATGCGCCGGGTGATGGAGCAGGCCCTGGCAGCCGCCGGCGTCGAGCCGTCGCAGATCGGCTACGTCAGCGCCCACGGCACCGCCACCGGCGCCGGGGACATCGCGGAGAGCAATGCCACGGCGGATCTCTTCGGCGATCGCGTGCCCGTGGCGTCCCTGAAAAGCTACACGGGCCACACCCTGGGCGCCTGCGGCGCTATCGAGGCGTGGCTCTCCATCGAGATGATGCGGGAAGGGTGGTTCGCGCCGAACCTGAACCTGGACGAGGTGGACCCGGCGTGCGGCGACCTGGACTACATTCGTGACGAAGGCCGCTCGCTGAAGGTGGAACGGGTCATGAGCAACAACTTCGCTTTCGGCGGCATCAACACGTCGCTGGTGTTCGAGCGGCTTTCGGATTGAGGCCGATCAGGCCCGCACGGCCACGCTCAGGCATCCGCCCTCGAGGGTCAGGGAGCGAAAACTGATCCCGTCGATTTCCGATCCGTCCAGCAGGATCGCGGCGGAAGCTGCGAGCGCGCCGCGATAGACGTCGTCCGGCTCGTCGAGCACGGAGCCGCCCTCGAGCTTTCGCCAGGCTTCCCAGAGCGTCCAGGCCTGGAGACACCGGTCGTCCGCCATGCCGTTCCATTCAAGCCGTGCCGAGACCTGGTCCAGGTGCCGGGGCAGGCGCGATTCCACGTCGATGCCGATGCCCGCGCCCGGCGTCGCGGCCACGGCGATCCAGCGGCGACAGTGGCTGATGGACACGGGACCCACGTCGTCCAGCTGGTGAACCAGCCAGCGGGAAACGATGAACTCGTGGCGGCGGTGCGGCGACTTGAAGTGCGCCGAGCGACGCTGCTCCGCCTCGCACAGGGTGGCCAGCAGCGGCTCCACGTTGAACTGCCCGACGGGGACCGCGAGCACCTCGGCGCGGCCGGCGCCGGAGCCGTTACCCCCCAGGCTCCAGCGCTGCACCGCGCTGTCGATCTCAGGCGCCGCTCCGTTCATGACCCCCCACCTGGACCCGCAGGGCCTCCGCGATGACGCGTTTCCAGTCGCGCCACTTGTGTTCACCCTCGTACAGGGAGAAGTGATAATCCAGGCCGCTGTCGTCCAGCGCCCGGCGAAAGTTTTCCCCGGTGCGCTTCATGGAACGGCGGTCGTCCGTGCCCCAGGTGAGAAAGAGGTCGTTGTCCCGCAGGGCCTCGTTGCGCGTCCAGCCCACGAAGGGGTCGAGGTCCGCCGGCGCCGTGTCCGGGTCGTCGATGTCGCCCCAGATCTTCTCGAAGGGGATGAACAGGCCGAAAACGGACTTGCGCAGGGTCGGCTTGACCTCTTCCCGGGCCAGGATCAGGCCGGAGATCACGGTGACGCTGTCGAAGTGGTCGTCCTCGTAGTAGATAAATCGCAGGGCCCCGTGGGCGCCCATGGACATGCCCATGACGTGGCAGTTTTCCGGGCAGGGCGCCGTGTTGTAGTCGGCCTGCACCGTGGGCAGGAGGTCCTTCATGACCCAGTCCCGGTAGCGTCTCGAGCCGTCGTACCAGTTTTCCCAGAAGCCGAACTCGCCCTCGGGGTTGACGATGACGACCCGGGGCAGGCGGCCGGCGGCGTGCTCGGCATCGAGGTAGGCGCCCACCTCGTATTCGTTGAAGGACTCGTGGTCGCTGCCACCGCCGTGCAGCAGCACGACCAGGGGCAGCTGTTCTTCCTTGCCCCAGCCTGGCGGCGTGTAGACCGAATAGCCCATGTCCCTGTCCATGGCGGGGCTGAAGAGGCTGTGGACGTGGGCGTCCGAAGCCCGGAGCGGCGCACTGAAGACCAGCGCCAGCAGGCACAGTAGCGCAATCGCCACGGAGAGGGGCATCAGCCGGCGCGTCGTTTGCGCCGAGGCCAGACCGAACATCGGAGTACCTGCCATTGGGGGAGCGCCACAACGCGCGGCGCCCGAGACAGGAGATTACGCCCGTGGCGCGGAAGGGAAAGTGAAGGGCCGCGCTGCGGGCCGGCCGAGGCGCCGACCCACCTGGCGGCTGGCGAACTGGTCGGCCTAGCGGGAAGCCTTCAGCAGTTCGTTGTTGATGTCACCGCGGAGGTTCTGGACCCAGCTGTTGTAGTTGCGGTGGATCTTGTTCTTCTCCGCGTCGTACTTGAGGTTGTCGCTGTCGGCGTAGGTGATGGAAAACTTTTCCGTGTCGTAGCGGATGTCCACCTTGGCCATGTGGTCACGGATGTAGAGCGTGCACTGCATGTGCCCCGCTTCCACGAGGTTGGCCTGCCAGTTGCGGGTCGAGCAGCCGTCGATGATGGCGTCGCCGATGGCCTTCATGTCCAGGCCGGCGGGAATCGGTGCGTTCACGACGTTCTGGATGGGCTTGGTGCGCGCCTCGGCGTCCGGCGGCAGCAGGAATGCCAGCAGAAGGGTGAGCACGGCGGCGGGTAGTACAAGGCGGTTGGTCAGATTCACGTTTTTCCCCGGGATTGAAGTGTTTGTTTGTTTTGAATCAGATCGATTCGATGTGCCTGTGAGTCTAGAAGACGGTGGTCACGCGTCAAGCCCAGGGACGATTGAACTCGCTTTTGCCGATTGCTTATCAGCACCAGTTCTTGAATCCGTCAGCGCCCGCGCCTAGGCTAGAGCCGAGCTTGCAAGGACGCCGCATGTTCGAATCCGCACACCCGTTTTTTCTCTACGCCTACTGGCTGGCCTGGGGCCTCGCCATGGCCTGGGCCCGACATCGCTATGTCCGCGAGCTGCTGGCGCTGGAGCCGGCGGTGTTTGCGTTCATGAACAGCAAAACCGGCAAATGGTTGGAGTTCCTGGCATTCGCAGGTGCGCTCGGCCTGGGGTGTGGCGCATTCGTCCTTCTCTTCGGTTGGACGACGTTCATCTCGGACTGGAATGACTACATGGT
>JAZBOL010000013.1:0-8600 GCA_036351115.1 Lysobacterales bacterium | reverse complement strand
TCAGGCGAGCGAAGCGGGCGCCTGCGGCGAGCCGGCGTTCCTGGGGCCCGATGACAAGGACGACATCGCCCTGGACCTGCGCGGCCAGATCGTCGCCCCCACACCCCGCTACGAACAGATCGCCCGGGAAGCGCACGCGCTGGCGCCGCCCCTGCTTCGCTGCGCGACCCAGCGCTTCGTCTTCATCGAAGATGCCGACAGCCCCGGGACCGTCGCCTTCATCCGCAACAACCAGAGACGTGACCTGGTCTACCTGAACGCGTCCTATCCGGCGCTTTCATCCGGCGCCCTGTTCCGCAACGAAAAGCTCGTGCCGGCGTGGCAGGCCGACGTGGTCCACGAGATGGTGCACACGGCCGTGCACCTGCTTCACAGCCGCAGCGAGCACGTTCCCCTGCGCTTCATCGACGTGGTCCACGAGCTGGAAGAGACGGAGTGGAGCGCCCAGGCCCGGGCCCTCGCCGACGAAACCATCGCCAGGACACGGCTCGAGGCCGGTGTCCTGCCTGAGTGGGAACGCGTCCACGACGTGTTTGCCGGCCTGGGCTGGGCCGATCCCTGGTATGGCGACGACTGGACGGACCACGATACGGGCCCGACGCCCGGCTTTTTTACCGGCTACGGCGGCGAGCAACCCGGGGAGGACATTGCGGAAGCCGCTGCGACCATCAACCTGGCACAACGCCGGCTGGAGGTGAGCGGCGTTACCGGGGAAAACGCCTGCACGCTCATGCGCGAGCAGGAAGGCCCGGGGATCAGGCAGGCCGTGGCGGCGGTCTACACCAAGGCGGGTTTTCTGCTCGACCTCGGTTTCATCCACCCCGCGGCCTACGACTTCTGCGTCGGCCAGCTGCGTATTCAGGCCAGGGGGCAGGGCTTTTTCAGCACCACCGGCGGACAGCCCGTGCGCGAGTACACCCGGAACATGGCGGGTCGACTGGGTCGTGTCGAAGGCCGGGAAAACTGGTATCTGTCCCTCGAGGCAGAGGGTTCCATCGGCACGAGCGACTCCGGCGAATTGCCGGCGCGCGCGAGTCTCGTGTTCGATTTCGCCGAGAGCGACGACGTGGAACGGGTCAGCTTCCCCCGGGGCTATTACCGCATCCAGCCGGACCGGAGCTTTTCCTCCCTGACCTTCGAGACGCCGGGTGACGAGGAATCGGAGTTGTCCGTGAAGGTCATCGACGCTCACCTGCTCTTTTCCCGGGCCAGCCACGAGCGGGTCGAAGGCGCCATCGTGGTGAATCGCTATCAGAATTTGCGCAACCTGCTCGCGCTCCCGGAAGCACCGGATCAGCCGATGGTGATCTTCTTCCGCCGGGATGGCGGCGATTGACCGGAGCGCCCGGTCAGGGCGCTTCCGCGTAATCGCTCCCGAGGCGGCTGGCCAACTGCACCAGGAACCGCTGATAAGGCGCCAGGTCCTGGCGCTCCTCCCACACGCGCAGGGCGAGGCCCGGGCGATCCGTGATGATGCCGTCCACGCCCTTGCCCATCATGGCCGACATGCCGGCCGGGTCATTGACGGTCCAGGTGAGCACGCCCTTGCCGCGCCCCTGGGCCCGGTCCACGAAGGAACGGGAGGCGAAGCGGGCGTTGATGGCGAAAAAATCGGCGTCGAGCCGGGTGATGTCGCCCACGGCAACGCTGGAGAGCAGGCCTACGCGCCAGTCGGGACGCAGCGCCTTGAGTTTTCGGACCACGGGCAGGCTCAGGGACATGAACACCGCGTCGTTTTCCATGCCGTGCTTTTCCACGATCCCGGCCACCAGGGCTTCCAGGTTTTCCTCCTGGCCGTACACTTTCAGCTCGATGTTCAGCTTGATCCGGCCTTTCGCCAGGTCGAGCACCTCGGACAGCAGGGGAACGCGCTCGTCGGCATAGCGCGGATCCCGGTAGCTGCCGATGTCCACCGCCCGCAGCTCGTCGAAGGGGGCGTCCCAGACCCGCAGCGGTGACCCGCCGACCTTCATGAGATCCCGGTCGTGGATGACCAGGATGCGCCCGTCCCGCGTCTCCTGTACATCGATCTCCACCCAATCGGCACCCTGGCGGATGGCTTCTTCAATCGCCGCCAGCGTGTTTTCCGGTGCACGGAAGGAAGCCCCCCGGTGCGCGTGAATCTCGGGGCGCTCAACGCTCCCCGGTGACAGGATCTGCTTGCCGACCAGCCAGAACTCTCCCACCAGGACCAGGACCGCAGCCGCCAGCAGCCACCCAAGGCGTCGACCCTGAATCGGAGCGGCATCCAGGCGCGCCCTTCGCTGCAAGACGGCTTCGTCCACCTCGGGCCCCCACGCCTCGAAGGCGGCCAGGACGGCCCAGGCGAAACTGAGACTGGCGAGCAGACCGATGAACAGATTGGTGACGCTCCAGAGCCCGATCAGTCCGGCCGACACCCATGCCAGCGAACGCAGGGAACCGGTCAGGACTTCCACCGCCACTCCGGCACTCAACTGCAGCAAGGCGCCGGACAGGGCGAACAGGGCCAGGAACACAAGCCCCCAGGCGAACAGGAAACGTGCCGCCCGGCCCCGGTGCGGCGCCATGAGCCGACGGCTGGTCGCCAGCACCCCGGCCGCGGGGGCGCCATCGAGCAACAGCAGCGGCAGGGCCAGCACCCAGCCCAGCACCATGCGGAACAGGAGCGCGGCGCCGATCAGCAGTACGCCGGCGATGGCGGCGCCGGCTTTCCAGAATATCGGTGGACGCTCCGCGAGGTAGAAATTGATGTCGAACTCGGTGAGATGGCTCAGGAAAATCCAGCCGCCGATCGCCAGGAAAGGACTCGCCACCAGGACCAGGCGAAGGGTCATCGCCGCGGCCAGGCGGAACGTACCCTTGAGGCGTAGCCCGAGCGACGCGAAAACCGCCAGGAGCCGCGGCTTGCCGCCGCCCCGCAGCCGGCTGGCGGCCAGCAGCACCGCCGCAGTTTCGAACACCGTGACCGTCAGCCACAGGGCGAGGCCGACGATGCCGAGCACGAAACCCATGGGCGAGAGAAAGGCGGTGAGAATGTCTTCGTCCGTAAGCGCGACGTCGCCGGTGGCCTGCACGAGCCATTCGATCAGCAGGGAGAGCAGCGGACCGAGCAACAGCGCCACGATCAGGCTGGCGATCACGTGCAGGGAGAGGAACAGTCCCCAGTGCCGTCGCAGCTGGCCCAGCGCCTGCCCGACCGTCGCCTGCAGGTCCCGCGAAGTCACCAGCGGCTCACGGGAGAAAAGGGTTCACTGAAATTCAGGCCGCGTCGCCACCGGCGGGTGCAATTCGCTCAGCGCCACGGACAGACCGTTGGCGGTCACCACCCGGGCGTGGTACCGCTTGAGGCGCCGCGGTTCGGGCACGCCGCAGGAGTGGGCAATGGTGCCGACCTCTTTCATCATGTTTTTCGCGTAGTTGGCGACCCGCACCGCCTTGTCGGCAGGGTCCAGGCCGCGCTGGAGGCGCTTGTCATGGGTCGTGATGCCCGTGGGGCAGGTATTTCGATTGCACTTCATGGCCTGGATGCAGCCCAGGGAAAACATGAACCCCCGCGCGGAATTCACCGCGTCGGCGCCGGCGGCGAGCGCCCAGGCAACCTCCGAGGGTGTCACCCGCTTACCTGACGCGATGACACGGATGCGGGAGCGGAGGCCGTATTCATCGAGCTTGTCCACCACCATGGGCAGGGACTCGCGGATCGGCAGTCCCATTTCGTCCATGAGCGGCAGCGGCGCCGCCCCGGTGCCGCCATCGCCCGAATCGACAGTGATGAAATCCGGGGCGGACTCGATACCGCGTTCGTGGATGAGTCGGAAGAATTCGTCCATCCACCCGTAGGCGCCGATCACCGCCTTGAATCCCGTGGGCAGGCCGCTGACCTCGCGGAGGTGATGAATCATGTCGAGCAGGTCGCCGAGGGAACTGATTTCCGGGTGACGGTTGGGACTGATCGAGTCCTGGCCGACCGGGATACCCCGGATTTCGGCGATTTCTTCCGTCACCTTGATCGCTGGAAGTATGCCGCCCTTGCCGGGCTTGGCGCCCTGGGACAGCTTCAGCTCGATCATTTTCACCTGCGGGTTGGCGCCGAGTTCCTTGAGACGCTGGTCCGACAGCCCGCCCCCGGGATCGCGAACGCCGTATTTGGCCGTCCCCACCTGGAAGACGATGTCGCAGCCGCCTTCCAGGTGCCAGGGCGCCAGCCCACCCTCGCCGGTGTTGAGCCAGATCCCCGCCATCTTCGCGCCGCGGGACAGCGCGCGAACCGCCGGCCGCGACAGGGAGCCGTAGCTCATGGCGGAAATGTTGAAAAAAGCCTCGGTCTCGTAGGGTCGGCGCGCATAGGGACCGAACTGGATCCGGGACGGCTCGCGAATCTCGTGTTCGAGCTGGGGAAACATGCAGTTGGCGAAGATGACCGTGCCCTCCGGCAGGAGGCTCTTCGTCGATCCGAAGGCACCCGTGTTGTTCACGTCTTCCGCGGCCCGCTCGGCCCAGTTGCGCTGGGCCCGGTTGAAGGGCATCTCCTCCCGGTCCATGGCGAAAAAATACTGGCGGAAGAACTCCCCGAGGTGGGAGAAATAGCTGCGAAACCTGCCGACCACGGGGTAGTTGCGGCGAATGGAGTTTGCGGTCTGGTACTTGTCGTAAAAGTAAAGGGCAACGACCGTGACCAGCCCGACGCCGACCGCGAACACGAACAGCGTCGCCATCCACTCCAGGGCACGGAGAACGAAAGAAGGGACTTCAAACATTACGCCACCAACATGCGGTCATTTTGGGCAGTCACTTTGGGCAGTCACCTTGGGCAGGTACCCGGGGCCAATCACCTTGGGCCAGGCAACTTGGGAGAGATCCAGATCGTCGTCGCCATGCGCCCGCCCTGCGGCTGACGCCGGTGCGAGAAAAAGCGCTCCCGGTCAGTATAGGTGCAGAAGCCGCCGCCATGGAGGCGCGTGACACCACTACGGGACAGGATGGCCCGGGCGACGGCCTCGAGGTCGGCGTGAACGCGCCCTTCGATGTCGACAAACCCGACCTCGAGCCACGGCAGCCGCGCGCGGAACGCGTCGCGAAAGGTCGAGCCGACCTCGTAGGCGTTCACCCCGATGCCCGGGCCGATCCAGGCCAGCAGGTCCGCCGCGTCGACGGGCAAGGCCGAAATCGTGGCTTCGAGCACGCCACTCGCCAGCCCGCGCCAGCCCGCATGCGCCGCCGCGACGACCGTCCCCTCCTTGTTGGTGAACAGCACCGGCAGGCAGTCCGCGGTCAGCAGCGTGCACGGCAGGGAAGGCGCCGCGGTCCAGACCGCATCCGCTTCGACGGTACGGGTGTCCAGGACCTCGCGGCGCACCACGTCGCATCCGTGCACCTGTTTCAGCCATCCGGCCGAGGCGGGCAGGCAGGCCTCGAAGCGGGCCCGGTTTTCCACCACGTGCGCCGGATCGTCCCCGGTCGCCCCGCCCAGGTTCAGGCTGGTCCAGCCCGCGGTGCTCACTCCACCTTCCCGGGTGGTGGTAAAAGCCCGCACGTGGCCCGGCGCGGGCCAGTCCGGCACCAGTCGTTCGATCATGCAGGTTCCTCCTCGGCCAGGAGCGTCAGCAGTGCCTGGAAATCCGCCGGCAGGCCGGCGTCAAAACGACAGGAACGGTCATCGGCCGGATGGCGAAAGGTCAGTGACCGCGCATGCAGCGCCTGGCGACCGAGCGCCTGCAAGCCTTCCACGAGCCGCTCCGGAATGCCGGCCTGGCGCGACGGGCGCCGGCCGTAGAGCGGGTCCGCGGCCAGGGGATGGCCCTCGTGCGCCAGGTGCACACGGATCTGGTGCGTTCGGCCCGTCTCGAGGGAGACTTCGAGGTGCGTGAAATGCTCGAACCGCTGAAGAACCCGGTAGTGGGTCACCGCCGGCTTACCATCCGGCACCACCGCCATGCGGATACGGTGCGCCGGGTGACGTCCGATCGGGGCATCGATCGACCCGTCGGTGGCCAGCGTGCCGACGGCCACGCATTCGTAAACCCGCCCCATGCTCCGGTCCTGCAGCTGCTGCACCAGCGCATGGTGGGCCCGCAGACTGGCGGCCACCACCATGATACCCGTGGTGTCCTTGTCCAGCCGATGGACGATGCCGGCCCGGGGGAGGGCCTGGAGCTCGGGCCGGTGGTGCAACAGGGCGTTGAGCAGCGTGCCGGATGCATGGCCCGCGGCGGGATGCACGACCAGGCCGGCGGGCTTGTCCAGCACGATGACATCCTCGTCCTCGTGAATCACGGCCAGGGGAATGTCCTCGGGCACGTCCTCACCCTCGGGCTGCAAGGTCGCTCGCAGCCGGAGGTGTTCGCCGCCGGCGAGGCGCTCGCTCGGCTTGCAGGTCCGGCCGTCCAGGGTCAGGGCGCCATCGCGAATCCACTTCTGCAGACGCGCCCGCGAGAAATCCGGCCATAGCTGTCCCGCGACCTGGTCCAGCCGCTCGCCAGCCTGGTCCGAACCGGCCTGGATCGTCCGGTCGATGGTTTTCGCCTCCATGGTTGCCGCCTCTCGCGATCGGCGCCGCCGGTTCCCGGGCCGCGTGCGGACCCAGGGAATCGGATTGATTCCGGCGTTGAACCGGCATTCTAGGCTGCGGTCAGAACTAGTGAAAGCCACGCCCATGGGCTATCATGCCGCGCGCACCCTGTTAAATGGTCTGGCGTCAATCGCTCCGGTCGACGAACGGTTTCACCGTTGCCGTTCCGATAATCCACGACCCCTGAGCTCGACCCCAGACCGCTAGTCCGGACCGCTAACCCAGACCGCTAACCCAGACCGCTAATCCTGACCGTAAACTCCGACCGCCAAGCCCGACCGCTCATGACCCCTGATCGACTGAACCGCCTGCCCACCCTGCGACTGCCCCTGCGTCTTCCCATGCTGTTGCTCCTCGCCCTGTTCCTGGGCCTTGCCGGCTGCAACTCCGATGACACCATCGATACGCGCAATGCGGAGGAAATCTACGCCGAGGCGAAATCCAGCCTGGATGGCGGCAACTGGAACCGGGCGATCCAGAACTACCGAATCCTGCAGACCCGCTTTCCTTTTGGTCGTTACGCGGAGCAGGGCCAGCTGGAAATGTCCTACGCCTATTACCGGGCCGGCCAGCCCGAGCAGGCGCTGGCCACGGCGGACCGGTTCATCCGCATGTACCCCACGCACCCAAACCTGGACTACGCCTTTTACGTGCGCGGCCTGACCAACTACGACCAGCGCATCGGTTTTCTCGAGCGCCTGATGCCCAGCCGCGCGCGGGACCGCGACCAGAGCGCCGCCCTGGAGGCGTTCCAGGATTTCGACGAACTGTGCCGACGCTTCCCGGACAGCCGCTACTGCCCGGACGCCCGTCAGCGGATGGTGTATCTGCGCAACAACCTCGCCTACTACGAGATGGATGTCGCGGCCTACTACATGCGCCGCAAGGCCTTCGTGGCCGCCGCAAACCGCGCCAAGTACCTCATCGAAACTTACCCGGGCACCCCGGAAGCCGGCAACGCCCTGGTCATGATGCACGAGGCCTATGCAGCCATGGACATGCCCGAGCTGGCCGAGGACGCCCGCCGCGTGCTCGAATACAACTACCCGGAACACCCCTTCATCACCGGCGAGGACGACGACGGCTGGTGGGAAAGGATCTGGCCCTGGGGCGACTGAGCCGGTTGCCGGCGGCTTAGGCCCCGAGTCTTACCGGGGGCTCGGTGGGGTTCCCAGGGGGGTCGGGGCTGCGTGCGGGCTGGGCGGGTTTCCCCCGCTGCGGGATCCGTTGGTCGCGCCGGGCTGGGCGGGTTTCCCCCGCTGCGGGATCGGGCGGTCGCCCTTCGGGTTCCCTCGCTACCCCTACGCTTGGTGGGACCGGCTCGCACAATTTCCTTTCTAGGCCCTGGTTCTATCACGGCGCTCGCCTCTGGCCGCTGTGCGGCCAGTCCCAGTCGCTTCGGGTCGCTCGGCGACCGCCCTGATTGATCCCGCAGCGGGGGAAACCCGCCCAGCCCTGCATCGAGGCCTCCGGTCGGGGAAAACCCGCCGAACCCCGCATCACGGCAACGTCGAAGCCGCCGGCACAAGTGCGTCCGGGAAAACACCGCATGACGCACAAGACGATGTCCAGCCTCTTCGCCGCTCGGGATCTGATGGGTGAGTTATGGCTGGATGCCCACCGCCCAGAAGACTCGGAGGATGAGGGTCCCGGGTCCCTGGCGTTCGCTCAGGGGTGTTCCCGCCAGCCCGAGGTAATCGGGTAGCGCCGATCGCGCCCGAAGCCCCGGGAGGTGATCCGCGTACCCGGGGCGCCCTGGCGGCGCTTGTACTCGTTGATGAGCACCAGGCCGGCAACGCGTCGCACCATGTCCTCGTCGAACCCGTCATCGACGATGCGCCGAATGGACCAGTCCAGGTCCACGAACCGATGCAGCACCTGGTCGAGCACCTCGTAGGGCGGCAGGCTGTCCTGGTCGAGCTGGTCTGGTCGAAGTTCCGCGGACGGGGCGCGGTCGATGACCGCCTGGGGGATGGCCGGCGACACGGCGTTGCGCCAGCGGCAGAGATCGTAAACCCGGGTTTTCAGGGCGTCCTTCAGAGGGGAAAAG
>JAZBOL010000012.1:0-5041 GCA_036351115.1 Lysobacterales bacterium | reverse complement strand
TATTTCCCCTCTCGCCAGTCCTGGCTCAGGAGGATGGCGCTGCACCGGCGGCGGCGGCCAGCGCGGAGCCGGAGGCCCCGGGGGATCCGCTGGGGCGCGACACGCCCCTGGGCGCCGTGTCGGGTTTCCTGCAAGCGGCGGAAGCGTTTGACTGGTCCCTTGCGGCCCGTTACCTGGATCTGCGCTACCTGCCGGGGGAGGCATCCCGCGTTGAGCCCGAGGTGCTCGCGGAACAGTTTTACTTCATCCTTCAGCGCCGGGAGCTCGAGGTCGATCCGGAGCGGATCTCGGACCAGCCCGAGGGCAACCTGCTGGAGGACCAGCCGGACTACCGGGACGAGCTGGCGCAGGTGCAAACGCGCAGGGGCGTCGTGACCCTGCTCCTGCAGCGCGTGCCGGCCCGGGACGGGCGCTTCGTCTGGAAGGTCTCCAATGCCACCATGCAGGTGGTACCCGCCCTTTATGACGAATTCAGCTATCCGGCGTGGGTGGAACGCATCCGCCTGAGTGTTCCCCAGGACCGGTCCTTCCTGGGCATCGAATGGTTCAAGTGGATCATCATCCTCGGCTACCTGGCCGTGGTGATACCGCTCGTGCTCGGTCTGGCCTATCTGGTTGCGCGGATCGTTTCCTCCCCCGGGTCCGCCCTGTGGCAGGAGATCCGGTCCCTGCTCATGGGCCCGGTGACGGGGCTGGTCGTGATCTGGTTCCTGACGGACCTCATCTACGAGCTCGAGGTGGGCACGACGGCCGCGCGTATCATGCGATCCCACACCCTCGGGACCTTTTTCACGGTCTGGTTCATCTGGAAGGCCGTGGACATCTGGCGAGCGCGGCGCCGCCACCAGTATGAGCTGCAGGGTCGCTCCGATGCCGCGGTCCTCGGGCGGCCCATCGCCAACGCCATCAAGCTGGTCACCGTGCTGATCGGGCTGCTGGTCTGGCTGGCCAACCTCGGCGTGGACATCTCCGCCCTGCTGGCCGGCCTGGGCATTGGCGGCATCGCCGTTGCCCTGGCGTTGCAAAAACCCATCGAGGACCTCTTTGGGGCGATTTCCATTTATGCACAGCAGCCGGTAACCCAGGGGGATTTCTGCCGTTATGGCGATTCCCTCGGGACCGTCGAGGAAATCGGGCTTCGCACCACGCGCATCCGTACCTTATCGAACACCCTGGTCAATGTGCCGAATTCCCAGCTGTCCACCGGCATCATCGAGAATCTGACTGCACGCACCAAGATCCTGTACCAGCCGGATCTGCCCTTACGCTATGACACGAGCCGGGAGCAGCTCATGGCGGTGCTCGAGGCCATCGAGGAAAAGCTGGTCGAGAATCCCCGGGTCGAAAACGACACGATCCGCGTCCGCCTGCGCGAGTTTTCTCCCAACGCCATCATCGTGCGGATCCGCATGTTCGCCCAGACCCGCAACATCGATACCTACCTGGAAATCGTCCAGGAAGTGAATCTCGACATCATGAAAATCATGGACGACCACCAGGTGCGCTTCTCCCAGGGCGCCCAGACCCTCTTCATCAAGGGTGACCCGGCCGCTGCCAAACAATTCCCCGGCGGCATGGCGTCGGAAGCGGAGGTCGAGAAGCGCTAGCCTGCGCAACTCCCTGTCCGCCCCCTGGCCCGTGCTTCACGTCACGTTTGCCGCCGTGGAGACGGCGTGAAGCAATAACAAATATTTAATTAACGGTTTACATGCGGATGACATTCCCCTTATAGTGTTGCGTCGTCGCACCGTGCCATTGGTCACGGGGCGCCGTTATGTTGGGAGAATCACCCCGGCCGGGGGGCCGACTGATAAAGGGTGAAATCCCACTGCCTTGCACACACACACTTGCTATCGGAGCACCCATGTCTGAAGAATTGCGAATCCGACCGGGCAGCATGACCAAGTATCTCTTGGCGCTTGCCCTAAGCACCCAGGTCCTTACCGCCTGGGCCCAGGAGGATACCTCCGCCGACACCGACGAAGAGCAGACCGATGAAGAATCCGTTGAGCTGGACCGTGTCCAGGTCACCGGCTCGCTGCTGAAGCGGGAAGACTTCACCTCGAACCGTCCCATGCAGGTGATCGACGCTGAAACGCAGTTTCAGGCCGGTCAGCTCACCGTGGCCGACATTCTGCAGGGCAGCACCGTTGCCGCCGGCACGACCCAGCTGAACAACCAGTTCACCGGCTTCGTGGTCCAGGGCGGTACGGGTGTCCAGACCCTGAACCTTCGCGGCCTGGGTGACAATCGCACCCTGGTGCTGCTGAACAACCGCCGTCCCGGTGCTTCCGGTACGCGTGGCCAGACCAACGCGGTCGACCTGGCGAACATTCCGACGCTGGCGGTTCAGCGTTTCGAAATCGTGCTGGACGGCAGTTCCTCCATCTACGGTTCCGACGCCGTCGCCGGCGTGGCCAACATCATCACGCGCCGTTCCGTGGATGGCACCGAACTGAACGCCCTGGCCGAAGTGCCGCTGGATTCCGGTGGCGAGTACTACCAGGCCGGCCTGATCACGGGTCTGAACTGGGACACGGGCGCCTTCACCCTCTCCGCGGAGTGGAGTAAGCAGGAAGCCCTGCAGATTCAGGATCGTGACTACCTGGCCTGTACCGAAGACCTGGTCTTCGATGCCGATACCGGTGCACGCATCGACCGTGAAGACCGTTCCGCCATCGACGACTCCCTGCGCGGCTGTAACCAGCTGTATGCCGACACGGTGCTTGATTTCGTGAACGGCGGGCGTCTCATCCCGACGCCGGACGGCCGCGAAAGCGGTGTGCTTCCCGGCTACCGCCCGCGTGAAAACGCCGGCTACGGCCCCAACGGTGAGCAGGCGTTCTACGAGGACATCCTGAACTTCCCGTTCACCGGATCGGAAACCGCGATCGGTGAACTGGAGCGGCTGAACCTCTACGCGACCTTCGACCAGAGCTTCGGCAACGTCGACTGGGACGCGGAATTCCTGTACTCCAACCGCCAGACGGCGACCGAGAACTGGCGCCAGTTCTTCCCCACGGTGGTGACGGGCGCCTACAGCGAACCGTATCCCCACGAGGAACTGATCGCCGCGTTCCTGCCGGTCATGCCGTATCCGTCCGACACCAACGTGGACGTGGACTACTTCTACTTCACCACGGGCCTGTCCGGCGTGCTGCCGACCGACAACTACTGGTCCTGGCAGGTGTACGGCACCTACTCCTACGGTGACGGTGAGTACTCGCGCAACTCCATCTCGGTCGCTGCTTCCGGCGATTCGAGCGACCCGCGGGTCACGCTGCCGCCGTCCATCGACTACCTGCGTCCCGGTATTCTGAACGGTACGGAGATGATGGACCTGATCAACGCCGTGGGTGTCACCAACACGGGCAACACGGTGTACGATCAGTACCAGGTAACCGCCATCCTGGCCGGTGACGCCTTCCAGCTGCCGGCAGGTACGCTCGGAACGGCCATTGGTGTGGAATACCGCAACTTCTCCATCGACGATCAGCCCAGCCAGCTGGCGCAGCAGAACCTGCTGTGGGGCGAGTCCTCCGCGGGCCGCACCAAGGGCACCAACGACGTGATGGAAGTGTTCGGTGAGGTGGAAGTGCCCATCCTGGCCGGCTTGCCCGGTGTCGAAGATCTGACGCTGAGCGCGTCCGCTCGCTACTTCGACTACGACAAGGGTGGCTCTGACTGGGTCTGGTCCACCGGTCTGCGCTGGCAGATCGTCCCGTCCTTCGCTCTGCGCGGCACGGTCGGAACGTCTTACCGTGCACCGGCACTGTTCGAGCTGTTCCTGGCGGACGAGACGGCCTTCGCCAACCAGACGGCCGTGGACGCCTGTATCGACTGGGGTGAGAGCACCAACAACATCCTTCGCGACAACTGTGCCGCGGATGGCATTCCCAGCGACTACACGGGCTTCCCGTCCACCTCTGCCATCATCACCTCCGGTGGCGGTGTGGGTAACCTGCAGCCGGAAACCTCCGACTCGCAGACCTTCGGCTTCGTGTGGACGCCCGAGTTCACCAACCTGAACGTGGCGGTGGATTACTTCAACATCGAAGTGAACGACCAGATCTCTCAGCTGGGCGGTGCCGCCATCGTGCAGGGTTGCTACACGGGCGCCAACTTCCCCAACACGTTCTGTGACCTGTTCACGCGTGAGCCGGGTGACGCCAACTTCCCCTACAACATCATCAACATCAATGATGCGTTCGTGAACGTGAACCAGCAGACCGTTGAAGGTATCGACTTCAACGCGACCTGGTCCGGCGATTACGACTGGGGTTCCCTGGATCTCGAGATGCAGACGACCTACACCATGGAGCGTGTGGTTCGCCTGTTCGCCCCGGGTTCCGTGGAAGGGTTTGACGAGACCGACAACGTCGGCAGCGTCGGCAACCCGGAGTACGTGACCAACTTCCGTGCCACGGCGCGTAAGAACGACTGGTCCGTGACCTACTTCCTGCAGTACGTGTCCGAAACGGACGAGTCCGAGTTCGGTGGCGACGAAGACGCCCCGTACTTCGGCTACCCGGGCAACACGTTCCGCGATATCACGATGGACGAGGTGTTCTACCACAACCTGTCCTTCCTGTATCAGCAGGACAAGTGGGACGTGCTCATCGGCATCAACAACCTGCTCGACGAAGAGCCGGATGTCGTTTCCACGGGTGTGGGCCTTGCCCGCCGTGGCAACACGCCGGTGGCAGCCACGCAGTACGACCTGCTGGGCCGTCGCATCTTCGGTCGGGTGAACTTCCGCTTCTAAACGGGAAGTCATGCAGTAAGATCGCCCGCAAGGGCATCCTCGAACGGCGCCGCAAGGCGCCGTTCGTTTTTTACGGCGAAAAAATTGACGCATTCCTGCAGCATTTTCGCTAGGATTACGGGCTTGTATTTTCGCACCCCGAGACAGGAGCCGATCCATGCCGCTCAAACCATTAATGCGCTTTGCCGCCTTGCCCCTGGCCTTCCTGGCCCCCGCGCTCCAGGCGGCGCCCATTCCCATCGAACACATTGCCCGCGAGCCGGCCATCCGCTCCGT
>JAZBOL010000011.1:0-12970 GCA_036351115.1 Lysobacterales bacterium | reverse complement strand
CCGGCCTTGCGGACGCTGCCTTCGAGCACATGGGTGACGCCCAGCGCCTCGGCAATCTGGTCAACGCCCAGATCGCTGCCCTTGAATCGGAAAGCGGACGTGCGCGAGGCCACCTTCAGTTCGGGGATCGCCGCCAGCACGTTGAGGATCTCCTCGGACACGCCGTCGGAAAAGTACTCGTTCTCCGGATCCGCGCTCATGTTGACGAAGGGCAGTACGGCGATGGACGTCTGCTCCGGCGGCGGGCACTGGAAACCCGGCAGGATGGGCGCCGGCCGGTCGACGTTCTCGCGCTGGATGGTCGTCATCACCACGGGGAAGGGCGTGGGGTCGAACTGCGGGTACAGCATGAAGTTGGACACCGCCATGGGCGCGTCGGTGGATTCAAAGGGGCGGAGCGCCTCGGCCGCCTGCTGCGGATTCCCCAGCATCATTTCCAGGTGCCACCGCACGGAAGCGAAATCCGCCGGACTGATCTCGCCGGCCCGACGTTTGTGGGCCTCGAGTATCGCCTCCGCATCGTCACGCCGCTCCTCCGCGCAAGCCTGCCTCGCCTTGAGCAGGGACATGCTGGGGCTGGTGTCCACGTCGATCAGGCGCAGGAGTTCGGCCGCGCGCTCCGTTTCTCCGATCCACAGGAGCGTGCGATGCGCCTGGTAGAGCAAACCGGCCTGCGGGTAGCGCCGGGTCAGGGCCATCACGTTGTCGACAAACTCGGCGTGATTTCGTGCCTGGCCCGTAATGCGCCATTCATAGTAGAGATAGTCCTGCGCCCATTCGATATTTTGCTCTCTCAGAGTCCAGGCGTGATCCACGAGGCGGTTAAGCAATTCCCTGTCCGCCAGCAGGACAGCGGCATCGGAAAGGGTGCTGAAATTGTCCTCGTCGAGGGGGCGCTGCTCGAAGACTGCGCCCGCCAGGCGCAACACGTCCCGCAAGCGGCCCTCGGCGGTGGCGAGGATGGCTTCGGCTTTTTCCTGCTGGAGCGGACTCCTGGCCGTGCGGATGGCTTCCTGGATGCGTTCCCGGAACCGCGACATTTTCTCCGCTTGGGCGAGGTCCGCGTTCACACCCCGCATGGAGATGCTCACCCGGCGATACCAGTACTGCGCGGCCCGGGCGTGCGCCTCGGAAAAGCCGGGGTCCAGCGTTCGCGCGGCTTCAAACTCGGCGTAGGCTGCTTCCCGGGCATCGAAATTCTCCCCATGCTCGGCCTTCACCTCCAGGGAGAGCCCGTTCAGATAGTGCTCGTAAGCCTCGACAGACCGTGTCCCGGCCCGCAGCATGGCCTGCAGCGCGTCCGGGTCCATGGTGGTTTCCAGGGCCCGGGCGATGGCCACGGCCAGGTCTTCCTGGATGCTGATGACATCACTCATGTCCCGGTCGTAGTTCTGGGACCAGAGTTGAAAGCCGTCCTCGACACGGATCAGCTGGGCGGTCACGCGGATCCGATCGCCGGCCCGGCGCACGGAGCCTTCGAGCATGTGATCGACGCCCAGGGCCTGGCCGATCTCCGCGATGGAGTCCTCGCTGTCCCGAAAGGCAAAGGAAGCGGTGCGGGAAGCCACCAGCAGGTCCGGCGCCCGCGCCAGAGTGTTCAGGATTTCCTCCGCCAGGCCCTCGGCAAACCATTCCTGGTCGCGGTTCTGGCTCAGGTCCGCAAAGGGCAGCACGGCGATGCTCTTGGTGACGAGCCCGCCTTCGCTCCCCGCATTGGCGGAGGTGCCGGTGCCAGGCTCGGCGCTTGCCTGGGTCGATGGGGCGCCTTGCTCGCGGGGTTCCAGGTACAGCTCGTCGAAGAGGAACCAGGCCACCACCCCGCCCAGCACCACGATGATCAGCCGGTCCAGGCGATGGCCGGTCCGCGGTGCGATGGAGGCATCCCGGTCCACCTCGGCGTCCCGCTTGATGCCCTCCGGCGTCAGTTCGAAGGCCCAGGCAAAGACCGCCGCGATGGGCAGGCCGACGACCACCGCCACGGCCAGGGCGCGGATTACCCAGTCCGGGGCGCCCACCAGGTCGAGGACGAAATCGGCGCCCTGCAGCAGCACCCAGCCCATGAGCACGTAGGCGATGCCGACGCGGAAGACGTTCCTTCTTTTGAGTTCCTGGATCAGGTTCATTCAGTCACACTCGAAATCGTCGTCGCCGACCGGGCGGCAGAGATCGGGCCAGCCTCGCTCGCGCCACAGGGACTCGAATCCCATGGTCCCGACCCAGTCCCGCATGGCCGCCGACCGGCGATGCCGCCCGGCGAGCTGAGACCAGACCAGGGAGCTGATCGTGTCGTCCACGGGTCGGATCTTCTCGATCTGGGCGAAGAAATCCGCCGGGGTTCCCGCCACGGTGAAAAAATTGGCCCGCATGTATTCCGCGGTGAAGCCGGCGCCCGCCTCCTGGGCTTCATCGACCCAGGCCAGGGCGTCATCCAGCGTCGAGGGGTCCTCCCGCACGGCGAACACCCGCCGCATCCAACCCCAGGTCAGTTCGCTTTCTCCTTCGAGGTAGGGCTCCAGGTCCTCCACGTCGCCCGTTTCGATGAAATGCTGGTGCAGCCCGACGCGCCCCTGGGGCCGGCCCAGCTGCAGCGCGCGCTCGGCGGGGGCAACGGCGAGCTCCGGCCGCCCGGCCATCTGGGCGATGCGCGAGTACCAGTCGAGAATCGTGGGGTGCACCGGGTCGGATTCCAGCGCCCGCGAAATGTGCTGAAACGCCTCCTCGAGGTAGCCCGCCTCGAGCAGGCCGATGGCCAGCCAGAGCTGGGCCGTGGAATGGCCCGGATGTTCCCGGACAACGGCCTCCAGCCGAAGCAGCGCTTTCCGGTTGTCGCCGGAGATGTTGCTGATTTGACCGAGCGCCAGCATGGCCTCGGGATGTGTCGGGTTCAGGGCAAGAGCCCGTTCCGCGAAGTCCCGGGCCGCCGGTGTGTAGTCGAGGATGTCTTCCTTGACGTACCCGGGCAGGACGATCTGGACCATGGATCGGGCCGCCCAGGCGTCGGCGAATTCCGGGTCCCGGCCCGTGGCCTCTTCGAGCAGATCAGCCGCTTGCAGCAATCCCTTCGCATCCCGCTGGCGAAGCAGCTCGCGGCCCTGGAGAAACAGCGTGTAGGCCTCGAGATCCGACGTGGGCGGCTGCGGGGTGTCGAGGTCCAGGGTCAGTTTCAGGGCCTTCACGATGTGACCGGCGATTTCGTCCTGAATGGCGAAAATGTCCTCGAGCTCGCGGTCATAGGTCTCGGACCACAGGTGCGTGTCGGTGGAGACGTCAATCAACTGAGCGGTGATCCGGACCTGGTTGCCGGCCTTGCGCACGCTGCCTTCGAGCACATGGTCCACGGCGAGCGCATCGGCGATCTCGCGAATGTCGGTCGCGACCCCCTTGAAGGAAAAGCTCGACGTTCGCGACGGTACGCGCAACCCCTCGATAGCGACCAGCACATTGAGCAGCTCTTCCGAGATGCCGTCGGCGAAGTACTCGTTGTCCGGGTCCGGGCTCATATTGGTAAACGGCAGGACCGCTACGCTGACACGGTCGTCCGCCTCGGCGGGCGCGGTGTCAGGCGCCGGGCTGGCATCGATGGCGACTTCCGGACCGGCCGCCGGGGAGTGCGCGACCCCTTTGTCCGCCTCCTCGTCACCCACGAAAAACCAGTCCGCCACCAGGAACGCCACGAGCATGACCACGGACACCAGGGTGATCTGGTTCAGGCGCTGGCCCGTCTCCGGTCGCTGAGAGGCGGACCGGTCCACGTCCTTTTCGCGCCTGACCCCCTCCGGGGTGATTTCGAAGGCCCAGGAGAACACCGCCACCGCGGGCAACCCGGCGATGGCGAGCACCACCAGCACGCGCAGCACCCAGTCCGGCGAGCCCACCAGTTCGAGCACGAACTCCACCACTTGCAGGAGCAGCCAGGCAAACACCGCGTAGGCCAGTGTGGCCCGGAACACGTTGCGGCGCTTGAGCTCGGTGAAGAAGCTCATGGTCCCTGCTCAGTCGTGGTCATTGGCATTTCACCTCGCCCTCGATGCGTTGGCAGAATTCGGGCCAGCCGCTGGCGTCCCAGTAGGCCAGGAGATTGGCTTTTTCGAGATAGGCGCCAAAGTCCGGGTGGGCGCGCAAGGCGGCTTTCGCCGGCACCCATTGCAGTTCGTGCAAGGCCAGCTCGTCGGTGTCGAACAGGGACAGGTCCGTTGCCAGCACGTGGTCGATCTCGCCGGCGGCGATCAGGAGCGAGCGGGCCACGGTGTTGACGAAAAGCCGGTCTTCGATCAGGCCCGGCCCGTACACGGCTTTCAGCTCCAGAATTTCGTCATCTGTCAGGTCCAGCGCCGTTCCCGGGCGCAGGTATCGATTCACAAATTCCGCGGCGGCCAACCACGCGTCCGGCGCCCCTTCCATGGCTTCGAAGGGGATCGTTGGAGATGCCCCCTCTTCCATAAACCGCGGGTCGAGCCAGACATCGATCCCAACATACCAGGCAAAGAGGCGGGACTCCGCGTCGTTCGCCAGGTCCATGACCACCGCTTTCGCCTCTTCCGGTCTTCCCGTGGACAGCAGCGCTTCGATGTACGCGGACTGCAGCGGCATGAGTGCTGCATCGATGTTGACGCCCCGCGCCGCGACGTCCAGCGCCTCCTCCACCCGGCCCACGTAGGCCAGGAACTCGGCCCAGTCCTCGAGGAGCTCCGCGGAGTTCGGATCGATGGCCAGGGCCCGCTCGAAGACGGCCTCGGACTCGGCCCACTGCATGCGTGAGCGAAGGGCAGCGGCCTTGGCGTTGAGCGCATCCACGTTACTCGGGTCCAGGGCGAGGGCGCGGTCCGCCAGCACGACGGCGCGGTCGTTGTCGTCGAAGGTCGCGTTCAGGGCGATGGCCAGCGCCGCGTAGGCCGGGGCGAAGTTCGGTTCCGCTTCGATGGCCTGTTCGAGCAGCGTCACGGACTCCGGGGATCGCTGCCGCAGGGCGGCCCGGCCCTGCAGGTACAGGTCGTAGGCCGCCATGTTGCGGGTCTGGTTCGGAACGATGTCCACGCTGCCATCGAGCTTGCCGACCAGCTGGGCGGCGATGGCGGCGGCGATTTCTTCCTGGACCGCGAAGATATTGTCCAGGGTCCGGTCGAAGGTTTCCGACCAGAGGTGAAAACCGTCCCCGACCTCGATGAGCTGCGCCGTGATACGCACCTGGTTGCCCTGGGAGCGGATGCTGCCCTCGAGGATGTGGGAAACGCCCAGTTCCGCGCCGACCTGGCGCAGGTCGAGCTGGCGCCCCTTGTAGGCAAAGACGCTGGTGCGGGCCGGCACGGAAATGCCGGGAATCTTGACCACGGCATTGATGATTTCCTCGGTCACGCCGTCGGAGAAGTATTCCTGCGCCTTGTCCGGGGACATGTTGACGAAGGGAAGAACGGCCACGGAGCGGGCCCGCCGGCTGTCGGACCCGGCGACCGCTTCGTCCGGGTCCCGGGCCTTCGCGCTGGGGGGTGTGGCGGATGTCGCGACCGTTTCCGTCGGGGCATGCTCCGGCGTCGCCTCACCCTGGAACCGCGACTCGTAGATGAAGTAGCCGAGGGCGAGGACGAGCACGCCGATGATGACCCGATCGAGCTTCCTTCCCGTTTGCCGCACGGCCCCCTGGCTGCGATCGACCTCGGAGTCGCGCTTGATTCCCTCCGGGGTCAGCTCGAAGGCCCAGGCGAAGATCAGGGCGGGAATGAACCCGAGCAGCAGGAGCACGATCACGATTTTGCCGATGTCCGTGTTCAGCTCGAGCAGTTCGGTGAGCACCTCCGTGAGCTGGAGCAGTACCCAGGCCGTTACCGCGTAGGCAATGCCCACACGGATGACGTTGCGTCGCTTGAGTTCTTCGAAGAGGCTCATGGCGCCCACTCGTCGCTGGCCATCATCGCAATGACTGCTTCCCGGGCTGCGGCAACTTCCCGCTCCCGTTCCGCCAGGGCGGCGATGACCCGTGGATCAGCGTAGAGCGGCTGGTAAATCGCGGCCGCTTCCCGCTTGTGTGTATTCGGTGCAAGGGCGACGGGCTGCTTCAGGGCATGGTCGATTTCGTTGCTGATGGCGGCCTCCAGGTCACCGCGAACCAGGGCGTCAAAGGTGACGAAGCCATTGCCGGGTTCCCGCCATGTCCAGCCGGTGGCGTCCATCAGTTCACTCATGTCCGCCCAGGCGGCGCGCACGTCCGCCTCGGATTCGAGCTCGGTGAGCAAATACATGGATTGGAAGCGAAGGTTCCAGACGGCCCCGTTGGGCGTCATCTCGCCCCAGTTTTGAGCGGTCGGCGCCATGCTCCCAAGGTGCTGGAAGGCTTCCCGAGCCTCGCCACGCCGCAGGCGTTCCATGGCATAGGTCCGGCTGGCGTAGGAATGGGCTCCGAAACGGTCGTCGATTTCGTTCTCGAGGGCGCGGAGCGACAGTTCGATCGCTTGCACGGGTTCGTTCCGGGCCAGGGCGCGCCGGATCTCCAGCGCCCGCGCGATGGCCGAGCCGGGCGCCAGCGTTTGCACCCGGGCATACCAGCGCTCGGCTTCCTCGGGCAGATCGAGTTTGTACAGCTCGGTCGCCATCATGTAGGGCAGCTCGTGGTCCTGGGGGTCGAGTTCTGCCGACCGGCGCAGCCAGTCCAGGGACTCGGCGAGTTCATCCTGCTCCATCGCCACCCGGCGCATGATCAGGTGCGCGGTCACACCAGACCCCAGTTCGATAGCTCGTTGCGCAGCGCGTTTGGCGCCTTCCAGGTCCTCGTTCTGCATCAGGATGCCGGCCTGGGCCTCGTAAAGTGTGGGCTCGAGGGGGTCGATCCTGAAGCCCTGCTCAAGGATCGCCAGGGCATCGTCTTGCTGCTCAAGGACTGCGGAGAATCCGGTGGCCAGTTGCACACGCATGAAGGTGGCGGTGGGTACGAGTTCGAGCAAGTCACGCATGGCCAGGAGGGATTCGCGGACCTCGTCCCGGGTACTGAACTGATTGCCGAACCGCATATCCAGCATCATCTGGTAAAGCGGAACCGTTCGGTTGTCAGGGTCCTCGGCCAGGACCTGCTCAATCAGGGGGCGCGCCACAGGCTGGAGCTGTTCGTCAGTGACCATGCCGATGATTCGCTTTTTCATGTGGTTACGAATCAGCGCCACCCGCGCGTCCGTAAACCCCGGATCCTGGATGAGTGCCTGTTCGAAGTTATTTTCCGCCGCTTCCAGGGCTGCAAAGGTGCCCTTGGCCTGGGCTTCGAGGCCTAGCAGGTAAAAGTCCAGGGCGTCCAGGTCGTTTGTCGCCAGGCCATCGATGGCTTGCGTCTCGCCCACGCCGAGCGAGGCCCCCAGCGCGCTGGCCACATCGCCGGCGATCTCATCCTGGATGATGAAAATGTCCTCGAGGGGGCGGGTGTAGTTCTGCGACCAGACGTGAAAGCCGTCATCGGCACGGATCAGCTGGGCCGTAACGCGTACCTGGCCGCCGGCGCGTTGAACGCTCCCTTCCAGGATGTTGGCCACGCCCAGCTCAGCGGCAATCTCCGGGACGGATTTATTCTGATCCTTGAAGGCGAAGGACGAGGTGCGAGCCGCCACGCGAAGATCGGGCAGTTGGGCCAGCATGTGCAGCAGCGTGTCCGTCAGACCGTCGGAGAAGTATTCGTTGTCCGGGTCGTTGCTCATATTGGCGAAGGGCAGGACGGCGACCGACGGCGACTCGTCCACGGGGTCGGATGCCTCCGAAACGGCAGCAGGGTCTGGCGTCCCGGGGTCGGTCACACCCTTGAGCAGCAACTTGTCCACCAGAAGGTAGCCCACGGCGAGGGTGAGCACGACGATGATGGCGCGGTCGAGCTTGCGCCCCGTCTGGCTGGCGATGGACGAATCCCGCTCGACTTCGCTCTCGCGCTTGATGCCTTCCGGTGTCACTTCAAACACCCACGCGGCCAGCAGCACCAAGGGCAGGCCGATAAGTACGAGGGTGACCACCACCGGGCCGACCTCGGCCGGCAAATCGAGCAACTCGGAAAGCACATCCGTCAGCTGAAGCAACAGCCAGGCGCCCACCGCGTAGGCGATACCCACGCGAAACACGTTGCGGCGCTTGAGTTCCTCGAAGAAGCTCACCCGCCCGCCGCCTCCACCTTCGGCAGCACCACGTCGCGCAGGTGCTCCTCGAACAGCTCCGAGTAGCTATTACCCGCCATGGCCTGCTTCACGACCTGGCGGAAGTAGGGCTGGCGGGCCTTGTCCGTCAGCCAGTTGTCCAGGGCGGTCCAGATTTCTTCTTCCATGACCCCGTGCGTGTAGTCATGCAGCGCCTGCTCCCAGTTGTTCAGGTACAGGTACACGAGGGATTCGACCCGGTAGCGTTCCACCGGCTCCAGGGGTTGGCCCTCGCGCGCCTGGTAGACGATGCGTGCCAGGTCTTCGTCCTGCACCCAGCCGTATTCGAGCTGCTGCAGGGCGTCCACGAGCTCGCGCTGATTGCGCGCCTTGTGGGTGGCCGTGTTGTCGTCCAGCTCCACGGCCACGTAGTAGAGGGAGGCCACCACGGCGGCGGCGCTCACGATGCCGAAGACGTCGGCCCAGTCGGTCAGTCTGAGCTTGCTCATGGGCTCAGGCTCCGAGGTCTGCGTGTTGTTTCGCGAAAAGGGCTCACGTGCCGTCCCCCAGCCGCCGGAACGGCTCCGGCTCGACGCCTTCGGGTCGGACCAGTTCGTTGAAACGCGGGTCGTCGCGGAAGAAGTCCCAGGTCGGGTCAAGGTGCAGGGTCCACCGATTCAGTCCCTCGGGCTGATCCAGCTTGGCATCGATCAGCTCGAGCGCGATGTCACGCTGGCCCGCTTTCGCCAGCACCCAGATTCGCAGATTGTGAACCTGTTGACCGAAAACGTGATCCACTTCGAGCGGTACCTGTTCGGCGGCGAGGTTCGCGTATTCGACGGCACGGTCGCCATCGCCGACCCAGGCGAAGGCCTCGGCCAGGCTGATGTTCAGCAATCCTTCCGCCAAACGCCCGACGGGTTCCGCTGAACGAAGGGTCCTGAAGTGCTCCTCCAGGTATCCCCGGGCCGTTTCCTCGTCGCCCTTGAGCGCATGGACCATTGCGAGGGATCGCTCACGCGTGCGGTGAAACAGCTCGATGGGCGCCCCGATATCGCCGGGCACCTCGATCAGCTCGATGGCCCGGTCCCAGTCTCTCCTCATCATGGCCAGTTCAATTTGCGCGCCCGCGCCCCGTCCCCGCCCCTCGACGTTCGCTGCCTCGAGCAGGTTCCAGGCTTCGTCAGTCGCGCCGCGGTCGTTGATCATGGCCTGTGCCTTGTAGCTGAGCAGATCGGTGGAATCCGGCGAGCGTCGAAGCCAGAAATCCGTCAGCGGCTCTACCCGCTCCCAGGCGTTCATCATGACCAGCGTCTCGACCTGTGTCGCAGCCACGAAGCCGTTGAGCGGATCGAGTGCCAGCGAGCGTTCGAAGGCGGCCACGGATTCCTCCCAGCGGCCCAGGCGCCGGAGGCTCAGGCCGCGGTCGCGATGCATCTTGGCATCTCCGGGCGCCAGTTCGAGCGCCTTTTCGACCCGGGCCAGGGCGGCCTCGTAGTCCACCTCGATGCGGTAGTGATAGTCCGCCCGGGCTGCGATGACTTCCGGATTGTCCGGGTCGAGGGACTCGGCCCTGGAAAGACTGCGGCGAGCCGCCTCCCGTTGCGCTTCCGTATTCGCATAGCCGATCCAGATTCCCTGCATCTGGATGCCGGCCAATTGCGCCCAGGCTTCGGCGAACTGCGGGTCCAGGCGCACGGACTCCAGCGCGAAGGGCTCGGCGCGCTGGTACTTGTCGGCGCCGTAGTCGGTTTCCCCCACGATGGCCCGGGCGTGAAGGAACGCCTCCCAGGCGTCCAGGTTGTCCGTGGGCCGGTTCGTGAGCGTGGCGCGTTCTGCGTCCGACAGTTCGCCCTTCACGGCCGTGACGATCTGCGTGGTGATCTCAGACTGGATGTCGAAAATATTGTCGATGGTCATCTCGCGGTTGAAGGTCTCGGCCCACAGATGCTGGTCCGTGTTCACATCGATGAGCTGCGCATTAATCCGCACGCGATCGCCCGCGCGCTGGACGCCGCCTTCGAGAATCTTGCCCACGCCGAGTTCGGCGGCGATCTCCGGGATCTTCTTGGTGGTGTCGCGGTACTCCATGACCGACGTACGCGAGATCACCTTCAGTTCGCCGATCTTCGCCAGCTGGGTGAGCAGGTCGTCGTGGATGCCGTCGGTGAAGAACAGGTCCTCTTCGATGTTGCTGCGGTTGGCGAAGGGCAGCACGGCGATAGCGTTCTGGTCGATCGCGGGTCCCGGAGGCTCGGTCGCGGCGCCGGGCGCCACAGGCGTGTCTGGCCCGGCGGCGACCTGGGTTGCCGGCTTGGCCTCGTCCGACGCGGGCGCCTTGAAACGCGATTCCCAGATGAAATAGCCCGCGATCAGGGCCAGCATCACCATCACCGCGATATTGAGCTTCTGCCCGGTTTTCCGGGTCACGGACTCGCTCCGGTCCACCTCGCTCTCGCGCTTGATGCCTTCCGGGGTGAGCTCGAAGGCCCAGGCGAAGATCAGGGCCAGGGGAAAGCCGAGGCCCAGGACCATGAGCAACGTCGGGAACACCCAGTCCGGGGCGCCGATGTTGTCGATGAGCACGTCGGCGATCTGCAGGACCAGCCACGCCGCCACCGCGTAGGCGATGCCCACGCGGAACACGTTGCGGCGTCTGAGTTCCTCGAACAGGCTCATGCGGCAGCCTCCTTCGGCCAGCGTGCTAGACTCCGCGCAACCTTGCGCACAGTGAGGGTGGTGACCGGCGTGACTGTCGTGCCGAGCAGCCCGAAGCGGGGGTTTCGGATTGCGCTACTCGTCACGGCAGCCACGCGGCCACCTGGCAGGAAGCTCCTGCCGAAAAAAACCATTTTTTGCTCGTGCCTCACGACCCAGCTTCCTCGGGTCGGATCAGGTCGTTGAACCGCTCGTCGTCCCGGAAGAAGTCCCAGCGATGGTCAATCTGCAACAGGGCTTTGCTGATCGGGAAGACCGTGGAAAACAGGCGTTCCAATTCCACCAGGGCCGCTTCACGCTTGCCGGCCCTCGCCATGATCAATACCCGTTGCTGGGAAACGAGTGCGCCAAAGTACCGATCCGTGCTTTCCGGGATCATGGCCTGTGCCTCGTCTGCCGCGCGCATGGCGAGTTCGGGCTCGTCGAGAAACAGGTAGCAGTGGCCGAGATAAATCATCTCGAGGCCCCGGATCAGGTCGGGCACCGGGGGTAAACCGGACAATCGCTCGACACAGGCTCTGGCTTCGCTGCGGGCTGTCTCCTGCGCACCCATGAGCGCGTAGGCCCAGGCGCGGCTGGACTCGCGGTTCCCGATGAATCCGCGGTTGCTTTCGTAGGCTTTGACCCCCGGCAGCTCCCAGGCGTCGATGGCGCCCTGGTAATCGCCGGTGATCAGGGGCGTTTCAATTTGGGAGACCACCACCAGGTTACTGGTTTGGGCCGGCAGTCGTTCGACCAGGGATTGGGCCAGCTGTGCCTGCCCCCGGGCCAGGGCGAGCTGCACTTCGTAGGCCTTGAAGTCGCCGACCTCGGGGAACCTCGCCATGGCCGGGCGGAGCACGTCCGCGGCCTTGTCCAGCTGGCCGGTGTAAATCAACATCTCGGCGAGCACCGCAATTGGCCGTGAATTGTTTGGGTCGATGGCCATGGCGCGCCTGAAGGTGTCCTCCGCCCCGGCGATGTCCGTGGTTCGTCGCTGGGCAACGCCCAGTCGAAACAGCAGATCCAGATCCCCGGGTAGTGCTTCCGAGGCCTCCCGAAACAGCAGGACCGCGGCGGGAAAATTGTGCTGGATTCGGTAGGCGTACTCCGCCTCGGCGGCAACAGTCTCCGGCAAGCCTGGACCGAGACGCCGGGTATTGTCGAGCGCCTCGAGGGCCGCGGCTTCACGCTCCGGCGTGGCGTCGTAACCGATCCAGATTGCCTGGGCGTTGATTTCAACCAGGATGGCCCAGGCCTGGGCGAAGTCCGGATCCAGGCTGACCGCCCGAAGCGCCCAGCGCTCCGCCATCTGGAAATTTTCCTGCTCGTAATCGGTCTGGTGCATGAGCCCCATGGCCTTGAGATAGGCTTCGTAGGCTTCGAGGTTATTGGTCGGAATGCGGGCCAGGTTGGCGCGCTCTTCCTCGTTCAGCTCACCGCGGACTGCGAGGGTGATTTGCTGGGTGATTTCCGACTGGATGTCGAAGATGTTTTCGACGGTCATTTCCCGGTCGAAGGTTTCGGCCCACAGGTGCTGATCGCCGTTGACGTCGATCAGCTGCGCATTGATCCGCACGCGGTTGCCGGCGCGCTGGATGCCTCCCTCGAGGATCGCGCTCACCCCGAGCTCCGCAGCGATTTCCGGGATGGACTTCTCCGTGTCCCGGTACTGCATGACCGAGGTTCGGGACACCACTTTCAGGCCGCTGATCTTGGCCAGTTGCGTCAGCAGGTCGTCGTGGATGCCCTCGGTAAAAAAGGCGTCCTCTTCATTCATGCTGCGGTTGGCGAAGGGCAGCACGGCGATGGCGCGGCGGTCCGGGGCTTCCGGCTCGGCAGCGTCCATGGGTGGCGCTGAATCTTCCCCCGCCTCGGCGCCTTCCTGGGACACCAGGATCGGGCCGCCCTCCGCGTCCCGCTCCATGAAGCGGGACTCGTAGATGAAGTAGCCCAGCCCAAGGGCCAGCAGCGCGATGATGGTCCAATCCAGGGTGCGCCCGGTCTGCCTCGTGATCGACTGGTTGCGGTCCACGTCTTTTTCGCGCTTGACCCCCTCCGGCGTCAGCTCGAAGGCCCAGGCCAGGAACAGGGCGATGAAAAAGCCCACCACCACCATGAGCAGGATGAGCTTGCCGCCCCAGGCCGGCAGCTCCATGATCTCGCCCACCACGTCCGTG
>JAZBOL010000010.1:0-84490 GCA_036351115.1 Lysobacterales bacterium | reverse complement strand
GTCCTGGCCCGCCCCGAGCGATTCGTCATCACACACTTCGATGTCGTTGGGGATGTAGTCCCCGGCGCCCCGGGCGTCCGGATTGCGCTCGAGCACGAAGAACCCGGACGCGTCGAAAAAGAAGGCGTTGGCGTCGCTGGTGATGGCGACACGATCCGTCGTCGGCAACTGGCGGAGCGGAGCACCGTCGAACGTACCGTCCCGGTCCGCGTCGACGAACACGAGCACGAAATCCGTGCCCGCCGTGCAGGAATCGGAGGCCCCACTGATGCACACGCCGGCCAGGGAACCCCGGGAGACCGCCTCGCTTCGCGCCAGCGCGAGCGCGCCGGAAATCTCGTTGGCCTGCCCGAGCAGCACATTGCGTTGCAAGAGCGTCCTCAGGTTGGGCGTCGCGAGCGCGAGCAGCAAAGCCGTAATCACGATGACGATCATCAGCTCGATCACGGTGACGCCTTGCTGGTGACCTCGGGGTGCGTTGCGGCGCAGCGTTGCGAGCCGGCACAGGCCGGTCGACGCCGCGTTGATGAGCGTGCCGGGATGGGTTCGAGGGTGCTTGGTCAATGGACTTTCTCCGTTATGCCCCTTCAGGTAGCACTTTGCTTACCTGCACATACGTAAACTGCTGATGGAAAGCATAATCGGGACGGAGCGGACACCCCAGCCCGGACACGACCGTTGGTCAGGATTTCTGCGCCGCTGATCCGCTGGGCGCGCAAAATTCGGCGATTTGGAGGTAAAACACCGGTTTTGAGGCCGCGGGCCCGGGTAAGGCGTGCGGCACCAAAAAGCCCGCGTGCCATGGCGGCACGCGGGTCACCTGGGAATCGGGCGACTCGATGACCCGGGGCACGCTGGCCGCAGAGTCATCGCGCCGATTTTCACCAAAGGCCCACCGACCAGCCCCGGGCCCGGCGCACCTGGGCCCGGGCGGCGCGGCCGTGGCGACGCATGCGGCGGGCGTGGTTGCGAAGGCGACGAAGCGATTCGTCATTGGCTGCCTGGTGGGCAACGACGTGGGTCATTTCCGGCGTGCTGCCGGTCAAACCGGGCGGCAGATCGCCGCTTCCATCCGTGTACTTTTCCTTTAACATCTTGATTGTCCTCGTGAACAGCTAAGGGCGCGGCTGAATGAACCGCCCGCTCCTGAATAACGTTATTAATTGTTAATCTATATCGGTGGTTTACGTGTGAAATTCAAGCAGATTATCGTTACTTTACGGTGTCAATATTGGCGGTTTATACTGAATTCTGATTAACTTTTTCTAAACTCATATGCCAAATGTACCGCTCAATGCCCTGCGCACCTTCGAAGCCGTCGCCCGGCACCTCAGTTTCAGCCGCGGGGCCGAGGAACTGAACGTCACCACCGCGGCGGTCAGTTCCCAGGTTCGTTCGCTCGAGGAGCGATTGAATCAACGGTTGTTCCGACGCAGGGGTAAACAGATCACGCTGACCGCCGCCGGGAGGAAGCTGTTTCCCGGGGTGGAGCGCGGCATGAGGGAGTTGCGCCTGGCGGTACAGCGACTGGAGGCGGACCGCAGCGGCGGTGTGCTCAACATCAGCATGATGCCGTCCTTTCTCCAGAAGTGGCTCATGCCCAGGCTCGGGGGATTCCAGGACGCGCACCCCGATCTCGATCTGCGCATCAGCGCCGATGACGCGAGGATCGATTTCGAGGAAACGGACTTTCATGCAGCGATTCGCTTCGGACCCGGCGCCTGGGAAGGTCTCGAGTCCGAGCTGCTGCTCGAGGACTGGATTCTGCCGGTCTGCAGCCCCCGGTACCTCCACCTGCACGGCCCCATCGCCGGGACCGAGGCCCTGGGTCACCATCCCCTGCTGTTCGTTGACAGCGAGGTCTGGGATCCCTGGTTCGAGGCGGTCGGAAGCAGCGGTCGGGACCGGCGCCAAAAGATCCTCAACGACGCCCTCGCCATCCTCATGGCCGCCGAGCTCGGTGAGGGCATCGCCCTGACTCGCTGGTCGCTCGTCGCACGAGACCTGGCCGCGGGCCGGCTGGTGCGGCCGGTCGACACGATCGTGCCGACCCGATGGTCCTATCACTTCGCCCTGCCCGCCCACCACGCCGAGATGCCGAAAGTGCTCACCTTCAGGAACTGGCTGAAAGCCGAATGTGACCGCTTCGAACGACCCACGCCGGTCAAAGGCTGACACATCCTGTCACTGGCGGAAGACTTGTCGCTGCCTCGGGGTAGCGCAACTACCTGTCACAAATGGCTTTTTGAATTTGGCGCGAAATCTGCATTTATCCTGGCAGACGCCGCAGGGACGCGGAGCCACCAGGAAGAAAGGAATCGACCATGCAGAGACCCAACAAACACGGAACCGGAATCAACCACCGCAGCGCACGCCGCGGTGACTCGAACGACACGCGCCGTCCCGACCGCGACCGGCGCCCCTGAATCCGGCTCCGGCGGCGCCAGACCCGCCGGATCGGTCACGCAGTTCGAGTTTCGCCACCCGCATGAACTGCGTGCGGTTGGTGGCAGGTCCAACCCAGCGTCGGACCTCCGCCAGCCACTTTCAATCCAAAGAAGAAGACCATTACGTGCCGGCTTGCCCGGCACTTTTTTTACCCACGTTCGACCGGTTTTCGCCGCATCGCCTTGACCTGGGCGCGCTGCTTTTTCCGATCGAGCCTGCGTTCCCGCGCACCCCGGGAAGGTTTTGTCGGGACGCGTTTCGTCGGCTTGACCGCAGCCGCATCGATCAGCGCCGCCAGGCGCTCCAGGGCCTCGGCCCTGTTTCGCGCCTGGGTGCGGTGCTGCTGGGCCTTGAGCACGAGCACCCCATCCTGGCTGATCCTGCGATCACGGGAATCAAGCAATCGCTGCTTGACCGGTTCCGGCAGGGAAGATTCCGCGATGGGAAAGCGCAGATGAATGGCGGACGAGGTCTTGTTGACGTTTTGCCCCCCGGCGCCCTGGGCCCGGATCGCGGTCCACTCGATGTCACCGGGATCGAGAACCAGGCCACCCGGCGTTTTCAGTCGCTCGCTCATGCATGAATTGTAGAGTCTTTTCCGGTGCCCGAAATTGGTACGCTAGGCGCGTCTCCACCCCGGAAAACAAACCATGACACGACGCATTCGCTGGCTTGGCCTCGGCGCCGCGTTTCTCCTGGCGCTGACCGCCCTGCTCGTCGTGCTGGGCGCCATCTGGCTTCGGGGCAGCCTGCCACGACTCGACGGAACGGTGACCGCGACCGGCCTCGAAGCACCGGTTCGTCTGCATCGTGACGCGCAGGGACTCCTCACGGTGCAGGGCCAGAACCGCGCCGACATCGCCTTCGGGCTGGGTTTTGCGCACGCCCAGGACCGCTTCTTCCAGATGGATCTGCAGCGACGGAATGCGGCGGGTGAACTGGCCGCCCTGTTCGGTGACCGGGCGATCGCAGTCGATCGCACCCACCGGCTGCATCGTTTCCGCGCCCGGGCCCGGCGAAACCTCGAACTCGCTTCACCGGGTGTGCAGCGGTTGATCGGCGCCTACCGGGACGGCGTCAACGCCGGACTGGCGAGCCTGGATCGGGCGCCGTTCGAGTACACGCTGCTCGGCGCGGACCCCGAACCCTGGCGCAGCGAGGACGCCTACCTGACCCTGTTCACCATGATTCTTCGACTCCAGGACGCCGAGGGACGCCATGAGCGCGGAATCGGTCTCATGCACGACGTGCTGCCCGCCGACCTGTTTGCCTTCTTCACGCAGCAGGGCGGCCGCTGGGACGCACCACTCTTCGGCGAAGCGTTCGAGGAGCTGCCCGTCCCGGAGACGCCGCTGCCGCCCCTGCCAAACCCCGGCGCCGCGCTGGTCCGTTCCTCCTTCGCAGAGGCCGACGAGGTGCCCGGCAGCAACAACTGGGCCGTCAGCGGTGCGCTCACCACGCACGGCGGCGCGCTCGTGGCTGACGACATGCACCTGGGACACGGCATCCCGAACATCTGGTACCGCGCTTACTGGAACGACCCCCGCACGGGACGATCCGTCGGCGGCGCCACCCTGCCCGGCTTGCCGTTTCTCGTGGTCGGCAGCAACGAGCGGGTGGCCTGGGGCTTCACGAACACGCAGGGCGACTGGATCGACGTCATCGAACTCGAGGTCGATGAAGACGGCGACCGGTACCGCGGACCGGCCGGCTGGTTGCCCTTTCGTGAGACCGAGGAGCGCATTGAGGTCAAGGATGGAGCGGCAGAGCGGTTGCTCGTTCGGGAAACGGTCTGGGGGCCGGTCATCGGTTCCGATCACCGGGGACGCCTGCTCGCGCTGCGCTGGACCGCCCATGATCCGGAAGGCGCCAACCTCAACGTGACCGCCCTGGAACTCGCCGAAGACGTTCGCTCACCGGTCGCCGGCGCTTTCCTGTTCGGCATTCCCCAGCAGAATCTCGTGCTGGGTGACGCGGACGGTAACATCGCCTGGACCATCGCCGGCCCGGTTCCGCGTCGCCAGGGCTTCGACGGCCAGTTGCCCGGTCCCTGGCACGATGGGCAGCGATCCTGGGACGGCTACTACGGCGCCGCGGGTGCGGGAGACCACCCGAGCCTTGTCAATCCGGAAACCGGGCGGCTCTGGACCGCCAACGCCCGGGTTGTTTCCGGTGAGCTGTTCAAAAAGATGGGCTTCTACGGCGCCGCCCTCGGCGCCCGCCAGCAACAGATTCGAGACCGCCTGATGTCCCTGGACACCGCGGACGTGGACGACATGCTCGCACTCCAGCTCGACGACGAGGCCCGGTTCCTGAATCGCTGGCGCGAGCGGGCGCTTCGACGTTTCGCGGATCCGGCCCTGCTCGAAGCGGGCGGGTCGCAAGCCGTGACGGACACAGCGCTGGTGGATGAGGCGCGCCGATTCATCGAAAACTGGTCCGGCCGAGCCTCGGCGGACGATGTAGGGTATCGCCTGGTCCGGGGCTTTCGTCTCGCAACCCTGGAACGCGTGGGCGCCCCCCTGGAAACCCTGCTTCGCCAGCACGATCCGGAGTTTCGGTTCCGGTGGGTGAGCCGGCATTTCGAAACCCCCGCCTGGACGCTGCTGGAGGCCCGGCCTGCCCACCTGCTCAATCCGGACTTCACCAGCTGGGCGGCGCTGGAGCGGGATGCCCTCCTCCACGTGATCGATAGCCTGGGCGCCGACGGCACGCTCGCCAACGACACCTGGGGCGAACGGAACCGGCTGCGCATCGAGCACCCGCTGGCCGGCGCCATACCCGTCTTCGGAGCACGGCTGAAGCTGCCGGACACCCCCATGAGCGGTGATTCCTACCTGCCCCGGGTCCAGGGCAGCACCTTCGGCGCGTCCCAGCGTTTCGGGGTCAGCCCGGGCCGGGAAGCGGAGGGTTATTTCCACATGCCCGCCGGTCAAAGCGCCCATCCCCTGTCGCCGTTCTTCAGCGCCGGGCACGAGGACTGGGTGGAAGGCCGCAAGTCGACCTGGCTGCCGGGACCGCCCCGGCACGAGCTCGAAATTCAGCCGCGGTGATCGGCGATTGCTGAGAGAAAAATGTCGCCAAAGCGTTCGAGCTTGACGGCGCCTACGCCGTTCACCTCGAGAAAGTCCTCCGGTGACGCGGGCCGGCGCCGGCAAAGGTCGATGAGCGTTGCATCACCGAAGATGACGTAGGGCGGCACTCCCCGCTCCTCAGCGAGCTGCTTGCGAACCGCGCGCAGCGCCTCGAACAGCGCCTGGTCCGCCGGATCCAGGTCCGCCAGGGCACGGGATTTCTTGCCCGTGCTGCGGGTCCTGACCCGGGGCATGGCGAGCTCGACCCGCTCCTCACCCAGCAGCACGGCTTTCGACTCGGGGGTCAGCCGCAGCACGGAGTAGTCGGCGATGTCCTGCACCAGGTAGCCACGATGAATCAGCTGACGGACAATCGACTGCCAGGTGGCGGCGGAATGTTCGGCGCCGATGCCGTAGGTGCTGAGACGTTCGTGGCCGTAACGCTGCACCCGTTCGTTCACCGAACCGCGCAACACGTCGACGACATGCCGCAGCCCGAAGCGTTGTCCCACCCGGTACACGCAGGACAGCACCTTGCGCGCCGCTTCCGTCCCGTCGAATCGCTCCGGTGGCTCGAGGCATACATCGCAGTTGCCACAGGCTGGGGCGCCTGCTTCGCCCAGGTAGCCGAGCAGCACCTGGCGACGACAGGTCAGGCTCTCGGCAAACCCGACCATTGCATTGAGCTTGTGGGACTCGATGCGGCGCTGCCGGTCGTTACCGGCCTGGCCGATCTGGTAGCGCGCGGACGCCACGTCCTGGGTGCCGAACAGCAACAGCGCCTCGGCCGCCAGGCCATCGCGGCCGGCACGCCCCGTTTCCTGGTAGTACCCTTCGAGATGGCGCGGCAGGTCGTAGTGCACCACGAAGCGGACATTGGGCTTGTCGATGCCCATGCCGAAGGCCACCGTGGCGACGACGATCTCCAGTTCGTCCCGGAGAAATTGCGCCTGGACCTGCCGCCGACGTTCCGAGGCCATGCCCGCGTGGTAGGCCGCCGCCTTCAGGCCCTGGGCCCGGAGCACCTCGGCCACCTCCTCCACGCGACGCCGTGACAGGCAGTAAACGATGCCGGAGGCGCCCTGCTGGCCGTCGAGAAAACGCAGCAACTGTTGCCGGGGCTGGTGTTTTTCCAGCACCGTGTAACGAATGTTCGGCCGATCGAAGCTGGTCGCGAACAGGCGGGCACCTTCGAGGCCGAGCACGGCCACGATGTCGTCCCGGGTTTGTGGATCCGCCGTGGCCGTCAGGGCGATGAGTGGTGTCCCCGGCAGCCGCTGTCGCAACTCTCCCAGGCCGGCGTACTCGGGACGAAAATCGTGCCCCCACTGGGAGACACAGTGCGCTTCGTCGATGGCGAGCAGCGCGATGTCCAGGGCGTCGAGGCGGCGAAGAAAGCCCGGAGACAGGGCCCGCTCGGGCGAAACATACAGCAGGTCGAGCTTGCCGGCGCCCAGGTCCGCCTCGACGGTGCGGCGCGCCGCGGCGTCGAGGGAGGAATTCAGCATGGCCGCCTGGACGCCGTTCGCCCGGAGCGCATCGACCTGGTCCTGCATGAGGGAAATCAGCGGGGAAACCACCAGGGCCACACCGCTCCGATGCAGGGCGGGCAGCTGGTAGCACAGGGATTTCCCTCCGCCGGTGGGCATGAGGACGAAAGCGTCTTCGCCCCGGATGACACCCTCGATGATGTCCTGCTGGAGCGGCCGGAAAGACTTGAGTCCGAAAACCTTGCGCAGGGTCTCGAGCGGGGTGCTCGATGCCACCGCCGGGTCGGGAATCGGGTCAGAAGTCGCGTCAGAGGAAGGCGAGTCAGAGAAGGACAGCGGCAGCGTCGACATGCCGACCGATTATAGGGCAGCGACGGCGGCGACCCCACCGTCAACTGCCGGAATGTCTGTCAGGATTTGCCGCGGACCAGGATATTCACCCGCCGGTTCTGCGCCCGGCCCCACTCACTGTCGTTGCCCGCGACGGGATGACGCTCTCCGTAGCCGATCGCGGCCATGCGATCCGGCGCCACTCCCTCGAAGGACAGGTGATCGACCACCGCGTTGGCGCGCCGTTCAGACAGGGCCTGGTTGTAACTGTCACTGCCGGTTGAGTCCGTGTGGCCCTGAACGAGGATGGCGGTCTTGGGGTAACGGTTCATGACGTCGGCGAACTGGTTCAGCTCATCACGCGATTGCCAGGACAGGGTGGAGGAATCGACATCGAACAGGATGTCGCTGTCGAAGCTGACATTCAGTGTGTCCTCGTCGACGCGTTCGACCTCGACGCCCTCGATCTGCTCGATTTCCTCCTGCTGCTTGTCCATGTAAACGCCGATGCCGGCGCCGACCCCCGCACCGACGGCCGCGCCGCCCAGCACCTCGTCGAGCTCCCCGTCACCAACGAAGAGGCCGGCGACGGCGCCGACGGCAGCGCCGATCATGGCGCCCTGCTTGGTTTTTCCATAGGGATCGTTCGGATCGGTCGTACTGGCGCAGCCTGCGACGAGGGTCAGCAGTACGGTCACAAAAGCGGTTCTCAAAGCCGGGGTTTTCAAAGCCGACGTTTTCAAAGCCGAAGTTTTCAGAGCCGGGTTTCTCGTGTCCATGTCAGCTTCCACTCCTTTTCGCGGATGTCCTGTTGCGGTGATCTTTCCTTTCCAGCGCGGCCCCAGTCTGTCGCGCGCCTGCTGAACCATAGCTGAACAGCCCGGGCGTCCCAAAGTCGCTGTCGCTTTGACGAAACGGTCATGTTGCCGGACTAAACTGTTGCCATGAATCACACGTTGCGACATCGATTGACAGGACCGGCGGCGGCCCTGGGCCTTTCCCTGGCGTTCCTCGCGCCCATCGCTGCGTTTCCGGCCGGCACGAACCCGGAAACGGGGGTCAGGACGGGCAGCGCCGGCCCGTCACCGGCCCGCATCGAATCGACATCCGCCGAGCGCGAGGCGTTCGTCAAAGCAGCCCGGGACGCCCTGGCGGACACCCCGCCCCTGTTCCGTGACGCCCTGCTCTATTCTACGGCCACGGACCTGGAAGAGTGGCATTACCTGCGTACCCGCCACGGCGAGGAGCGCACGCTGGTGGACCGGCACGATCCGACCCTGCCCGGCGAAGCACACTGGCAGCTTGTCAGCATCGACGGGCGCGAACCCACGGACGAGGAACGGCGTGACTACGAGAAAGACCGGGCGGACCACTCCGACGCGGACGAGCGGGCCGACAACGAGAACTGGGTTCGGGTGATCGTACCGGACAGCGTGCAGTCCCTTGGCAGCGAAGGCGGTGCGCAGCGCTTCGCTTACGCCATGCAGACCCCGGACGGTCGCCGGGAAAAGCTGTTCGCCGCCCTCGAAGGGGACCTGCTGGTGGTCGATGATGCGGAACCGGCCTGGATTCGCGAGGTTCGCCTCTGGAACACGGACACGTTGCGTCCCGCTCTGGGTGTACGCATCGACTCGGTCAACCTGGTGTTCCGTTTCGAACACCAGGATGGCTGGGTTGTGCCGACGGAGCTCCAGGCCCGGTGGGAGGGGGAATTTCTCATGCTCAAGGACATCAGTGACGAGGTGCGCTTTTCCCTCGACGGGTTTCGCCACCGCGACACCCCGGCGGTGCCTGTCATGCAGGCCACGCCTTCGCCCTGAACGCCCTCAGCCCAGGGACCGCAACACGTCGTTGAACGCCTTGCAGGGGCGCATGGCTGCTTCCGCTTTGCGCTCATCGGGGCGGTAGTACCCCGCCAGGTCCACCGCGACGCCCTGGATGCCGTTGAGCTCGGCCACGATGGCGTCCGCGTTGCGTCGCAGCGCCTCGGCCACCGGCGTGAAGCGCGCCTTGAGCTCGGCGTCGTCGTCCTGCTCCGCCAGGGCTTCGGCCCAGTACAGCGCCAGGTAGAAATGGCTGCCCCGGGTGCCGAGCTGGCCGGATTTCCGGGACGGAGCCCGCCCTTCCTTCAGGTATCGCGCGTTGGCCGTGTCCAGCGCCCGGGCCAGCACGGCGGCTGCAGCATTGTCCGTGTCCTCCGCGAGGTCCGCCAGGGACACCTGCAGGGCAAGGAATTCGCCGAGGGAGTCCCAGCGCAGGTGATTCTCGGCGATGAACTGCTGCACGTGCTTCGGCGCCGAGCCTCCGGCCCCGGTCTCGTACAGGCCACCCCCGTTGAGCAGGGGAACGATGGAAAGCATTTTCGCCGACGTGCCGAGTTCGAGAATCGGAAAAAGATCGGTCAGGTAATCCCGCAGCACGTTGCCGGTGACCGAGATGAAGTCCCTGCCTTCGCGAATGCCCGCCAGGGTCTCCGCCATGGCCTCCACCGGGGAGAGGATGCGGATGTCGAGCCCCTCCGTGTCGTGCTCCGGCAGGTACGCCCGGACCTTGTCGATCAGGTTGGCGTCGTGGGCCCGCTGCGGGTCGAGCCAGAACAGGGCCGTCGAACCCGTGGCCCGCGCCCGGCTGACCGCGAGGCGCACCCAGTCCCGGATCGGCAGATCCTTCGTTTGGCACATGCGCCAGATGTCACCCTGTTCCACCGCGTGCTCCATGAGCACCGTGCCGTCGTCCAGGGCGACGCGAACCTTCCCGGCGGCTTCGATTTCGAAGGTCTTGTCGTGGGAACCGTATTCCTCCGCCTTCTGCGCCATGAGGCCGACGTTGGCGACATTGCCCATGGTGCGTGGATCGAAGGCGCCATGACGGCGGCAGTCGTCGAAGACGGCCTGGTAAATCCCCGCATAGCACCGGTCGGGAATCATGGCGAAGGTGTCATGCAGCTGGCCGTCCGGCCCCCACATCTGCCCGGAACTGCGCAGGCAGGCCGGCATGGAAGCGTCGATGATGACGTCGCTGGGCACGTGGAGGTTGGTGATGCCCCGATCCGAATCCACCATGGCGAGCCGGGGCCGGTGGCGGTACACCGCGCGCACCGCGCCCTCCAGTTCCGCCCGCTCCTCGTCCGGCAGGTCGATGACGCGCTGATACAGGTCACCGATGCCGTTGTTCGGATCGACGCCGATCGCTTCGAGGCGGTCTCCGTACCGCTCGAAAACCTCCGCGTAATAAGCCTTTACCGCGTGCCCGAACATGATCGGGTCAGACACCTTCATCATGGTGGCTTTCAGGTGCAGGGACAGGAGCACATCCGCGTCCTGGGCGAGGTCGATGGAGTGCTCGAAGAATTCGACGAGCGCCCCGCGGCTCATCACGGCGACGTCGATCACCTCGCCCTCGAGCAGGGAAACCGGGTCGCGCAGCGGCCTGACCTCACCATCGGGCCCGACCCATTCGATGCGGACATCGCCGGCATGCTCCATGACCCGGGACTGCTCACTGCCGTAGAAATCGCCCTGCTCCATGTGCAGGACGCGGGACCGGGATTCACTGCTCCACTCGCCCATGCGATGCGGGTTCGCCTTCGCATAGGCCTTGACCGGCGCCGCCACCCGGCGGTCCGAATTTCCCTCGCGCAGGACCGGGTTCACGGCGCTGCCCAGGACCCGGGCATAGCGCCGGGCAATCTCCCGCTCGGCGTCGTTCGACGGCTCCTCGGGGTAGCTCGGCACGGCGAAGCCTTTCGATTGCAGCTCGTCGATGGCCGCCTTGAGCTGGGGCACGGAGGCACTGATGTTCGGCAGCTTGATGATGTTGGCCTCGGGGGTCCTGGCCAGCGCGCCGAGCTCCGCCAGGGCGTCGTCGATACGCTGCTCCGGCGCGAGGTGATCCGCGAAATTGGCGAGGATCCGACCGGACAGGCTGATGTCGCGGGTTTCGAGCCTGACCCCGGCGGGTGCACAGAAGGCGTTGACGATCGGCAGCAGCGAGTAAGTCGCCAGGGCCGGCGCCTCGTCCGTCAGGGTGTAGATGATCCGGTTCTTTTCCATGGGTATCCTTCGGTCCCTGTGAGCTTTGTTTTCCAGGTCGGCTGGTGCGGGGCTTGCCTGCCGTGCGGGAGTATAAACAAGCGGCCTCGTGACGGCAGCCCCAGCCCCGGCCGATCCAGCGGGTGCCTAGTGCCAGTCCCTCGGGTCAATACGGTAAAAGGTGCGCAGCATGTCGAACAGCGGACGATGATGACGGGCCATCTCCCGGGGACGCTCGAAGAAGGTCTCCGTCGCGACGGCGAAAAACTCCGCCGGATTGGTCGCGCCGTATTCGTCGATCAGACCTTCTCGGCCGAAGAAGGCGTCGTGCCGCAGCCTGAGGAATTCTTCCGAAAGCACCTCGGCCCACCCCCGGAGCGCGGGGGTATTGCCGAGCAGCGGCGCGCCATCCGTCGCGCCGCTTTCCCCGTCGAGCTGGTGGGCGAACTCGTGCAACACCACGTTTTCCCCGTCGCCGATCCGCCGCGCCCCGTGCAGCACCGAATCCCAGGCGAGGATCACCCGGCCGTTGTTCCAGGATTCCCCGAGCATGTCGCGGGGACCTTCCTCCATCACACCGTCCTCCTCCACCCACAGCTCCCCATCCACGATGAAGGTCGTGGGATAGACGATGATCCAGCGCAACCGGGGAAACACTTCCGGCCCGAGATTCAGGGTCAGGAGGCAGGCCTCCCCGGCGATCGTGACCCGAACCTCGTCATTCATTTCGAGGCCGCCGGCGCCCTCGAAATGTTTCTCGTGGAGGAATCGCTGGATGCGCCGGTGCAGGCGTTCCCGCAGGGGCTCCGGGAGTTTCGGATAAAAGGCGGAATTCTGCTCGAGAATCGCGCGCCAGGCATCGGGAAACGGGCGGTCGAGGGCGCGGGCGAGGCGCCAGCGGGGAACCATCAGGGCCAGGGCAATGGCCGCAAGACCCAGCCCGAGCAGCACCCAGGGATTCACTCGTCGGCCTGCGTGCCTTGCCCCGGCACCAACGTTGCAAACTCTGACAGGTGGCCGCTCTTGAGCCAGGCCAGCACGGGGGCGGATCCCGTGCTCACGTCGAGTTCGGCACCCGTCGGCAGGCGCAACCAGGCTTCCGGGGCGAGCGCGCCGTAATTGGTCTCGATGCCACCTTCCAGGAGCAAAAGCTCGGCGCCGCCGGGAAAACGACGGGTTTCCAGCGTCGTGTTCGCCGGCCACCGGAGGAGCCGCACCCGTTCGGGTCCGAAACGGTGCAGGGGCATCACCTGGTAACCCGGGACGCGCCCGGGCAGCCAGGCCGCCACGGTCGTGTCCAGCGCACACTGCCGCTGATCCCGCGCATCGAACTGGTGGAGCTTGACGAAGATCTCGGCCCCCTGTTCGCCCACCCGCGGAGCGTGAGCCGTCCCAACCGGATTGCGCAGATAGCTGCCGGCCGGATAGCGGCCATGCTCGTCGGCGAATTCGCCCTTCAGCACCAGGATTTCCTCGCCGCCGCCATGCGTATGCGGGGAGAAGACGCTGTTGGGCGCGTAGCGAACCAGTGACGTGGCCCGCGCCACCTCGTCGCCGATGCGGTCGAGCATCATGCGCGTGACGCCGGGCATGGGGGATGGCACCCAGTCATGCGAGGAACGGCCGACCCGTACGGGCCTGGAAAAGTCGGCGTTGAGTTTCACGAAGCGCTGGCAGCCGACGCTGTCATCACGGAACCGCCAACCAGGGCGTTTGAGCTGAAGGGGACTGAAATCACAAGGGCTGCCAGGTCGGACCGGAGCCACGGCGCCAGAAAACGCCGGTGGCCTTGCCGTACAACGACGCGGCGGGGACGAAACCGAAATACCGCCCATCACGGCTGTTGCCGCGGTGGTCCCCGAGCACCAGCACCTGCCCGTCCGGGACCTGCACGGGAGCGAGATTCGGGCCACCGCCAGCCGCCAGGTTCAGGGGGACGGCGCGGACGTCATAGCGCTCGACAACGATCCTTTCCTGCGCGCGGCCGGCCGGCATGGACACGGTGGCTCGCGGCTCTCCATTGATCCACACGCGCCCGGCCTGCACGGCGACCACGTCCCCCGCCACGGCGACCACGCGCTTGATGAGCCGGACACCGTCCACCGGGGAATCGAAAATCACCACGTCGCCGGCCCGGGGCGAATCCCCCGCCAGCAGCACCTGGTTCGTGAAAGGAAAGCGGTAGCCGTAGGCGGACTTGTCCACCAGCACGTGATCGCCGGGGACCAGTGATGGCTCCATGGAACCGGAGGGCACGTGGTAGTGATCGGCGAGGGTCGAGCGGGCCACCAGGATCATGAGCATGAACAGAAGCACGGGCAGCCACTCCCGGCCCAGGGCGGGCAACGCCGTCATACCACGGGGCTTCGATTGCGGATGGTTCATAGGTCTCTCCCAGTTTGTCCTGCCTGCACCGATTCCCTCTCTGGGACCGCCGCCGGCGGCCGCGGTTCCTCGTGCCCGCGCCCGCGCTTCCACCCCGAAACCGGATCAGTCCGCCGGCGTGGCCCGTTTCATGGACCAGCTCCGGAGCGCCATGATCTGTTCGGACATGGTCTTGGAGAGGGGAACCATGCGAAAGCTGTTCCGCATCAGGTCGTCGTATTCGAATTGCCGGTCCTCGTAGAACGCGTCCAGCCGGGCGGCCCGCACCATCTGCTCGATCTCGGCGGCGGTCCAGCCATCCACGAGTTCGCTGAGGTGGGTGATGTCGAACTGCTCCGGATCCCCGCCCTGGTTGCGGATGTGAATGCGCAGAATCTCGGCCCGCGCCTCCGCCTTCGGCAGGTCGAGAAAGAACAGCTGGTCGAAGCGGCCCTTGCGCAGCATTTCTGCCGGGAGCATCTCGATCTTGTTGGCGGTGGCCACGACAAACACATCGCGGGATTTTTCCTGCATCCAGGTCAGGAACGACGAAAAGATGGTCATGTTGCCGCTGGTCACCGCACCGTTGCTGTAGCCGAAGCTGTTCTCGATTTCATCGATCCACAGGACTACCGGCGCCGCGCTTTCCGCGGTCGCCAGGGCACGCGCCCAGGCCACCTCCGGCGATCCGCCGACCCCGGCCATGACCTGGTTCATGTCGAGCCGGATCAGGGGCAGGTTCCAGGCGGCGGGAATGATCTTCGCCGCGAGGGATTTGCCGCAGCCGCTGACGCCCATCATGAGCAAGCCGGACGGCGGGTCGATGCCGGCCTCCTGCGCCCTGGCGCTGAACAGCTCGTGGCGGGAGCGAATCCACTTCTTCAGGGCGCGAAGGCCACCAATCTGGTCCAGGTCCAGGTTGACCGGGACGCTTTCGAGACAGCTTTCCTTGCGCAGCAGCAGCGCCTTCACCCCGCGAATCGCTTCCGTCGCCGCCGACAGATCCTGCATGTCCTCGCGGAGGATTCGGCGGAACAGGTCGCGGGCCTCGTTCGTCGATATGCCACGCATGTGCTGGGCGCAATGGGACAGGAACTCGTCGTCCCGCTGGGCCGCCTCGGCCGTATTGACCTCCTCGAGCACGGACCGGAGTTCCTCCACCGTGGGCAGGGGCAGACTGAGCAGGTACACCTCCTTGCCGAGGTTGTCGGGCAGCAGGGCGCCGGGATAGGACATGACCAGGGTTCCCGGCGCCACTGACAGGGCGTCGTAAACATCACGCACGGCACGCACCAGGGACGCGTCGTCGACCAGCAGGGGCGGCAGATCTCTCATCACCGTGATGGCGTCGCCCCCTTCCGCGGCCACGAACTTCAGGGCCGCGTGGGGATCGGCCAGGTCCTGGTCGGCGCCGGGGCCGTCGAGGAATCCCGCGGCGGCGGTCCAGCGCCAGACCGGTCGTCCCTCGGCGGCATCGGTGACGAGTGACTCGAGACGCTCTTCCTCCCAGGTGTCGACATAGACGACGGGATAGCCCGCACGGATGACACCGTGGAGTTCCTTGCTTTCGGTCATGTGTTGGTGTTCCTTGGGCGTACGCTCCGCGGAGCGGCGCGGCTACTTGAAGACCTTGATGAGAGTGCCCGGATACTCCCAGAGTTCCCCGTCATTGGCCTTGATGCCGCCGATGATCGCGTAGGCCACGGTGAGCACGCCCAGGATCAGGAAACCCAGAACCCCGATCACGATGAGCAGCAGGATGTAGCAGATGACCGCGTAGACCAGGCTCGTCACGATCCAGTTCATGACCACGTGTGCGTGGGGCTCGATGCCGGGAAGTTCGTCCTTCTTCAGTTGCCAGATCAGGATCGGCACGACGATGCCCGCCAGGGGAATGACCCACCCCGCCAGCATGGAAAAGTGGATGAACATGGCCCACTGGTTGGTTTCCCGTTGCCGGTCCACCGATTGTCCGGGCTCCGGCCCCTTGCCCTCGTTGCTGTCGGGCGGCGTTGGGTCGCCGCCGGGTTTGTTGGTCTCGTTCATGACGTTATTCCCCTCCTCAGGTGCTGTAGGCGCGCAGGAACATGCGCACACAGCGGTCGATGTAATCGTTCTCTTCGTTCGCATCCAGCGGCGCCAGGCCGAACTGGGCACGCATGTGCGCCTCGCCCTTGAGCATGCAGAAAAACTGCCAGGCTGCAGCCTTGGGATCGGTCAACTCGAGATGCCCGGCACGGTGCTGGGCCTGCAGGTAGTCAGCCAGCACCTCAACGGTCTTCAGTGGGCCGTGGCGATAGAACAACTCCGAGATGCGTGGGTGTGACTCGGTGCTGTTGGTGCAGATGGCATAGACGCGGAGCGCTTCCGGCGACTTCACCAGGTCGACGAATTGTCGCGCGATGCGCGGCAGAAGCACATCCGGTGGCTCGTCGGCATCGATGCCTTCGGAATCCACGCCGGAGTCCCGCACCTTTTCGGCGACGGCAAGCCCAAACAGGTTCTCCTTGCTGCCGAAATGGCTGTAAACGGTCTGCTTGGATACCCCCGCCGCGGCGGCGATGTCATCGACGCTGGTGCCGTCGTAACCCAGTTCGGTGAACAGGCGCGTGGCCGCCTCCAGGATGCTCTGGTGCTTGGTTTCACTGCGAGGCCGTCCCCGGGATTTGCTGGCCGGCGCGCGCGCCTTGTCGATGATCGCATTCATTTCATGGGATGTTCACAGAGAAAAACTAGACTTGCAAGTCTAGTAATTTATATACTGGACTCGCAGGTATGATTAAGAAGGTCCAAACATGACGCGACAAACCGCCCTCCCGCTCCTCGCCGCCGCTGCGCTGGGCCTGGCCGGCTGTGACTGGTCCACCCAGGCCGACACGAGCGTCCCCGGCTATCGGCATGCCGTTTCCGTCGTCGAGGTGGTTCGCCAGGACGGCTATGACATCGCGCGGGAATTCGCCGGCGAGGTGGTCGCACCGCAGAGCCCTTCCGTGGCCTTTGAATTGCCGGGCCGGGTCAGCGAGTTGCTGGTCGACGAGGGCGACCGGGTCATCGCGGGCCAGGAACTCGCCCGCCTTGACCTGGAACTGCTGCAGGCCGAGGAGCGAGAACTCGCCGCGCGCACGGGCGAAATCGAGGCAGACCTCGGCCTCGCGCGTCGCAACCTGGCGCGGATTGAACGCCTGGAAGCCCAGTCCCTGGCCAGCGAACGGGAGAAGGACGAACTGGCCAGCCGGGTTCGGGCCCTCGAGTCCGGTCTGGCCCGAAACCAGGCCGCGCTGGACGCAAACCGCATCCGGCAGGAACAGTCTGTGCTCCTGGCCCCGTTTAACGCACGGATCCGCGAGCGCCTGGTCGATGAGGGCGGTGTCGTGTCCGCCGGCGCGCCGGTGTTTCGCCTGGCCCAGCTGGATCAGCGCGAAGTCCGCGCCGGACTGCCCCAGGCGGTCGCCAGCACGTTCGCCATCGGTGATCCGGCAACGCTTCGCAGTGGCAACGAGCGGGCGACGGGGCGCGTCGTCGCCCTGGGCGCGGAGATCGACCAGGGAACCCGCAGCCAGATCGTCCGGGTTGCCATCGATCGTGCCTGGTCCCCTGGCGAGCTGGCCTACCTCGAAGCCAGCGAGCGCGTCGCCAGCGAGGGGGCCTGGCTTCCCGACTCCGCGGTCACCGGCGGACTGCGCGGCACCTGGCTGGTCTACGTGGCCCGTCCCACCGGCGATGGCCAGTCGGTGCTGGAGACCCGGACCGTCACCATCGAGCACGCCACCGAGGGACGGCTTTTCGTCTCCGGCGCCCTCGAGGACGGGGAACTCGTCGTCAGCGGCGGACTGCACCGCGTCGCACCGGGGCAAATCGTTCGCCCGGAGACGAAGAAGCTGCTGAGCCAGCGATCCTGAGCCATGTTTGCCCGGAGCCTGAGGAATCCGCGCCTGCTCGTCATGCTGGCGGCGCTGGTGCTGGTGGCGGGGCTCACCGCCCTCGTCTCCCTGCCGACCGCCGAGGACCCGCGGGTCATGAATCGCGTGGCCACGGTGTTGACGCCCTACCCCGGCGCCACGCCCGAGCGCGTCGAAGCCCTGGTCACGGAACCGCTCGAAAACGTCCTGCGGGAACTGCCCGAGGTCAACGTCATCTCCTCGTCGTCCCAGGCGGGCGTATCCGTCGTGCGCGTCGAACTGAAGGATTCCATCACCGACACCAGCCGGGTCTGGTCCGAAGCCCGGGACAAGATCGGTGACGTCCAGGCAGAGCTCCCGGCGGGCGCCCTGGCCAGCCGCCTGGACGATGACCGCGGTTACGCCTACACGCGGCTGATTGCCCTGACCTGGAGCGGACCGGGCCCGGCGGACATCAACGTGATGGGCCGCTACGCGGAGGAACTCGCGCAGCGCCTGCGCACCGTACCCGGCACGGACCTGGTGAGAACCTACGGCGAGCCGGAAGAGGAAATCCAGGTCATGCTCGACCCCGTCGCGGCTGCCCGCGCCGGGCTTTCCTTTGCGGACGTGGGCCGCGCCATCGAGTCCCGCGACGCCAAGGTGTCCGCCGGACAGCTGCGCGCCGGGGACCGGGAATGGCTGCTGGAGGTTTCCGGCGAACTCGATACCCTGTCAGCGCTCGGCAACACGGTCGTGTTCGACCAGGCGGACGGGCGGGCGCTGAGGCTGAGAAACGTCGCGGAGATCCGGCGGGGTAGCCGGCAACCGCCCTCGGACGTCGCGCTGGTCAACGACAAACCGGCCATCGTCATCGGCGTCCGCATGCTCCCCGAACAGCGCATCAGCCTCTGGAGCGACGCGATCCAGGGCCGCACCGGGGCGTTCGAAACCGCCCTGCCCGCGAACATCGGCCTCGAACTGCTCTTCGACCAGCAGCGCTACACGAATGACCGGCTCGGTGGCCTGGTGATGAATGTGCTCATGGGTTTCTGTGTCATCCTCGGCGTTCTCTTCCTGACGCTCGGCTGGCGCGCGGCGCTGGTCGTGTCCTTCGCCCTGCCCCTGACCGTCGCGTTTACGCTGGCGGGCATGCGCTGGATCGAGCTGCCGATCCACCAGATGAGCGTCACCGGCCTGGTGGTGGCCCTGGGGATCATGGTGGACAACGCCATCGTCATGGCGGACACGATCCAGCGCAACCTGCGCAGCGGCCTGTCGCGCGTCGACGCGGTGTCCGGCGCACTCCGCCACCTGTGGGCCCCGCTCGCCGGCTCGACCCTGACCACCGTGCTCGCCTTCATGCCCATCGCGATCATGCCCGGCCCGGGCGGGGAGTTTGTCGGCGGCATCGCCTTCTCGGTCATCCTCGCGCTGGTCGGCTCCTACCTGGTGTCCTTCACCCTGGTCGCGGGCCTCGCGGGGCGCTTTCTCCAGGCCGAAGATACGCACGGCGGCATCCGCATGCCCGCCCTGTCCCAACGATTCGAGGCCCTGCTTCGCTGGACCCTGGACCACCCCCGCCAGGCCATCGGGGTCGCCCTGGTGCTTCCGCTGCTGGGCTTCGCCCTGGCGGGGCGCATGCCCGAGCAGTTTTTCCCGCCGGCGGACCGCGACATGTTCACCATCGAGGTGCACCTCGACCCGGCGGCAAGCCTGGAGTCCACGCGACGGATCGTTGACGACATGGATCCCTTCATCGCCGAGCAGCCGGGCGTCGATCACGTGGAGTGGTTCCTCGGTCAAAGCGCGCCTTCCTTCTACTACAACCTCATCCAGCGTTACGACCAGCGCCCCAACTTCGGCCAGGCCATGGTCAGCGCGGTGGACTTCGAAGCGGCCAACCGGCTCGTTCCCGAGCTCCAGCGCCGCCTCGATGAGCGCTATCCCGAAGCGCAGATCCTGGTCCGTAAGCTCGAACAGGGCCCGCCGTTCAACGCGCCGGTGGAACTGCGCGTGTTCGGGCCGGATCTCGACCAGCTGGCGGAGATCGGGGAGCAGCTGCGCTCGACGGTGCTCATGACCGAAGACGTGATCCACGCCCGGCCCACGCTGACCCGGGGCCGGCCCAAGATTTCCCTGCAGGTGGACGAAAACCAGGTGCGCCGGGCCGGGCTGGCGCCGGTCGACCTGGCGGCCCAGCTCCAGGCCGCGCTGGACGGCGTCCAGGCCGGTTCGATCATCGAGGCGACGGAAGAACTGCCGGTGCGGCTGCGGCTCGACGACGATGCCCGCCAGGGACCGGAGGATCTGTACCGCCTGCACCTGGCCGGCCAGGGCCCCGGCCCCGCCGTCTCCCTGGACAGCCTCGGCACCCCGACTTTCGTGCCGGCCGCCGGCATCATTTCGCGGCGCGGTGGCGAGCGGGTCAATACGATCGAGGTCTACCTGCGCGCCGACGTGCTTCCGTCAATTGTCCAGGAACGCATCCAGGAACGCCTCGCGGCCGACGGCTTTACCCTGCCACCCGGTTACCGCATCGAATACGGCGGCGAGACCGCGGAGAGGAACTCCTCGGTGAACAACCTGCTGTCCAGCGTCGGGCTGATTCTCGCCCTGCTGGTGACCGTCGTGGTCCTGAGCTTCAACTCCTTCCGGCTCAGCTCCATCGTTTTCGCCGTCGCGGCCCTGTCCGGCGGCCTTGGACTCCTGTGCGTCTGGGCCTTTGGCTATCCCTTCGGCTTCGTGGTGATTGTCGGACTCATGGGCCTCGTGGGCCTGGCGATCAATGCGGCCATCGTGATCATGGCGGAGTTGCGCGCCGACCCCGCCGCGGCCCGGGGCGAACGTGAGCCCATGATCGAGGGCATCATGAACTGCACGCGACACATCGGTTCCACGACCCTGACCACCCTGGGCGGGTTCATGCCCCTGATCCTGGGCGGCGGCGGTTTCTGGCCACCTTTCGCGATCGCGATCGCGGGGGGCACGGTGCTGACCAGCGTGCTGAGCTTTCTGCTGGTGCCGGCGGCGTTTCGACTGTATGCCCTCAAAACGCCCTTCAACGCTGCCCCGGGATCACCGGACGTCTCGGCGGACGCACCCACTGCGGACGGGGGTTCTGGCGGACCCGCCACGCCGGCGGGCGCCGCCGGCTGACGGCGACGCCCATCTCGTGGCATCATAGGCGCAGCGGAAAATCGCGCCACGCCAGGCATCAAGACCAGAACAGGAGCGGGCGCCACAAAACGGAGAGGACTCCATGACCCCCCTTCGCGCCACCTGCCGGGCGCTCGCCGTGTTGTGTTTCGCCTGGACGCTGCCCGCGGCCGGCGCCAACTTCGACCAGCTGACCGGCAACCCCGATCTCCGTTCCGCCTCCGCCATCGTCATCGACAGCGAAGGCCGGGAAATCTACAGCAAGGACGCGGACACGGTTCGCCCCATCGCGTCCATCACCAAGCTCATGACGGCCATGGTGATCATCGACTCGGGCCTGGACCTCGACGAGAAAATCACCATCACCCGGGATGACCGCGATCTGATCCAGCTCACCGGTTCGCGCCTGGGCTACGGCGCCTCCCTCAGTCGCAGCGACTTGATCATGCTGGCGGTCATGTCCTCGGAAAATCGCGCCGCCACCGCGCTCGGCCGCACCTACCCCGGCGGCATGCCGCGGTTCATTGAGGCCATGAACGCCAAGGCCGCGCTGCTGGGCATGAGCAAGACGCGCTTCGCCGACCCCGCGGGTCTGCACGTGGAGAACCAGTCCACGGCGCGCGATCTCATGAAGATGGTCAACGCCGCGAGAGACTATGAGCTCATTCACCGGGCAAGTGTGACCACCCGGCTGGAAGTCCGCCCATGGCGGGATCGGGGACCGCTGGTCTACGGCAACACGAATCGCCTGCTGAAGAACAAGAGCTGGGACATCGAGCTGAGCAAGACCGGCTACCTGAACGAAGCCGGCCGCTGCCTCGTCATGCTGGCGAAGATCGAGCAGGAACCGATCACCATCGTGCTGCTCGATTCCTTCGGCAAGCTGACACCCTTCGGCGACTCCAATCGCCTGCGCAAGTGGATGCTGGCAGGCCGCTGAGCAAGGTGCGCGATCCGGCGCCCCGGGCGTCCCTGTGGGTGGCGCGGGCCCCGGAAAACATGCCGATCGATGCGAACGCCCTGGGTCCGCTGTTGTCTGCCGCCGAGCAGGAAGCCGCCAACCGGTTCCGGGTGGCGGGTCGCCGCCGTCGCTATCTGCTGGGACGCCTGTTGTTGCGACACGTCCTGGCCGAACTGCTGGATGCCGCCCCGGCGGAGATCGGCATCGAAGCCGGCCACAACAACCGCCCCGAACTGACCGGGCCCTGGGCCGACCAGGCTGAGCGGCGCCTCGGCCTGCCCCTGGACTTCAACCTCTCCTCGACGCCCGGCCGCATCGCCTGCGGAGTTGCACTCGGCGCGCGCGTCGGCGTCGACGTCGAATGGCCCCGGCCCCTGGACGACCTGCACGAACTGGCCCGGACCGTACTCGCTCCCGAGGAGATCACGTGGATGGAAGCGCAGGACGCGCCGCTGCATGCCTTCTATCGCCTCTGGACCCTCAAGGAAGCGGCCGCGAAGGCGCACGGCGAAGGCCTGGGGCTGCCCTTCCCGGCACTGCGCCTGCAGCCCGACGAAGCCGGCGGCCTGCTGGCGGATTTCGACGTGCTGGAATCCCACCCGACGCGCTGGAGCGTACTGGGGCTGGAGGCCTCGGGGCCGGCGGCCCTGGCGCTGCACTGGAATGACGGCACCCCGGGGAAGATCGAGCTGTCACCGTCCTGGCCGCAGCACACCGGCCTGGAGCCGATCCCGGTCGAGGCGACCGCCCGGCTCTGACCGCCCGGCTCTGACCGCCCCGTTCAGGGCGCTGTGCTTTCCAGCGGTCGCTGAAACACCATGAAGTGCTGCTGGGGCAGAAAGTCCTCGGTCCTGACCCATTCCAGCCCCACCGCCTGCATCTCCCGGCGAGCCTGGGCCTCGCTCATCTTGTGCAAGGGTTTGATCGGCACCGACGGGTCCTCGGCACGGTATTCGATGAGCACGAGCCGCCCACCGGGGACGAGGGACCGGGCCATGGCCGCGCCCATCTCGGCCGGGTGGGAAAACTCGTGGTACGCGTCCACGAGCAGGATGAGGTCCACGGTACGTTCCGGCAGTCCCGGATCCATCACGGTGCCCTGAACCGGAAAGACGTTCTTGCCGTCGCCACGATCGACACGCGCCTGGATGATGTCGAGCATCTCCGGCTGGATATCCACGGCAAGCACGCGGCCTGCGGGCACCCGCTGCGCCATGCGGAAGCTGAAGTAGCCCGTACCGGCGCCAATGTCGGCGACGACATCGTCCGGCTCGAGCGGCAGGGCCTCGATGAGCAGGTCCGTGCGTTCCTCCCGTTCACGTTCGGGCCGCTCGAGCCACCCGGCCCCGAGGTGCCCCATGACCTGGGAAATCTCCCGGTCGAAATAGTACTTGCCGATACCGTCGCGAGTCCGGCGTCCCTGGCGATAGGGCCCGTCGACCGCTTCCGTCGCATCGACGGTGGCTTTCTCTGCACCGGTTGACTCCGCACCGGTGGTCTCCGCCGAGCCGCACGCGGCGAGCACGCCGCCGAGAACGAGGGCCAGCGCAAGGACCAATCCGGGGCATCGGTCATCGGCCCTGCGGATTCCGTGATGAGTCTGTCGGTAAAACCGGATCATGAAGCCGTCTCAGGTGCCCGGCGCCATCGCGAGGTCCTCCCCGCGACACTCGCCGGTAACGCGGAGCTTGTCCGCCAGGTCACGAAGGCCCGTACGCAGGCCTTCCTCGATCACCGGATGATAGAAAGGCATCTGTAGCATGCGCGTGACGGTCATGCCCTGCTGGACCGACCAGGCCAGCAAATGCGCGACATGCTCCGCCCGCGGACCGATGTATTCCGCACCGATCAGGGTGCAGCAGCTCTTGTCGCCGTAGAGCCTGAGCAGACCGGCGTTCTTGCCCATCACCCGCGCCCTGCCCTGGTTGGCGAAGGACACCTCGCCAATTTCCACGCGCGCAAGGTCCAGGGAATCCCAGCTGCGGCCGACCATCGCCATGTTCGGGTCCGTGAACGCCACCGCCAGGGGCACCCGCCGGACGTGGGCCGTCAGATCCGGGTAGCGCGCCGCGTTGGCGCCGGCGATGCGGCCTTCGTCCGAGGCTTCGTGAAGCAGGGGCCGGTGGCCGCTCACGTCCCCGGCAATGAAAATCGGCGCATCGCCCGCCTGCGTGGTCCTCGGATCCCAGGCAGGAACACCGCGCTCGTCGAGTTCCAGGCCCGTGTTCTCCAATCCGAGACCGCGAAGGTTGGGACGTCGTCCCGCCGCCACGAGGACTTGTTCGAAAACGCGTTCACGCTCGGTGCCAGCCGCGTCGGTCCACGCCAGGCGGATGCCGTCCTCCACCTTGTCCGCCGAGTGCACCGTGGACGCCAGTTCGAGATCCAGTTCCTCGTCCAGGATTTCCCGGGTGATGCGCTTGATCTCGGGGTCCGTAAAGGGACCGAGGTCTTCAAACGGGCTGAAAAAGGTCGTTTCGACCCCGAGGCGCTGAAGGGCCTGGCCCAGTTCGAGCCCGATGATGCCGGTGCCGACGACGGCCAGGCTCTCCGGCAGGGTGTCGAGTTCGAACACGTCGTCGTTGATCATCACGTGGTCACGGATCGCGTCGTAGGGCGGGGGAATCACGGGACTGCTTCCGCTCGCAATCACGACTGCCTTCGCGCGGACTTCCGTGTGGTCGTCGACCTTGAGCGTCGTGGGGCCAATGAATTGCGCCGAGCCCTTGAGGCGGTGCTCCTCCGGCAGGGCCTCCACGTCCTCGACGACGAAGCCGGCGAAGCGGTCCCGTTCCGTCCGGACGCGCTTCATGACCGCCTCGTCGTCGACGCGCCACGCACCGACGTCGATGCCGAAGGTGCCGGCCGCCGCGACCTCGTGCGCCGCATCGGCCGCAGCGATCAACAGCTTGGACGGCATGCAGCCCACTCGGGCGCAGGTGGTGCCGTAAGGCCCGCGTTCAATCATCAGGGGCTTGAGGCCCGCTTTTTCCACCTCCCGGCGCGCGTTCAGCCCGGCGGAGCCCGCTCCGATGATGGCGACGTCAACGTCCCGAATTTCCATGGCAAATCTCCCGAGAATGTGTGGGTATGTCGCGTGGCGCAGGACGCCCCGCTTCTTTTAATCATCCTACCCTATGGACATTCGCTTTGTGATTGTATTTTTATATCATGACCAGCGGCTTTGGCTATGTCGAAGCCGCCGTCACTGCTGGCAGGCCGGGCATCGGTAGATGCGACGACTGCCCCGAACTTCCTTGAGGATGGACGTACCGCAGCGGTAGCACGGCTGACCCGCGCGGGCAAAGACCCAGAACCGATTCCGGCGAGCGCCCTTCCGACCGCTTTCCTCGAGCCTGTCGCGCTGCGCTTTGTCCAGGGTCACGCCCCGGGTGCGATAGGACCGCCAGCCCAGGGCCAGAGAGGCCTCGGCCAGGCTCAGACACCGATCACCGTCGAGCTCCCTGGGACGCCGCAGGGGATCGACACCGGCGCAGAACAGGATTTCCGAGCGCAGGTAGTTGCCGAGTCCCGCCAGGAAGGATTGATCGAGCAACAGGCTGGCCAGGCTTCGTCCCCGGAAGGGCTTCGACTGCAGCCGCTCGGCGAGTTCGGCGGCTTCGAGGTCCGGGTCGAGCAAATCGGGGCCGAGCCGATTCAGAAAAGGGTGTGAGGACAAGCCCTCCGCGTCGAGCACGTCAACGTCGGACGCACTGTAGAGCAAGGCGCTTCTCTCGGCGGTGTGCAGGGCGACCCGGAGACTGCGGTTGGTGCGCGGCAATTCACCGCGACGGCTCGTGTACCAGCGGCCGTAGAGCTGGTTGTGGCTGTAGATCGTCAGATCGTTTTCAAAGCGGGTCAGCATGGCCTTGCCGCGGGTGTCGACCCGCCGGACCACCTGCCCCTGGAGTTTTGACTCGAAGGGCTTCAGCTCGGGAAAGGCGAATTCCACGGACTCCACCACCTGGCCTTCCAGCACCTTCGCGATGCGGTCGGCGGCGAGTCGGATTTCCGGGCCTTCAGGCATGGAATTAAACGCAAACGGGCGCCCTGGGGCGCCCGTTTGTCGTGGACTCGTATCCGGTCTTCGCGAACGTGGCGATCAGTTGGCGAGCGCCGACTCGATGGCTGCCACCACATCCTTGTCGTAAGGCTTGGTGCGCGGGCTGAACTCGGAGATCAGCTGGCCGTCCCGGCCGATCAGGAACTTGTGGAAGTTCCAGGTCGGGTAGGTCCCGGAGGCTTCCGCCAGGGAAACGAAGAACGGGTGTGCTTCCTTCCCCTTCACCGTGGTCTTTTCGAACATGGGGAACTGCACGCCGTAGGTCAGTCGGCAGAATTCCTCGATCTGCTCCTCCGTGCCGGGCTCCTGTCCCATGAAGTCGTTCGAGGGAAAGCCGGTGACCACCAGGCCCCGTTCGCCATACTCACTGTACAGCTGTTCCAGGCCGTCGTACTGCGGCGTGTTTCCGCACTTGGAGGCCGTGTTGACCACCAGGACCACCTTGCCTTCATAGGCCTCGCACAGGTTCACGGAGTCTTCGGAGGCGAGCTTGCGGAAGTCCTGGTCGAGCAGTGTGCTGTCACAGGCGAACACGTTGGCGCTGGCGAGCAGCAGCAGGACGGCGAGGAGGCTTTTCATGGGATCGGGCTCCGGTTGGGGCTGAGAATCTTGACGATCGGAGCCGCATCTTCCGGGCGGAGCGGTGAAATCCCCGTCAACCCGGTCGGAAAGGCAAAAACTTCATCCACGGCTCGCCACCATGAGCAACGGCCCCTCGGAAACCACCACGCCCCCGGGTTGCTCCCGGGTGATCGCGAACGCGGCCGGGGAACGCACGGACAGCTTGGCCCGAATGGGCACGAGGACCTCGCGCAGTCCGGGCGGGACGTCGAAGACACCACCGTCCACGGGTTCTTCGTCCCGGCCCGGATCCACGATCCACAGCTGATACTGGGCCTGCGTCGGATCGTTCGCGGGCATGTTGGTGAGGCGCAGGTAGCCCTCTTGCCGTTCGTCGTTCCACACGACGTCACCCTGCACCTCCGCGAACTCCGCCCAGGACGAATCACCCCAGGGCGTCTGCACCGTCCCGTCCAGCCCCAGGAGCGCTGTCCGCGCCTCGACCACGCCGGGCGCCGGGCCCGACTCCGGGAAGGTGCCGGGACGCCCCACCCAGACGGTCACGAGCAGGAGCGCCGCCACCGCCCAGCCTGTCCAGGCGAAGGCGCCCGGCGCGGAGCGTGCCGTTACTGCCGGCGTTGCGTCCAGGCTGCGGCCGCTACGCGCCGGGTCCCTGGCCAGGGCGCGCCCCCCGCCCAGGGAAGCCGCGGCAGAGGAACCCCCACCGGCGGTGGACGAGCCGGTAGCGCGATCCTCGGAAGTCGCGCGGGTGGCGCCAAAGAACCGATCCGCATCGGCTTCCAGGGCCTCGATGAGTGCAGCGGACGGTGACGCGCCGACTGCGTCGAACCGTTCGCGATGCCGCTCGGAGCGCTCCAGTGCGCTGGCGCTGCCGGCAAGCGCCAGGGCGGCTTCGAGCTCACGCTCGAGGTGCTCCACCTGGTCGGAATCGACGCTCAGCAGGGCCTGATCCAGCTGGTCCTGCTCCATGTCGTCCAGGCCGTGGAGCGCACGGGTGATCATCAGGTCGAGCAGTGTTTCGGTGTCCGTTTTCTTCATGGTGTTGTCCCGTCCGCGGCAGCCGGGGCCTCACCCAGCTGTTCGCGCACTTTCATCAACCCCCGGCGGAGGTGGCTTTTCACCGTGCCCAGGGGCATGCCGGTGCGTTCGGCGATGGCCCCGTGGGACAGGCCCAGCCAGGAGGAAAGGTGAATGATTTCTCGTTGTCTGGGTTCCAGGGTTTCGAGGACCGCCCGAACCCGGCGCACGTCCGCTGAACGTTCGAGGAGGGCCTGCCCGTCGTCGCCCAGGTGCGGCTCCGCCTGGTCCAGCGAGGTGGTCTCCGGTCTTCTGCCCTGTTTGCGCAGCCGGTCGACCAGGCGCCTTCGGGCCAGGAGCGACACGAAGGTCACCTCTTCCCCCCGGGACGGATTGAAGCGTCCGGCCTGTTACCAGAGCTGCATGAAGATTTCCTGCACCGCCTCCTCCGCGTCCGCGTCATTGTTCAGACGTTGGCGCGCCAGGGACCACACCAGGCCACTGTAGGTCGCGATGCATTCCGAGGCGGCCGCGCGGTCCCCCCGGGCGATACGCTGGAGCAGGCTGAGTGATTCGGTCATGTTATTTCGATGAACGCCGAACCGGCGACCCCCATGGGCCGCCGGTTCGCTTCGCAGGAAGCGCAGGCTTCAACGGCTGGCGACCCGGCGCTCCTCCCCGAGGGAGGCGCTCACGTCGTCCAGGGCGTAACGCAGTTCCCAGGCGCCGCGGCCGGGAGAACCGGCAGCGCGGGCGTTCATGATGCCCCGCGCCAGGCGCTGCTCCTGAGACGGCTCCAGCCCGGCAAAGCTCATGAGCGCCTGGGCCGTCACCATGTACAGGGCCAGGGTGGCCTCGTGGTTGCCGTGGTTGAACTGCGGCGCACCCTGGTTGATGGCCATGCTGATGAGCTCGTCGGGCGACACGCGCGAAACTTTCGCCGCGCGTTCCGGCGGCAAAATGACCCGGTCGATGACGTGCACCACGCCGTTGGACGCGTCGATGTCCGTGGCGGTGATCCGCGCACCCTCGATGGCGAAGCCGCCTTCCGTCGCCGTGATGCGGGCCTTCTCACCGGCCAGCGTGTCGACGCTGACGCCATCGGCGAGCTGGTCGCTGCCGACACGGCCGGACAGCACGTGGTACTGGAGGATGCGCGCGAGCTGGTCCCTGTTCTCGGGTTTCAGCAGGGTTTCCACCGTGCCCGCGGGCAGCGCGTCGAAGGCCTCGTCCGTGGGTGCGAAGACGGTCAGGGGGCCCTCGCCGGTCAGCGCACCGGCCAGGCCGGCGGCCCTGGCCGCGGCGATCAGGGTTTCGAACTGCCCGGCGGCTGCCGCGGTCTCGACAATGTTGCCGGCCGTTTGCCCGGCGGTGTTCATGGAGGCGCCGTGTTCCTGGTGATGTCCCGCCTGGGCGGTGGTGCCGCCGAGCAGGGCCAGGGAAACCAGGGACAGGACCCAGAGGCGCTGGGCGGTGCCGGTGATTCGGGGTGCGAAGCGTTTCATCGATGACTCCAGTGGTTTCAACCCCGCTTTCGATGGCCGGGGTCATGGGTTTCAGGGACGAGCGCCGGTCCTGGGGACCGGGTCTGGCTCGGTGCGGGCCGTCATGCCCGCTTGTTCATGACTTCGTCCCGGCCAGCCGTTTGGATGCAGCGCTGGGAAAAAATTTTCGCGGCGCCCACTAAGATCCGGGTGGGCCGTAGCCCGTCATCTCGAGATAGCCGACGCCCACACGCCGCCCAGCCGGTTCACGCACCTCGACGCGACCTTCCCAGTACGGAAAATCCACGTCCATCCACTGTTCATCCAGCCCCGCCTCCACCTCAAGGTCGACCCCCGCGCCGGGCCAGCTGAGCGCCCAGGCCATGGGCACCTCCCGTCCCGCGACCATGGCCCGGCGGAGCGGTTTGAACGACACCTCTCCGGGGGCCGCGGTTTTCCGGCGCCCGTCCGGTGTCAGCAGCACGGCGTGTCCGTAGGAGGCCGCCCCGCCTTCCTGCGCGCTCCGCAGCTGGAAAGCCATAAGCTTGTCGCCGTTGTCCAGGTGCAGGGCAAACCAGTCCCATCCCTGTTGATCCGGCTGCAAAAACTGGCTGCTCCATTCCCGGTCGAGCCAGGCCTGCCCGCGAACGGCCACGGTCTCGCCATCGAAGGTCACGGTCCCGTCAGCCTGCAGCCAGGGGTGGCTGTAGTACCAGGATCCGCCACCCCCGGGGTGCTTCTGGGAGAATCCCGCCTCGCCCTGGCGTACGAGTTCCCGGTCGCTGTCGAGACGCAGGTCCACGGCGACGCTGCCCTGCGCTGCACGGACCCGAAGCGGCACCCAGGTTTCTCCGAGGCTTTCCAGGCGCCAGTCGTCCAGCCAGGCGGCAAACGGGCTGGCATCGACGCCGGCCTGTCTCAGACCACCGTGATCGCCCCCCCGGGCGTAACGCTGGAAGGCCCGATGCTCCCGTGGAGCGGAAACCGCGAAATGCGCCATGTACACCTGCCCGTTCTGCCAGGGATTCACGGCGCCGTCGGTCGCGGCGACCCCGCCGTTAGCAACCACCGTGTCCCCCGGTGGCACCATCGCCGTGCGAAACAGGGTCCACTGCAGACCCCAGGGGCGGCCCATGTCGTCTTCGAGGTTCGCGGTCAGGTACCACCACTCGATGCGGTAATCGGGATGCGCCCCGTGGTCCCGGGGAAAGGCCAGCGCTTCGCCCGGTCGTGCCTGGGTATAGGCGTCGTTCGCCTGGGCCAGCACCGCGAAGTCGTTGCCGGTTTCCGCTGCGGGGTCGCTGCAGGCTGCCAGTGCAAGGGTGAGCACCCCGGCAGCCAGGGCACCACCGGGTCGCGGCCAGCGGGGCGGAGACCATCGACACGGTTCCGAGAGACTCATACGGATTGCCATCGAAGGAGGTCACCCGGGCGGGCGCTGAGCAGTTTGAAGGACGGCAGGGCCACGGCCAATATCAGACAAAGCACCGCGACGCCCGCCAGCGACAGGAAGGGACCCGCCTGTACGACCAGCGGGAAACTCCACCCGAACGCCGCCGGTGTGACGACGCCGGCGAGATAGCCCGCCAGCAGGGCGCCGAAAGGCCAGACCAGCGCCATGGACAGGGCGCCCAGCAACCCCCACTGGAGCAGTAACAGGGCGCCCCGGGCGCGCCGACTCAGGCCCAGGCTGGCGAGCAGCGCCTGCTGACCCACGCGATGGTGGTGAATGGCGCTCACGGCGCAGAAGATCCCGACACCGGCCACGATCAGGGTCAGCAGATTCAGCGCGCGGGTCACGGAAAAGGTCCGGTCGAACACACCGAGGGCGATCCGGCGAAGTTCGCGCTGGTCAACGACGTCGCCGTCTTCGAGATCGAACGCCTCGGTCAGGGCCAGCGCCACCCCGGGCCAGTCGATGGAGTCGGTCATGGCGGTCGCGTCGCCATCGGGCCCGTCGCTGATTCCGTGGATGGCCTGTCCGCTCGGTTCCCGCCCAGGCCAGCAGTCGCGGTGCAGCGCCGGCGCCACCATCCACTGTGACAGCGGGTTGCCGTAGTCGTGAAACACCCCCACGACCGGCAGCGCCCCGCGTCGTTCGCAAAGCGTCACCGCGTCGCCCAGGGCCCAGCCGTCGAGGCGCATGGCGCGCTCGCTGATCAACACGCCCCGCCCGTCCGCGAACGTCATCATGGCGTCCGGCGCACCCTGCAGAAGATCGATGCTGTTCATGAAATCGCCCACGAGTGGCAGGTCCACGACCTCGACGGTCACGGGACCACCGGCGGGCGCCTGCCGCTGCAGCGTGGCCCGGTGGCGCTCGGCGACCCGGGCGCCCGGGGCTTGCTCGTCGAGCCATTGCTGCAACTCGGCCGTGTCCTGGCTCTCGCGGAGATAGAGCTCCGCCGTGAGCCGCTGCGCGAGCCATTGATCCGTGGCCGTGCGAAAGCTGCCGACCATGGTATTGAGCCCGTTGTTCGCCACCAGCGCGAGGGTCATGGCCATGAGCGCCAGGGAGGCCGGACCCAGCAGCCAGCGACTGTCCGCCACAAGCCAGGACAGCGCCGCGTGACGTTCCGGCAGCAATCGCTGCAATGCGTTCAGCAGGCCGCGAAGCACCCAGGGCAGCAGCAACGCCGCGCCGAGCAACAGGCAGGCCATACCGGCCAGGGCCGGCAGCACGGACGGCGCCCAGCGAGCGAGGGCGGCCGCAAGCACCAGCAATGCCCCACCGAGCAGGGCCATGCGCCGATCGCGGTGCGCAGTGCGGCCGAGGTCCCAGCCGCTGGCGCCACGGTCCAGCAGCGGTGCCGACAGGGCCTCGCGCAGGGGAAACGCGGCGCACAACACGCCAGCGACCAGCGTCAACGCCAACGGTGGCCACAGACCCCCGGGCGCGAGGCCATCCGGGTACTGGATGTATACGCCGTAGAGCTGCGCCAGGGTCTGCCCGACGCCCGGCAGCAACCAGGCGGCCAGCAGCGTGCCCAGCCAGGCGCCGATCAGGGCACCCAGCAGGAGGAACACGGCGAGCTCGAAGAGCAGGGCCCGGGCCAGACGCCGGCGCTCCACCCCGGCGAGGCGCAGGCGGCGGAGCAGCACACGCCGGTCCGTGTAGGAAAACGCGAGGGCGTTGTAGACCAGAAACACCCCAACGACGAAGGACAGCAACCCCATGGCGGCCAGGTTGAGATGAAAGCTCCGGGTCAGCGCCACCGGATCCGGCTGATCCGACTCCGGTACCCAGCGCAGCGTCGGCGGCAGGGCCGCGACGAGGGCATCCAGCCGTTCCGGGGTGATATCGAAAACCAGCAGCGCGGACAGGGAGCCGCGCAGGTCCGCGAGTTCCTGGAGCGCCCCCACGTCCAGGAGCAGTCGATGCCCGAGCGACTGGCCGGGCGTTGCGAAGGCGGGGGGGAGCTTCCGCCCGCCGGTGGTGACGGCCTGCTCACCGGCGGAAAGTCCCAGCTGACGAAGCCGTGTGGGTGCGGCCCACAGTTCGTAGGGCGGCAGGGAAAAGGACGCGTAGTCGCCGCCCCCGGCGGGCGCCGGGTCCTCCCCCGCAACCTCGGCGAAGGACCCGTTTCCCTCCGCGGCGATGCGCTGGGCGCCCTGCCCTGCCTGCCGCGGCATGGCGAGCCCATCGATGCCGACCAGTTCCGCGGTCGTGCCGTTCTCCAGTACGACAACCTGTCTCAGCATGGGCGCCAGCTCGTGGAAGCCGGCTCGGCGCAGCGCGATGTACTGCCGCTCATCGAGGAGCGGTCGATTGTCGGCGGGCCGAATGCGGCCCAGGGGGCCCGCACCGAGAAACCGCTCACCCTCGGCATAGCTCGCCCGCGCCTGGGCGTTGATCACCTGGGTGCCGACCAGCAGCACGTTGGCCATGATGACGCCCACGAGGAGGAAGACCGCCTGCACCGGGTGACGGCGGTAGTGGCTCAGCAGGCAGCCGAGCAGGAAGCTCACGAGGCCTCATCCCTGGCGCCATCGTTCATTTCGGGCGTTGCATCCGGCGACACAGCGGCCAGACGCCCGTCCTCCAGGCGCAACGCTCGCTGGGCGTAGCGCGCCATTTCCCGGCTGTGCGTCACCAGCAGGAGCGCAGAACCGGCCTCCTCCACCAAGCGCACCAACAGGGCCATGACCCGGTGACTGAGGCTATCGTGGAGGTTTCCCGTCGGTTCATCGGCGAACACGACACGCGGGCGATGCGCGAGGGCCCGGGCGATGGCGACGCGCTGCTGCTGACCGCCGGAAAGGACTTCCACGGGCCGGTCGAGCAGCGGTTCCAGCTCGAGCCCTTCGACCAGTTCACGAACCCAGGCGTCCTCATCCGGCAGGGCGTTGAGCCGACGCTGGAAAAGCACGTTGGCACGGACGTCCATGCCGGGCAGCAGGTTGAAGGCCTGGAAGACGAAGCCCAGGCGGGTGCGGCGGAGTTCCGCCAGTTCCGGCTCGCTGGCGCCCACGAGTTCAAGACCGAGGAGTCGCACGCTTCCCGTGTCCGGCGCTTCGAGACCGGCCGCGATCTGCAGCAGGGTGCTCTTGCCGCAGCCACTCGCGCCGAGGAGCGCCAGGCTTTCTCCCGCAGCAAGTTGGAGGTCCACGGCCTCCAGCACCCGCAGCTCGGACTCCCCGTCGTGGTAGCGCTTGCTGACGCCCCGCAGCTCAAGCATCGGGCGCCTCGGCGTCGAGCGAAGCCAGCACGCGGGGTATCTTCTTCTTGAGCTTGAAAAAGCCGCGGTCGGCGAAGGGCCAGGCCTCGCGGTCCATCGCACGGACGTGAAACTGGACGGTCATGCCGGCCTCACGCAGCTTCGGCGTCAGTTGCGCCAGCGCGTCAGCCACGGGACCGTAGGGCGCCCAGCCGGTGTGGATCGTGTCGATGCCGGCGCGGGAAAGGTTTTCGACGAGGCTCTCGAGCCCGGCGTCGCTGCCCTCGAAGCACGCGCCGTCGGGAGCGCCCGAACGCGCCAGCGCATCCCTGACGGCGCCTTCGCCGAAGGCCCGGACCGCCGGGGCGACTGGTCCCGGCGAACGGGCCGACGTTGCGAGCAGGCCGAAGCGGGCTGTCGTCTCCGCCGAGGCCGGCAGCAAGTCGTCCCCCCGGCAATCTTCCTCGGTCACCAGCCAGGCTGGATGGTTGCCCGTCACGGGCGGCGCCGGCCAGGCGATGCCCGTCCGCTCCGGGGCAAGGGCCTCGTCCAGCGGCTCGGCATGGGTCGCGATGCCATCGCCGGGGTCGATCCGGCCCTCGGTGAACTTCAGGATGTTGTCGCGCCGGGCCAGATAGGTCTTGCCGCGGGTATGCAGCCCGGCCACCCAACGCCAGCTCAGGGTGTTGGAGGCGGGGTCCCCGTCCAGGAGATGGCGCAGGAAGAAATCCGCACCGAGCGCCCAGGGCAGGCGCAGGGTGAATATCCAGAGGCTCGCAAACCACATGCGGGCGTGGTTGTGGAGATAACCGGTATCCCGGAGCTCCCGTGCCCAGCGGTCCACGGCGGGGTTGCCGCTGCGCCCGGCTTCGGCGTCGGCGACCCGCTCGCCAAGGCCTGAGTCGGCGTCCGCGGCTTCCTGCCCCGCCGTCACGGCCTGCCGGTACAGCGCCCAGGCATCCCTGTGCTGCGCCATCCAGCCACGAAAGTAGCTTCGCCAGAACACCTCGTCGATGAACTTCTCCGCGTCGCCGGCGCCATGCCGGTCGAGGACCGCTCCCAGGACCTCCTGTTCCAGCACGAGCCGATGCCGAAGCCAGGGCGACAGGCGGGAAACGTGGTCGTTGTCGCCCGGGCCCAGGTCCGTATTGCGGCGACGGGCATAGGCCGTCCCGGCCTGGGGGAGGAACGCGTCGAGGCGCGCCAGGCCGGAAGCGCGGTCGGGCGTAAACATGGGGGCCTCCGGGCAGTGAGCGAGCCGCGAGAATGGAGAAGGCTCCATGAAGCACCCGTGAACCCTGAACGCCATTCTTTGAGCAGCCGTGCGACCGATTGCCATCATCGCCTTGTTCTCGCCGTCCCGCGTTGCCTACAATTGCGCGCCAGCTTCCCGAGAGCTTTCCCCATGTTCCGAAACCTTCGCCTGTACCGCGTCATCGGCCCCTGGCCGGCGGACGAGGAATCCCTGTCCGACGCCCTGGCCCGGAAAGCCTTCCGCCCCTGCTCCGCGTTGAGCGAACGCTCGGCGGGCTGGGAGCCGCCCGGCGCCCAGGGCGAAAACGCCATCGAGGAGCAGGCGGGCGGCAGGCTCGCGCGGAGTCTCGCCGGGGCGACCCTGCTGGAATTGCGCACCCAGGTGCGGGTACTGCCCGCCGGCGCCGTGAAGGAGGCCCTGGCGGAGCGGGAGGAAGACTACCGCCGCCGCATGGGCCAGGCACCCCCTGCCCGGGAACGGAGGCGCCTGCGGGAGGAAACGCGCACGGAGCTGCTGCCCAAGGCGCTGGTTCAGTCCAGCCGTACCCGGGGCTGCGTGCTGCCCACGGAACGGCTGCTGATCGTGGACGCCGCCGCGCCCTCGAAGGCCGAGTGGTTTCTCGAGCACCTGCGCACCTGCCTGGACGGGGTCCGCTTCGAACCGCTGCGCTACAACAAATCGCCTGGCGCGCTGGCACAGGACATGTTCCTCTCCGGCCCGCCCAGCGGCTTCTCTCTCGGCCGGGAATGCCGCATGGCGGATCCGTCCGACGGCCGCTCCACCGGCACGTGGCGGCACGTGGACCTGGACGACGAAACGCTGCGCCGCCATGTCCGCGACGGCATGAAGCTTACCCAGCTCGGCTTCGGCTTCGAGGAGATGTTCAGCGGCGTGTTGCACGACGACGGCATGATCAGCCGCGTCCGGCTCGTCGAGGGCGACGCGGCCGATGTCAGCGACGAAGAGGACGCGCTCGCCCGCCAGGACGCGGAATTCGTGTTGCTGACCGGTATCGTGCGGCGGCTGCTTCAACGGCTGGAAACCCTGCTCGACGGCTTCGATGACGCGCCGGCGCCGGCAACCGGAACCGCCCCGGCATCCACCTCGGGCTGATTTCCTCGCGGCGAGGCTCGATTCAGGCGACAATGGGCGCATGAACCAGCCTGCGACACACAGCGAACCAGCGAAGAACACGCGGATCGAACGCGAAAACGCCGGGGCCGGGGATTCCCGGACGGAGGTTTCGCCCGACTACCACCCGCTCGTGGAACGGCTCCGCGCCGCCTTTCGGAGCGACCGAACCCGGTCTGTCGAGTGGCGGGATCAGCAGCTTGCCGCCCTGAAGCGCATGCTGCTGGACCATGAAACCGATTTTCTCGACGCCCTCGGCGAGGACCTGGGCAAACCGCATCTCGAAGGCTGGATGACGGAATTGTCCTATGTGACCGGCGAGATCGATCACTGCCGCAAGCACCTGCGGCGCTGGATGAAGCCGCGCAGGGTCAGCACCCCGGTCTTCGCGCTGCCCGGCAAGAGCTGGGTCCAGGCAGAACCCCTCGGCGTGATGCTGGTCATGAGTGCGTGGAACTATCCGCTCCAGATCGCGCTGGCGCCGCTGGCGGCCGCCATCGCCGCCGGCAACTGCGCCGTCGTGAAGCCCTCGGAACTGGCCCCGGCCACCTCCGCCCTCCTTGCCCGGCACCTGACCGACTACCTGGACCCGGAGTGCTTCGCGGTCGTGGAAGGCGCGGTCGAGGAGTCCACCGCCCTGCTCCGGGAACGCTTCGACCACATTATTTACACCGGTGGCGGCACCGTGGGACGTATCGTCATGGCGGCCGCTGCGAAACACCTGACGCCGGTCACGCTCGAACTCGGCGGCAAAAGCCCCTGCATCGTTTTGCCGGATACGGACCTGGAGATCGCCGCACGCCGCATCGCCTGGGGACGGTTCATGAATGCCGGCCAGACCTGCGTTGCGCCCGACTATGTGCTCACGGACGAGGCAACGGAACGCCGGCTGGTGCCCCTTGTCGCGGAGGCCCTGGAGGGCATGTTCGGCCAGGACCCGCAGGCGAGTGACTCCTACGGCCGGATCGTCAACCGCCGGCACTTCGATCGGCTGACCGGGCTGCTGGAAGGCGCAACCGTGGCGATCGGCGGCCGCACGGACCGGGACGACCGCTACATCGAGCCCACCGTGCTCACGGGCGTAAGCGCCGGTCAGCCGGTCATGCGGGAAGAGATCTTCGGACCCATACTCCCGATCCTGCGCATCGACTCCCTGGAAGACGCGATCGATCACATCCGTGACGGCGACAAGCCGCTGGCCGCCTACCTCTTCACGAAGGACGAGGCCGCACAGCAGCGCTTTCTGCAGACCGTGAGTGCCGGGAGCGTCTGCCTGAACGACGTGATCATGTTCTCCGCCGTTCCCGAACTGCCCTTTGGCGGCGTCGGTGAGAGCGGCATGGGCGCCTACAACGGCGAACGGGGCTTTCTCAACTTCAGCCACGGCAAGGCGGTCATGAAGCGCAGCCTGTGGCCCGATATCGCCCTGCGCTACGCGCCCTACACGCGCACGAAGTTTTCCCTGCTGCGCAAACTGCGCTAGGCGCCACCATCACCGGGGTCGCCGGGATCGCTCGGCCCAAGGTACCGGTCGTCGTCGTAGGTCCTCATGATCTGCGGGTAGAAGACCGTGAGGGCCGTGACGATCGTGCCGGCGAGAAAACCTTCGGGAAACGCCAGCAGCAGGACCAGTGCGTGATCCGCTGACCAGTCGTTCCAGCTCGCGTCCAGGAGCAGGTAGACCGTCATCGACAGGGCGCCGCCGAGAAAGCCCACCCCCAGCAGATACACGAACAGGTTCGTTCTTGGCAGACGGTCCGCGGCCATCAGCATGCCCTGCGTGACGGCAACGGGCACGAGCACCGACAGGATGAACTGCGGCGGAAGCGATACCCAGGCCCAGGCGCCAAACGCGCCCAGGACCACGGCGGCCAGGGCCCCCAGCACCACGGCGAGCTGCCAGCCGAAGATGAGCACCAGCGGTGTGATGCCCAGCAGGTGCACCGAGGCGCCACGGGTGACCTCCAGGGAGCCGACCCACACCAACGGCAGCAACAGCAGGGACAGGTAAAACGCATGCTGGCGCTCCGCACGGGCAATCAGCGACCGCCAGGGCGCGCGCCTGAGGGCGACGAGCAGGGGCGGGAGCGCCAGCAGCGCCGTGGTCCAGGACCAGGCGGCCGGGGCCTGGGACAGAAGATGGGCGGGGTCAGGACTCATGAAGGAATTCGCGGGATGCCTCGGATTGTTCCACGGGTTGCCAGGACGGGCTAAGGGGCCTTTCGGGGTTCACAGGCGATTCACGCCCGCTTGATGAATGACTCACTGCCACGAGCGCATTGTCGCAACCCTGCCGTCCTGCGAGCGTAAAAAGCCTGCGGTGCCGCGACCCGGTAGGAACACGTTCCGAACGACCATTCCGAGAGACCATCATGTCCCGACCCGACGCCATCATCAACATCAAGAACCTGCGCTTGCGCACCTTCATCGGTTTCAATCCGGAAGAGCGCGAGAAGCAGCAGGACATCGTCATCAACATCGAAATCCGCTACGCCGTGAACGAGGCCGCGCTGGAGGACGAGGTCGACGAAGCCCTCAACTACAAGACCATCACCAAGCGCGTGATCGCGCTGGTGGAGGCTGGCCGGTTTCTGCTGCTTGAACGGCTGGTCAAGGACGTGCTGGCCATTTGCTGCGAGCACCCGGATGTACGCAGCGCCCGCGTGACCATCGACAAGCCGCATGCCCTGCGCTTCGCCGATTCCGTGTCCCTCACCCTCGAATACCGGGCCGATCAACAGGCCCACCTGACCGTGCTGGAGAAAGTCTCATGAGCAGCCAAGCCTTCCCGCAAGCCATTCCCCTGAACACCGCCGCCACCGCCGACACCGACCTGTCGCCGGAAGCCATGCTGGTGCGAGACGCCCTGGTCCGCCACGGCCTCGAAACGCCCATGCGCGACACGGGCCTGAGCCCGCAGGAGAAGTACGACCGCATTCGAGGCCTCATGGGCGAGGTGGTCGAGACCCTGGGGCTCGACCTGACGGACGACAGCCTGGCCGAAACGCCGCACCGCATCGCCAAGATGTACGTGCACGAAATTTTCTCCGGTCTCGACTACCGGCACTTCCCGAAGCTCTCGCTCATCGAAAACAAGATGGGCGCGGACGAGATGGTCAAGGTACGCGACATCGACCTGACCAGCACCTGCGAGCACCATTTCGTGACCATCGACGGCACGGCCAAGGTCGCCTACATTCCGGCGGACCGCATCATCGGACTCAGCAAGATCAACCGGGTGGTGCAGTTCTTCGGTCAGCGTCCGCAGGTCCAGGAACGCCTGACCAGACAGATCCTCGTCGCCCTTCAAACGCTGCTGGGCACGAAGGACGTCGCCGTCAGCATCGACGCGGTGCACTACTGCGTGAAGTCACGCGGTATCAAGGACAGCAACTCCCAGACCAGCACCACGGCCCTGGGGGGATGTTTCCGGGAGAACATCCACACGCGGGCCGAGTTCCTCAACCCGTGAAGCAGTCCGCGGCGCCCATCCTGATCACCGGGGTGGGGCGCCGGGTCGGTCTCCATCTCGCCCACCAGTTTCTGGCACGCGGGATTCCCGTCATCGGAACCTTCCGCAGCCGTCGCGACAGCCTCGAGGCGCTCGAACAGGCCGGCGCGCGGCTCGAGACCTGTGATTTCGAACGGGCTGGCGACGTGGAGCGGTTGATCGATACCGTGCGGGGTGACGCGCCGCGCCTTCGCGCAATCATCCACAACGCCTCGGACTGGTTGCCGGAGCGGGACGATACGCCGCCTCGAACCGTGTTCGAGCGCATGATGCGGGTCCACGCCGGCGTACCTTACGAACTGAACCTGGCGCTGCGGGGCGCCCTGGAAACCCAGGCGGAAGCGGGCGAACCGGCCGACATCATCCACATCGGGGATTACGTGAGTGGCCGGGGAAGCCGCAAGCACATCGCCTATGCGGCCAGCAAAGCCGCCCAGGACAACCTGACCCTGTCCTTCGCCGCCTTGCTGGCGCCGAAGGTCAAGGTCAACAGCATCGCCCCGGCGCTGGTGCTGTTCAACGAACAGGACGACGAGGCCTACCGCGAGAAAACGCTCGCCAAAAGCCTGCTACGGCGGGAAGGCGGCCTCGCGGAAATGCAGCACCAGGTGGATTATCTGCTCGACAGCACCTATGTAACAGGACGGATCATCGCCATGGACGGTGGCCGCCACCTGGCATGACCCCGCCGGCCGGCAGCCCGACCGACGCGGCCGGAACCGACCCCCGGGACAACCGCCACATGCGGTCCGGGCCCGATTAACGCACAATAGGTCTTAGACCATGACCCAGGAACCGGCACTCAAGCCCGTGACCAGAAGCCATCTGCAATCCGTCGAAACCGCCGCCGTGACCGCCGGCAGCGAACCGGACGCGTCGCACCTGCCGTCGAACCATCCGAAGGTTCGCTTCGGTCGGACCGGCGTGCTCCTGGTCAACCTCGGTACGCCGGACGGACACGACCGCAAGAACATGCGGCGTTATCTCAAGGAGTTTCTGTCGGATCCCCGGGTCATCGAGCTGCCGCGCCTGCTGTGGTACCCGATTCTTCACGGCATCATCCTGACCGTGCGCCCGTCCAAGTCGGGCAAGCTGTACGCGTCGATCTGGAACGAAGAGCTGGACGAGTCTCCCCTGCGGACCTTTTCACGCAACCAGGGCGAGCGCGTCGCGGAGCGGTTCCGCGACCTGCCCAACCTCGAGATTGACTGGGCCATGCGCTACGGCAACCCGTCCATTCCCGATCGCCTGGCGCGGTTGAAGGAAGCCGGCTGTGACCGCGTTCTGATCGTGCCCCTCTACCCGCAATACAGCGCGGCCACCACCGCCAGCGTGTGCGACAAGACCTTCGAGGCCCTGACAAGGATGCGCTGGATGCCGGCGCTTCGCACCGCGCCTGCCTTCCACGACGATCCGGCCTACATCGACGCCCTGGCCCGTTCCCTGGAAAACAGCCTGGCCGGGCTCGACTTCGAACCGGAAAAGATCCTGGCGAGCTATCACGGCGTTCCGGCCGATTACCTCGAGAAAGGCGACCCTTACCACTGCCACTGCCACAAGACCTCGCGGCTGATCGCCGAGCGCATGGGCTGGTCGGACGACAAGCTGATCACCTGCTTCCAGTCCCGGTTCGGCCCCAAGGAGTGGCTGCAGCCGTTTACCGATGAAACGGTCAAAAAACTCGCGGAGGAAGGGGTTAAGGACATCGCCGTGTTCAACCCGGGCTTCATCTCCGACTGCCTCGAAACCCTCGAGGAGATCGCCGGCGAGGTCGCCGGTGAATTCATCGAGGCCGGGGGCAGAAACTTTGCTCACCTGCCCTGCCTCAACGACTCGGAACCGTGCATCGACCTGCTCGAAACCCTGGTGCGACGGGAACTCGGCGGCTGGCTGTAGAAAAAAACCGGACGGCTTGATTTTTTTCTGGGCGAGGGCTGTAATGGGCGCCCCTGTCGCCGGACCCGCGGAACGCCATGACCCCGCAGCTGATCCTTCACCACCACGACCCGTCGCCTTTCGCTGAAAAAATCCGCCTGGTTTTCGGGCTCAAGGGCCTGTCCTGGTCCTCGGTGCAGATTCCCATGATCATGCCCAAGCCGGATCTCACGGCGCTCACCGGCGGTTACCGCAAAACACCGGTGCTGCAGATCGGCGCTGATATCTATTGCGACACGGCGCTGATCGCCCGGGAACTCGAGTCGCGGTTCCCGACCCCGACCCTCTTTCCGGCCGGCCACACGGGGCTGGCCTATGCCCTGGGGCGGTGGAGCGACACGGCGCTCTTCGAGCCGGGTGCCGGCCTGTCCATGGGTGAGAACCCGAACATCCCCGAGCCTGTGTTCGACGATCGCAAAAAGTTCTTCAACTTCATGGATTTCGACCGCATGGAGGAACTGATTCCGCATTTTTACGCGCAGTTCCAGGCCCAGTGCCAGCTTCTCGAGGATGAACTGACCGCCGGCGAGGGGCCTTTCCTGCTCGGTGACGCGGCGGGCTGGGTGGATATCCTGGCCTATTTTCCGCTCTGGATGGCGGGAGGCAACATCCCCCGCGCCCGGGAGCTGCTGGCGCCCTTCCCGCGCATCGCGGACTGGTCCGTCGCCATGGAATCCCTGGGCCGGGGCGAGCGGTCGGAGATGGACAGCCAGCAGGCGCTGGCCATCGCAGCCGGAGCCGAGCCCCAAATCGCGGGCGACGTGCACACCAACCCCTTTCACGATTTCCGCGTCGGTGATGCGGTCACGGTCACGCCGGATGACTATGGTGCGGTACCGGTCAGCGGTACACTCGCCGTGCTCGACCATCACCGCGTGGTGATCGAGCGCAGCACGGACGACCTCGGTCGCACCGCGCTGCATTTTCCACGCACCGGGTTCCGCGTGGATGCCCGGAACTGAACCCGGCAACCGAATCACCCTTGCAAGGATCAAGACCATGAAGAACGCCACCCTTTACTACCCCGCCCTGGCCTGCCTCCTCGGCCTCGGCCTCGCGGCGACCCCTGCGCTCGCCCAGGAATCGGACATCAGCTTCAGGTCAACGGAGCTCGCTGCCGGTGTCTTCATGGTCGAGGGCGTCGGCGGCTTCGGTGGGGGCAACATGGCCATCCTGGTGGGGGCATCGCAGGTGGCCATGATCGACGACAGCATGGCGCCCCTGGCGCCGAAACTGCTGGCCCACGTCACGGAAACCGCCGGCCGGGACATCGACTTCATGGTAAACACGCACGTTCACGGGGATCACACCGGCGGCAACGCGCACTTCGCCGAGTCCGGCACGATCGTGTTCGCCCATGACAACATCCGCAAGCGCCTGGTCGCCGACCCGGCGCCGGCCGGCGGCACCGGCGGACTTCCGGTCGTCACCTTCGCCGACGGCGTCACCTTCCACCTCGACGGGATCGAGGCCGTGGTGAAGCATCTCCCCACCGCGCACACGGACGGAGACGCGATCATTCACCTGCCGGAACAGAACATCATTCACTCCGGCGACGTGGTGTTCCACGGCCTGTTTCCCTTCATCGACCTGGACAGCGGCGGCACCGTGGACGGCTACATCGCCGGCCAGGAAGCGATCATCGCCCTGGCGGACGAGAACACGAAGATCATCCCGGGCCATGGACCGCTGACGGACCGCGCCGGGGTGCAGGAAGACCTCGAAGTACTCAAGGCCGGCCAGGCCGCCGTGCGCGCCCTGGTCGAACAGGGCATGGGCATCGACGAGGTTCTCGCGGCAAATCCGCTGGCGGAATTCGAGAGCCGCAACTGGCAGTTCATCACCACGGAGCGCATGACGCGAACCCTCTACCGCGATCTGACCGGCGAGTCCTGAGCGGCCGCTTGCCGGGTGGCGGCACGGTTGTCCCGCGATGAAACCCTTCTGGGAAACCAAGCCCCTGGGCGCCATGAGTCACGACGAATGGGAATCCCTGTGCGACGGCTGCGCACGCTGCTGCCTGCACAAGCTGGAGGACGAGGAAACCGGCGAGGTCTTCTTCACGGACAAGGCCTGTCACCTGCTCGACATCGACCGCTGCCGCTGCAGCGACTACGAGCACCGGGTACAGATCGTCAAAAATTGCCTCGTCCTGAGCGTCGATCGACCCGAGGCCTTCGCCTGGCTGCCCGCCAGCTGCGCCTACCGGCGCATTGCGGAGGGTCGCGGCCTCGCGCCCTGGCACCCGCTGATCAGCGGCGATCCCGATTCCGTGCACCGGGCGGGCATCTCCGTGCGCGCCTTCGCCGAATCGGCCCCGGCGGACTGGGAACCGGAACTGGATGAAGACCAGGGCGTCGACCCGGGCGTGCTCCTGACTTTCGACTGAACCGTCAGGTGGCCAGGTGATCCGGCCAGGGAATGAATTCGTCGTCCCCCGGCACCCGGTCAAAGCCGCCGGCTTTCCAGCGCTCCGCGGCTTCCCGGATGCGCGCCCGGTCGCTGGCGACGAAATTCCAGACCAGGTGTCGTTCGCCGATCGGCTCCCCGCCAAGCAGGGCAATCCGGGCGCCGCCCGGGCTGCCCAGTCGCACGCTTTCTCCCTCCGGCAACACGGCCATCTGGTGTTCCGGCACGCCCTCACCGTCGATCTCCAGGTCACCACTGACGAGATAGATCGCTTCCTCCGGAAACTGGCGGGGCCAGTCCACGGCCTGCCCCGGCGAAAACTCCGCCGTGAGGTAGCACAGGGGCGAGTAAACCGTCACCGGTGAAGTCGCCCCCAGGGCTTTTCCGGCGATGAGCTCGAAGGTCACCTCGCCGAGTGGCACCCGGGGAATCGCTTCCGCAGGGTAGTGCTGAAAGTCCGGCGCCGTGTCCTCACTGCCGTCCGGCAGCCCCAGCCAGATTTGCAGCCCATGGAGCGGATTTTCCTGCCCACGCCGTTCGTCAGGGGTCCGCTCCGAATGCACGATGCCCCGGCCCGCGGTCATCCAGTTCACCTGGCCGGGCCGGATGTTCTGCACGTTACCGAGGCTGTCGCGGTGCATGATCTCTCCCTCGAAGAGCCAGGTCAGGGTCGCGAGGCCGATGTGCGGATGGGGGCGGACGTCCATGTGACTGCCCTTCGCAAGAACCACGGGACCGAAATGATCCCAGAATACGAACGGACCAACGGCGCGTTGCCGCTTTGCCGGGAGCAATCGGCGCACTTCGAAGTCGCCGATATCCTTGATGTGGGGCTCGAGCAGGGTGAGGGACATGACCGCCTCGCAGGGTTGACTGGTTTCAGGCCGCGCATTGTCGCACACCGTGCCGGAGGACCCGGTCAGGGCCTACAATGCGCGCTATGTCGAGAATCACGAAACCCGGCGAGGCCCTGCCCCGGGCGCACGGCGGTCCCTGGATCCGGGCGCGGTTCCGGGCCGAGCCCGGCGATTTCCGGGTCGATGAGCAACTGGAAGTACCCGAACACCCCACGGGGGCCCACTGGTGGCTGCGGATCCGCAAGACCGGACTCAACACGAAGGACGTGGTGCGGGCCCTGGCGACCCTGAGTTCAGCCCGGGTGCGCCAGGTGGGTTACGCCGGACTGAAGGACCGGCACGCCATCACCAGCCAGTGGTTTTCCCTGCCCCTGGAACACCTCGACCCGGAATCCATCATCGACCGGATGCCGGACGGCACGGAACTGCTCGAATGGCGCCGGGCGCGCCACGCGGTACGTCGCGGTGGCCTGAAGACCAACCGCTTCGCCCTGCGCCTCCGCGATGCGGACGGCGACCTGGACGGCCTCCGGGCCGCTGTCGACCGCCTGGCCGGCGGCGTGCCCAACTTCTTCGGCGAGCAGCGTTTCGGAAAACGGGGGGAGAACCTGGTTCGTGCCCGGCGCCTGTTCGATGAAACCCTGACCCGCGTGCCGCGCTTCGAGCGCGGCCTGTACCTGTCCGCCGCCCGCTCCTGGCTCTTCAACCGGGTGCTCGCCGAACGCATTCGCCAGGGCAACTGGGATCGGCTGCTGCCCGGGGAAGCCGTCATGCTCCACGGCTCCCGCAGTTTTTTCGCCCTGGAAGAACCGCCGGAAGCGCTGGCGGAACGCCTGGAAGACCGGGATATCCACCCCTCGGGCCCGCTCGTGGGGATGGGCGACAGCGGCAGCCACGGCGACTGTGCGGCCCTGGAGGCCCGGGTGCTGGCCACGGAGCCGGCGCTGGTGGCGGGACTGGAACACTGGCGCCTGCGGGCCGAGCGACGCGCGCTGCGGCTGGTGCCGGAGGACTTCCAGCTGGCGGTGGAGGACCGGGACGTGCTGCTGTCGTTTGCCCTGCCGCCGGGCACCTATGCGACGGCCGTGCTCCAGGAAATCGCCGAGCTGGATCGCGACTGACGCCGACCTCGGAGTGATCAGGCCTCGACTTCGCGCCACGCACCGGGCGCCAGGCCATCGATGCGCCACGGCCCGACGCGCACGCGCACGAGGCGCAGCGTCGGGTGTCCGATGGCGGCGGTCATGCGGCGAACCTGGCGATTACGGCCTTCGCGAATCGTGATCTCGAGCCAGGTGTCCGGCACGGACGCCCGGTAGCGGATCGGCGGATGCCGCGCCCAGAGGTTTTTCGGCGGCGCGAGCAGGCGCACCTTCGCCGGCCGGGCGGGACCATCCTTGAGCGTCACGCCCTGGCGCAGAATCTCCAGGGCGCCCTCCTCCGGCGCGCCCTCCACCTGGGCCCAGTAGGTCTTCGGCATCTTGCTGCGCGGGTGGGTGATCTTCTGCACCAGCGCGCCGTCGTCGCTGAGCAGGAGCAGGCCCTCGGAATCGTAGTCCAGCCGCCCGGCGACCCGGAGCGCGGGATCATCGAAGTGCGCGGCCAGCGTCTCCTTGTCACCGGAGGCGCGAAACTGGGACAGCACCCGGAAGGGCTTGTTGAACAGCACCAGCCGGGCCATGGTTCAGCCGTCCCAGGAACGGACCAGGGAAAAATGACGCTTGGAGAAGTCCCGGCCGAGCCAGCGCTCGAGGCGCGCGTTGAAGCGGTGCTTCTTTTCGCGCCGGGTCAGGCGGTGATCCGGGTTGAACACCAGTTCGGGGTTGGCGTGGTCCCGGATCCAGTCTTGCATGATGTCGGGATGCGCTCCCTCGAAGGGTCCCACCTGGGCCGGATCGAGGTTTCCGTAGCTCGCGGAAAAGGCCTGCTTCTCGGACCAGTACTGGTTGCCCGCGTCCGCCTTGGCCTGCACGTAGCGTTCGTGGCGGGCGTTGCCGTAATGGTAAATGGGCAGGTTGAGGGCGGCGGCGCGGGGGTAGCGGGTACGGCGCTTATTGCGTCCGCCGTGCCACTTCTTTTCCTTGATGACCGCCCAGTACAGGCCGTCGGGGGCGATGCTCCGGAGGCTGTTGCGCAGAATCCGCGTCGCTTTCCGGTACGCCTGGGACGACAGGTGCAGGTGCCGCGTGTCCCCGTAAAAGTGAAAGTAGTCGAAGGCCAGGGCCTCGACCTCTGGATCGTCGAGGTAATGGGCCATGGCCCGGTGCAGGGAATCCAGGTCATTCTCGTGGAGCACTTCGTCGCCCTCGAGATAGAAGGCCCAGTCGCCGGTGCAGTTGTACTGCGCGATCATTTTCTGCTGCCCGTAAACGAAACCGTGGCTGCGGCACTGCTCGTTCCAGGTGGTTTCGATGAGCCGCAGCTTGGGCTCGCGCAAGCCGCGGAGGCGCTCGAGCGTCCCGTCGTCACTCTGGCCCACGGCGACGATGAATTCATCCACCACCGGCAGGGCCGAGCGGATGCTCTCCACGAAGGGATAGCCCAGCCGGATGCCATCACGGAGGAAACTGAAACCACTCACCTTCATGCGCGCCGAAACCGCCTGATTGACTGCGAAAAAGAAGGGGGCCAGCTTACATCACGGCGTGGCCATGGACTACGATAGCGCCATGGCCGACACCGCCTCCTGTCCATGACGCCGCCCGCTTCTCCGGCCCCACCCCGCGTGGGCCTGGACGTGACCCAGGCCATCAAGCGCCGCGGCCGTGGCATCGCGCGCTACATCCGCCAGGTGGTCGCCGCGCGGCCGGAGGATGCGCTCCCCGCCGACCTGTTCATTCGAGGCCACCGCTGGTTCCGCCGCAGTCTGTTCGACGGCGTCGCGCCGGCCGCGGAGCGACGCTGGATGCCGAACCGGGCACGCCTGGGTGCGAAGGACCTCGCCCTGTTCCACAGTTTCGGCAATCACCTCCCGCGCCACGCGCCCTGCCCCCTGAGTTTCACCGTGCACGACGTTCGCGCCCTGGACGAGCCGGCGGGGTACGAAGGCAAGGAGCGCCTGCAACGCAACCTCGGGCGCGCCGCAGGCGTCGTCTGCCTGACGGAGTATGGCCGTGGCCGGCTATTGCACCATCACCCGGAACTCGGTGATCGAACGATCGCCGTGATCCCCCACGGGGTCGACCACAGCCTGTTTCGGCCGGTGAACGAAACCACCCAGGCGCCGGTCCGGGAAACGCTTGGCCTGGGCGCGCCCTATCTCCTGCAGCTGGGCAGCTGGTTTCCCCACAAGAACCTGGAACTTTCCCTGGAGGCCTGGGCGCTCAGCGAAGCCTGCCGGGCGGGCATCGACCTGGCCTTCGTGGGCGGCGGCGCCCCCGACGCCTATCGCCAGTCCCTCGAGGCGCTGGCCCAGCGCCATGGCCTGGCCGACCGGGTGCACTGGATCGACCACGTGGGCGGCGCCGAGCTGCCCGTGCTGATCAGCGCGGCAACCTGCCTGCTCCAGCCCTCCCGGTACGAAGGCTTTGCCCTGCCGCTCCTCGAGGCCATGGCCTGCGGAACTCCCGGCGTCGTTTCCGATTCCTCCTGCCTGCCCGAGGTGTCCGCGGGCCTGTGGCCCGTGGCCGGGGTGGACGACCCCGGGGGCTTCCGGGCCGGGATCGACCGGATGGCGCTCGATGCGCCGGCGCGAAGCGTTGCGATCGACGCGGGACTCCGCCACGCCGCTGATTTCACCTGGGAACGTTCGGCCCGGGCACATGACGCGTTCTATCGCGCCCTGATTGAACAGGCGCGCGCCTGACGCGCCGCCCACCAACCGCCACTGCCGTGAGTCAATCCCCCAAGCGCTGGACCGTGTACATGATCCGCTGCGATGACGGCAGCCTGTACACCGGCGTGACCACGGACCTGGAGCGGCGCTTCGGGGAACACGGCAACGGCAAACGGGGTGCACGCTATTTCGCCGGACGGAGGCCGGAAGCCGTGGTGTGGCATGAAGCGGGTCACGACCGCGGCAGCGCACTGCGACGGGAGGCAGCCATCAAGAAACTGGACCGGCGCGGCAAGTTGCGCCTGGCCGACTCGGCCCCGTCAACGACCGCTCAGGGCGCTTCGAAACGCTCCTCGTAGGCACTGCGCTCGAGCAGCGCGAAGGGATCCTCGAGACGGAGCAGGTCGAAACGCACCTGGGGTTCGGCGCCAGCGGACGAAAACAGGGCCTCGCTGATGCGCAAGCCCAGCCAGTAGCCGAGATCGGCCGGCTCACCGGGCCGTCCGGGTCCGTACATCCAGGGCGCCAGATCGCGACCCGCCATGTCTGCCCGGAATGCCGCCCAGAGCCGCGCCTCGTGCTGCACCCCGTAGCGTGCGCGCTCCCGGGCCGGCGGTGTCGGCGTCCCCAGGACCTGCTGCGTGACCAGGTCGGCGTAACCTTCCAGCAGGGCCTGGCGCAGCAGGCTGTCCTCCAGACCGGGCCGTTGCCAGCGCAGCTGGTGAAAATGCACCACTTCGTGCACGAGGAAACCGCGCAGCAGCGCCAGCGGATCCTCGCCGGGGGCATCGAATCGGCAAACGACTTCCAGGGCCAGGATGACCGTGTCGTCGATCACGGTACCGGCCGAACGACCGGCCCCGAAAAGGATGGCGACCCGGGGCGTCGCGGCGTCAGGCTCGAGACCCAGCGTGCTGCGGGTGGCTTCGAGGAGATCCGGCAGCTCCGCCACCAGTGTCCTCGCGGCGGGCAGGCATCGCTCCGCGGCGCGGCGATAGTCCGGGCGCAGCACCCGGATTGCCCGGGCCAGGTCGGATTCGCGACCGATGCGGCCCCGGGCGAAGGACTCCAGCGCCCGGGAACCGGGCGCCAGGTAACGGTCTGACAGTTCCCGGCCCGACGGACGATAAGCGGTCGCCTCCAGCAGCGCCGTAAAGCGTTCCGCGTCGGCGAGCGGGTCGGGAAGCGCAGCGGTTTCCCGGCCCCATGCCGTCGCGGGGGCCGCCCCCAGGACAACGAGTCCGATGGCGATCCCGGCCAGCACCCCCCGTGAGCCCCTGCTCATCCGTTCAATCCTCTCCAGGGCGGATTCCCGCCTGAAGTCACGCGGTTCATGGAAGGTTCAGGCGGCGCTCGCATAATGAATCCCGTCGACCGGTACGGGCCGACGACCAGGATACTGGGATCCCGCCGGGACCGTGGCACAATGAACGCGTCATGACCGCCCCATCTTGACGGTGAAACGGAGCCTGGGCAACGGAGTGCTGAATTTTGGCCATGAGCAATTCGAAACCCCCAAGGAATACGGTGTGTGCATCGGCGCGAAACGTGCGGCGCTTCCGCGGAGCGCCCCTGCGCGCTGCCTGTCTCTTCGTCGCCCTGGCGGGCCTGCTGCTGCAGGGCTGCGCCGGCACCGCGCGCGGCAAGGCGGAGAGTGCCTACGGTTACGATCCCACCTTCGCCGTGGAGGACGCCAGCCGCTCCCCCGCGGACGCCTGGGTCGTGGTGCGCTACCCGGCCATGATCGACAGCGATGCCGATGCGGCCTGGAAGGACGCCTACGCCCGGCAGGCGATCGGCGGGCGCGTCGACAATGACGGCTGGACCAGTTTCGACGCGGACGCCATTGCCGAGGGCGCCATCGCCAAGTCGAATTTCTACGCCATGAGCCTGTACCGGGCGCTCCGCGAAGAGCTGCCCCCCGACACGGTGCTGCTCTCGCCGCACCTGGTGACCACGGACGAAAACGGCGCCCTGGTCACCGAGCCCATGCTGGCCACCGAATCCATACCCAGCGTGCTCACCATCGATTTCGTGACCTACTCTTTTCCGGACCCGGAAAAGATGATGGATTCGCCACCCCTGACCTTCGGCGACATGGTGACACCCCTGGCCGTGGTCCACGCCGACCACTGGCTGCGCCCCGCGACGAACGGCCTGATCCTGGCCAGCGAGGACCTGGTGGCCTCGGCGTGGCAGCAGTCCTCCGAGATCGCCGACGAGGAATTTGCCGGCCGCCTGGCATTCCGGCCCATCGACGATGCGCGCAGCCTGGATTTCGCCCGCTTTCTGAATGGCGACGTTCCCCAGGTGCAGGTCCCGACCAAGCCCGTGCGCAGCGATCGGCCGGAGCTGGCGGCGGTGGAGCGTTACCCCCTCGAGAAGATCCGCATGGACGGGGAGCAGGTCACCGGTTGGCCGAACGACCCGGCGCAGAATCCGTTCCGAACCAGCTTTGCCGACGGCGTCAGCAGCCGCGTGGAGCGCGCCCTGTCCAACTTCGACCATGACCGGGCGACGTTCTCCGACCGGCAGAAGCTGCTGGCTTCCTTCGATCCCGAGCTCGCTTTTGCCTTTCTCGCGCACAGCGAGGACGAGAGCGTGAGGGCTCGCCTGGCCCTGGCGGAAAAACTCATCGAGGCGGAACGGCGTTTTCTCGCGGCCCAGTCAGAGCGGATCTACGCCGGGGTCTTCGAGGGCGCCTACGGCCGGTCCATGCGGGAAATGATCGCCGCCGAGCAACGCAACCTGGACCAGCGGCGTGAGATCGCGGTGCGGCAGAACGTCGCAACCGCGGTGGCGATCCTGGCCATGGCCGGCGCCGCCTACGCCGGAAGCGACGTCTGGGATGGCGGCAGTTACGATGCCGGCAAGGCGCTGCTGAGCGACGCCCTCATTTTGGGATCGTTTGCCGCCGTGGAAACCGCCATCGCCGCCAACCAGCTGGGCGACCAGGTGGGGGAAGGCTTCCTGTCCCAGATGGCGCCGGCGCTCACGGAACAGATCACGGTGCAGGTTCGCCTGGCGGAAGGCACCCGGGAAATCAGCGCCCGGGACTATGCAACTTTTCGCGAGCAGACCCTCGCCCTGTACCAATCCCGGGTGCGGTCCCTGACCGTCGATATCGAGACCGACTGCACCTACCGCCATCCGGAAGCGAGCAGCCAGGGCCGCTGGTACGGTGCATGCCTGAACGGGCTGGCCACTGGTCGTGGGTACGGAGTGGTGCGGACAGACGCGGGCCGGCACGTCGAATTCCTCGGCGACGCGCGCTCCGGCACGGCGAACGGGCAGGGAGCGATGATTCTCCACGAGCCCGGCCTGGTGGGCGCCGTCTACTACGAGGGCGGCTTCCGGGACGGCAGGCCCCATGGCGAAGTGCGGGTCGAGGTCGCGGGGCAAAACACGGCCTGGCGGCGCTATGAAGATGGCGTGGACCGGGGACGGGGCGACCCGGAGGCCTGGCGCGCCTTTCCGTTCCAGTGAAAACCGCCCTGCCCGCCCTGCTCCTCCTGGCCAGCCTGGGCGCCGCCTGCGCCCAGAATCCGGTGAATGCAACCGGCGCTCCCGCCACTGACCCGGCTGCCGAGCCCGCGACGAGCCCATCGCTGGACGATGCGACCCCGGCTCCACCCGCTCCCACGCCCGGCGAGCGCTACTGGCAGCTCCGATTCCTCGAGGGCATCACGACGGACGTTGACGACGACCTGCGCGCAGCCCTCGAAGCGCGCTACGGCCCGCCGGACGGGACCGTTCCGGCCATCCCCGACCTGGCGACCTACCAGGGCGCCGGTTACCGCATCGCGAGCGCTGAAAGCATCCTGGCGAGCCTGTCGGACCTCGCCGCGTTTCGGGAGGCCGCCGGTGCGGACGTCGATGCGGAACTGCGACGCATCGAAACCGAGTCACCCGAAATCGTGGCGACGATCGACCAGGAACTGCTCGCCGAGGAAATCCTGCTCGTCCGCAGCGCGGTCCTGGACAGCCTCGAACTGATGGCGGCGAACGGCGCCCTGGACGAGCGGGTGGTCGAGGACTACCAGGGCGGAACGGTGCGCGCGCGCAATGAGCTCGAGTATCTCGCGTTCGCCCGGGAAATGGACGCGCTGGCCGACGGCGCCATCGAGGAGAGCGCGGGGCGCCTGGATGCCTTCCACCGGTTGCTCGACGATACGGAGAACACGGCGTTCCTGCGGGAACGCGTCCTGGCCGCGGAGGAAATGAACCGCCAGTTGACCGACGAACACCGGGCCTACGCGGCTCGCCGCACCGCTCGCACCCTCTTCTTCCTGCTGCCGGCGCTCAGCAGCTACTTCCGCTACCGCTGAGCCGGCGTCGCCCGGACGCGGCGGCCGGGATCCGCATCAGCCGGACGGTGGTTCCTCGTCCTCTGCCCCCCCGCCGAACAGACCCCGGAGCCAGTCCCAAAACGACGGTTCGGCCGGCGGCTGGGGAGCCGCCGGGGGCTGGGGCGCGGCCGGAGGCGGCGATGTGCGCGCTTCCGACGAGGCGTCACCCGCGGACGATGCGTCAGGGGACCCGTTACCCTCCGGGACATTCGATGGTTCGGGATTCCCGGCAGCGGACGCGTTGCCGGAGAACAGCGCCTCCAGGGCTTCCGGGTCGATCGCGCCAGGTTCCCCGGGGGACGCAGCTGCTGGCGGTTCCCCGGCGCCGGACCTGGCGGAGCGCTCCGCCAGGTCGACTGATTGATCCCCAATTGGGGGACTGGTCGAGGTCCCGGCGTTGTCCTCCCGGACCTCGGCAGAGCCCTCGGCAGAGCCATCACCACCGAGAAACTCCAGGGCGCTGAATGGCTCGCCGGTCGGCGCCCGCTGGGCATCAGCCCCGGTGGCACCGCCTGCCGGGGCGCCGGCGTTCGGACCGGACCCCTGACCTGAACCACTGCCCGACCCATTGCCCGACCCGCTCCCCGATCCGGTTTCCGATCCGTTTCCTGCCCCCTGGCCCGGACCCGGGGCTGGACCCGCCCCGGAACCCCGGCCGCCGGCGGCCTCCCAGGCGGTGCGCTCCCGCTCGTGGTAGGCCTTCACCATGGCCGACCAGGCCTCCGCTTCCTCCTGGGCGAGCTGCGGGTCTGCCTGGGCCGCCGCACTGGGTTCGTAGTCGGCCTCGCGCTCCGCGTCGGCGGGTTCCCAACGGCCATTCTCGATAATCAGCTCCGTCAGCTGCTCCTCGAGGTGTTCCCGGGACGCCGGGGGCAAACGATCTTCCGGCGACGCGACCGGGTCGACATCGACAATGTCCGGCAGATCCGGGCGCGACGTGCGGTCGCCGCCGTCGCCCTCTTCCAGCTCCATGCGCCGGCGAAACTCCGCCTCCTCCTCGTCCACGGCCTGGCTGTCAGCCGAGGGGGCGGGATCCTCGCCGGCCCCGTCCTGGGCCAGGACGTCGACGGCGAATCCCGTCAACAGCAGGAGGATGGCGGGCCATGAGAGTGCGACGCGATTCATTCGTCGATGACCCTCACGACCCGCAGCCCTGTGAAATCGTTGCTTTCGCCGCTGCGCAGGGCGAAGCGGGCCGGCAGGCGGATTTCCACGCTGCCGGAGAACCAGGAACCACCCCGGGTGATCCGGGAGCTGCACAGGCCCCGCTCCCAGGCGCTGCCGTCCGTCGGTGCATCCAGGTAGGAAAGATTCATGCAGTCCCGGGTCCATTCGGCCACGTTACCCACCATGTCGTAGACTCCCAGCTCGTTGGGGACAAAGTAGCCGACCTCGGCTGTACCGACGCTGAACGGATCGGCGCACGCGGTATGCCGCCAGTCGAAGCTGGTTTCATCACCGGCAACGTTGGCGTGGTCGCACACCTGCGCCGGCGCGCCGCCGACCCAGGCGCCCTCCTGGCCGGCTCTGGCCACGTATTCCCACTGACTTTCTGTCGGTAATTCATAAATTTCTCCGGTTTTTCCAGAAAGCCAATCAACATAATCCACCGCATCGATCCAGCGTACCAGGAACACCGGACGACGCCCGCGCCCCCAACCGTTATCCACCGGCTGGGCGCGACAACCTCCCTCCGCGACGCAGGCATCCCATTCCTCGAAGGTCACTTCGTACCGGCTCATGGCGAAGGCGCGCGGAAACCGCACGGTGCGCTGCGGGCGTTCATTGGATCGCGCCAGGGGACCGTCTCCGGGCGATCCCTGCTCGAAGCTACCCGGGGGAATCACCACCATCTCGGGGCACGTGGCGCAGTCGCGAAACCGTTTCCCGGGTCGCAGGGTCAGGCGCTCGACCGCCGCCAGCGCCGCGGCGAGATGGCGTCCTTCGGGAAACGCCCGGAGGTAGGCGGCGTAACCGTCCCGCTCGTCCCGCTGGACCGCCGCCCGCCAGGCCGCCTCGTCCCGTCGCGCCTGTTCGTTGGCTGCCTTCAGGGCCAGCGCTTCCTCCACGTGGTTTCCGCCCGGAAAACGCGCCAGGTAGTCGTCGAGGGCGGCATCCGTCCCCACCGACCGCGCCGCGGCAAAGGCCACGCGGTCCCGCTCCGCGGCGGCCCGGGCTTCCGCCTCGGCCGCCGCCTCCGCGGCGCGGGCCACGTCCGCCCGGCCGGTGGCTTCGATGACGAAACGGCCGTCCGGAAACCGGTCCAGGTAATCCTCGAAGGCGGCCAGCGTGCCCTCAGCCTCGGCAGCCTGCCACGCCGCCTGGTCAAAGAGGGCCAGTTGTTCCCGCGCCGCCTGAACGTGGCGCCCCCGGGGGAATCCCTCCAGGTACCCCCGAAACGCCGCCGCCGAATCCGTGCGCACCGCCTGCTCCCAGGCGTCCTCGTCTTCCGCGAGGCTGGTTTCCGGCAACGTCGAAACCGCGTCCGCCGACATCCCCTCCGCGGGCCCGGGCCGATCGAACCACAGCCACGCGCCCACGGCCACCAGGCCCAGCACCAGGACCAGCGCCAGCGCCTGTGGCAACCAGACGCGGCGTTCGGGATCCGACCGTCCCCCTGCCGTCCCCCGACGCCTGCCCGCTTGCAGATCGGCATCGGCCGGTGCGCCGCCGGAAGACGGCGTCGAGCCGCGCCCCGGACTGAGACCGAGCAGCCGGCGCCAGCTCGCCACATCCTGGGGCCGCTGTTCCGGCTGGACCGACAGCGCCCGGTCCACCGCCGAGGCAAATCCCCGGGAAAAACCCGTGACCCCTGCGCTTGCGTGCTCCCGGCGCAGGGGCACCAGCGGGTCGGGGTCTCCGCGCTCGAGCGCTTCGAGCCGGTCTTCGGAGGGAACGGGAATCGTTCCGGACGTGAGGCGATAGAGCGTTGCAGCCAGGCCATAGAGATCGGTCCAGGGACCGATGGCCCAGATCCCACGGGTCTGCTCCGTCGCCGCATAGCCGGCACTGCCGGCCGTGGCTCCGCCCGGCTCGTCGCCATGGGCCAGGCGCGCCGCCCCGAAATCCAGCAACACCGGCGCGCCACTGCGTTGCACCAGGATGTTCGCCGGCTTGATGTCTCCGTGCACCACGCCGCGAGCTTCCAGGTAGGCCAGCGCGTCGAGGAGCGGCGACAACAGGGCGCCGGTTTCCGCGGGATCGAACAGACCACCGCCCACGAGCAGGTGGTCCAGGGTGCGGCCGTCGTAAAACGGCATGAGGAGCCAGGCCGTGCCATTCGCCTCGAAATGGCGAACGACGGACGCCAGGTTGGGATGATCGAGTCCCGCCAGGGTTCGTCCTTCATCGAGGAACCGCGCCAGGCCCTCCCGAAAGGCCTGCTCCCGGCCTGCCTGGGCCGCGACCGATCCGTCGCCACGGCGAACGGCGGCGTGGCGGGGGAAATACTCTTTCAGGGCGAAGCGGAGACCCAGCTTCCGGTCGCGCACGCGGTAGGTGACACCGAACCCCCCGGAACCGAGCACGGTTTCGATCTCGTAGGCCTCCACGATCTGGCCACTCGAAAGGCTCATGCGCCAACCCTCGCGGCAGCCTGGAGCGTAAAGGCCTGGTCACCGAAGACCAGGGTGTCGCCGTCGCTGACCGGGACGGCCACCCCGGGTGCGCATCGCTGCCCGTTGACGAAGGTGCCGTTGGTGGATTCGAGGTCCAGGAGTTGAAGCTGGCCGACCGGGCCAAACAGTCGGGCATGGCGTCGACTCACGGACCCGGCGTCCACGACCAGGTCCACGTCGAAACGACCCAGGGTGCAGTCCACTCGCCGGTCGCGGGCGGGAACCAGAAGCCGGCCCGACTCCCCCTCGAGGACATAAGCCGCCCGCTCCGTGGGCGCCGCGGGAGCGGACCGCCGGAATGGCCGCAGCCCCAGGACCACCGCGAGCAGAAACATCAGGGCAGCCAGGCCCCAGGGCAGCCAGCGCGCGAACGCGCCCCGTTCATCACGCCGTTCTACGCCACGCTCGTCACCCAACGCCTCGTCCAGCGTCCCATCGGGCACAGTCGGTCCGGGCTCCCCGGCGGCCGGCCCGGCAAACGGTTCGGGATCCACCATGATTTCAGGAAAATCCCGGGCTGCTTCTTCGGCGAGGGTCCCGGATGGCTCACTGGACTCGGATCGGGAATCGTTCCCGGGCTCGGCAACGGGTTCTTCCCCGGCCGCCCTGTCGCGCTCCGCGAGGTCCGGAGGTGACTCGGGCGCCGGTGTGTCGGCCTGCCTCGCCACGACCTCGTCGACCGCGCAGGGCGCGGCGTCCAGGTCAACACCGGCTTCCGCCAGCCGCGCATTCAACTCAGGCACCCACTGGTACAGCGTCGCGCTGGAAGTCGACAGGGTGGGCGTTCCCCGGGCCGCGCTGTAGCCCGCCCATTGACCGCAGGCATCGAGAAGCACGCCGGTGACGTTGGGCAGGGGAGTGGCGTCATCCAGCATCACGGCGCCTACCCCGGAAGCCTGCCCGGTGCGTCGAAGGCGTGCCGGGCGCTGTATCCTCGCCTGGCCCTGCGCCATCAGGTCCGGGGGTGCCAGGGCCTGGAGCATGACGCCCTGGCCGTCTCGCAAGGGCGCAAGCGCCAGACGCGGGACCGGTCGGCGCAAGCCCGGCGCTTTCAGGATGGCGAGGCCGGCCAGCGGGATGCGACGCAGCACCGTCGCCGTCCGCCCGTCGCGGGCCAGGTCCGGCCCACCGTCGAGCACGACAATCGACTCGTCGTCCGCGACGAATTCGCTGGGAACCAGCACCGTGTCAGCGGCCAGCACCACGCCGGTGGTCGGCACGACGCGACCGTCGCCCAGCACCCGAACCACCGGTACCAGCCAGCCCGGAAACGTCGCACCGGCCTCCTGTCCCGGGACCTTCGCCGGGCACAGGGCGAGCATCAGCGCCGCCAGCATGGCGAGCAAGTGGCCCGGGGGCGTCGTCCGCCGGCGGCGCTGTACCGCCTCACCGCTGTTACTGGCTGTCTTCAATCTCACCGGTCCGGGGGTTGCGGCGAGGGCGCTCGAATCTCGGATCGTCGGACGAAGCCGCTGCGACCCGGAGGACACCCTCGGTGAGCGGTACATCGAGGTCCGCAAGCACGATGACGTCGGAAAAACGCTCCAGCAGCTGCCGAAGGCTGGTTTCCCGCTCCCCCAGCCTCAGGGCGTCGTCCAGCGCGATCTGCACAAGCCGGACCCGAACCCACGCGTCTTCCTCGCGGCGCCACGTCCCGTTGGAGGAGTCGAGATCCTCGAGGGTCCATTGGCCTTGCGAATCCACCGCCAGCCGGGCGTGACGCCGGGAAACCGTGTCGTGGTCGAAGCGGAGCTCGCAATCGGCGCCGCGGCCCAAAGTCCAGCTGGGATTACCGTGTTCGTTCATGGACGCTCCTCGCGGGGGTTGCCTGCGCTATCATCCCCCGGACAAGGACCCTGGTCGAATCTTTCCCGGTCGATATGATCTTCAAGCGACGCAAAAACCGGACCCGAAAGCCGGATGAAAATCCCCTGGCCTCCCGGGTGATTCGCGGCGACGACCGACCGACGATTCCCCTCGAGGCCGAGCAAAATCGTACCCGGGACCCGGGCCAGGACCCGGGCGACGACGCCGCGAAGGCGGCCCCTGGCAGGCGCGGTGCCGAAGCGCGACCGGAGCCCAACGCCGGCTTGCGCCGCGTGGCCTCGATGGAAGAACCCCCGACCCGGATCGTGACCCCCGCAGACTCCGGCACGAACGATTCCACCGAAGCGTTGACCCGCCCCATCGCCGACCTTCCCGTCGGCGTGCTTCTCGTCCTGGAAGGTCCGGGACGCGGGGGGCTGCTGCCCGTGAACCCGGGCGTCAGTGACATCGGCCGGGGCCAGGGCGCACGGTTGCGCCTGGATTTCGGCGATAAGCAGATCGCGCGCAACGGCCATGCAGTCATCACCTATGATTCCCTGGGCCGGCGCTTCTTCGTCCAGCATGGGGGTGGCCACAACCTGACCTGGCTGGATGGCGAACCCGTTCTCGAACCCCTGCCCCTGCCGGATGGCGCGCGACTCCGCGTCGGCATGACGGAACTGCTGTTTCGCAATCTGCTCCTGTCTCGCGACAACCATGAGGGCGCGCCCGCCGACCCCTAGCGAGACAGGGCCATGAACCCGCCGTTGTTGGCCTTGGCCAGGGTTTCCATGAACCGGATCGTATCCCGGTACTTGAAATAATCACCGATGGTCACGGCATGTATCTCCTTGTCCTCGCGGTTCTCGCGGCTGATGCGGCTGACGATGCCCGTGCCGTCCAGGCCCTCGTTATACCGGGGATTGGGTAAACCGTCGCTGAACAGCACCAGCGCCTGGGCGTCGGAATCGAGGCCGGTGCGCAGCGCTTCCAGGATGGGTGACGAGCCCACGTACTCGCCCTGCAGCCCCTCGAGGAAATTTCGCGCGCCCGCCAGGTTCGTGCGCGTCGCGTTGACGAGCCGGCCGTCCGCCGGCCAGCGCAGGAACACGGGCCCGGAATCCTGCTGGTTGAAGGCCAGGATGGCGAACTCGTGCCCGTCACGGAGCGAACCCAGCGTTCGTGACACGGTATTCGCCATGAGTTCCGCGTGCGGTTCCAGAAAGCGGTTCAGGTCGACCAGCAGCAGGAAGCTCCGCTCATCGGTTTTCAGCCCCAGGAAACGAAAGGAGACCTCGTCCTCGGGACTCAGTTCCTCGCTGGGCTCCGGCGGCGGCGGCGGATCGAAATCCGCCATGAGCTGCTCCTCGGCTTCCTCGACCTCGTTTCTCAACAGGCTGGCCTGCGCCATGAGCTCATCCAGCTGCTGCTGCGCAAAGGCCCGCCGGCTCTGGGCCTCGCTGCGCTGCTCATCCACGTCCTCGAGCGCATCCCGGGACTCGGCCATGAGGCGCTCGAGGAGGGTGTTGTCGCCCTCCGCCATGACTTCCTTGCGGTAATCCGGCATGAGGATGATCGTGATGATCAGGAAAGCCCCCATGGCGGAAGCGAACAGGTCAATGGCGGACATGGTGAATACCTCCGCCGCACGCTGCTTGCGCCTCATCGGGACATCCCGACGAAATCGCCGCCATTGCGCCGGGCCAGGCCCTGGAGAAACAGCACGAGATCCCGGTCGCTGGTGTAGTCGCCGAGCGCCACGGTGTGGATCTCCTTGCGCAGGCGCGCATTCAGCCGGGTGACGTCCTCGATGATGCTGACCGGATCACCGTCCGGCGCGCCGTCGCTCATGAGGATGATGGCGTCCGCCGGGTACTGGAGCGCCCTCAGCAGCGCCCCGTGGGTCGGCGTCGAACCACCGAAGTTGGCGGCCAGGTTACGCGTGAAGGTCGCTGCCTGGTTGAGGTTCGACGGCGTGCCATCGGCCAGCCGGGCGCCCCGGGGAAAGGCCATGACCCGCGTGGAGCCCATGCCGCTGTATCCGAGAATCGCAAACTGGTTCTCCTCGTCCAGGGGCTGCAGTACCTCGAGCACGGACCGGATCATGAGGTTGGCGTAGGCCTCCATGCTCCCGGAGAGATCCACCACGATCACGAAGGACTTGCGATCCGTGTTGATGCCCAGCAGGGAAAATTCCACGCCTCGTTCGAGGTAAGGCGGCCGCTCCTCGGGCGGCGGCGGCACCTCGGGCAGCTCCTCGGCCAGTTTTTGCTTGAGGTTGAACAGTTGCTCGTTGAGCGTGACCATCTCCCGCCGAAGCCGGTCGGCCCGGGCTTCGAGCTCGGTGATCTCCTGCTCGGTGGTGCGCTGTTCCGCCAGGGCATCGGCCACGGAGCGCTCGGCCTGGCGCCGCTGTTCGATCAGGTCACGGGTCGGAGACGGGGCGCTTTCCGGGCCGGCATTTCGATAGTAGGGAAACAGGAGCATCATCAGGAGGATGAACGCCCCCAGCGCCGAGGCGAACAGGTCGATCGCCGACGTGCTGAAAACCGACATCTCCCGGTTCCTTGGCTTCATCGAACCTCGCCATTACGCATGCAGTTACCCCGGATGATGCCCCGCCGCGAAACCCAAAGTACAGACCCGGGCGGAGACCGCCGTTCCGCGCCATGGCCAGGGGCCAAGACTACCGGAAGGGCCCTGAAGCGCCGCTGAATGCGCGTGGCGGGCGCCATTCAAGTGTGACACCATGTCTGTCGGCGCCGTGCAGGCCACCGGGGAACCGCATGAAAACCATAACCGCGGCCGCCACCCACCGGGGTGCGGTACGTGAACTGAACGAAGACGCGGTATTGTCCCTGCAGGCCGAGGGCCTCTGGGCGGTGGCCGATGGCATGGGCGGACACGACGCGGGTGACGTGGCGAGCGCCGGCGTGGTCGAGACCCTGTCCCGCATGCAGCTGGCCGATACCTTCGAGACCTCCCTGGCCAATCTCCAGACACTCATCCAGATCGCGAATCGCGCCCTGCTCGAGGCCAGCGACGAAACCCCAAGGCACCGCCAGCCCGGCACCACGATCGCCGCGCTCCTGATCCAGGGAGAGGAAGGCGCCGTGACCTGGGCCGGCGACAGCCGGGTATACCGCTTCCGAAACGGGGAGCTCGAGCAACTGACCCGTGATCACAGCCAGGTCCAGGACCTGGTCGACCAGGGGCTCGTGGACCCGGCGGACGCCGAGTTACACCCGATGGCGCACGTCATTACCCGGGCGATCGGCTTCGACGAGCCGGCCCGGCTGGAAACGCGGCGCCTTTCCATCCGGCCCGGGGACCGCTTCCTGCTGTGCTCCGACGGGCTGATCCGGGTGGTGGAGGAACAGGAGATCGCGGAATTCATGGCGCTCACTTCACCGGAGACCCGCGCCCCGGCCCTGGTCGATCTCACCCTGGAGCGCGGCGCCCCGGACAACGTCACCGTGGTGTGCGTGGACTGTCCGGCGAAGGGCTGAACCACGCGTCCAGCATCGCATCCTTGTCTCTCCAGATATCCGAGATCCAGCGCTGAAGCTCGATCCGTGCTTCGCGGTCCGTGGTGAAATCCCTGCCGACCAGCTTCGCGGGAATCGGCAGCAATTCCATGTGAACGCGGATGCGATCGATGTCGCCGCGCAGCAGCCCCCAGAACTCCGGCGGCTCCCCCTCTTCACCCCGGGTTTCGTAGGCGATGGTCACGTCGACACAGGCGTCCAGCTGATCGCCGAGGGCATAGATCACCTGGCCCAGCCCACCCGCCTTGGGAAGCAGCAGGTGCCGGTATTCGTCGTTGGCCGCCGCCTTGCCGCCCTTTCGCCGGGTGCCTTCGGGGAAACTCATCATGGCGACGGGGACGTCACGAAAGAGCTCGCAAGCGCGGCGCGCCGACTCCAGGTCGCGCCCCCGGAGCGAGGGATTCTTCGCCAGCTGTTCGCGGGTTGCGCGACGCATGAACGGAAAATCCAGGGCCCACCAGCACAGGCCGAGCACCGGCACCCAGAAGAGCTGCCGCTTGAGGAAAAATCGCAGCAGGGGCAAACGACGATTCAGGCAGCGTTGCAGCACCAGGATATCGACCCAGCTCTGATGATTGCTCACCACCAGGTAGCAGCCTTCATGATCGAGGCCCGCCGGCAGGTCCACGTCCAGGGTGGTGCTGCGGTCCAGGGACATCAGGAAATTGTTGACCCCGATCCAGGACTCTGCGATCCGCGTCAGCCAGCGTCTCACCGCCTGGCGCGCCGGACCCTCCGGCACCAGGGCCTTGAACACGGCGCTCACGAGCAGGACGACGCCGTGCAGCAGCGTGCTCAGAACGATGACGAGGAACGCCAGGGCGGCGCGCAGCGATTTCATCGGGATGGTCACGGGCCGGGACGCACCCGGGCCCTCCGGGCCGGAGAAGAGCAGAAAGTATAGCCTGCGCGCAGCGGCGCCGGAAGAATTGACCCGGATCGCTGGCGATGGGCCGCGAGAGGCACTACCATGCGCTCAGACGCAGGGGTATCGTTTCATGGAAAAACTCGTCATCGGCCTCGTGCTGTTCATCGGAATCCATTCCGTCTCCATCGTGGCGCCGGCGTGGCGGGACCGCTTCGCCGCCAAACACGGCGCAGCGTGGAAATCGCTGGTGGTCTTCGTCTCGCTGGCGGGTGTCGTCGGCATGGTCAAGGGTTACGCGGAAGCCCGCCTCGACCCGGTCCTGCTCTACGTGACACCCACCTGGCTGGCGCACCTCTCAGCCCTGCTCATGCTGCCGGTCTTCATTTTTTTCCTTGCCCCGTATTTTCCCGGTCGTATCAAGACGACCCTCAAGCACCCGCAACTCGTCGCCCTCAAGCTATGGGCATTTTCCCACCTGCTCGTCAACGGCACGCTGGCCGACGTCGTGCTGTTCGGCAGCCTCCTGGCCTGGGCCGTGGTCGACCGGATCAGCCTCAAGCGCCGGGAGCCGCGGGAAGTCCCGGTGATGGTGAAGAGCGGCGCGAATGACATCATCCTCATCGTGCTCGGCCTGGTCACTTACGTGCTGTTCGTGAAGTGGCTGCACCTGGCCTGGATCGGCGTCGCACCCTTCGGCTGAATTCGACCCTCGGCGGTTCAGGCATCCGTCCCCGGGGCATTTCCCCGGCTCACCGGCGCCGCAGGCGTTCGATGACCGGCTCGATGGTCAGCAGATCCACGGCGGTCTCCGATGCGCGACTTGAGTCATGCCCCCTGCCCGGTCGCTCAGTTCGCCTTTTCCCCGGCCAGGTGACGCTCGAAGAAATCAAACATCATCCGGTACAGGTGGACTCGCTCGTCCTCACCGGTGATGCGGTGGCGTTTGCCCGGGTAGGTCATGAGCTCGAAGGGCTTGCGTGCCTGCTGCAGTGCGGCCATGAGCTTGACGCTGTGGTCGAAGAAGACGTTGTCGTCCGCCATGCCGTGCACCAGCAGCAACGGGTCCTCCAGGCCCTCCACGTAGGTCACCGGGTTTGACCGCGTGTAAGCGTCGCCCTCGGACGGATCGCCCATGTAACGCTCGGTGTAGTGCGTGTCGTACAGGCGCCAGTCCGTGACCGGCGCCAGGGCGACGCCGGCAGCGAAGACCTCCGGGGCCTTCATCAACGCCAGCAGCGTCACATAGCCCCCGTAGGATCCGCCGTAGATGCCGATGCGGTTACCGTCGACTCCGGGGCGATCGGCAAGCCACCGCGCGCCGGCGACCTGGTCCTCGATTTCGACGCCTCCCATGGCCCGGTAAATCGGGTCATCGAAGGCCGTGCCTCGCCCACCGGTGCCGCGGTTGTCCACGGTAAACACCACGTAGCCCTGGCGGGCCAGGTATTGCCGGAAATCCACGGACCAGCGTCGGTGGACCGAGGCGCCGCCCGGACCACCGTAGACATAGACGATGGCCGGGGTCGGTGTCCCTGCGTCGAAGCCCGGGGGCTCGAGTAACTCGTAATAGAGTGGCGTGCCGTCCGCGCCCGGCAGCGTTCCGTACTCCGGGGCAACATGGTTCCTGACGAAGGGGGCATAGGGATGCCCGGCATCCAGCGGGTTTTCGAGCACCCAGCTGAGCAGCGCACCCTCGTCGTCGCGAATCGCCGTGTACGGCGGACGGCTCGGCGCCTCGCCCCGATCGATGAAGAACGCCCCGTCGGGGGAAACGATGGTGTCATGCCACCCGCCCGGCTCCGTTACCCGGCGAGGGGGGACATCCCCCGCCAGCGAAATGCGATACAGGTGCTGTTCGAGGGGTGTTTCCAGGGCGCCCTGGACCCAGACCTCCCCCTCGGCCTCGACCAGCGCGCGCACCGCACCACCGCCGCGGCCCGTTTCGGACAGCGCCCAGTCGCCGCGGGTCAGCTGCGAGATCATCGTTCCATCCCGGCCAACCAGGTACAGGTGACGGAAGCCGTCCCGCTCGGAGGTCCAGAGAAACCGGGAACCGTCTTCGAAAAACGTCAGATCGCTGTGCAGATTGATCCAGGTATCGGAACGCTCCGAGAGGACCACGCGCTGGTCGCCGGATTCGGGGTCCACGAACACCAGGTCCAGGCGCTGCTGATCCCGGGACTGGCGTTGCAGGGCGAGGGTCCCGTCCGGTGACCAGTTCACGCGAACGAGATAGTCGTCGCCCGATGCGTCAAAAGGCACATCGGTCACCGTGCCCGTCGCCAGGTCGAGGAGATGCAAGGTCACGACGGCGTTGGCTTCGCCGGCGAAGGGATAGCGCTGCGGCACCGTGGTGACCCCGTCCGCACCGATCTCATAACGCTCCACCAACGACACCCGCTCTTCATCCACCCGCGTGTAGGCCACGGTGCGATCGTCAGGAGACCACCAGTACCCGGTAAAGCGGTACATCTCTTCCTGGGCGACGAACTCCGCCATGCCCAGGGACACGGTACCGCCCCCCTCGGTGGTAAGCGGTCGCTCTTCGCCCGAAGCCAGGTCCACGACGTGGAGATTCTGGTCGCGGATGAAGGACACGTAACCCCCGGCAGGCGATACGCGCGCGTCGGTTTCCGTCGCCGCGGTCTCGGTCAGGCGCCGGGGTTCGCCACCCAGGGGCAGGTAGTAGAGGTCACCGCCGAGGGGAAAGAGCAAGGCGCCTCCATCCGGCGCGAAGTCATACTCGATGATGCCCCGGAAAAAGATGCGCTGGCGCTCCCGGCGGGCTTTCTCGACCTCGTCGAGTTCTTCCGGGGCGCCCAGCAGGGCCGTGCTGTCCACGAGCAGGCGCTGTTCGCCGGTGTCCGGCAGGTATTCCCACAGATCGAGCTGGTAGCGGTCGTCTTCCCGCCCCCGGAGAAACGTCACCCGCGAGCCATCCGGAGCGATCTTCACCCCCCGGGCCGACGGCCCGTCGAGCCCCGGACTCGCTTCGAGGCGTTCGATGGTGAGGGTTACCGGGGCTTCGGCCGCAGCCCCCCCGGTTTCATGGTCCTTGCTGTGGGCGTCATTCATGGCGTGGCTCGTCACCAGGCCGATCGCCGCGCAGGCGGTCAGCAGTTTGCGGGGCATGATCAGGTGCCTCATCAAGTGGATTCGGTGTCCCCGGCGTTGCGCTTCCGGGCGAGGAAGGCCGCCAGTTCCCGGATGCTCGGGTAGTCGAAGACATCGGCAATGTCCATTTCACCGGGATAGAGCTCCTCCACCCGCGCGTGGATCTGCGCCAGGGCCAGGGAAGAAATCCCGATTTCGAACAGGTTGTCGTCCAGGCCAACCGGCCGGTCGACCACGATCTCGCTGCAAATTTCCTGCAGGCTGCGCTCGAAAGCGTCTTCCGAAAGCTCGCCATCCGTCGCCGAGGCCGCGAGTCCGGCCAGGCGGTCCAGCGCTTCGGAGAATTCGCCGTCGAGATAGGCCTCCACCAGCTTGTGGCGCTGGACCTTGCCGCTCGTGGTCTTGGGGATTCGCTCCACCGGGATGACGTGCGCCACCTCCAGCCCGGTCACTTCATTGATGTGCATGCGCAGCATCTTGGCCAGCCCGGCAAAGGACTCCAGGTCACCCCGGTGCAGGACAAACAGCAGGAGCTCATCCGTTCCCGCCGTGGGACTCGTCGCGCCCGCAGCCGCCACCTTGCCCAGTTCCAGTCCCTCCACGGCCAGGGCCTGCTCCTCGATGTCGTGCGGGTAGTAGTTCTGGCCGTTGACGAAGATGATGTCCTTGGAACGCCCGGTGATCACCAGCTGGCCGTCATGTATCAGGCCCAGGTCACCGGTACGGAGCCAGTTCAGGTCCGCGAAGACGTCCCGCCCGGCGGCGCCGTAACCGTAATAGCCGCCCGTGACGTTGCCGCCACGAATCTGCACGTGCCCCACGTGATCCGGGTCGACGGTCCGGTCATCGTCGTCACAGAGCCGAAGCCTGCAATCCCGGATCGGCGTGCCCAGCAGCACGAACTCCACCGCGTCGTCATCGCCGGCCTCTGCCGGCGTCCAGGGTTGCCCGACGGCCAGGCTGTGGCGATGAGCCCGGATCGTCCGCAGCGGGGCGCCGGGCTCCGGAAAGGTCACGCCCAGGCTCGCCTCCGCCAGGCCGTAAACGGGGAACATGACGTTCTGGCCCAGCCCGTGGGGTTCGAGCGCCTTGACGAAACGGGCAGCGAGGCCGGCGGAGATGGGTTCTGCGCCGTTAAAGATCAACCTTACTTTATTTAGATCAATATCTTGAAGACCTTTTGATTCAAACAACTTTAAGAAATGTTTGTACCCAAAATTGGGAGAACACAACAAGGTTGCGCCCTTCTCCGACGCCTTTTCCATCCACAGGAGGGGGCGCCGCACGAACAGGGAAGTCGCCATGATGTGGTGATCGTTCCGCACCGCAACCATGCACAGGTGAAAACCGATCAGGCCCATGTCGTGCGTCAGGGGCATCCAGCTCAGGGCGACGTCGTCATCGCGGTGTCCGTAACCCTCGCAAATGGCTTTGATGTTCGTGAGCACGTTGCGGTGCGTCAGCACCACACCTTTCGGTTCGCTCGTGGAGCCCGAGGAAAACTGGATAAAGGCCACGTCATCGGCAGCGGGCGCGTGGAGCCGACCCGGCGTGGCGATGTCATCGATGTCGTCCACCACCAGGGTCTTTTCGAGCAGGCGGCGTGAATCCTCGACCAGTCCGTGGCTGGTGCCGTAGCGCTCGAGGCGACGCGCGAGGTTGTGCTCCGTGTACAGGTGCGGCCTGCGCAGTGTCTCGAAAATCCGGAAGAGCTTGGCGCGATGGTCATCACTGATGCCCACCGCGACCGGCACCGGCACGATGCCGCCGAGGATGCACGCCCAGAATGCATCGACGAACTGTTCGTTGCTGTTGGTGAAAAGGATCAGCTCGTCACCCGGCCGCAGCCCCCGCTGCTGGAAATGGTGCAGCACGCCCAGGGCGCGCTGCCAGAGCTCCTCGTAGTCCACGCGAGTCTCGTCGCGCGCCGACTCGATGAAATGAACCGCACGGGATTCCCCCTCTGCAGCGGCCTGCAACAGGCCACCGAGGGTGTCCTTGGACAAAGTCATGATGAAGCGCTCATGGTTTCAAAATCTCGATGGTCATGGTCAGGTTGTTGCGGGTACGCAGGTTGATGGCCGGTTCGAGCTCCACCGGCCGGCTGTCATCGTGGCGCAGGCGGAAGCGCGGCGCCAGCATCGCCAGGTGCGTCCGCATCTCCACGAAGGAAAAAAACTCGCCGATGCAGCGTCGCGGGCCGGAGGAAAACGGAAAGAAGGCGTTGTCCACCCGTTCCTCCACCCGCTCCGGCGCAAACCGATCCGGACGGAAGGCGTCGGGTTCCGGCCAGTAGCGTTCGAGCCGCTGGGTGACCCAGGGTGACAGGAACACGTTGTCACCGGGCTCGATCGTGAATCCGCCAATGTCGTCCTCGGCCACTGCCCGGCGGGTGAACAACCAGACCGGGGGATAGAGGCGCAGTGTCTCTTCCAGCACCTGCCGCGTGAAGACGAGCTCATCGAGCTGTTCGTAGCGCAAATCGCCCCGGGGACAGACACGATCCACCTCTTCCCGGACGCGGGCGGCACTCGTCTCGTCCCGGGCCAGCAGGTACCAGGCCCAGTTCAGGGTGCCGGCGGAGGTCTCGTGGCCCGCAATGATCATGGTCGCGACCTCGTCGATCAGTTCCCGGTCCGTCATGTGCTCGCCGGACCGGCTGGCGGTGGCGTCCATCATGTGGGACAGCAGGTCAAAGGGGCGCTCTCCCGTCTCCCGACGCCGGTCGATCAGCACCTGGACCTGCTTCAGGAGCTGGCGGAATTTCATGGCCACCATGAGATTGCGCGAGGGGTCTTCCGTGAGAAACACGAACGGGTTGATGCCCTCCTGGTCCACGAAGAACTCCAGATCGTCGCTGAAGATCGCCCGCAGAATCACCTCGAGGGCGTATTCCCCGGTGGCGTGGGTGATGTCCAGCGGCTCGCCCCGCGCGGCGAGCGCCGTCCAGCGCTCCACCAGGCGCGCCGTGACCTCGCGGATCATCTCGAAATATCGCGGCATGAAGCTTCGACTGAAGCCCGGCTGGATCATGGTTCGCTGCCGACGCCAGAATGCACCGTCGCTCACGATGATGCCGTTGCCCAGCAGCATTTCCACCCGTTCGAAACCCACTCCCTTGACGTAGTTGCGGTGATTGTTCACCAGTACGCGGCGGATGTGGTCCGGGTTGGTGAGCAACCAGGCGGGGCGCTTGAGATTCGGCGCCTCGACGCGCACCACGTCGCCGTAGGCCGCCACGAGGCGCGGCAGCAGATCGAAGGTTGCCTCGTCACAGTCCAGGGAATGGGGTTCCGACGGACCGGGCGGCAATGCCGGCAAATTGGGGGTCACGGGCGTCTGGGTCATGCAGTCAAAGCCAGGGGGGCATCAGGCGTCGCCGCCGGCATCCCGCCGGTTGAAGACCTTGGAACGAAGTCAGGGCGGCGCGGGCCACGTTATGCAAGCGGCGAATTATACACCGGCCCGGCATCCCGGCGCGCCTCGCCGCGCCCGTACCGGTCCGAAGGGCATCCGCTTTGGTGTACCCTTCGCCCTACCGTACCGGGAGCGGACCATGAGCGACCGAAAGCACAGCTACGCACCGAGCCAGAAAGCGCAGCGATCCCGGACCACGGGGTCCGATTTCCAGTCGCGCCGGCGCATGTCCGTCGGTCGCAAAGCCTGGTACGCCTTCCTGATCGCCCTGGCCCGGGGCATCGCGCGTACGCTCTGGTCCACCTGCACGGTGGAAAAGGTCATCGGCGCCGAACACATGGACGCGGCCGTCAAAGCCGGGAAACCCGTCCTGCCCTGTTACTGGCACCAGATGCACGTGTACTGCGCGCGCTACATGCTCGACCAGATCGACCGGGGGATGAATGTCGGATTCCTGATCAGCCCGTCCGTGAGCGGCGAAGTGCCCGCCGCCATGGCCCGCAAGTGGGGCGCCACGGTGGTTCGCGGCTCGCCGACCCGCACCGGCGGGCAGGCGCTTCGGGACATGTACCTGACCATCAACAAGGAAGGCGTTTCCCCGGTGATCACCGTGGACGGCCCGAAGGGTCCACCCCGGGTGGCCAAGAACGGGGCGGTCCTGCTGGCCCGGCTGACCCGGGCGCCCATGATTCCCCTGGCCTTCGCGGCGAGCTCCGCGAGGCTCTGGAACAGCTGGGACCGCTTCATGGTGCCCCGGCCGTTTTCCCGCATCGTCATCGTGGTGGGTGAACCCGTCTCCGTGCCAGCGGGCACGCCCATCGAAGACCTGGAACCCATTCGGCAGGAACTGGAGGATCGGTTGGAGGAAGTGAACCGGGTAGCGCAGGCGCATTTCGGCCGGCGGGCCGACCAGGTCACACCGCTCTGAGGGTCGGCGGCGCCATGACGCCGTGTTCTGGCAGGAAGGGATACAGGTGGCCCGGACGCGCCACCCGGGCTCCGGCAGCGGCCAGCCGCTCAGCCGCATCAAGTGATCCATAGTGGTATACGACCAGGCGGTCGAGCAGACCGGCATCGTATTCGCGGCGCAGATCGTCCCACCCGGAATGGGACGGGTTTCCGCGCCAGTCGCAATCGTGAAAGAGGGTTTCTCCGCTCCGGCCCTGGAAGCGAAGCATCTCCGGGATCGGCCGTGTATCACCCGTGTAAACGAATCGTCCCGCGAGGCGCAGACCCCAGGCGAAGCCGGGCGCGTGATGGCGCACTTCGAACACATCGAACCACTCACCCCCGTGCCAGAACCCATCCGTCACCGGGATGACCTGGAAGGCGTCCCAGAAATTGCCACCACCCTCGGCCAGGGGAAAGCGTAGCGAGGCGACCCGCGCGTGGAGATTAGCGAGAATGGCAACGGGCACGTAGAGACGAATCGGGGGCTGCTCCCCGTCCAGCGCCGAGATGGTGTGCAGTTGTTCCAGTCCGGCGACATGATCCAGGTGCACGTGCGTGATGAAAACGGCGCGGGGCGCGTGTTCGTAAGCCGCGTGAAACCGGCCGGGAACGCCGGGGCCGCAGTCGATCAGCAGGCCCGGCCGGCCGCCGGTTTCATGGACGGCCGAGGACGCTCCGAGATCCGTGGCATGGGCGGCGCCCACGCCAAGAAACCGGAGGCCAGCGAGACCATCATGTTCCTGGCCGGAGACTTGCTTCGGGTTCGGTCCTTTGCCACGCATAGGCTGCAAACAACTGATTGGCCAGGGCTATTGGACCACGTCATCAAGACAGGCTCGTGGCAAGTCGATGACCGTTTCGTCACGGCTCCCGCAGCAGGCACCGATCGACGAGGGCCGTGGTCTCGGCCCAGTCGGTGAACACACCGGCGACCTCGAGGTCATCGAACAGCAGGGCCAGCAGCGCCAGTTGATCCGCGTCCCTGCTCACACGGTAGGCGCCGGGCGATTGTGGACGCGGGTTCAGGCCGTTCAGGGTCTGGTAATACCAGCCACCGCCCCGGGCCAGGGGGCCGGAGCGCTCCAGGGTCCAGGTCAGCAGCCGCAAGCCCTCGCGACGCGCCGCCCGGGCATAGGCCGATGGCACCGGACCGGTCTCCCCGGCCTCCACCAGCATCCACACCGGCGGCGCGAGAAACTGCAGGCCCGCCTCGCGCCATAGGCCGAACACGGCGTGCGCCCCGGGCGCCCGGTGGTCGAAGTCGTCGAGCGCGTAGCGGCCGTCCAGCCACACGACGCGCCCCGCGTACTCCCCCGCGTTCGCCAGCCAGTGACTCGCCACGTCGGGATCGAAAGTCTGGAGCCACAGCGTGTCCGGCGGAACGCCCGCGTTCCGATAGTCGTCAACGAGTTGGTCCGCCAGCGTCAGCAGCCTGGCCTCAGGCACCCCGGACTCCGCCGGCAGGCTTTTCAGTTCCGGCGCCATGCCCGTGCCGAGGGCCTGGAACAGGGCAATGCTTTCACGGTGGGACAGCAGCGTCCCCGCGTCGAGACAGGACAGCGGCGGCTCCGGGGAAAGATAGTCGGCGACCGTTTGGGCGAGGGGGTCAACGACATCATGACGACCGGTCAGCGTTTTGAGTTCCGCCAGGTCGAAATCCGTCGTGCAGCATCGGGCCGTGGCGAGCGTGTCGCCCTCCCTTGCCGGCTGGAACGGGACTCGGCAGCGGGCGGCTAGCGGCGTTTCGAGCAGGTTCGTGGTTCGATGGAGATCACAGGCGTCGTGACGGCAAAGCAGTTCACCGTCCCGCGTTGCGGTAACGTCGCACTCCAGCACACCCGCCCCGAGGCGGGCGGCCGCCTGGTAGCTTTCGCGGGTGTGCTCCGGATACCGAAGGGGCGCGCCCCGGTGGCCGATCGTCCGTGTTCCCCGTTCCGGGGAGCGGTCGAGGCAGTGTTCCAGCCGTTTGCGCAGCGCCCCGGCGGAAAGCGCCGACACCAGCAATGCGGGACGGTCCGTTCTTTGCTGCCCGGCGCCGGTCGGGTCGACCAGGCTGGGGCAGACCGGCAAAGCGTCCGCAACTGCCGCGGTGGGCAGGAGAATCAGCAGGGCCAGCAGGACGCCCTTCCCTCCCAACCTGTCTCGTGGGATCACCCCCGCGTCGCTCCCGGGACGCCGGCGGCCTCGTCGTAGCCACCCTGCCCGGTCAGCTGCGCCCAGACGCGAAACGGTTCGCTGGCGGTAACGCGTCCGTTCAGGATTGCTGACTGCCACGCGCCGCAGGCCCGGGCGAAATTCGGCACGCTGCCCGGAAAGGCCACCAGGGACAGGGCCTCGGCCATGTGCGTTTCCTCGACGCCTGCCGCGTAGCAGGCGTCGAGCTGCCAGTCGAATAGCCGCCAGTCCGACGCACACGCATGCGCTGCCAGGGCGCCCAGGTGCGCCACCCGCGGCGAAAGCGCTCCGGCCGCCGAGCTCAGCGCCGCCTCGTACTCCTTGCGGACGTCGAGATCGGGCAGGTGTGCCGACCACGAATCCGCCACGAAGCCCCAGGCGGAAGCGCCACGACAGAATCCCGCCAGGGCGATGATGTCGCGCAGGGAAGAGGAATCGCCGCCGGCCTCCCGGTAGCGGGCCAGGTGGTGGGTGCCCAGGGATTCGTTCACGGCAATCAGCACCACCAGCCAGACCACCTCGTGATCCAGCCGTTCCAGGTGCCGGGGGGTGAGGGCCAGGCTGGTATACAGGCGATCGTAGTCCTCGAGCATGCCGGGCAGTGCGGTGGCCATCAATCCGTGGTGCGGCAGCAGGTAGCCGCGCTTGCGTCGCACGTCGTCGAGGTGCCGTTCGAGTTCCTGTGCATCCATGGCGGGTCCTTGGCGTCGGTGAATCGAAGATCCGAGTTGTGGGAAACTGCTCTCTCGATTCTAGCGCCGGGGCATCAACGCATCATGACGATTCCAGGAACGAACCACGACACCCGCGATGGGGATGCCACCCAGACGTCCGGCCCCTCGCGGGGTGCGAAGCCCCTCGCCGGCCAGGTCGCCTGGGTCACCGGGGCGGCCCGGGGCATCGGGGCGGCCACGGCCAGGCGCCTGGCACACGATGGCGCCCACGTGCTGCTCAGCGACCGGGACGACCCCGGCCTGGTCGTCGATGGCATCCGCCGGTCCGGGGGAAGCGCTGACGCACGGATCGCCGACGTCACCGATCGATCCGGTTGCCGGCGGCTCGCAGAAGACCTGCGGGAGCAGCTGGGACGCCTGGACGTGCTGGTGTGTAATGCGGGCGTTTGCCCCCGCGGTGAGGTCACGGGTAACGAGACGCAGTGGCGACGGGTGATGGACGTCAATCTCGACGGCACGCGAAACTGCATCGACGCGGCCTGGGACCTGCTGGCGGAATCCGGTAACGGCCGCCTGGTCCTGGTCAGCTCCATGGCGTACTACCAGGGCGGGCTCATCGTGGGTACCGAGTATTCCGCGTCCAAGGCCGCCCTGATCGGCATGACGCGTCACCTGGCCCGCAACGGCGGCCCCCTGGGACTCCGGGTCAACGCCGTGGCGCCCGGCATCATCGAAACGGACATGACCGCGGATTTCGAGGCCCCGGACCTGGCGCGGATTCCCCTGCGGCGCCTGGGCTGCGCGGACGACGTGGCCGGGCCCATCGCGTTCCTGTGCGGACCGGATTCGGCCTACATGACCGGCACGGTGCTGAACATTACCGGCGGCATGATTCTCGCTGCCTGAGAAGACACCGGTCAAAAAGCACCCGGCCAGGACGGGTGCCAGGAGTCACCTGTGCCATCCCTCGCGGGTACAGGCTCGCGGGAGCGGGTCAGTACGCGTACTTGGCCGAGAACTGGAACCGGCTCAGGTCGCCATCGGCCCCGCTCTCGACTTCACGATTGGCAAAGATGTACTCCACACCGAGATCGAGCTGGGGCACGGGGGTCCAGATCAGGTTTGCATGGAAGCTCTGCGCTTCCTTCGTTACGTTGAGTCCGGTCAACTCCGTGGGGTTGTCCGCACTGAACCAGCCCAGGGCCGCGCTGCTGCGGAGCTTGTCCGTCCAGAAGTGGCGATACGCCAGGAAAGCACTGAGCGTGTCGATGGCTTCCAGGCTGCCGTCCTCGTCGAGGGCCGCGCCCGTCACAATGTTCAGGCCCACGTAGCGGCCGAGTCCCTTCCCGCCACTCACCATCCAGCGCAGGTCGTCCTTTTCGCCGACGTTGAACTTGCCGGCGACGCTAAGGCCATAGCCGGTTTCGTTCGAGTCTATGCCCTGTGCCTGGTTCTCGTAGGCCAGCTCACGCAGAATGCCGGCGATACTCCACTGCCCCCAGTCACCGGAAAAGTTGTAGCGGGCGACAAGGTCCGGGACCTTGTTGTCGTCGGCATCGATCCGGGCACCGCCCCCGAAGGTCGTGATCGTGGTTTCCGGATTCTCTATGGCCAGCTGCCAGGGGCCATGCGTATAGCGCACCATCACCTGGCGTCCGAACACGGTGGATTCCGAGGGGCCGACGAAGTCAAGCAGCTCCGGCAGGGCGCCGACGTTGAAAATCGTATTCCAGGTCTGCCCGAACAGCCACTTGTTCCACTGCAAAAAGGCATGACGCATCCGCGGCTGGTAGGAATTGGATATCCGCTCGTCGCCGTTGTCGCCCACGAGGAAGTCAAGTTCGACGTAGGCCCTGAGGGTGTCGCCACTGTCCGTCATGTTTTCGTAATTCAGAAAGATCCGGGATTCCTGGGCGTGAAAATCGGTGTAGGACTGCCCCTCTCCCCCGACCGGCACGGTGATCGGCACGTAGAAATCACGCCCGACACTGGTCCCGGCCACGGGCCCTCCGCCGAAATCGCTGTACATGAAATCGGCCTTCACGTAGCCGCCAATCTCCAGACCGCCTTGCTTGTCTTTCGCGTCCTGCGCCGCCTTCTCCTCCGCCAGCATTTCCTGGACTTTTTGCTCCGCCACGGCTTCCGCCCGCGCTTCGAGGCTGGCGCTGCCGGCCGTCGCGGCGGCCGGAGCCGCCTGCGCCGCAGCGCCGGACTCGACCAGCTGTTTCACGAGCGCTTCCAGTTCAGCCACCCGGGACTCGAGTTCGGCAACCCGGTCGTCTTCCTGGGCTACGGCCGGGGCACACAGCACCACGGCCAGGGCCAGGCTGGGGATCAGTTGTCGCGCGGGCGGGAGAAATCCGACTTGGGTCTTCGGGAACATGCTGCAACTCCATGCGTGGTCACGCCCGCCATGTTCGGTGATTGTCCGCCTGGGCTGTATTAGCCGATGGTCTAAGAGCCGGGGGCACGCAGATGGCTATACTGGCGGTGAACCGACCGGAGGCCCGACGCACCCATGGCCAGCCGCCTGATCGCCCTGCAACCCGAGACCGTCATCGTCGCCGATGACCACCCGCTCTTTCGCGCCGCCCTTCGCGAGGCCATGGCCACGAACCGGAACGAGGCGACCTTTCTCGAAGCGGATTCCCTTTCCTCGCTCCAGGATCTGGTGGCCACGCACGACGAGGTGGACCTGGTGCTCCTGGACCTGCATATGCCCGGTGTCCATGGGTTCGCGGGACTGATCTATCTCTGCCAGCACTATCCGAGCGTTCCCATCGTGATCATTTCCGCCAACGAGGACCCGGCGGTGATCCGCCGCGCCATGGCCCACGGCGCCGCAGGCTTCATTCCGAAGTCGAGCAGCATCGAGGAAATCAGCGAAGCCATCGGGGTGATCCTCATGGGGGAAACCTGGACGCCCGACCGCCTTGCCGGCGACCTGCCGGGCCGCAACGACTCCGAGGAAGAGCTCGCCGAGCGCCTGGCCACGCTGACGCCGCAGCAGTACAGGGTGCTGATGCTCATGATGCAGGGCCTGCTGAACAAGCAGATCGCGCACGACCTGGACGTGTCGGAAGCGACCATCAAGGCCCATGTCACGGCCATCATGGGCAAACTCGGGGTCAGCAACCGGACCCAGGCCGTCGTCGCGGCGGCCCGATTGAATGTCGACGACCCCAACGCGTCGGTCTGAGACTCCTGGACTGGGCGCGCCGCTAGGGAGCCTGCGCCACCCCCGATTTCCGCAGCAGGTTGCTCAGCAGCGCCCGGAGCGCGGCCGGACGCAGTGGTTTGCGCATCAAGGCCAGACCGCGGGCCTCGACCCGCGCTTCCAGATCCGGAGATCGATCCGCCGTGATGATGACCGAACGGGTGCCCTCCGCCAGCGGGAGCGCCTCGAGGACCTCGAGGCCATCCACCCCGTCACCGAGATGAAAGTCCATAAGCACGAGATCAGGCACCCAGCCCGACTCCAGCTGGGCCCGGACCATCGGCGCGTCGCGCGCGACGCGAACCCGGCAACCCCAGCGCTCGAGCAACGCCGTCATGCCCTCGAGAATGGCCGTTTCGTTGTCCACGCACAGGATGTTCGCACCGGCCAGGGGACTGGCGCCGCTGAATTCCGCCTGGCGCGGGACAGAGGCCGGCTGACCGGTCGCCTCGGCACGGGGCACGTGAAGGCTGAAGCGCGAACCCCGGCCGGGAATGGAACGCAGCGCGAGTTGATGTCCCAGCACCCGCGCCATCCGATCCGTAATCGCCAGCCCGAGGCCCAGGCCACGCTCGGCATGCGGTTCATCCCGTCGTTCCGCCTGTTCGAGACGCTGGAACTCCTCGAAAATCTTCGCCTGGTCACCCGGCGCGATGCCCACCCCCGTGTCCCACACCCCGAGTTCGATCTGGTCACCGCGACGGCGGCAGCCCAGGAGTACGCCGCCGTTCTCCGTGTAGCGCAGGGCGTTGGCGAGGAAATTCTGCAGCATGCGGGTGAGGAGTGTTCGGTCACTGGTGACCTGGACCGGCAATGACCGGATCCTGAGCACGAGCCCGCGGTTGGCCGCGAGCCCCTTGAAGCGTCGCCGGAGCTGTTCGAAAAGCTCGGGCACGTCAATGGTTTCGAGTTCCGGGTCCAGGGCGCCGGAGTCGAGCTTGGAGATGTCCAGCAGCGCGGAAAGCAATTCTTCCGCGGCCGTCAGGCTCCGATCCGCGCGCATCACGAGCCGGGACCGCTCCTCGTCGTCGTCCGGCCGTTGCCGAAGCACGGAGAGAAACAGGCGCGCCGCGTTCATGGGCTGCAGCAGGTCGTGGCTGGCCGCGGCCAGGAACCGGGTCTTGCTCTGGTTAGCGGTTTCCGCCATCTCCCGGGCCACACGCAGTTCCTGGTTGGCTTCCCGCAGCGCGGCGGTCCGCTCCTCCACGCGCTGCTCGAGACTCTCATTCACTTCCTGCAGCTCCCGCTCGATCTCCTTGTAGTGGGTGATGTCCGTAAAGGTCGTGACGTACCCTCCCCCCGGCATCGCATTGCCCCGGATCTCCAGCACCCGCCCGCCGAGCCAGGCCCGCTCCGAGCGATAGGGCTTGCGGGTGCGCAACCGCTCGACCCGGCGCCGCACGCCGGCGGCATTGTTGTTCCCTTCGCCGAGCAGTCCACGATCGGCGTTGATGCGGAACAGGGCTTCGACCGGCTGACCGAGATAAACCGTCCCCTCCGGGTAAGCCATGAGCTCGAGATAGCGTCGATTCCAGCCGACCAGTCTCAGGTCTTCGTCAACCACCGAAACTCCCTGGGTCAGGTTATCCAGCGTGGACTCGAGCAACTCCCGGTTGAACTGCACGGCCTGGGATGCCTGGTTAAGCAGGTCGAGCACCTCGTCCCGGCCGAGCCCACCGCGCTGTAGCGCCGAGCGCAGCACCGAACGCGCGGACGCCGACCCGATCGAACCCGCCAGCAGCCGTTCGCCGAATTGCAGCGTCGCCGGGGTCGCCAGGGCGCGCGGTTCGAGCGCGGACTCCCCAAGGTGCGTGGCGAGCGCCTCGCGCGTCGCCTTCGGGCCGAGAAAGCGTTGCAGCGTTTCGCCCAGCTGGCCCATGGTGATCAGCCGCGGCTGACCATCCCCCGAACGGGCCGGCACCGGCAGGTCCGGCAACAGCAGGGATACCCCCACCACGGCCAGCGCATTCAGGGCGAGCGCGATACCCGCCCCGTCACTGACCGCGACGCCGTCTCCGAGGACGGACTGCCCCGTCAGCGCCGGGACCAGCAGGAGCAACAGCCAGGCAACGGCGCCGGTGGCGAGCCCCGAGATGGCGCCAGCCTGGCTCGCGCCTCGCCAGTACAGGCCCAGCAACATGGCCGGCGCGAACTGTGCCGCCGCGGCAAACGCCAGCAAACCCATGGATGCGAGGGGCACGCCGCCTTCGAGCCCCCGGTAATAGGCCCAGGCCGCCAGGGTGATCGCGAGAATCGAACCGCGCCTGACCCACACCAGCGTGTTCTGCACGTCCCGGAGCGCACGCTCCCCACCCTGGCGCCTCAGGAGGAGCGGCATCACGAGGTGATTGCTCACCATGATGGCCAGGGCCACGGTAGACACGATGACCATGCCGGTGGCCGCGGAAAATCCGCCCACGAAGGCCAGCAGGGCCAGCGCCGCCTGGCCCTCGGCCAGGGGCAGCGCCAGCACGAACGTGTCCGGGTTGACCCCGGCCTCACCGAAGCGCTCGAGACCCGCCACCGCGATGGGCACGACAAACACGGTGAACAGCAGCAGGTATGCGGGGAACAGCCAGCGAGCCGTGCGCAATTCGCCCTGGCCGCGATACTCGACGATGGCGACGTGAAACTGGCGCGGCAGGCACAGCACCGCGGTCATGGCGAGGACAATCTGCATGACGAAGCCGTCCGGCAGTCGCCAGGGCGAGAAGCGCTCGAGATAGGCCGGCTCATTCTGCAGCAGGTCGAACAGGCCTTCGCCACCGCGAAGCGTTGCAAGGGCGAACACGCCGATGGCCAGGAAAGCCACCAACTTCAGCAAGGATTCGAAGGCCACGGCCCAGATCAGCCCGCGCTGATGCTCCGAAGCATCGAGGCTCCGGGTGCCGAAGGCCATCGTGAACGACGCGAGTACGAGCGCCAGCCACAGGGCCGTGCCGCCGGGGACGGCCAGGCTGCTTCCTGCTCCACCCGACAGCACGTCCATGGAGGTCAGAATCCCCTTGAACTGCAGTGCGATATACGGAACCGCGCCGACCACCGCCGCGACGGTGACCAGAACCGCGATCGCATGGCTCCGCCCATAGCGATGCGCCATGTAGTCGGCAATGGAGGTGATTCGGTGCTCCCGACTGGTTTCAGCGATGCGGCGCAGGACGCCGTAGCCGAGCACCATGACGAGCATGGGTCCGAGGTAGATCGGCAGGTAGGCCCAGCCGTTGCTGGCGGCGGTTCCCACCGCGCCGTAGAAAGTCCAGGAGGTGCAGTAAACCGCCAGGGACAGGCTATACAGCCAGGCCCGGAGCTGCGGGTGCCGGTTGCCCAGGGGCCGGCGTTCCCCAGCCCAGGCCACCAGGAACAGGAGCCCCATGCAGGCGAGCGCCACCAGGAACAGGGACCAGGAGCTGAACATGGGCGAAATTGTATACGACTAAAGTAGGGGCGTTTCCCTGCCCCTCCCTCGCTAGACTGGTCCTGCTCATCTCATCGGCTCGGAGACCACCATGTCACAGGAATTCGATAAAAGCGGCTACTGGAAGGCCAATCTCAGGCTCGTCGGCCTGTGCATGACCGTCTGGTTCATCGTGTCTTACGGTTTCGGCATCCTGCTCAAGGACGCCCTCAACAGCTTCAGCCTCGGCGGCTACCCACTGGGATTCTGGTTCGCCACCCAGGGATCGATCTACGTCTTCGTGGCGCTGATTTTCTTCTACGCCTGGCGGATGAACGCCCTCGACCGCCAGTTCGGCGCCAACGAAGACTGAGGAGGCCTGACCATGGACCTGCAAACACTGACCTATATCGTGGTGGGCTTTACCTTCGCCCTGTATATCGGCATCGCCATCTACTGCCGGGCCGGTAGCACCGGAGAGTTCTACGTCGCGGGAACCGGCGTGCACCCCGTCGCCAACGGCATGGCCACGGCCGCCGACTGGATGTCGGCGGCCTCCTTCATCTCCATGGCGGGGCTGATCGCCTTCCTGGGTTATGACGCCTCCGTTTACCTCATGGGCTGGACCGGCGGCTACGTTCTGCTTGCCCTGCTGCTGGCGCCCTACCTGCGTAAGTTCGGCAAATTCACGGTGCCCGAGTTCATCGGGGACCGCTACTACTCGAAGGCCGCGCGTCTCGTCGCTGTCATCTGCCTCATCGTCGCCTCCATCACGTACGTGATTGGACAGATGAAGGGCGTGGGCGTGGCCTTCGGGCGTTTTCTGGAGGTGGACTACGACATCGGCGTCTACGTTGGCATGTCGATCGTGTTCATCTACGCGGTGCTCGGTGGCATGAAGGGCATCACCTATACCCAGATCGCCCAATACTGCGTCCTGATCTTCGCCTACACCGTTCCGGCCATCTTCATTTCGCTCAACCTGACCGACAACCCGCTGCCGCAGCTGGGCCTGGGTGGCATGATGGCCGATGGTTCGGGACTGTCCATGCTGGACAAGCTCGACCAGACCGTAACGGACCTCGGTTTCGCGGCTTTCACGGAGCAGAAGGGAACCACCCTGAACATCTTCCTGCTCACGGCGTCCCTCATGATCGGCACCGCCGGCCTGCCCCACGTCATCGTGCGCTTCTTTACCGTACCCAGGGTCTCCGACGCCCGGACGTCCGCCGGATGGGCCCTGGTGTTCATCGCCATCCTCTACACGACGGCACCGGCGGTTGGCGGCATGGCGCGCCTGAACCTGATGGACACGATCCAGACCGGAGAGGTGGGTGACCCCGCGGGCAATCTCGCCTACGAGGAACGCCCCCAGTGGTTCCGCAACTGGGAGGCCACGGGGCTGCTCGAGTTCGAGGACAAGAACGGTGACGGTCGGATCCAGTACTACAACGATGCCAACCCGGATTTCGCCGCCACCGCGGCCGCGGCCGGCTGGAAAGGCAATGAGATGGTCAAGGTGGACCGGGACATCATGGTCCTCGCCAACCCGGAGATCGCCAAACTGCCGAACTGGGTCATCGCCCTGGTCGCCGCGGGCGGCCTGGCGGCGGCCCTGTCCACGGCGGCCGGCCTCCTGCTCGCCATTTCCTCGGCCATCAGCCATGACCTGCTCAAGGGCATGATTGCGCCGCAGATCTCCGAGAAACAGGAGCTCATGGCCAGCCGAATCGCCATGGCCGGCGCCATTGGCGTGGCGGGATACCTGGGGCTGAATCCACCCGGATTCGCGGCGCAGACCGTCGCCCTCGCCTTCGGGCTCGCGGCCTCGAGCCTGTTCCCGGCGCTCATGATGGGCATCTTCAGCAAGCGGGTGAACCGCGGAGGCGCCATTGCCGGCATGCTGACGGGCCTCCTGTCCACGCTGCTCTACATCTTCTGGTTCAAGGGTTGGTTTTTCATCCCCGGCACGGAAATGCTGGCCAACACGCCCGACAACTGGTTCTTCGGGATTTCACCGGAAGCCTTCGGTGCCGTGGGCGCCCTGCTGAACTTTGCCGTGGCCATCGCGGTGTCCCGTGCCAGCGACGCTCCGCCGGTGGAGATCCAGGACCTGGTGGAAGACATTCGCGTTCCCCGCGGTGCGGCCGCCGCTGTCGACCACTGAGCGCGACAAGACCGGGGCGGCGACTGCCGCCCCGGTTTTTTTCCGTTTTCAGATTCCCTGTTTTCGGGGTTCGCGAGCGCTAGACTTTTCCCATGCACGAGACCGACATCGCCGAAGAGTTTCTCCGCGGCATCCACCCCTTCGACCGCCTCGACAGCGGCACGCTGCGCGACGCCGCGCGGGGTATCGAGGCGGCCTACTACCGCGAGGGCGCCACGGTGCTCGACAGCCGGCACGGCGACGGGCTCGCGGTGATTCGCAAAGGCGCGGTCCGCCTGGTCGATGACACCCAGCGATTCCTGGACAAACGGTCCGAAGGCGAATGCTTCGGTCACGCCGCCTGGTTCCATGGCGCCCAAAAGCCCTACCTCGCGGTCGCCGAGGAAGACAGTCTGATCTGGCACCTTCCGGAAGCGAAATTCCATGCGCTCCGGGAACGCTCCCGGCCCTTTTCCGAGTGGTTCGACCAGCGCCCGGCCGATCGGCTCGGACGCACCGGCAGTGCCGAAAAGCCCGCCCGGACCGTCGCGGACCTGCTACGCCGCGCACCGGTGACCGCCGAAGTGCATGAAAGCATCCAGGCCACGGCGCGCCGTATGCGCGATGAGCGGGTATCGAGCGTGCTGGTCATGCGGGACGGCGCACTCGTGGGCATCGTGACGGACAAGGATCTGCGCCGGCGCGTGCTCGCCGAGGGACGTGAGCCCACCCTGCCCATCAGCGAAGTGATGACGACAGAGCCCTGCAGCCTGCCCTCCCATGCCGACCTCGACGAGGCCCTGCTCACGATGATGCGCCGGGGCTATCACCACCTGCCGGTGCTGGACGCGGGCCGCGCCGTCGGCCTGGTCACCGCGGGCGACCTCCTGCGTGCCCAGTCGGAGCACCCGCTTCGCCTGTTGCAGGACATTCAGCGGCAGGTGGACATGGACGGACTCCTGCACGTCAGCCAGCGCCTCCCTTCCCTGTTCGTCCGCATGATGCGACTGGGCCGGGATGTGGAACAGGTGGGGCGACTTATCACCCAGGTAACGGACGCCTTCACCCTGCGGCTCATGGAGATGGCCGAGGCAGAACTGGGTCCCGCGCCCCAGCCCTGGGCCTGGCTGGCCTTCGGCTCCCAGGCACGCCAGGAACAAACGGCCAAAACGGACCAGGACAACGGCCTGGTGACCGAGCGGCCGATTTCCGCCGAGGAAGCGCCCTGGTTCGACCAGCTTTCCCGCCGGGTATGCGATGGTCTCGATCAGCTGGGCTATGTTTACTGCCCCGGGGAGGTCATGGCCCTCAACCCCCGCTGGCGGGTCTCCCTGGGCGAGTGGAAGCAGCATTTTGACGGGTGGCTCGACCAGCCGGACCCCAAATCGGTCATGCATTCCAGCATCTTCTTCGATCTCCGGTGCATCGGCGGTGACGCCGCGCTGGCCCATGCGCTGCGAACCCATGCCCTGACCGGGGCGAAGGACAACCGGATTTTTCGACGCTTCATGGCAGCGAACGCCCTGACCCACCGGCCACCGCTGGGATTCTTTCGTCGCTTCGTCCAGGAAGACGACGGTAGCCAGGAGGAGGGCCTCAATCTCAAGCACCGGGGCATCGTCCCCATCATCGACCTGGTGCGAATCCGTGCCCTGGAAGGCGGCATCGAGGCGCCGAACACCTTCGATCGACTCCGCGCCGCGGCGGAGGCCGGCATCATGAATTCGGAAGACGCGGCAAACCTCGAGGACGCATTGACGCTGATCGGGCGCCTGCGGCTGGCACACCAGTCCGCGCAGCTCGAGGCGGGCGAAGCACCCGGCAATCTCGTTCCCGCGGATGACCTGTCGCCTCTCATGCGCCGGAACCTGAAGGCGGCCTTCATGCTGGTCGGCGAAGCCCAGCAAGCGCTGCGACTGCGTTACCAGGTCCACTGATGCTGGGCCGCTGGCGCACGCGGCGGCGCCTGGACAAAGCCCGCGCGGCCTGTGAACAGGAGACGCTGGCGCGCTGGTTCGACAGCATGGCAAGCCTGGCCATCGGAACACTGAAGGAAACCCCGATCCTGTCGGTGGACCTCGAACTCACGGGGCTGGATCCCCAGAGCGCCGAAATCGTCTCCCTGGGCTGGACCGCCATCGAGGGTGGCCGCATTCGCCTGGGCAGTAACCGGCACCTCCTGGTTCGTAGCACGGGCGGCGTGGGCACCAGCGCAACCATCCATGAACTGCGGGACCAGGACGTGGCCACGGGAGTGGCCGAGGGGGAAGCCCTGGAAGAACTTTTCTCCTGTGCCGCCGGACACGTCATGCTGTTTCACCACGCGGGCCTGGACGTGCCCTGCCTGCAACGCGCCTGCGAGACCTGGGCAGGATGCCGGCCGCCCCTGCCTGCCCTGGACACGCTGCGCTGGGAAGCCGAGCGCCTGGCCCGGCGGGGAAAGACGCCCCGGGACGGCGGCCTGCGCCTGGGGGCCCTGCGCGAGCGCTACCACCTCCCGGATCATGCACTTCACGATGCGCTGGGCGACGCCATCGCGACCGCCGAACTGTTTCTCGCCATGGCCGCGCATGCCGACAGCCGGGGACGACTCGATCTCGGATCGTTGGTGCGGTGGCTGTAGCAGCCTCGGGCGGTCGCCCGGGCCCGGCGGGCTTCCCCCGCTGCCGGACCGGGCGGTCGCCCGGGCTCGGCGGGCTTTCCCACAGCCCGGGATCGGTTCGCTGGCCTTCGGCTTCCCTCTCTCCCCTGCGCTTTATGGGACCGGCTCGCACGGTAGCCATCACGATGGTTGACTTATCC
>JAZBOL010000009.1:0-17794 GCA_036351115.1 Lysobacterales bacterium | reverse complement strand
GATGGATTCCCGGGACACGTTCACCACCTGGTCCGCGCCCATGTCTTTTGCCAGTTCCAGCCGATAGTCGTTGACGTCGGTAATCATGACGTGGCGCGCCCCCACGTGCCGGCAGATACCCGCGGCGATGATGCCGATGGGACCGGCGCCGGTGATCAGCACGTCCTCCCCCACGAGATCAAACTGGAGCGCGCAGTGCGCCGCGTTGCCGAAGGGGTCGAAGAAGGCCGCCAGCTCCGGTGCGATGCGGTCCGGGATCGGCCAGAGGTTACTGGCGGGCACCACCACGTACTCGGCGAAGGCGCCGTTGCGGTTCACGCCGATGCCCACGGTGTTCGGACACAGGTGCTGTCTGCCGGCGCGGCAGTTGCGGCAGTGGCCGCAGACCACGTGGCCTTCGGCCGACACGCGCTGCCCGATATCGTAGCCGGTGACCCCGTCACCCAGCGCCTCGATGCGACCCACGAATTCGTGGCCGATGACGAGGCCGGGACGGATGGTCTTCTGTGACCACTCGTCCCACTTGTAAATGTGCAGGTCCGTGCCGCAGATTGCGGTCTTTTCGAGCTTCACCAGCACCTCGTTGGTGCCGGGGCGGGGGATCGGAACCTCATCCATCCAGATGCCCTCGGTCGCTTCGCGTTTGACCAGGGCGCGCATGGTGTCGGGCATGGGGTGTCTCGCTGCGAGGTTGTGCCTGTGCATTATAAGCGCAGGGCGTCAAGCAGGGCGGGCAATGCGCTTCCAGCGTTCCGGCAAATCGAGAGGCTCGCCTGCCCGCTGAACGGCGTTCGTCCGGGATTGATCTCGACAACGTAGGCGCCCTGCTCCAGCGCCAGCATTGGCAGGGAGGCGGCGGGCTGCACCAGGGCCGAGGTGCCGATGGACAGCAGCACGTCAGCGCTTTGCGCCAGCTGCCAGGCCCGGGTCAGCGCGTCCTCCGGCAGGCTTTCCCCAAACCACACCACGTCCGGGCGGGCGAGGCCGTCGGGATGGTGCGGTGAACGGGGTGGCCGCGCGCTCTGTGCCGCCAGCCAGACATCGTCGATGACCCGGCCGGTTTCCGAGCACACACTCCGCAGTATGTTGCCGTGCAGCTCGATGACGTCCGTCGAGCCAGCCAGCTGGTGAAAGCCATCCACGTTTTGTGTCACCACGACGAGCCCTTGCAGCACACTTTCGAGCGCGGCCAGGGCGCGGTGGCCGTCGTGGGGCGCCGTCGCCCGCACCCCGGCGCGGCGTTCCTCGTACCAGTCCCAGACCCGCGCCGGGTTGGCGCGGAATGCCGCCGGCGTGGCGAGCTCTTCCGGCCGGAAGTGGGACCAGTGGCCCGTGAGCGCATCGCGAAAGGTCGGGATGCCGCTCTCTGCCGACATGCCGGCGCCGGTGAGGACCACCACCGACGCCGCCTGGCAAAGGCGGTCCAGTGCCTCTGCGGGCCAGGTGGGTTCGCTGGGCGTGTCACCGGCCCGATCTGTGGTTCCACCCCGGGAATGGGTCACGGGCAAGTCTCCGAAATCATGGCAAAAAGCGGGCCGCGCGTGTATCCTGTGCGCCCCCTGAATCAGCGCCCCGCGAGGGCAGGCAAGCGCACCCCATGGCCGGCAAACTGTACATCAAGACCCACGGCTGCCAGATGAACGAGTACGACTCCGACAAGATGGCGGACGTGCTCGCGGCCTCCCATGGCCTGGAGCTGACCGACGACGAGTCGGAGGCGGACGTGATCCTGCTCAATACCTGTTCGATCCGCGAAAAGGCGCAGGAGAAGGTCTTCTCCCAGCTCGGTCGCTGGAAGCCCCTGAAGCAGAAGAATCCGAACCTCGTTATCGGCGTCGGCGGCTGTGTCGCCAGCCAGGAGGGCGAGGCGCTGGTCAAGCGAGCGCCCCAGGTCGACCTGGTGTTCGGACCCCAGACCCTGCATCGCCTGCCCACGCTGCTGAACGAGGCCCGGGGCAGCGGCGCGGCGAGCATCGACATTTCCTTCCCGGAGATCGAAAAGTTTGACAGCCTGCCGGCGCCCGGCGCCCAGGGCCCGACCGCCTTCGTGTCCATCATGGAAGGGTGCAGCAAGTATTGCTCCTTCTGCGTGGTGCCCTACACCCGCGGCGAAGAGGTCAGCCGCCCCCTGGACGACGTGATCGTCGAGTGCGCCCAGCTGGCGGAACAGGGCGTTCGCGAGATCAACCTGCTCGGCCAGAACGTGAACGCCTATCGCGGCCCCATGCACGACGGGGACATCGCCGACCTGGGCCTGCTGATCCACTACGTGGCCGCCATCGACGGTATCGACCGCATCCGTTTCACCACCTCGCACCCGGTGGAGTTCAGCCAGAGCCTCATCGAGGCCTTCCGCGACGTGCCGGAGCTCGCCAACTACCTGCACCTGCCGGTGCAGAGTGGTTCCGACCGGGTGCTGAGCATGATGAAGCGCGGCCACACGGCGCTGGAATACAAGCAGAAGATCCGCCGGCTGCGCGAGGTGCGCCCGGACATCAGCCTTTCCTCGGACTTCATCGTGGGCTTCCCCGGAGAAACCGAGAAGGATTTCGAAGACACCATGAAGCTCATCGACGACATCGGTTTCGATGCCAGTTTCAGCTTCATCTACTCCGCGCGCCCCGGGACCCCGGCCTCGAGCTTCCCGGACGACACAACCATGGCGGTCAAGAAGGAGCGCCTCATGCGCCTGCAGGCCCGCATCAACGAGCAGGCCGCGGCCATCAGCCAAAGCATGGTCGGGACCACGCAGCGGATCCTGGTGGAAGGCACGAGCAAGAAGGACGACCGGCAGCTCGCTGGCCGCACGGAAAACAACCGCGTGGTGAATTTCGACGGGCACCCGCGCCTCGTGGGCCGCTTCGTGGACGTGATCGTCACCGAGGCCCTCAGCAACTCGCTGCGGGGCCGCCTGGTCGATGGCGACGCCGGCGCCCAGGCCGTGGCCTGAACAGGCCTGTGCGGCGCCCGATTCCCCCTCGAACGCCTTCGAGCCCACCCTGAACCCGCCCGGAAGCTTTGACCCCATGACCGAATCCACCACCCTGGTGCTCGAACCCGCCGATACGGAGCGCCTCGCCAACCTGTGCGGCCAGTTCGACCAGCACCTCAAGCAGATCGAGGAGCGCCTGGGCGTCGAGCTGTTCTGCCGCGGCAACGTGTTCACGGTCAAGGGGGAGCCGGACACGGTGCGCGCGGTCAGCCGCCTGCTTGGTGAGCTCTACGAGCTCTCCGCCACCGAGCTGCTGACCCCGGAGCTGATCAACCTGAACCTCCAGGATTCGCGGATCGCCGAATTGGCCGAAACCGGGGACCAGGATGAACGCCAGGCCGGCGGCGTGGTCATTGAAACGCGCCGGGGCCGCATCCGGGGTCGCGGGCCGAACCAGAAGGCCTATCTCGCCGCCATCCAGGACAACGCCGTGAATTTCGGCATCGGGCCCGCCGGCACGGGCAAGACCTTCCTCGCCGTGGCCTGCGCCGTTGGCGCCCTGCGCGGCGACCGCGTCCAGCGCATCGTGCTCGTGCGCCCGGCCGTGGAAGCGGGGGAGCGCCTCGGCTTTCTGCCCGGCGATCTCGCCCAGAAGGTCGATCCGTACCTCAGGCCCCTGTACGACGCGCTCTACGAGATGCTCGGTTTCGAGCACGTGGCGCGGCTGCTCGAGCGCAACGTGATCGAGGTGGCGCCGTTGGCGTTCATGCGGGGGCGCACCCTGAACGACGCCTTCGTCATTCTCGACGAGGCCCAGAACACCACGCCGGAGCAGATGAAGATGTTCCTGACCCGCATCGGCTTCGGCTCCACGGCGGTCATCACCGGCGACATGACGCAGGTGGACCTTCCCCCGCACCAGGAATCCGGCGTAAAGCACGCCCTGCGCGTGCTCCAGGGGGTGGAGGGAATCAGTTTCACCTGGTTCAGCTCCCGTGACGTGGTGCGCCACCCCATGGTGCAGCGCATTGTCGAGGCCTACGACCGCGCTGAAACGCCGGCGGATGATTGATCTCGACCTGACGGTTCTGCGCGAATCGGACGCGCCGAACCTTCCCGCGGATGAGTCGCTGCGGGACTGGGCCGCCCTCGCGATCGGCGATGCTGCAGGGGCGTCCCTGGCCATCCGCCTCGTCGATGCGGATGAAAGCGAGCGCATGAACCGGGAATACCGCGGCAAGTCCCGGCCGACCAACGTGCTGTCTTTTCCCACGGATCTGCCCGACGAAGTGCTGGCGGAATTGCCGGCGCGCCCGTTGGGAGACCTGGTGCTGTGCGCGCCGCTGGTGGCCGCGGAGGCCGGGGAGCAGGGCAAGCCGGAAATGCATCACTGGGCCCATCTCGTGGTGCACGGCGTGCTGCACCTGCGAGGCTACGATCATGAAACCGCTGTGGGGGCCGAGGTCATGGAGGCGCTCGAGGTCGAGCTGCTGGCTCGCCTGGGTATTCCGGATCCCTACCGGGAACGGGATTGAACCATGGACGCTCACCCTTCGTCACGAGTGCAATTATCGGGCGGTTCTGGTAAAAAATTGGAACGGGGATATGACGGCCCCATATCGGTCGTGACGCAAATGGCGTCGCCGCGAACACCACAATGAGCGAAGACCAATCGAGTAGCGGTTCCGGGCGGAGGAGTTTCCTGGAGCGCGTAGCCAGGGCGTTTCAGTCCGAGCCCAGGGACCGCGAAGATCTCAAGGAAGTGCTGGACGAAGCCCTCGAGCGGGGGGTGCTGGATTCCGAAGCCCGAACCATGATGGAGGGGGCCCTGGAGGTGTCGGGCATCACCGTCGAGGACGCCATGATTCCGCGTTCGCAGATGGTCGTGATTCCCCGCGACGGCAAGCTTGAAGACTTCCTGCCGGAGATCATCGAATCCGGCCATTCCCGCTTTCCTGTCGTGGGTGAAGACCGTGACGAGGTCGAGGGCATCCTGCTGGCCAAGGATTTGCTGGGCTACCTGGTGACCCCCGGCGTGGAATTCGACCTCGGAAAGCTCATGCGTCCCGCCGTGATGGTGCCCGAGAGCAAACCGCTCAACCAGCTCATGCGGGACCTGCGCGCGAGCCGCAGCCACATGGCCCTGGTCGTGGACGAGTACGGCGGCATTTCCGGCCTCATCACCCTGGAGGACGTGCTCGAGGAAATCGTCGGCGAGATCGACGATGAGCACGACGAGGAAGAAGAGGCGGCGATGCAGGCCCTGGGTGAAAACCACTATCTCATCAATGCTCTGACGCCCATCGAGGATTTCAACGAGGTCTTCAGCAGCAACCTCAGCGACGAGGAATACGACACCGTGGGCGGCCTCGTGCTGGCGGAATTCGGCCGCGTGCCGGACGACGGTGAGCGCATGGTCATCGACGACCAGTTCGAGTTCAAGGTGACTGATAGTGACAGCCGCCGCATCATCTCCTTCGAAATGAACGTGCTCGGCAACGGCGCGTAAGCGTCCTGTCCGCGGTCATGGTCTGCGTTCGGCGCCCACCTGCTGTCACGCGACGGTTGTCGGTCCGGTGGTTTGCCCTCTGGGTCCTGTACGGCTGGCTCGGCCTTGTCGGAGGTGCGTTCACGTCGCCGCCGGCCGCCGCGCAGGAGTCGCTGCCGCCGCCCACCGGGCCCGAAGCCTGGCTGGTCACCTACGGTCCCGGAGAAATCTACTGGCAGCGCTTCGGGCACAACGCCATCTGGCTGCGCGAGCCCGGCGGACTGGACCACGCTTTCAACTTCGGCTTTTTCGATTTCGAACAGGAAAACTTCCTGCTGCGCTTCGTGCAGGGCCGCATGCGCTATTTCGCTGCCGCGGTGCCGGCGGAGCAGGAGATCGATTTCTACGCCCGGGAAGGGCGTTCTGTGCGGATGCAGCGGCTGAACATCTCGCCGGAAGGCTTCGCCACGCTGCGGGAATATCTCGTGCGCCACGTGCAGCCTGAGAACCGGGAGTACCTCTACGACTACTACCGGGACAACTGTTCCACGCGGCTGCGCGATGCGCTGGATCTCGCCCTGGGCGGCGCGTTCCGGGAGCGTTTCCAGGCACGGCCCGCGGAACAGAACCTCCGGGCGCACACGCGGCGATCGACCCAGCTCGACCGCGCCTACTACCTGGGCCTGGTGGCGGCCCTCGGGCTTCCCATCGACCGGGCCATCTCCCGCTGGGACGAAATGTTCCTGCCGGCGGTGCTGGCCGACAGCGTGGTGGATCACGACGTGATCCGGAACGGCGATCGCGTTCCCCTCGTGCTGGAGGACCGGGTTCTCGTACCGAGCCAGGTGGCCCTGCCACCGGACAAACCGGGCCGGACCTGGCCGATCTACGGGAGCGTTGGGCTGCTGCTCGTGGTGATCATCGCCCTGCTTGGGCGATCCCGGCGGCCGGCCGCGGTGGCCGGGTTCGCCTACGGCTGGCTGCTGGTCGCAGGCACGCTGGGCCTCGGCCTCGCGGCGGCCTGGGCCTTCACGGACCACCACGACGCCTTTCCCAACCTCAACCTGCTGCTGCTCAACCCGCTGGGTCTGCTCGCGGTGCTGCCGGCGTTGCGCCGTTTCGCCGGCGGTGCGCTGCTGGTGAGTGTGGGCGCTGCTGTCGTGGCGGCTGTGTGGCCCGGCGGGCAGTATCTCGCCGATACGCTGGCGCTCCTGGCGCCGATCAACCTCGCCGTGGCGGCCTGGCTGCTGCGCTCCCGGCAAACGTCACAACGGCTCTCCGCCGCGGCCTGATCGCTCAGTCCGCCTCGTGATCGGCGAGCAGCATCGCCTGCTGCTCCTGCTGCAGGGGCTGGATGAGCAGGTCCAGGTTGCCGCCCAGCACATCGTCGAGCTTGTACAGGGTCAGGCCGATGCGGTGGTCCGTCACCCGGCCCTGGGGATAGTTGTAGGTGCGGATGCGCTGCGACCGGTCACCGCTGCCGACCTGGAGTCGTCGCGATTCGGCCTGCTCGTCCGCCTGGCGGCTGCGTTCCTGCTCCAGGAGCCGGGCCTGTAGCAGCGACAGGGCCCGCGCCTTGTTTTTATGCTGGGAACGCTCGTCCTGGCACTCCACCACCACACCGCTGGGCAGGTGGGTGATGCGAATCGCTGAATCCGTGGTGTTCACGTGCTGACCGCCCGCGCCGGAGGCGCGAAAGGTATCGATGCGCAGGTCCGCCGGGTTCAGGTCCACGGCTTCCACGTCGCCCTGCTCCGGCAGGATGGCGACGGTGCAGGCGGAGGTGTGGATTCGCCCCTGGGACTCGGTCTCGGGCACACGCTGTACGCGGTGCGTACCGGATTCGAACTTGAGGCGGGCGTAGGCGCCGGTCCCTTCGAGGCGCGCAACGGCTTCCTTGAAACCGCCCAGGTCGTTGGCGTTCTGGCTGAGCATTTCCAGTTTCCAGCCCTGCTGCTCGGCGTAGCGGGCATACATGCGGAACAGGTCCGCGGCGAAGAGGGCGGCCTCGTCGCCGCCGGTGCCGGCGCGGATTTCCAGGAAAATGTTCTTGTCGTCGTCCGGGTCCCGCGGTAGCAGCAACAGCTGGAGTTCGCTGTCCAGGGCCCCGACCCGGCGTTCCGCTTCCGCCACTTCGTCCCGGGCCATGTCGGCCAGCTCCGCGTCGTCCCCGGCTTCCGCCAGGATCTCCCGGGCGTTGTCGCGGGCTTCCGTTGCCGCCTGCCAGGCCTGCCAGCATTTGACCACCGGCTCCAGGGAGGCGTACTCGCGGGACAGGTCACGAAAACGATCCTGGTCTCCCATCACCTCGGGCTGGGAAAGCAGCAGGCCGATTTCCTCGAATCGGGCGTCCACCTGTTGCAGGCGGGCCCGGATGCTGTCTTTCACGATGGCCGGCCGTCGGCGGATCGGGGTGGGTGGGGTGCTTCTGACCCGGCTGTATCTCCGGCGTCTTCCGGTTCGCCGGTCATGCCGAGGCCGCTGTCGATGTCGATGCCGATGTCGGATTCGGGCTGAACCCCGTGCGCATTGTCGACCGCCTCGAGGGCGCCTTCGCCGGCCTCGAAGAGCCAGTCGGCGGCGCGGAGAATGTCATCGTGCTGCTCTTCCGCCGCGCGTCGCAGACGGATGCTCGGTCCGTGGAGAATGCGGTGGGTGAGCGTATTGCTCAGCTGGCGGATCGCGGCCGCGGCGTCGCCGCCCGCTTCCACCTGGTGAATCGCTCGTTCGGCGAGGGCCGCGGCCTGCTCCTCGGCGTGCGTGCGCAGCTGGCGCAGCCCCTCGGCGGCCCGCGCGCCGTGCAGCCAGCGGAGGTATTCCTGGACCTCCCGGTCGATGGTGCCCACCGCCTGGCGCGCCGCGTCCTGGCGTTTGTCCAGGCTTTCATCTGCGACCTTGCGCAGGTCATCGATGGTGTACAGGTAGATGTCGCGCAGTTTGCCCGCTTCCGGCGCGATATCGCGCGGGACACCCAGGTCCACGAGGAACATGGGCGTGCGCCGCCGGCGCTTGAGGGCGGCCTGGATGGCTTCGTTCCGGATCACCGGCTCCGTGGCCCCGGTGCAGGCAATGACGATGTCCGCCTCGTGGAGCCGGTCCGGCAGGCTGTGCAGGGGCATTGCTTCCGCCTGGAGTTCGGCGCCCAGGGCTTCGGCGCGCTCGAGACTGCGATTGGCAATGCGCAGACCGCCCACGGCCTTCTGGCGGAAATGGTGTCCACACAGGGTGATCATCTCTCCGGCGCCCACCAGCTGTACGGTCTTGCGGGACAGGTCGCCGAAGATCTGTCGCGCCAGGATCGCCGCGATGTAGGCGACGGAAACCGGGTGGTCGTTGATGCCCGTGTTGGTCCTGACGTCCTTGCTGACAGCGAAGGCGCGCTGGAACAGCCGGTCGGTGGTCTTGCCCAGGCCGCCGGCGCTGCGGGCCGCCTGCCAGGCGTCCTTGAGCTGACCCATGATCTGGGGTTCGCCCAGCACCATGGAGTCCAGGCCGCAGGCGACCCGGAAGAGGTGATTCACGGCAGCGCGCCCTTCGTGCTCGTACACCAGCGTCGGCGCCTCTTCCGGCCCGAGGCCGCCCTGGGCGAGCAGCCAGGGGGCCACCCGGTCGCGCGAGGACTCCGTGACCACGCCGTAGAGCTCGGTGCGGTTGCAGGTGCTCAGGATTACGGCCTCCCGCAGGCCGACCACATCGAGCAGTTCATCCACCTTGTTGGCGTAGGCGCCCGGCGTAATGGCCAGGCGCTCCCGCACTTCCAGCGGGGCCGTATGATGGCTGATTCCTGTGACGAGAATGGGCATGCAGTATTCGGGCAGGAGCTGAGGGCCGATTCTGGTGCCAAGGGGGGCGAATATCAAGGTGTACGACCCGGTTGGCGCCGTCGCGCGGTCGACAGGTTCCGTCATGAAATCCGGCCCCGGGATTGGTTCACCCCGGGGGAGCAAGTATGCTTCACGCCATGATCGGTACCCTGATTCCATGACGTCACGACCGCGCAAGCCGCGATTGATCCTTCTGCTCCTGAGTTTCCTGGTGGCCGCCTGTGCCTCGGCCCCGGCGGATCCGCAGCAGGACGGTCCAGGCAACTCGCCCGAGACGGCGCCCGCCGCTGCCGGGTCCGACCCGGCCCCGACGGCTGCCGGTACGCCGGCCGAGGACTCGCTGCCGCCCGCGCCGGACGCCAGCGACGAGGTCGCGTACAAGGTCTGGTCCGCGGAGGTCTTCGGCCAGGAAGGTCAGTGGGAAAAGGCGGCGGCCGAGTATCTGGCCGCGGCCCTGATGTCCGATGACCCGGACATCGCGAAACGTGCGACCGAAGTGGCGGTCAGTGCACAGGCCTGGCCCGTGGCCGCCATGGCCGCCGATCGCTGGACCGTGCTCGCCCCGGACGACCTGGAAGCCCGGGAAACGGCGGCCCGGGCCCTGCTGGTGGGCGGCGACTACGTCCGGGCCGAACTGCAGATGCTCGCGCTGCTCGAACGCCTGGAGGAGACGCCCTGGGGCGGCTGGGCGCGCATCCCACCGCTGCTGGCTTCGGCCCGCAATGTCGAGCGCACGCTCGAGGTCCTCGACCACCTCGAAACCGAGCGCGATGACGAGAACAACCCGTACGCCCGCTATGCCCGTTCCCGGGTGCTGGCGCGGGCCAGCGAATTCGAGGAAGCCTACGAACTGGCCCGGCAAGCCGTCGAGCTGGGGCCGAACGAGGCGGAGTTGCACACCTGGGCCGCCCGCCTTTCCCTGACCCAGCGGAATCGTTCCCAGGCGGCATATCACTACCGGGCGGCATGGCGACTGGACCCGACGGACAGGGACCGCGCGCTTGCTTTTGCCGAGCTGCTCCGCCAGGCGGGTGAACCGGAGGAAGCCATGGACGTGCTGGCATCGCTCCCCGACACCCCCGAAAATCGCTTTACACGCATCGCCTTCGCGACCGAGTCTGGCAGAAGGCCGATGGCGGAGGATCTGTACCGGGATTTCGACACGGTCCCCTATCCGGACCAGGAGGAGCGAGACTTCCAGGCGGCCCGCTCCGCCGAAGTGCTCGATTTCAAGGAAGAGGCCATCGCCTGGTACGCCCGGCTCGAGGGAACCCGGAGGGAGCTGATTTCCCTGTTGCGGCGGGCCTACCTGCTGTCGGAGCTCGATCGCGTCGACGAGGCGCGGCAGTTGCTCCGGCTCGCCCGCAATGGCGGCGCCGCCGCGGTACAACTCGAATCCCTGCTCGTGGAAGCGCAAATTCTCTCCGAGGCGGGCCGCGAACCCGAAGCCTTCGGGGTCCTCGCCGAAGGGCTGGAACAGTTTCCCGGGGATGGTCGCCTGCTCTACACCCGTGCCCTGGTCGCCGTGCAGCTCGACCGCATCGACCAGGCGGAAGCCGACCTCCGGGAAGTGCTCGCGAAAGAGCCGCGCAACGCCGCAGCGCTCAATGCCCTGGGATACACGCTGGCGGACCGTACGGACCGCTACGACGAGGCGGAGGATCTTATCCGTCGCGCCTACCAACTCGAACCCGAAGACGCCGCCATCATCGACTCCATGGGCTGGGTCGCCTATCGCCAGGGGCGTCTCGAGGAGGCGGAACGCTATCTGCGCCAGGCCCTGCTGCGTCAACGCAACGCCGAGATTGCCGCGCATCTGGGCGAGGTGCTCTGGGCGCAGGGGCGCCAGGACGATGCGCGACGGGTCTGGAACGAGGCCGTCCGCATGGATCCGGCCGACCCGGTGCTCCGCGAAACCCTGGACCGGTTCGGCGTCGAGTTCTGAGTGGTCCACGAGACTGCGGCGTTGGGCGTGAGGCCATGAGCGTGTTGCCCCGTACCATGCTGTACCGGTCCCTGCCGCTGTTGCTCGGCATGGCGCTGCTCAGCGCCTGTGCGACGCAAGCGCCCCGGACCGTGGCCCCGGATCCCGAACAGGCCTACGCCGAACGCGCCGAGGCCTTGGTCGCCTGGCCGGGCTGGTCCCTGACCGGGCGCCTGGGTGTGAGCCAGGGTGATGAGGGGGGGAGCGGTCGCCTGGACTGGACCCAGGCCCGGGACGAAGCCGAGCTGGCGTTTCGCGGGACCCTGGGGCAGGGCGCCTGGCGCCTTCGGGTCGCGCCGGAGGTCGCCCGCCTGGAGCTCAAGGACGGTACGGTGCGGGAAGCCCCCCGGGTCGAAGACCTGGTCTTCGATCAGACGGGCTGGACCGCGCCGGTCACGGCCCTGGCCTGGTGGGTGCGGGGCCTTGCCTGGCCCCAGGGTCCTGAACCGAAAGCTCGCGAATTCAATGATGACGGCACCCTCGCACGCCTGGTCCAGGATGGCTGGACCGTGGAATGGACCCGCTACGTGGATGGGCCGGAGGAACGGCGTCTGCCCAGCCGCCTGCAGCTGAGCCGGGCGGACGTGAGCATCCGGCTGGCCATCAGCCGCTGGTCGAGGACCGGGACGCCGGGTAAAGGGCAGGGCGGCGCGGGGTCAGTCGATGAAGACTGACACCCTCGTGCTGCCGGCGCCGGCGAAACTGAATCTCTTTCTTCGCATCACCGGGCGTCGCCCGGACGGTTACCACGACCTGCAGACGGTGTTTCAGCTCCTCGACTGGGGCGACGACGTGTCGCTCACCCGGCTCGAGGATGGCTCGATCCGCCGGGGCGCCGACATCGAGGGCGTGGCCGTCGACGATGACCTGTCCCTCCGCGCGGCGACGGCGCTCGGGGAGGCGGCCCGGTCAGCGGACAGGCCGTTCGGCGGCGCCGAGGTCACGGTGCACAAGCGCATTCCGCAGGGTTCGGGTCTTGGTGGTTCCAGCACGGACGCGGCCACGGTGCTCCTGGGTCTGAATCACCTGTGGGGCTGCGGCTTTTCCCTGGGCCAGCTGGCGGAGATCGGCCTGCAGCTCGGCGCCGATGTCCCGGTATTCGTCCGGGGGCGAAGCGCCTGGGCGGAGGGCATTGGGGACGACCTCGAACCGGTCGCGCTTGGCGAGCGTTGGTACGTCCTGGTTTTTCCCCGCGTGCACGCGGCCACGGCATGCCTGTTCGCCGATCCGGAGCTTGAACGAAATTCGCCGGCGCTGCCGCGGGAGCTTCGAGGCGATCTCTGCGCTCATGGCAACGCGTTCCTTCCGGTGCTGAAAAAGCGTGAACCGGCGGTGGCCGAAGCGGTCGAGCGCCTGTCCGCTTACGGTGCTCCGAGGCTGTCCGGCAGCGGCAGCACCCTGTACCTGGAGGCCGTCGACGAGGCCGAGGCACATCGGCTCACCACGGCGCTGAAAAACCACTATAATGTGCGCGCTGTCCGGGGTCTGGACGAGTCTCCGCTCCATGCGGCACTGGCTTTCGCCGGTCGCTGACGAGATACACAGCACGACACAGAATTCGAAGAACGACAACAGTCTGAATCTACTGAACTAAACAACTGGGACGTCGCCAAGCTGGTTAAGGCACGGGGTTTTGATCCCCGCATTCGCAGGTTCGAGTCCTGCCGTCCCAGCCATTTTCTCAGGGAATCAAAACGTGGCCAGTCCTTCCCTCATGGTGTTTTCCGGCAATGCGCACCCGGCGCTCGCCCACGATATCGCGCACGAGCTGGGTGTCCCCATGGGCAAGGCGAACGTCGGTCGCTTCAGCGACGGCGAAGTCATGGTCGAGATCATGGAGAACATCCGCGGCCGCGACTGCTACGTCGTCCAGCCGACCTGCGCGCCCACCGCTGACAATTTCATGGAATTGCTGGTCATGGTCGATGCGCTCAAACGCGCCTCGGCCTCGCGCGTCACTGCCGTTGTCCCCTATTTCGGCTATGCCCGACAGGACCGGCGTCCCCGGTCGGCCCGGGTGCCGATCACGGCCAAGGTCGCCGCGACCATGATCAGCGCCGCGGGTACGGACCGGCTGGTCACCATCGACCTGCACGCGGACCAGATTCAGGGTTTCTTCGATATTCCCGTCGATAACGTGTACGCCTCGCCGCTGACCCTGGCCGATATCTGGCAGCGCCAGTCCCAGCCCCTCGTGGTCGTTTCGCCCGACGTGGGTGGCGTGGTCCGGGCGCGGGCCATCGCCAAGCGTCTCGATGCCGACCTGGCCATCATCGACAAGCGCCGTCCCCGGGCCAACGTGGCCACCGTGATGAACATCATCGGCGAGGTCGAGGGCATGACCTGCGTGCTGGTCGACGACATGGTCGATACGGCTGGCACCCTGTGCTCCGCCGCCGGCGCCCTGAAGGAAAAGGGTGCCAGGCGCGTCGTGGCCTACTGCGTCCACCCGGTGCTTTCCGGTCCCGCGATTCGGAACATCGAAGCGTCCGAGCTCGATGAGCTCGTGGTTACGGATACGATCCCGCTCAGCGAGGAGTCCCGGGCCTGCACGCGCATACGGCAGCTGTCCGTGGCGCAGATGCTCGCGGAGACCATTCGCCGCATGAGCCTGGGCGAGAGCGTCTCCTCCCTGTACGTGGACTGATCCGCGCCGCATGGCCGCGCACCCCCTTTCCTGAAGCACGCATTTCCCGCTATAATGGCGCGCTGAGTTGAGCAAGGGCGTCCTGGTCGCGGGTCGCCTTTTTATTGGCCGGAAGGTCGTGATGGGTCGAAAGGCCATGCGCGTGGCTGTCACGCGTTCATCGAGAAAAACCCGAGGAATACCCAATGACTGATTTTCATACGCTTTCCGCGGACATCCGCGAGGACGTGGGGAAAGGTGCGAGCCGCCGCCTGCGTCACGCCGGACGCGTTCCCGCGGTCATCTACGGCGGTGAGAAAGATCCCGTCGCCCTGACGCTCGAGCACCGCGAGGTCTGGCACGCCGCCGAAAACGAGGCGTTTTTCTCCAGCATCCTGGAGATTCGCGTCGGTGACGGTCGCACGCAGCAGGTCGTCATCCGTGACATGCAGCGCCATCCCTTCAAGCCGACGATCATGCACGTGGACTTCATGCGCGTTTCCGCGAAGGAAGAACTGCGCATGTCCCTGCCGCTGCACTTCGTTGGCGAAGAGCAGAGCCCGGCCGGCAAGGAGCCGGGCGTGGTGATCCAGCACCAGCTGACGGAAGTGGAAATTTCCGCGCTGCCGAAGGACCTGCCCGAGTTTATCGAGGTGGACCTGTCCGCCCTCGAGCCGGGCGGCGCCATCATGCTGGCGGACCTCAACGTGCCGGAAGGCGTGACGCTGCTGTCCCTGACCGAGGACGAAGAGTCCAACGTCATGGTGGCCAACGCCGTGCACATCAGCGAGAGCCAGGGCTCGGGCGCCGCCGCGGCTGCCGAAGCCGAAGCGGAAGCCGTTGAAGCGGCCGGTGAGGAAGCGCCGGAAGACGCCGACGCGGATGCCGAGGCCGAAGACGGCGACGACGCCGAAGCCGAAGACAAAGAGTAAGTCTGACCCCAACGGTGTCTGACCGGCTCCTGATCGTGGGCCTGGGAAACCCAGGCCTCAAGTACGCTGAAACCCGGCACAACGCCGGGTTTTGGTTTTTGGAGCGCCTGCTCAGGGTGGTGGGCGTGGGCCTCAAGGCCCAGGCGCGCCAGCAGGCCGAGTCCGCCACGGTCAACTGGCAGGGTCGCGATCTCGTCCTCGCCCGACCCACGACGTTCATGAACCACAGCGGCCAGGCCGTTCGCGCCCTGGTGGATTTCTACCGGATCGCGCCGGAACACATCCTGGTGGCCTACGACGAACTGGACTTGCCGCCGGGAGTGGCCCGGCTCAAAACCGGTGGTGGGCACGGTGGGCACAACGGCATTCGGGACATGATTCGTCATCTCGGCACGCCGGAGTTTCACCGTCTTCGCATTGGCATTGGACATCCCGGCAACAAGGACGCGGTCACCCGCTATGTCCTGGGACGCAGTCCAGCCGGGCAGCGTTCGGAAATCGACGCTGCGATCGACCGGGCCGTCGACGTCATGCCGCTGGTGATTGGCGGGCGCATGCAGGACGCCATGACCCGGCTGCATACCCAAAACTGAAAGCGCCGCACCCCGGCGCGCCCGATACGGAGAGCAAGACCATGGGATTTCGCTGTGGCATCGTCGGACTGCCCAATGTGGGCAAGTCCACCCTGTTCAATGCGCTGACTGAAGCCGCCATCGAGGCGCAGAACTACCCGTTTTGTACCATCGATCCGAATGTGGGCATGGTCCCGGTCCCCGATCCGCGTCTCGATCAGCTCGCGGCCATCAACAAACCGGAGCGGGTCGTGCCGACGACGATGGAGTTCGTCGATATCGCGGGCCTGGTGGCCGGCGCATCAAAGGGGGAGGGCCTGGGGAACCAGTTTCTCTCCCACATTCGCGAGGTGGATGCCATCGCACACGTGGTTCGTTGCTTCGAAAATGACGACGTGGTGCACGTGGAGGGGCGGGTGGATCCCGTGGCCGACGTGGAAACGATCAACACGGAGTTGATGCTCGCGGATCTCGAGAGCATCGAGCGCAGCCTGCAGAAGGCGGAGAAGCTTCAGCGGACCGGCGACAAGGCCGTGCTGCGTCGGCTCGACCTGCTCAAGCGGCTCCAGGCCGCACTGGACGCGCCGGGTGGCCTCCGCGCCCTGGAGCTGGATGATGAAGCGCGTCGCGAGATCCGGGACCTCAATCTGCTGACGCTCAAGCCGGTCATGTTCATCGCCAACGTCGACGAGGATGGCCTGGCAGGCAATCCTCACGTGGACGCGTTGCGGGCCCACGTCGCCGGTGAGGACGTGCAGGTGGTTTCCGTGTGCGCCGGCATCGAGTCGGAGCTGGCCGGACTCGAGCCGGAAGAGCAGGCGGAGTTTCTCGCTGACCTCGGCGTCAGCGAATCCGGGCTCGCACAGGTTATCCGCGCCGGTTACGACCTTCTCGGACTGTTGACCTTTTTCACCGCCGGCCCGAAGGAAGTGCGGGCGTGGACCGTGGTGCGCGGGTCCCGGGCGCCGCAGGCGGCCGGGCGAATCCACACGGATTTCGAGCGAGGCTTCATCCGGGCCCAGGTCATCGGATTCGAGGACTACCTGGCGGGAGGCGGGGAGCAGGGCGCCAGGGAGGCCGGCAAGCTGCGCATGGAAGGCAAGGATTACGTGGTGCAGGAAGGCGACGTGATCCTGTTTCGCTTCAACGTCTGACCCCGGCGAGGGCCGAAAGTCTCGCCCGGGACTACCGCGCAGCCCGAAATTTGCGTATAACGCAAACCTGCAATCGCTTCGGATGGGAGATTCCGGGTCATGGCTGGTGATCGCGATCAGAAGGGCGGGGGCCCCGGTGACGATAAGGCGCTGAAGGCCGAATCGCCGGCGGCGCGACGCCGTCGTATCGAGAAGATGCGCGAAAAGCGGGAGCTTCGCGCCCTGCTCGATGATTTCGGCGACGGTGAGTTCGATCTCGATCTCGATCTCGAGCTGGAAGACGACGAGGACGACGAAGACGGTTCCCGCTATGTCGCCGCGCAGGACGAAGACGACGTCGATCTCGACGACGCCGATCTCTCGGATGACGACGACTACGTCGATGACGATTTCGACGACGAAGACGAAGACTAGGCGCGAATTTCCCGCACGCGGAGCACTTTGAGCCGCATCCCGAAAAAACCCCCATCCCTGCCTTGTCACCGGGCCGATTCGGCCTTACAATGCCGCGCTGTTTTCGCCGCCGTCCCTTGACGATCCTGTCGATTGTCAGGCAATATAGGCGGCTTGCTCGCTGGAGGGGTACCCAAGCGGTCAACGGGGGCAGACTGTAAATCTGCTGGCTATGCCTTCGTAGGTTCGAATCCTACCCCCTCCACCACCTTCACCGGTGTCGCAAGACCCGGGAATCGTGGGAAAAAGCGGCCGGATTGGCCGGTGAGCACGCACCGCATTGAAGAGGATCGAGGTGCGACAAGCTGGGAGTCAACGCGTCGGACATGGGCCCGGACAGAGGTCTGCGTCCCTCGTTTTTGTTCCGGGGGCAGGTTTCCGGGCGTTCCTTCCAGCCGGGCGGTCGCAGGGAGCTGCGGCCGCCAGGTGAGTAAAGCTTGAGCGGGTGTAGTTCAACGGTAGAACCTCAGCCTTCCAAGCTGATGATGTGGGTTCGATTCCCATCACCCGCTCCAATCGACCGGCCCGTCGTTGCGCCGGTTCCGGACCGCCAGGCCCAGGGCCAGGGGATTCGGTAAAGCAATGACACGAGGTTTCCGCCCGCATAGCTCAGGCGGTAGAGCACTCCCTTGGTAAGGGAGAGGTCACTGGTTCAAGTCCAGTTGTGGGCACCAGATTGGTTCAAATTGGTAAAAACAGGCATTCGCGGAGACATCCATGTCCAAGGAAAAGTTCGAACGTAACAAGCCGCACGTGAACGTTGGCACGATCGGTCACGTGGACCACGGCAAGACGACGCTGACGGCGGCGCTGACGAAGGTGTGTGCTG
>JAZBOL010000008.1:0-3706 GCA_036351115.1 Lysobacterales bacterium | reverse complement strand
CTTCGGCGGCAAGCGGGAGATCATGGAACTGGTCGCGCCACTGGGGCCCGTGTACCAGGCGGGCACCCTGTCCGGCAACCCGGTGGCCATGGCAGCGGGCCTCGCCAACCTGGACCTGATCACGGCGCCCCGCTTCTACGAGACCCTCACGGAAAAAACCACGTTCCTGATCGAGGGCCTGCGCGAAGCGGCCGAGGCCACCGGCGTGCCCATGGCCTTCAGCCAGGCGGGCGGCATGTTCGGTTTCTTTTTCACCGACGCACCCGTGGTCACGAGCTTCGAGGAGGTCATGGCCTGCGACCAGGAAGCGTTCAAGCGCTTCTTCCACGGCATGCTGGATGCGGGCATCTACCTGGCGCCCTCGGCCTTCGAGGCGGGCTTCGTGTCCCAGGCGCACACGGAAGAGGATCTGCGCGAGACCGCAGCCGCGGCAAGGGACGTGCTCTCGCGGCTGGGCTAGCCGGCGCCCGGCCCACGGCGCCGCCGATCAGGGCGCATCCACGCCCGGGCGCACGCACAGCGCGCAGTCATCCGCCGGCGACAGGGCGGCGGTGGCGCCCCAGGGCAGGCTGAACAGCCCGCCGTGCCAGGTCACCATGAGCCGGTCCGTGTGGATCACCGAACGCATCGCATCGGGCGTGAAATGGTCGTAGCGCCACGTCTCTTCCGGTTCGGTGGTTTCCCGCGTCGCCACGTTGGCGATTCCCAGGCGGCGGAGCCCCAGGGGGCCGGTTCCGAGGGGAATCTCGTACTGCATGACGCCCGTCAGCTGCCAGTCGTACCAGGCCGTCGGATCGGGGTCGGGGGGCATGCCGGCGTCAGGACCCCGCACGGCCACCGGGATCGCAAAGCGCGTGGGACGGTTGCTCTCCTCATCCCCCGGCAGCCAGGTAAACGCGTGGAACGAATCGAGCACGGAGGTCCAGGTGCCGCGGAATCCGATGACGTCCCGGTCCAGCAGGACCGGCGCGGTAGCATTGCTCACGTCGAACAGGCCCACCTGGACCCCCTGGTCCACGGAGCGTTCCATGGGCGTCCCGGCGTCGATGACCACGCTGTCCAGGCCGACGCCCAGGAGCAGGTCTTCGCTGACGGGGTGCAGGTAGTCGGAAAATCCGCGGATCTCCAGGCCGCCGAGGACCACCGGGTCGTCCGGGTCGGCCAGGTCGATGGCGTAGAGCGGGTCAATGCGCTCGAAGGTCACCACGTAGCCGCGCTCGCCAAAGAAGCGCACGCCAAACACGTCTTCCCCGGGCTTGCCGATGCGCTCGGGGCGGTCGGCATTGGGCAGCACCGCGCGCGTTTTCAGGAGCAGGTCGTCGCCGGCCGTGGTCGCGAGGACCGTCAGCCGGTTGCTGCCCCATTCATCCCAGCGATCGAACCAGGAATCGGAATGGCTCAGGACGCGCAGGGCGCCGTCGTACTCGCTGAGGCGATAGGCCAGCGCCGCGGGATCGTAGCCGATGCTGCCCTCGATCGTGCCACTGCCCGTGTACACCACGCCCTCGTCCTCGATGGCGAAGCGATGCAGATCCGTATCGATGAACCCGGTGCGCTCGACACGCCCACTGCCCGTAAGGACGCGATTTTCCTTGGCGCTCGCCAGCCAGACGCTTCGCTGTGAGGCGTACAGGCCATTCACCCAGCCGAGGATGGCCATGCTCTGCGGCGGTGCAGCCAGGTCCGCGACCTCGAACACGCTGAGCACGTTGAGCACCGGGGCGAGCCGGGTTCCCGGCAGTGGCGGCACGAGGATGTTTTCCGCGGACACGAGGGGGTGAGACACCCCATCCGTCCCCGTGACCCGGGGCAGGAGCTGATCGGCGTCGATGGACCGGATGATCTCGAAGAATTCCTCCTCCGTGTACTCGTCTTTGATCAGGTCCGGCGGGAGCGCCTTTTCGGTAAGGGACACGAAATCGGGCCGGTAGGACGTGAGCACGAAGAGCCGATCCTCGATCAGCCGGCTCGACACGATTTCGCCTTCGAAACTCAGGTCCACGATCGGCGCGTCGCTGCCTGTTTCGCCCGTGTCCCAGGCCACCAGGCGCGAGCGCCCCGGACCGTCGTAGTAGCAGCCGGTTTCGACCTGGCTCCCCTGGAAGATCAGGGTGCCACGACCCGTCTCGTCTTCGTGGTGATAGAGGCCCTGTTCCACCACGTGGTTGCCGTAGCGCCGGAAGGGCGGGATCTCGAGATCGAAGGACCGTTCCCGGGTCGGGTTGCCCGACGCCGGATCGACGTTGAACTGGGAAATGACTTGTCGCCGGCCCGGGGTTTCCCCTTCCGGCGCCTCGAGTACCGGCAAGTCATAGCCCAGCGGATAGTCGATGCTGAACAGCGTGTCGCCCCGGACCTTCATCAGGTCCGCCTCATCCACGCCCGCTTCCTGGACGTTGGTCTGGGACACGAGGCCGCCGCCGTCATCGCCCGGTATCGGCGGGGCCGGGCTGACGATCGGCGGCCGGGGGCAGATGCTGGGGCCGTAGGCGGGCTGGCCGGTGTACCAGGCTTCCTTGAAGAAAAAGCGCAGCGCCTCCGATGACGCGAGGTTGGCCATGGCCGCCGGATGCGGTCGCCCGGAAGGCGGGTCCGAAATCATCACGTGCGTGGCGGCGGCCCGGTCCCACGACTGATCGAGGGATTCGAGCGCCACGAGCAGGTCCGTTTCCGAGTCGAACTCGAGCGAGATGGCGCCGGCCGGCGCCTGGCTGACATCACCACCTGTGCAGGACGGGCATCGACCCGTGGAGCGGATCAGGTCGAACCGCCGTTCACCGTCCGTGCCGAGCCCGGTGCGCCAGGTTGGGTTGCCGGCGGCGTCGTAGGCATACACGACGGTGAAGGTGGCTTCGCCCTGGGTCTGCACCGTGATCCCGTAGCCGGGCTCTTCCGGGTCGTACCAGGTGCCGCTGTAGTCTTCGAGCGTCGGCTCGGCGGCAAAGCGGAAGGGCTGCAGGTCACGCGTGCCCTCCTGCCCGTCCAGCGTCCAGGTGACCGCGGCCCGCTGCGCCTGGGGAAAATTGATGGCCAGGCTGCCGACCTGTTCCGGGCTCGCGACCGTCCCGGCGGAGACATTCCAGCGATGCACGAGCAAATCGCCCTCGAAGCGGCCTTCCGTGATCTCGGCGCCCGACGTGTACCAGATCGGTTCGCCGTCGGCGTCATAGGTGTACCAGATGGCGAACAGGAAATTTCCGATCCGGCTGATGTCCCAGCCGCTGCCCTCGTGCCGCGGGTCCCACCACATGCCCTGGCGAAAAAGGGCGTCGGGGTCGCCGGCCACGCCGTTGCTGGGGCCCGGGTCGTTCGCTGACAGCGGAAGGGATACCGAGAGCGCCAGCGCGCCCAGAGCGGCTGCCGCGGTCTGTCGAAGGCTGAAGCCTTGACCGTGACGGGCTTGGGCGGGGAGGGCGGGGGCGTCTGCGGGCGCTGCGAGCCTGGATTTTCGGCTTCTCATGGGATTGGACGATGTTGGGGCGTACTCCCAACCTAGCATGTTTGGTTGATCGTCTCAGGCGGGGAGATTGCCCGCACCCGCCTCACGGAGCCTCAGTCCAGGAACAGATCCTTCATGAGCGGGGCGCCCGGCTGTACCGCGTAGCGGTCGAAGTCCCTTACGCCCGCCTGCACGAGCACGTCTTCGTCGATGAAGAACTGCCCGGTGCAGTTCGCGGCGTCCCGGACCAGGATCTCGTGCGCCGCG
>JAZBOL010000007.1:0-8709 GCA_036351115.1 Lysobacterales bacterium | reverse complement strand
TCCTGAGCCAAGACTGGCGAGAGGGGAAATACCATGGACAGGGCCAGCGCCAGCAGGGCGGCCGAACGCGCGATAGCGCGCTTCGAGGAGCGTGAAGTCATGGCTTGCCCGGGGTTGGCGTCCGGGAGGCGAGGTAGAACCAGCTCGTGCGCTTGCGACGGACCGAGCCTTCCTGCCAGCTATCGAGCAGCTGCCCTCCCGATCCCGCAATCAGTTCGAGCACCCGGTCGCGGTGGACGCTGTGAATTTCCACCGGCGGTTTGCCGCGCAGGCGCTTCCAGGCCCGGCGCAGGGTCCCGGAACGAAAGCGATACCAGGCCGCGGCCAGCCCGTGGCTGGAGCGGCGGCGCCCGCTGGGCACCTGGAACAGGGCGACACCGCCGGGGCGCAGCACCCGGAAAAACTCCCTGATGTAGGCCTCCGAGGCCTCGGGGGGGATGTGCTGCAGGGTGATGTTGCTGTAGATGAAGTCGAAGACCCCGTCCCCGAACAGGGACAGGTCGGGCTTCGTGTTCACGTGGTAAGCGCAGCGGTCACCGTGCCGGTTGTACTCCCCGGCGGCCTGCACCATGGTGCGCGAGATGTCCACACCATCCACGCGCTCGAAGTGCTTCGCGAGCGCCTGGGTCAGGCGCCCGACCCCGCACCCGAAATCCAGGGCCCGTTGATGATTCAGCTCGACGCCCCGGTCTTTCAGGTCAGCGAGCACCGCGTCGATTTCGACCTCGCCGCGCTGGAAAAAGACCTCCGGATCCCAGCGGTTGCCTTCCTTGCCGGGAAAGCTCAGCACGGCGTAGAGCGGGTCCTCGGCGCCCAGGGCGTCGTAGGTTTGCTGAACGTGCTTGAGGGCCACGGACGACGGAGTCCGGGGCGTCAGCGACGCGCCCGGTCCAGGATGGCGGGTGACAGGCTGAAGCGGGCCAGCCACTCGGGGCCGAAGGTGTCGGCGCTGGCCACGTAGTATTCCAGTTCGATGTCCATTTTCACGGGCACGCCGAACCAGCGCATCATGCGGGATACGCCACCGCCCAGGGGCAGGAGCAGGTGGTTGCCGCTCGTCGCCTCCCAGTCGTAGACCAGCGTCGGGCTGGAGACGATGCTCCAGCGGTTGTTCAGCGGATAATTGAGGAACACCTCGAGGTGCGTTTCGTTCGTGCTGTAATCGATGGTATCGACCACGTCGGCCACGTCGGTCAGGTGACGGAGCCGGGCGCCCAGAATGCCCCAGTCGGACACCTTGCCCAGGGTCAGATCCGGCCCGAGGAGATACTGGTCCCGCTCGATGGAGCCGTCCTGCCCGGTGGGCAGCACCCCGGCCAGGCCGATGCCGGTGATCCACCCGCTGTCACTGGTGCCGCCCCAGGAGACGTCCCAGGAAATGTCCGACAGGTGCCCGTGGCCATCGAACCACGGGTTCCCGTTGGACAGGGTCTCCGCGTCCTGCCGGATGCCCCATTCCACGTAGTCCCGGGTCGGCGTGAAATACGTCGGCTCGCCCAGATTGATCGGGAAGTTCATGCGCGTGACGATCCGGCGACCGCTGTCCAGCAGAAACGGAAACGAAACCTGGACGTCCCAGTTCAAACGCTCCTGGTCGCCGGCGCCGTCGAGATCCCCCTGGAAGCCCGTGAACTCCACGCGGTTGAACACGCTGAACACGCTCCCGAAGGGATTGGTCATTTCGATGGCGAGGTCGGTCAGGCCGGTCGACCGAGGGTTGGACAGGCCGCCCCCGCCGCTGTCCGCCTGTGCGAAGGCGGGAACCGGCACGGTGCTGGCGGGCGACGGTGGGCCCACCCGGTCGGCGAAGGCGGCGCCGGGCGCCAGCATTGCGGCGAGAGCAGCAGCAAATGAGGTTTTCATGTAGGGCGTCCTGGGTGCGAGCGGACATTCTAACGACTTCCGCTATCCAACTCAGCCCCAGCTGACGCTCGAGCCGCCGGCCATGGCGGGCGCCCGGATCAGGTAGCCTGCGAGCGTTCCCCGGGCGCGTGGGACGCTCATTCAAGAAACTGTCAGCAAACCGACCCGCTCCTGAAAAAATGATCCTCTAGCTTGACGGGCTCCCCAACCCAGGCACGAGGTCCATCTTCATGCGCCACGAAGACATCCTTCCTTCCCAGGACGAACGAATCGAAGACGAGGTGATCACCAATCACTCGGGCAATGAAACCTTCCAATCCATCGCGGCCAGGCGTCTCTCCCGCCGCAGCGTTGTCAAGGGCGGGCTGACGACCGCCGCCGCGTTCATGACGCCCTCGCTGATGGCCAACACGCTCGGCGAGTTCAAACCGGAACTGGTCAGCCCGAAATTCCGGGCGCCGCTCATGGACTTTCAACCGGTGACCCTGGCGGACGCCGCCGCCAGCGACGGGCGCGTGCCGCTCATTTCGCCGGACTACGAATACCAGACCCTCATCCCCTGGGGCACGCCGCTCAAGGCCGGCATCCCGGAATATGACGGCGACCCGGACCGGCGCCCGACGGCGGACGAGCAGGCCTTCCAGGTCGGGATCGGCCATGACGGCATGTGGCTGTTTCCGGAAACCGCGGGGCGACGCCGGAGCAACACCCGGGGCGTACTGTGCATCAATCACGAGTTTGGCCGGAACAGCCACGTGACGGGCAAGAGCGGGCCCGAGAATCTCGAGGACGTTCGCCTTTCCCAGCACGCGCACGGCGTGTCGGTGGTGGCCATCGAAGAGTCCGGCGGCACCTGGGAGGTGGTCCCGGACACCCGCAATCGCCGGGTTCACGTCAACACGCCGGTGACCTTCAGTGGCCCCGTGGCCGATTCTCCCGTCGGCCAGGCGCTGTTGCAGCTCGACCGGGGGGAAACGCGGGGCACGGTGAACAACTGCTCCTCCGGCAAAACCCCCTGGGGCACCTACCTGACCTGCGAGGAGAACTTCAACGGCTATTTCGGCAACGCCTATGTCCAGGCCCTGTTCCCGGCCATCCTGCGCACGGTGACCGCCGACAACCCCGGGGCCAGCGAGCAGGAGATCGCCGGACTCGTGAATGCGCGCCTCAACGAAATCTTCTCCGGTTTCGCCACCGAAGAGCAGCTGCGCTACGGCTTTTCCGTCGCCGGCTTCGGTTACGGCTGGGAGCGCTTCGACGAGCGTTTCGACCTGAGTCAACAGAATGGCGAGGACAACCGTTTCGGCTGGGTCGTGGAGATCGACCCCCAGGACGGCAGCCAGGTGCCGGTCAAGCGCACGGCACTCGGCCGCTTCAAGCACGAAGGCGCCGAGCTCACCGTGGGCCGGGGCGGTCGCGTGGTCGTGTACATGGGCGATGACCAGCGCTTCGACTACATCTACAAATACGTCTCAGACGACAACTGGCGCAGCATGATCGCGAAAGGGGTGAGCCCGCTGGACGAGGGCAAGCTGTACGTGGCCCGGTTCTACGAGGGCGGTGTGGGCGAATGGCTCGAGCTGACGATCGACAATCCCACCCTGGCACGCCGCTTTGAAGACCAGGCCGAGGTGCTGACCTATGCGCGGGTCGCCGCGGACCTGCTGGGCGCCACGCCCATGGATCGCCCCGAGTGGACGTCCGTCGCCCCGGATGGCTACTGTTACTGCACCCTCACCAACAACAGCCGCCGCACGGAGGCGGACGCTGCCAACCCCCTGGCGCCCAACAGCGACGGCCACATCATTCGCTGGCGGGATACGGATCAGTTCGTCGGCACGGTCTTCGAATGGGACATCTTCCTGTTCGCCGAGGACACGCACGGCACGGAGGAAAGCTTCTCCGATCCGGACGGCATCTGGGCGGACCCGGATGGACGCCTGTTCATCGAAACCGATGGCGGGCAGAAGGACGGGCTGCAGAACCAGCTGCTGGTGTCGAACACGAACACCGGTGAAATCCGGCGTCTGCTGACCGGCGTGAACGGTGATGAAATCACCGGCCTCACGGTGACGCCGGACCGAGAAACGATGTTCGTCAACACCCAGCACCCCGGCAACGGGAACCCGGAACTGACGAACTTTCCGGCAGAGGATGGCAGCGGTCGAATCCCCCGCGACTGCACCTTCGTCATCCGGCGCAAGGGCGGCGGCGTGGTCGGCACCTGAGGGGATCCGCCCCGGGGCCCTGCGGGTAGGACTTCAGAGCTCAGCGGCGCTTCAGGCGCCGTTGAGCGCCTTGACGAGCTTGCTCGCCCAGCGGTCGAAAATCACGGCATTGGCCTGGCGATCCGTGACGTCCAGGCCGATGTTGGAAGTCACCTTGCGCGCCTGCAGCCGGTCTTCCGCCACGATCAGGGCCGCGTCCGAAGCGCCCTCGAAAAACTGCAGTTGCAGCGTCATGTCCGTGGCGATCAGGTTGGAGCCGGCCTGGGCCGAGGGAACAGTGACGCGGCGGGCACTCTGGCGATAGGCGAGATTCGGGTCGAAAACATCCACCCGGACAAGCGACGGCCTCACGACCAGCGTGTCCGGTCCGGCCTCGGCCACGACCCGGAACCCCGCCCGGTCGAGGGTCGCCGTGAAGCGATCGACGAGGTCCGCGGAGAGCTCCTCCTGGATCTTCTCTTCATCCTCGGGACGAATCCGGTCCTGCGGCGAGACGCGGACCCGGTTCTGCTGGCGCAGCCAGCCGTTGCGCATCTCCACGCTCGGCGCTTCGATGAGAACGGAGCGAAAGCGGGTCAGATCGACCTCGCCGCGGGTGTAGAGCGTGTCCACGTCATCCCACTCGGCGGGGCTCATGCCCTCGACCAGCGCTGGATCGATGTCGGCGTGCACGGCGGCCGGGAGCGGCAGCAGCGCCAGCAACAGGGCGAATATTCCTTGCTTGATCATGGGGTTCAACCTCGATGCTCGAATCGCTGCCTCGGGAGACCCGCGTTCCCCGGCGACGTTTGCAGGAGGGACGCGAGCTCAACCAGTGTCGTTACATTGTGACACGGCAACACGCGATCCGCATGGGGCAGGATGGCGCGAATGCCCGCGGCCAGGGGCTCAAACCGGTCATAGCGCAGCAAGGGGTTCATCCACCAGATCCGCCGGGCCCGGCGCTGCAGGGTGGCCATGGCCTCCTGGAGCCTCTGCGGATCCCCGCGCTCGAGCCCATCACTCAAGAGCAGCACGGTCGCCGGTCGCGAAAGCACCTCGCGAGAGGCGATCCGATTGAATTCCTGCAGACACGCGGCAATGCGGGTGCCGCCGTCCCAATCCGGCACCGTGGCGGTGATGGACGCCAGGGCCCGGTCCGGATCCTTGGGGTGCAGGAGCCGGGAAACGTCCGTGAGCCGGGTCCCGAAGACGAAACACCGAACGACCGGATAGCGATGGGCCAGCAGATGCGCGAACTGGAGAAACGACCGGCCATAGGCACTCACGGAACCGGAAACGTCCACGAGCAAGACCAGGTCCGGTGGCCGCCGGCGCCGGCACCGCAGGACCGGAAGCGCTTCGCCCAGGCCCCGTCGCAGCGCGCTGCGGGTCGTTCCGCGCAGATCCAGCTGTCCCCGGCGCCGCGTTCTCCGGTAGCGGCGAATCCGCATCGGCGGGAAGGCCCGCCAGTCCCGGCGCAGCAGTTCCAGGGCCTCGGCATATTCCTCCCGGCTCATCTGGGCGAAGTCCTTGCGCGCCAGCCGCACCGCATCCGAAGACGACCCGGAGCGATCCAGTTCCAGCAACACACTTTCGCCCGGTTCGCCGCCCTCCTGGCCGAGCGCGTCCCGCAAGCGGCGGTTGACCTGTTGCCGCCCCGCTTCATCATCGTCCACGGGCCGTTGCAGGGTGGGCAACAGCTGTCCCATGAGCTGCTCGAGAAGCCGGGGGTTACGGAAATACAGGCGAAACGCCTGGTCGAAGATCTCGAACTGGCCAGGATCGCGAACCAGGTTCGTCCGCAGGGCCCAGTACACCCGCTCCCGGCTGTCCAGGCCGACCAGCGCCAGGGCGGACCCGGCATGCAACAGCTGATCCGCGCCGACCGGCAAACCCGCGGAGCGAAGCAGGCGGCAGAAATTCAGCAGATTCCGGGGCAGCTGCCCGGGGTGGGACGAAGTTGCCGGCGGGCCCATCGTCATTGCGCTCCGACCGGCGGGTCAGGCCGCCGCCTGCACCTCGGCGAGCAGGCGGGCCGCCTCCGAGCCACGGATACGTTCGATGTCGTCCTTGTGCTTGAGCAAGGTGCCCAGGGTGTCGTCCAGCACGGGTCCGGTAAGGGAGACCACGTCCAGCTGGGTCAGCGCCTGGGCCCAGTCCAGGGTCTCGGACAACCCGGGGCGCTTGTGGAGGTCTTCCCCGCGCAGCCGCTGCACGAAGTCCACGAGCTGGGCGGTCAGGGCTTCTGCGAGCCCCGGCGCCTTGAGGGCGAGGATGCGGCGCTCGGCGTGGGCGCCGGGGTAATCCACCCAGTGATACAGGCAGCGCCGGCGCAGGGCGTCATGAACGTCCCGGGTACGGTTCGAGGTGATCACGACCACGGGCGGGGACGGCGCCCGCACCGTCCCCAGTTCGGGAATGCTCAGCTGGAATTCGGAGAGGAATTCGAGCAGGAACGCCTCGAAGGGCTCATCGGCCCGGTCGATCTCATCGATAAGCAGCACGGGGGGAGCGCCTTCGAAGCGCAGCGCGCTGAGCAGGGGCCGTTCGAGGAGGTACTCGGGGCCATAGAGCTCCGGTTCGGACGGGGCGCCCTCCCCCGCCGCCTCGGCGCGGCGGATGGCCATGAGTTGCCGGGGATAGTTCCACTCAAACGCCGCGTCCGCCATCTCCAGCCCTTCGTAGCACTGCAGGCGGATCAGCGGACGTCCCAGGCCCGTCGCCAGGACCTTGGCGACCTCGGTCTTGCCCACGCCGCTCTCTCCTTCGAGCAACACGGGCCGCTCCATCGCCAGGGCCAGGTAGAGCACCGTGGCCAGGCCTTCGCCGGCCACGTAGTCACCCCGGGCGAGCAGCGCTTGTGTGGCCTCGACGCTGGCGGGCAAGCCCGGTGTCGTGTCCCCTTCAGCCACCGGCAGCCTGGACCGCGCGCTTCGCCATCACACCGACCAGGTGCGCCCGGTATTCCGGCGTGGCGTGCAGGTCGCCGTTGAACTGACCACCGTCGATCTCGATCCCCGCGAGCGCGTCGTCCGCGAAACGCTCCGTCAACGCCGCCTCATAGGCCGGAACCCGGAACGCGCAGGGTCCGGCTCCGGTAACCGCGACACGACAGTTGCCGCCGAAATCGGCCACGAACACGCCGACGATGGCATAGCGCGAGGCCGGGTTCGGAAACTTGACATAGCCACAGCGCGTGGGCACGGGAAAGCGGATCGCGGCCAGGATTTCTCCGGGGTCCAGGGCCGTCTCGAACAGGTCCAGGAAAAAGTCATCCGCCGCAATCTCGCGACGATTCGTCACGATCGTCGCCCCGAGGCCGAGCACCCCGGCCGGGTAGTCCGCCGCAGGGTCGCTGTTGGCGACCGAACCACCGAGCGTGCCCCGGTGCCGGACCTGGGGATCGCCGATGCGGCTCGCCAGGTGAGCCAGCGCGGGGATCTTTTCCTGAACCAGCGCGCTGCCGGCGACGTCGGCGTGGCGGGTCATGGCGCCGATTTCGATGGCGGTGCCCTGGTCCCGAATCCCGTGCAGCGTGTCGATAGCGGAGAGATCCACGAGCTGGGTCGGCTGGGCGAGTCGCAGTTTCAGCGTGGGAACGAGCGTCATGCCGCCGGCAACGATCTGTGCGTCCTCGTCCGCCTCGAGCAGCCTCGCGGCCTCCTCCAGCGTGGCCGGCTTTCGATAGGTCAGGTCATACATGGGCCGCGCCTCCCCCGTTGCTGGCCGACTGGATGGCCTGCCACACGCGCTGGGGCGAGGCGGGCATCTGGATATCGCGGACGCCCAGCGGCTCCAGCGCGTTCAGCACCGCGTTGATCACCGCCGGCGGCGCGCCGATGGCGCCGGCCTCGCCGCAGCCCTTGACGCCCAGCACGTTGTGCGTGCACAGGGTCGTGTTGGTGTCCACGTCGTAGAACGGCACGTCGTCGGCCTTGGGCAGGCAGTAATCCATCATGCTGCCGCTGAGCAGTTGCCCCGACTCCTCGTCATAGACGCATCGCTCGAGCAACGCCTGGCCAATGCCCTGGGTCAGGCCGCCGTGCACCTGGCCCTCGACGATCTGCGGATTGATCACCTGGCCGAAGTCATCCGCCGCCACGAAGCGGACGATGGCCACCTCGCCCGTGTCCGGGTCCACCTCGACCTCGCAAATGTGGCAGCCGGCCGGGAACGTGAAGTTCTTCGGATCATAGAAGGCCGTTTCCTCGAGCCCGGGTTCGAGCTCTTCGAGCGGATAGTCGTGGGGGACGTAGGCGGACATGGCCACGTCCGTGAACGCGACGGAGCGGTCCGTGCCCTTCACGACGAGCTGGCCGTCGCGAAACTCGATGTCCTCGTCCGAGGCCTCCAGCATGTGCGCGGCGATCTTCCGCGCCTTGTCCTTGACCTTCTTGAGCGCGCCCATGAGCGCGACACCACCCACCGCCAGGGAACGGGAACCGTAGGTCCCCATGCCGAAAGGCACCTTGCCCGTATCCCCGTGCACCACCTCGACATTGTCGAAATCGACGCCCAGCTCTTCGGTCACGAGCTGGGCAAAGGTCGTTTCGTGGCCCTGGCCATGGCTGTGCGACCCGGTCAGCACCGTGACCGACCCGGTGGGATTCACGCGGATCGTTCCCGCCTCGTAGAG
>JAZBOL010000006.1:0-83357 GCA_036351115.1 Lysobacterales bacterium | reverse complement strand
GTGTGATGGAGTCCACCTTGATTTCCTCCTGACCCCACCCCAATTACTGACCTATCAGTCAAGTATTTCACCCGGGCAGAGGCCATGGCAGGACGTCCCCGACAATTTGATCGCGACCAGGTGCTCGACAAGGCCATCGTGCTGTTCTGGCAGCAAGGCTTCGAGGCCACGGGCATCGCGCAGCTGTCGGACACGCTCGGCATCGGCCGCCAGAGCCTTTATGGCACCTTTGGTGACAAGCGGGGCCTCTACATCGCGGCCATCAAGCGCTACTCGGACGAGAATATCAGCCTGCTGCGGGAACAGCTCGCGAGCCCGGGCCGGGCCGTTGAGCACCTGCACGCGGTGCTCGACGGCTGGGCGGCCCGCGCCGGGGAAAAAGGCTACTGCGGCTGCTTCCTGGCCAATTCCTGCTCGGAGCTCGGCACCCGCGACCCGGAGGTCGCCGTCCTGCTCCAGCGGAATCTCGCCCGCATGGCCGAGGCGCTGCAGACGGGCATCGAACGCGCCCAGGCCGAGGGCGACATCGACCCGGCCACGAATGCGCAGGCCCTGGCCCGCGCCCTGGTGAACACCGCCCAGGGCCTGTCCACGGCCAGCAAGGTGGATCCGGCCTTTGCCGGCGACACCATTGACCAGGTGCGGCGACTGCTGCGCTGAACCCGAACCGGGTTTCCGGCCCTTCGTGGTCTGGATCCCCGGTTTTTTTTGATCTATTTCAGAACGTTCGTTCAATAATAAACGATCGCTAACCACTCGAAAGGAGCAACACCATGACCACGTACGAAAACACCAACAGGAACGAAAACACCAACAGCCGCGCCGGACATACCCCCGTCGTCGTCATCACCGGCGGCAACAGCGGCATCGGCGCCTCGATCGCCCAGGACTTTTCCGGCAGAGGCGCGAAGGTCGTCATTTTCGGCCGCAACGCCGAGACCCTGGAGGCCACCCGCCAGCGCCTGGGGGACAACACCCTGGCCGTCCAGGGTGACGTCACGAACCCGGCTGACCTCGACCGTCTCTACGCCGAGACCCGCGAGCATTTCGGCAAGATCGACACGCTGGTGGTGAACGCAGGCATCGGCAAGGTGCGGCCCTTCGAAGCCGCCGACGAAACCCACTTCGACCAGACCATGGACATCAACGTGAAGGGCGCCTACTTCACGGCGCAGAAGGCCCTGCCCCTGCTCAAGGATGGCGGCACCATCACCTTCATCAGCTCCGTGGTGAACGTGAAAGGGTTCCCGGGCTTTTCCGTCTATAACGCCTCGAAGGCCGCCGTGCGTTCCCTGGTTCGCACCCTGGCCGCCGAGCTGGCGCCGCGCAACATCCGCGTGAACAGCCTGAGCCCCGGCCCCGTCGAAACCCCGATCTTCGACCGCATGGACCTGCCGGAGGACGGTGTGGATTCGACGGTGGAGGCCTTCGTGAGCATGGTGCCGCTGCAGCGCATCGGTCGGCCCGAAGAAATCGCCGCGACGGTGGCGTTCCTGGCCTCTGACGGCGCCGGCTTCATCACCGGCGCCGACATCCCCGTGGACGGCGGATTGACCCAGGTCTGAGCCACCACACCGGAAGGGAACGGGTCATCCCGGGGTGGCACGACCTTGACCGAGCAATACTCCTCCAACCCCCTTTCGGGCGCCCTCGCGGCGCCTGTTTTTTTTGGGCGCGTCAGAAATCGAAGCGGCCCCGCAGCCCGCCGTATATCGCGACGCCCGGGCGTGAGTAGCCCAGCACTTCCTCGTAGTCCTCGTCGAAGAGATTGGCCACCCGGCCCACAAGCTCCAGGGAGTCGGTCAGGCGCCAGGAGCCGGCCAGGTCCACCACCGTGTAGGCATCCAGCGTCACCGTTTCGCTGACGAAGGTGGACGGGTCGAAAAACAGGTCGAACTGCTTACCCGTGTAGTTCACATTGACGTTCAGGCCCGCCCGGTCCTGCGCGAAGCGCCAGTCGACATTGACGCTGGCCATGTGCCGCGGCCGTCGAATTTCCCGGACCGAGTTGCCCTCCGCATCGTCCTCCGTCGAGTCCGTGTAGGTGTAGCTGGCGCTGATCACCACGCTGTCCAGCGGCCGCGAGTTGATAAACAGCTCGAAGCCCTTCCGCTCACTGTCCGAGTCCCTGTTGGCCGCGGTAAACGCAAAGGTGTCCGCATCGAACACGAAGCCGTCGATCTCGTTCTCGAGATCGGTGCGGTAGTAGGCGCCGCCCACGGTCAACCGTTCGCCGAGCACGTCCCACTCGCCGCCGAACTCCCAGCCCCGGCTTTCCTCCGGCACCAGGTCCGGATTGCCGAGGAAGGTGCCCGGGAAAAAGCCGAAGCGTTCCGTGAAGGTCGGGGTCTTCGACCCGGTACCGTAGGACAGCCGCATCCGCATGCCCTCCTCCACCTCGTGGCTGAGGCCCGCCCGCCAGGTGGCGATGTTGTCGAACTCGCTGTTGTCGTCATAGCGCGCGGAGAGGGTCCAGGTCAGGCCCTCGATGGGCTGTCCGAGGTACTCGGCGGCGACGCCGGTAACGTCCAGGGACTGGTCCTGGTTCGGATCTCCGAAATCCGTGGCGATGCCCCGCTGGGTGAAATCCGCGCCGCGGTGATCGGCGGCCAGGGTGACCCGGTGGGATGCGCCGCGCCGACCCGTCCAGGCGGCGCTGCCCCGGGCGCGGAATTCCACCACCTCGGCGGCGGTGCGGCTGTTGAAGTCGCCGTCATAGAGGTTCAGCGTGTCCGTGTCACTGACATTGGCCAGCAGGTTTCCGGACCAGATGCTGTCGCTGGGCGCGTAACGCGCCTCGGCCTGCAGGTAGGTCTGCTCGTTTTCCGTGACCCGGTCCGTGTCCACCGGCAGGCCGGTGATGAAAAAATCCGTGTCATCGAAATCCGTCGTGGCGTCGACGAACTGACCCAGGGCCGCGAGGGTCCAGGCCTCGCCCAGGGACCACTCCGCGCCCAGGTTGGCGGTGGTGTTTTCCACACCGTCCTTCTCGTCGCCGACCCGGGCGATGTTAATGCCCTCCGTGTCGTACCAGGACACGCCGCCGAACAGGCGCAGGCCCTCCCGGCTCCAGGCGCCGTCGACCGCCAGGTCCACCGTGTCGAAGCTGCCCAGCTCGGCGCGACCGGACACGCGGCGTTCCCCGGCGCCCTTGCGGCGAATGATGTTCACCACGCCGGCCACCGCATCGGACCCCCAGATGGCGCTTTGCGGGCCGCGCACGATCTCGATGCGTTCGATGTCCGAGGTCAGCGCGAACTGCCACTGGAACTCGTCCGAGTTCGCCGGATCGTTCGCGCGGATACCGTCGACCAGCACCAGTAGCTGGTTGGCCTCCGCGCCCCGCACCCGGACCTGGGTCTGGGTCCCAACGCCGCCGGACTGGCTGACGTTGAAGCCGGGCACGTCGCGCAGCAGGTCGCCCACGTACTTCACCTGGCGAGCCTCGATGTCTTCGCGGGTGATCACGGTGACCGAGCTCACCACCTCGTTCCGGGCGACGGGCTCCAGGGAGGCGGTCACCACGAGATCGGCCAGCGCGGCAGGGCGATCCTCGACCCCGGCTTCCGGGTCTTCGGGCATCTGCGCCCAGACGGGCACGGTCGTCAAGGCCGCCAGCAGCACGGCAGCCGTTGGCAGGGTCAGGAGATTTCTCATGGTCAGCACTCCGGTTTTGCAGCGCGCGTTCTTCCCCGAACGCGATGCGAGACCGTGGCTGGTGGGCGCTTGTTGTGCTTGTGTCAGGAGCCTTGTGGCGCGAAGGATCGGCGGCCGGCAGCGTCTCCCGCCCTCGCCCACCGCGACGGCCTGGTTCATAAACTGCTGGCCGGTCTCCGGACTCGCGAGGGCGCCGTGCTTGTGGAACCGAAGGGGATTCGGTCCTGGCTGCTTTTGCCGGGTCGCCTTCCCAGGCCTCGAGGCCCAGTGGCTGCGTTGACCCAGCCCTCGCCTACCGTTGCGGGGGCAGTGACGGCCTGGATCCGGAGTCGCCGAATCGCACCGTGCTTCCCGTTTAAATCCCTTGGCCGGGCGGCCGTGGGATCACCAACAGACGTGGTGAGGATGGTGCGTCAGTGCCCCCACCCTGTCAACCGCGCCGGTTGGTCTAGCTGTAGTCCTGGTAGGACTTCTCCTCGACGATCTGCGAACCGAGGTGCAGGTTCAGCTCCTTCTTCGCCGCGGCGCGCTTGTCGTTGGTAAAGTAAACGGCGCGGGCGAGCTCGATGAAGCGCTCGTCGAATTCCTTGACCCGCTCCTTGTCGCGAATGTCGTCCTCGATGTCCCAGAGCGCTTCGTTGATGTCCCTGAGCTCGCGGTGCAGGCGCTCGACCGTGTCGTCGGAGCTCACCGCCTTCGCCCAGGTGGCGTTAAGCAGCTCGAGCTCCCGGCGCACGTTGGCAACCTTTTCGGCATCGTTGATGCGCTCGGACTTGATTTCGAGGATGGTGATCTTGTCCAGCAGCTCGCCGGGCGACATGGGGATGTGAATGAGTTCCATGGGACTTAACTCCGCGAGGATGGGTTGAAGCTCAGTGCGCGTTGATCCAGAGCCAGATGCCGCAGCCAATGAGATAGATCCAGATGTACAGCTCGCCGTTTCGGATCATGGACTGGCGGGCATTCCACTGCGTGTCCACGAGCTGCTTCAGGCGCAGGCGGTTGGGAATCACCGCCCAGGTGCCACGGCTCCACTCGCGCCAGTCGTCGCCGAAGAGGCGCTCGAGCTTGGCGTCCTCGTAGCGCACCGCGGCCGGGTACCAGATCAGCCAGAAGGCCGCGACGATTCCGATCACCCAGGGGTTGGCGGATGCGATGCAGAAACCGATGAGAATCAGCAGGTTGCCGAAATACAGGGGATGGCGCACGAGGGCGTAGGCGCCCGTGCTGGCCAGCTTCCTGTTCTTGAAAATGGTGCCGGCGGCAAAGGTGCGGAACACCTGCCCAACGAAGGCCAGGCCCAGGCCCCAGACGATCCGCTGCTCGCCCAGGTCCGTGGTGACCTGGCGTGCGAAGACCGCGCACACGGCGATCAACAGCAGGCCGATGGCCTGGCGGTAGATTTCCTTGTACCGAATCTTGTCGAAGAGGCCCAGCAGGCCCGCCCGCGATCCGATCACTTCCGTTCTGTCTCTGCCCATGATGTCACTCTCCGATGGCAGCGCGCATTCTATCCCACTGCCCAAGACGCTGTTTGGCCAAAGCGGACAAGCTCATGACGCGGATAAACGCCGTCCGCACGGACGGGCTTCCGTACTACGCGGGTGCAAGCCGTTCGAAGTATTCGGCCCACACCGGCATGTCCGCCGAGACCTGCCTGCCGAGCGGCTCCAGCCGGGCGTTCCAGACCCATTCGTGCAGTTCGCGCCACGCCGCCGGGTCGCGCATGGGTTTGCCTTCCCGGGAGAGATCCTCCGCGTCAACGTCGCCGAAGCGCTTTTCCCGGACTGCGGTGAGGCGCAGAAGCAGCCGCGGAGAACCCTGCACATCGAGCAGAACGATGAGCCGCCCCGGCGCCGGTGGCCGCCTGCCCTCATCGGCGGCGAGCCAGGGCAGGGAGAAGGTCATGCTCTTCTCGCCACGCTCGATCACCGCCAGGATGCGCTCCACCATGGCGGGGTCCGCCCCCAGTCGACGGGTTTCCAGGTCGTCGGCAACTTCGGGGCCGAGACCGTGGGCTTCGAGAAAGCGGATCAGCGAGTGTTCCATGACGCATTGGTTGCAGGATTGATCATGTCACCAGCATAATCGCTCCAGCCCCCGTTCACCGGAATGCCGGGGCTGCTAAGGTAAGCCATCGCCCGGATCGAAGGACACACGCTCATGGCCAAAGGTATCGGACCCACCGGATTTGCCGCACGCTGGGCCCTGGCCCTTGTCCTCGTCCTCGGCACCTACAACCCCACCGGCTTGTCTTTTGTCGGCTGGGCTTTCGGCGAGGGCGGCGGCTTCAGCCCCCCGGTACTGATTGTGGGGCTGATCCTGCTCATCGGCTGGATTTTCGTCGTCAAGACCACCTTTGACGCCATCGGATGGCTGGGCGTGATCCTCGGTGGCGCCCTGTTCGCCGCGATCGTCTGGTGGTTCATCGACATCGGCTGGCTCAGCCTCGAGTCGAGAGGGATCCTCACCTGGATCGTCCTGGTTGTCATCTCCCTGATCCTGGCGGCGGGCATGTCCTGGTCCTACTTCAAGCGAAGCCTGACCGGGCAGATCAACGTCGATGACGTCGATGACTGAAGGACGCGAGCCCTTCGGCATCACACGCTGAAACCACGCACTGCCCGAGGTGAACGAATCCCTCGCCCTGGCCGGCGCCTGCCTGGACTGGGGCGACGACGGCCAACCGCGCTCCCGCGTCCACGGCGATGTCTACTTTTCCACGGAAGACGGTCTCGCGGAAACGCGCCACGTCTTCATCGACCAGAACGACCTGCCGGAACGGTGGGCGTCGCTGCGGCCCGGCGACGATTTCGTCATCGGCGAAACCGGCTTCGGCACGGGCCTGAATTTTCTCGCGGCGTGGCATGCCTGGGGACAGACGGCCCCGCGGGAGGCGACGCTGCATTTCCTCAGTGTGGAACGCCACCCCCTTTCCCCGGCGGACCTGCGGCGCGCCCTCAGCACCTTCCCGGAACTGGGCCAGCTTGCGGATGAACTGATCGCTGCCTGGCCCACCGCTTACGCCCGGGGACTGCATCGCCTTCGCTTTGACGTCGGACGGGTGTGCCTGACGCTCGCCTTCGAGGAGGTGTTGCCCGGGCTGGAGGCCTTTCTCGAGAGCCGGCATCCGCGGCATCGCCGTCCGAAACGCGCCGTGGATGCGTGGTTCCTGGATGGCTTCGCCCCGGCACAAAACCCTGACATGTGGCGCCGGGAGGTGCTGGAGACGATGGCGGACCTGTCCGCGCCGAGGGCGACCCTCGCGACTTTCACGGCGGCGGGCAGCGTCCGGCGAGCGCTGCGGGACGCCGGCTTCGACGTGGAAAAAGTCGCAGGCTTCGGCCGCAAACGGGACATGATCCGGGGCCGCCTCGGGCGGCCGCCGAGGCGCCCGGGGCCGGACGCCTTTCCATCGTCGCCCCATCCCGACGGGCATCCCCACGCCTGGGCTGTGGACAGCGCCGAGGCGGGGCCGCGTGGCGCCTCGCACCCTCCCCGGACCGTCGCCGTCGTCGGCGCCGGCCTCGCCGGCTGCCACGCAGCGGCCGCCCTGGCACGCCGGGGACTGGAGGTGACGCTCATCGACGCGGAACCCGGGCTCGCTTCCGCTGGCTCCGGCAACCGCCAGGGCGTGCTTTATGCCCGGCCGGCGCCCAGCGCCACCCAGGCGTCGCGTTTCAACCTGGCGGCCCTGCTCTTCGCCCAGCGCCATTACCGATCATTCTGGAAGTCGGCCGGGGCGGGAGAGGCGTGCGGTGTCCTGCATCTCGCCCAGGACGACCGCGACGCCGACAGGCAACGGGCGCTGGTTGACGCGCTGCATCATCCGGGGCTGTGCGAGACCATCGACAGGGAAACGGCGAGCGAGGCCGCCGGTCTCCTCTTGCCGGGCGGCGGGCTCCGTTACCGCGAATCCGGCTGGCTGTCGCCGCCGGCGGTGTGCCGCTGGCTCCTGGCCGGCAGCCGCGTGGAACCATGCCAGGCGCGGATCGAAAAACTCGACCAGCGCCCGGATGGCGCCTGGCAATTGCTGGACCGCGAGGGCAGAACCCGTGCGGAAGCCGACCTCGTGGTGCTCGCCTGCGCCACGGGGCTGGCGCAATTCGATGCCACCCGCGACCTGCCCGTGCAGGCGGTGCGGGGGCAGGTCACGGAGTTTGCCCTGAAGGCCGATGACGTGGCGCACAGCCTGCGCCTTGCCCTTTGCGCCGAGGGTTATGTTTCCCCGGCAAGCGAGAAGCGGCTGTCCTTCGGCGCCAGCTTCGTCCCCGATGACGCATCGACCGACACCCGGCCGGCGGAAACGGCGGAAAACCTGGCTCGCCTGCGCCGTAACGTCCCCGGACTCGTGCCCGACCGAATCACGGCCGCCGACTGCGACGATCGCGCTGCCCTCCGCTGCGCGACACCGGACCGTCTGCCCCTGGTTGGGCCGGTGCCGGAGATCGGGGTCATGGAGGAGCGTTTCGCCCTGCTGCGCAAGAACGCCCAGGCCGCCATCGGCGAAGCGGGCGCCTGGCGCCGGGGCCTTTACGTGAGTGCCGGTTACGGTTCCCGGGGGCTGGCTTACATCCCCCTGGCCACGGAATGCCTCGTGGCGCAGATCTGCGCCGAACCGCCCCCCATCGATGGGGAGTTACGCGAGGCGCTGAACCCCGCGCGGTTCCTGATCCGCGACCTGAAGCGCAACCGGCGCTGAAGGATCAGCGGGGCGCCAGTCCCACCAGGTGCGCCAGGTCCTTGAAGAAGATGCGCACGTGGGCCATGGGCTTTTTCCGCACCAGCTTCTTGTTCATGTAGGAATCCCAGGTGAGCTTTTGCACGTCCGGGTCCTCGCAGATCTTGACGAAGCGTTCGCGCAGCAGATCGCTGGTGTACCAGAAGTACTGCATGATGCCGAGGATGAAGAACACGCGGCCGTGGGACTTCATGAAGGACTTGCGGGCGCGGGCCAGGCAGCGGGCGTCACCGGTTTCGAGGGCCTGGTCCACGGCGAGCGCACACTGGCGTCCGCTGTGCATGGCGTAGTAAATGCCTTCCCCGGAAGACGGGGCCACGGCACCGGCCGCATCCCCGGTCACGACGATGTCGCGTCCGTTGTCCCAGCGCTTGAGGGTCTTCAGGGGAATGGGCGCCCCTTCCTTGCGGACCAGTTCCGCATGCTCCAGCCCCGCGGACTCGCGCAGGTCCGCCGTGGCCTGGCGCAGGGACCAGCCCTTCTTCGCCGTACCGGTGCCGATGCTCGTGTGCTTGCCGTGGGGGAAGACCCAGCCATAAAAATCCGGTGAGATCCGTCCCTGGTAGTACACGTCGCAGCGCTCCGGGTCGAAATCGGCGTTCTCGCCCTCCGCCGGCGATGCCACGATTTCGTGGTAGGCGAACACGTGGGGAATGCGCCGGGATCCGCGCAGGTGCTCCCGCGTGATCCGGGAATTGGCGCCGTCCGCGCCGACCACCATCCCGACCCGGAAGCTCCGGGGCGCGTCATGGTCATTGCAGTCCTTGAGCTCGACCCGCAGAGTGCCGTCCTCGTCGCGCTCCAGGCCCGTGAATTCGCCGCGGACGAAGGTCGCTCCGCTGTCCTCCGCCCGCCGGCGCAGCCAGGCGTCGAAGGACTCCCGGTCCACCATGCCCACGAAGCCGCCGATCTCCATGTCCACGGACTTGCCGCTGGGGGCGATCATTCGCGCGCCGGTCACCTTTGCCTCGAGCAGGGATTCGGGCACATCGAATTCCCGCAGCAGGATCGGCGGCACGGCGCCGCCACAGGGTTTGATGCGCCCTTCCCGGTCCACCAGCAGCACCTTGCGGCCGGCACGGGCCAGGTCGTTGGCCGCGGTGGCCCCGCTGGGCCCCCCGCCGATGACCGCGACGTCGAAATCGAGGTTAACCCCGGTGGCGGCCGATGTGTCTGGGGTGCGTTGTGCGTCAGTGTTCATGGTTCATCCTGGGTCCGTTCAACGGACCGGTCACGGTCATTGGGGGGCTGTCACTGGGGCTTTACCGCCGTCAGGGTTTTGGCGAAGGTTCCCATGGGAACGTCCGCCGCTTTTCTCGCGGGGCGCTCCCTCGGCATGCGGGCCGCCAGCCAACCGGCGGCGAGGAACAGGGCGGCCTGGGCGAAGAACACCACGCCGTAAGCGGCGACCACGGATTCACTGGCCCAGCGGACCAGGTCCACGGCGCCGGTACCGGCCAGCCCGCCAAGTCCGAAGGCAATGGCCTGGGCGGCGCCCCACACGCCCATGCGGGTGCCGTCGTGGCCTTCCGCACCTTCCGAGACCAGGGTCATCATGCTGCCGATGGCGGCGACGGCGTAGGCGCCGTTGGCCGCGCCCAGCAGGAACACGTTGGCTTCCAGGGGCCAGGGCGGACCGAGGACGCCGGACAGGGCCAGCGCGCCGATCAGGCCTGCCGAGGCGATGCATCCGAGCACGAGGCAAACCCGCAGAATGCCCTGCCCCCGCTCTCCCGCCAGGCGGCCGATGACCGCGACCAGCAGCATGCCGATCAACACCCCGGCGTGCTGCTTGCCGCCCAGCTGGGTCGATTCTCCCGGCGTGAGGCCATAGACGGCGCCGGCAAAGGGCTCGAGCACCAGGTCCTGGGCGCTGTAGGCCAGCATGGAAATGAAAACGAACAGGGCAAAGGCGCGGGTGTGGGATTCGCTGAGCACTTCCCGCAGGGCCTGGCCAAAGCTCCGCGCTTCCGTCTCGGGAAGCTTTTTCTGGACGACGGCATCCACCGGCGCCGGGTCATCCGACCGCTGCTCGACACTCCGCTCGAGACCCCAGGTTGCCCCGATCGTGACCGCGAGGGCGAGGAGGGACACGGTCCCCGTGACCACCATGAGCCGTTCGAAGCTGAAGGGGTCGAGATAGTGTCCCGCCACCGTCGCCGTGATGGCGAAACTGGCGATCATCATCACCCAGGTGAGGGTCGCCGCCGGCGCGCGGCGCTCCGGCCGGACGCTTGCCGCCAGCAACACCAGGAGGGACGTTCCACAGGCGCCGACGCCGGCGCCGATCAGCAAAAAGGCGAAGGTGGCCAGCGCCACACCGCCCAGCGTGCTCACGGCCATGACGGCCGTGGAACTGGCGGCGAGGAAACCCCCGAGCCCCAGCAAAGCCATGCCGCCGACGATCCAGGGTGTGCGGCGTCCGCCCCGGTCCGATTCGTGGCCGAAGCGCGGCCGGGACAGCTGCACGAAATAGTGGAGTGCCACCAGGAATCCCGGCAAAGCCGCCGGCAGGGCCAGTTCGACGACCATGACCCGGTTCAGGGTCGAGGTGGTGAGCACCACCACCGCGCCGAGGCTGGCCTGCACCAGGGCAAGGCGGAAGACGCCGAGCCAGCCGAGTGTCCGGAAGTCGCTCATGGCAGCAGGGCCCTCATAGCACGAGCCCGCGCACGGCGAAGGCGCTGATCATCATGCCGGAGACGAACAGCGTGACCCCCGTGGCGTTGTACCAGGGGGCGAAACGTTTCGGATCCGTCAGCATGCGGGCCATGCAGGCCAGCTGGGCCAGCAACACCACACCCACCGCGATGGCGGCAACCGGCCGGTCCCAGGAAACCAGCAGGCCGATCACGACCAGCTGGGGCACGGCCATGACCCAGCAGGCCAGGCGGGCGGCCCGCTCGGGACCGAGGCTGGCCGGCAGGGACCGGATGCCCATGGCCCGGTCGCCTTCGATGGCCTTGAAATCATTGAGGGTCATGATGCCGTGGGCGCCCAGGCTGTAGAGCAGGCACAGGGCAACGATGGGGTGACCGGGATAGGCGCCCATGGCCACGGTGGACGCGGTAAACCAGGGCAGGCCCTCGTAGCACAGCCCGACGGCGCCATTGCCGATCCAGCCGTTCTGCTTGAAACGCAACGGTGGCGCGCTGTAGGCCCAGGCAAAGGCCAGGCCGAGGATGCCGGCTGCGGCGACCCAGGGACCGAGCGCGACGGCCACGCCGACTGACAGGGCGGTCCACAGGCAGGCGAACCACAGGGCGCGGCGTCCCGGCACCCGTCCCGACGGGATCGGGCGGTCCGGTTCATTCAGCGCGTCCACGTGGCGATCAAACCAGTCGTTGACGACCTGGCTCGTGCCGCAGATCAGGGGTCCGGCCAGCGCGATGCCGGCCAGGATCAGGGGCCACCGCTCCATGAGATCCGCGCCCGAGGCCACCAGGCCACAGGCGAAGGCCCACATGGGTGGGAACCAGGTGATCGGTTTGAGTAACTCGAGGTACGCACCCCAGGCGAAGCCGCGGGGTTTGACAACACTGGCGGTAGCACGCTCCATGAGATGACATTAACGTTGACACGCCAAAGTGTCAACTTTATTTGACAGTTCTGGAAGGGTCTAAAACTCGTTTCGTCGCAAATTTCGTTGCCGGCGTTAAAAACACCCCGGGAAGGCGGTCAGTCGTCCTCGCCGGCCTCGAAATCGGACAGTCCGTAACGCCGTAACTTCACGTAGAGACTCTGGCGGCTCAGCCCGAGCAATTCGGCCGCGGAGGCCCGGTTGCCCTGGGTGGTCTTGAGCGCCGCTTCGATGCACAGGCGCTCGATGATGTCCGAGGTTTCGCGCACCAGGTCCTTGAGCGGGACACGACCGATCAGCTCGGTCATATCCTGGATGGAACCGGCCAGCGGCTCGTCGGGCTTGGGCGCCCGCGACTCGGTCTCCCGTGAGCTTCGTCGAATAACGAAACCCAGGCAGGGCTGCTTGGCATCGAGCGCGGCAACGCCGGACAGCTCGATGTCGATGGGATCTCCGTATTCCGGCCGCAGCGTCGTAACGAACTGCCGGAGCTGGGTTCGCTTGCTCAGGTTCTTGCGCAACAACTCGAAGTCCACGCCGGAGCGCCCGATCCAGCGATCCAGCGGTTGCCCCCGGACCTGCATCTCGGAACCTACTTCTGCGAGCTGCATGAACGCCTGGTTTGCCGCCAGCACCTCGCCCTTGGGATTCGTCACCACAAAGGCATCCGGAGAGCGGCGAACCACCTCGATCAGGGGATGATGCAGGCTGTCCTCTCCTCCCCCGCCCTCGAAGGGCGACAGGCGAACAAGAAAGAACAGACCGTCTTCACGGCGCAGCAGTGTCGCACGAAGACGGACCATGGCGCCGCTGTCCAGGGAAAGGTGCGGGTGGATTTCATCCGCGTTACCGGCCGCTTTCACCTGGGCCAGGTGCTCTTCCACGAGCGCCGCGCCAGGTTCGTCAAAGCCGACGGGAAACGCGCTTCCCACGAGTTTGCCGACCGGCCGCTCAAACAGCCGCCCGGCCGCCGGATTGGCCTCGACCACGCGCCGGCTGTGGGCGTCAACGATGAGAATGCCCTCCGCGGCGAGCGTGAACAGCATGCGATAGCGGGTCTCCGCCTGGTGCAGGCGCGCATAATCCCGCTCCATGGAGTGCTGCACATCGAGCAGCTGCTGCTGAAGCTCGAAGGTCGGGCGCATGTCGCGTCCGACGACAATCAGGCGCCCGTCCCCGTCCCGTGTCAGGGCGCGGTACGACACCGGGACATCGACATCATCGTCACCCGGATGATTCACCTGCCGCCAGCGTGACGGCGCCGTCTCCGGGGTGATCGCCAGCAAATCATGAATTTTCGCGCGGCTGTCGGGGGTCACCGTGTCGAGCCAGTCCCGGCCGACGATGTCGCCCAGAGCCTCGTCGAGGGTCGAAAGATCACCAAATCCCGCATCGAGTATGACACCCTCATCGTCAACGACGAGGCTGATGTCATTGGTGGATGCGAGAAGCTGTCCGGTCGTCTCGGAATCGAGACCACCCAGGTAGCGTTCGGGCGCATTAAGAGGGGTCACAATACCCCCCGACGACGGCGGGAAATGCCGCTGGCGGCCCGCAAAGAGGAATCAGGGCGGGCCAAGAGGCATCATTGGTCCGACTCCACCAGCCGTTTGGCCTGGCGAACTGCGTCCACTCCGTCCTGGGCCGTCGCATCTGCGCCGACCTTCTTGGCAAGTTCGGGTTGCTCACTGAATAGACGTCCACCCACGATGATCTTGATGCTCTTGTTCTTTGACCGCTCACGTATCGTGTTCAGTAAGTCAGGAACGACCCGGAGGTTTCTCTCGGCACCCACGGAGCAACCGACCACGTCGAAGTGATCGGCTTCCAGCAAGCCCATGAGCTCCTCGTCATTCCTTGGAGAGCCGCTCCAGACGCGCCAGCCTTCCCGGCGGAAAAACTCCACGAGCATCATCAACCCGAAGGTGTGCTGCTCCCCGGGAACGGGAATGATCAGCACACTCTTCGCGTGCTCCGGTGTTTCCGTGCAATTGGCACAGAAAAATGCACTGAAGCGCAGCAGCACCTGGTGCATGCGGGAAATTCCCAGCGTCACCGTGGCAAAGCTGCACTCGTCCGCCTCCCACAACTCACCGAGCCGGCGGGCCGCTGGGGCCAGCAGGTTCAGGTAGATCGCCGGCAGGGATTCACCGCGGTCGCGCAACTGTTCGATGTAATCGCAAACCACGTCCGCGTCGTTCTCGAGCACGAGATTGACAAAAGCGCCCAGCTCTTCCGCCAGGGATGGCGCCTGGACCGGAGACGCCTCGGGCGCCGCATGCGAAATTTGGTGGTCGAAGAGCATCATGAGTCGAGGGATGATCTCTCCTTCGATCGAGCGGGCCAGCCCGGGTTCGTTCCAGGCCTCCGCTGTGGATGGGTCTGTCGAAGCCCCCGGGTTTCCGATGAGCTGGGCCAGGGCCTCGAGGGAAGGTTCATGGGACTTGGATGTAGTCATTCGTTGAAGTTCCTGCACAGGATGATTCAACTATACATCGCTTCACACAATCTTCACGCTGAACTGAAGGTTCGTTGACGCAATTCAACGGTTTCGAGCGGTACCAGCGACCGGTCCAGGGACTACGCTACTCCCCCCGGAAAGCCTCTGTCAAGTTTTATTAACGACAACTTTAGTTGACACTTGCCTCGAACCCCATTAGATTCAGTAGCACGGCATCGGCAAACTGAATCTCTAAATCCATTGAACTCATCCAGCGTCCATCGGCACGCTCCCCGGCAAAGCCCCGGGAGACACCAAAAAACCACCCCCCTTTATACGGAGGAGGAGCGCAAGCGTCGCGACGCATCGCGCTGGACTCTTGTCCAGGGCATCCTCGCCCCGCTCCAGTTCCTGGTCTTCCTCGTCAGCCTCGCGCTGGTGATCAGAACCCTCATGACCGGCGATGGCGCCACGGCGGCGACCGTTTCCGTGGTCGTCAAGACCGCGGTGCTCTACGCCATCATGGTGACCGGGGCGATCTGGGAGCACGACGTCTATGGGCGGTACCTCTTCGCCCCCGCGTTTTTCTGGGAGGATGTCGTGAGCATGGCCGTCATGGCGCTCCACACGGCCTATGTGCTCTGTGTCGTGTTCGGCTGGGGGACGGTGCACCAGCAGATGGTGCTGGCGCTCGCAGCCTACGCGGCCTACGTCATCAACGCCGCCCAGTTCCTGATCAAATTCCGCCAGGCGCGGCGCGCACCGGCAACCGAATCCGCCGCCCTGGGGGCCGCCTCGTGAGCGCCGTGACCCTCAACGGGCCCGTCGACCGCCCGGTCATCCGCGAACGCGGCCAGCGGGAAGTGTTCTGCGGGCTCACCGGCATCGTCTGGCTGCACCGCAAGATCCAGGACGCCTTTTTCCTGGTGGTCGGCTCCCGGACCTGCGCCCACCTCGTGCAGTCCGCTGCAGGGGTCATGATCTTTGCCGAGCCGCGCTTCGGAACGGCCATCATCGACGAACGGGACCTCGCCGGCCTCGCCGACGTCAACGAAGAACTGGACCGGGAGGTCGCGCGGCTGCTGGAGCGCCGGCGCGACATCAAGCTCCTGTTCCTGGTCGGCTCCTGCCCGTCCGAGGTCATCAAACTCGACCTGGAACGGGCCGCGGAACGCCTGTCCCAGCAATACCTGCCGGACGTGCACGTACTCAACTATTCCGGCAGCGGCATCGAAACCACCTTCACCCAGGGCGAAGACGCCTGCCTGGCGGCCCTCGCGCCCCAGCTGCCCGCCCTGGCGAATGAAGAACCGGAGCGCCTCATGGTCGTCGGCGCGCTGGCCGACATCGTGGAAGACCAGTTCCGGGCCCTGTTCGACGGGCTTGGCGTCGGGCCGGTGGACTTTCTGCCCGCCCGCACCGCCGCCACCATGCCGCCCGTGGGGCCGGGGACACGCTACGTGCTCGCCCAGCCGTTCCTCGGCGAAACGGCCATGGCGCTGGAAAAACGGGGTGCCCGGCGCATCGCCGCACCCTTCCCCCTGGGGGAGGAAGGTTCCACCGCCTGGTTCCGCGCCATCGCGGACGCCTGGTCCGTGCCCCAGGAACGCTTCGACAGTGTTACCGCCGCGCCGCGGGAGCGTGCCCGGCGCGCCCTCGCCGCCCACCGCGAGCGCCTGGAGGGAAAACGTATCTTTTTCTTCCCGGACAGCCAGCTGGAAGTGCCCCTGGCGCGCATGCTGCACCGGGAGCTGGGCATGGAACCGCTGGAAGTGGGCACGCCCTACCTGCACCGCGAGCACCTGGCCGAGGAACTGGCCTGGCTGCCCGAGTCCGTGCAGCTGTCCGAAGGCCAGGACGTGGAAAAGCAACTGGACCGTTGCCTGGCGGAGAACCCGGACATGGTGGTCTGTGGCCTGGGCCTCGCCAACCCGCTCGAGGCGGAAGGCATCACCACCAAGTGGTCCATCGAACTGCTCTTCACCCCGATCCAGGGCTTCGAACAGGCCGGCGACTGCGCCGGACTGTTCGCCCGGCCCATCGCCCGCCGCGAACGGCTGAAGGTTTGACATGCACCTGACTGTCTGGACCTATGAAGGACCGCCCCACATCGGGGCCATGCGCGTGGCCACGGCCATGAAAGGCGTGCACTACGTGCTCCATGCGCCCCAGGGGGACACCTACGCAGACCTGCTGTTTACCATGATCGAGCGCCTGCCTTACCGGCCGCCGGTCACCTACACCACGTTCCAGGCCCGGGATCTCGGCGCCGATACGGCGGAACTGTTCCAGCAAGCCGCCAGCGACGCCTATGAGCGCTTCCAGCCCGAGGCCATGATCGTCGGCGCGTCCTGCACGGCGGAACTGATCCAGGACGATCCGGGCGGCCTCACGGATGCGCTGGCGCTGCCGGTGCCCGTAGTGCCCCTCGAGCTGCCCGCCTACCAGCGCAAGGAAAACTGGGGCGCCTCCGAAACCTTTTACCATCTCGTGCGCCGCCTGGCGCAGGAGACCACCGGCCGTGAACGCGCGGCCGGTGACCCGCCCCGCTGTAACCTGCTCGGGCCCACCGCCCTCGGTTTCCGCCACCGCGACGACGTCAAGGAAGTGCGTGAACTGCTGGAACGGCTCGGTATCGAGATCAACGTGGTCGCGCCGATGGGGGCTACGCCCTCGGACCTGGCGCGGCTCGGGGACGCCGACTTCAACGTCGTGCTGTACCCGGAGATCGCCGAAACCGCCGCCGCCTGGCTGAAACGCCACTTTGGCCAACCGTATACCCGCACCGTGCCGATCGGTGTGGGCGCTACCAAGGATTTCGTTCGCGAAGTCTGCGAATTGGCCGGTACGGATCCTGAAACCCTGTTGAACCGCGAACTCAGCCGCATGCCGTGGTACTCGCGGTCCATCGACTCGACCTACCTCACGGGTAAGCGCGTGTTCATCTTTGCCGATGCCACGCACGCGCTCAGCGCTGCCCGCGTAGCCCGCGAGGAACTGGGGTTCGAGGTGGTGGGTCTGGGCACCTACAGCCGCGAATACGCCCGGGAAGTCCGGGCTGCCGCTCGGGAGCTGGGCATCGAAGCGCTGATCACGGACGACTACCTCGAGGTGGAAGCCCGGGCCCAGGAGCTGCACCCCGAACTGATTCTTGGCACGCAGATGGAGCGCCACATCGCCAAGCGCATCGGTGTGCCCTGCGCCGTGATTTCCGCGCCCATGCACGTTCAGGATTTTCCCGCGGCCCACTCTCCGCAGATGGGCTTCGAGGGCGCGAACGTGCTTTTCGACACCTGGGTACACCCGCTCATGATGGGCCTCGAAGAGCACCTGCTGGGCATGTTCCGGGAAGATTTCGAATTTCATGACGGCGTCGCGCCGTCACACCTGGGCCGCAGTGGCGGCACCCCCCCGGCCCCGGCAGCCCCGGAGCCGAAACAGGAACCGACGCCGGTCGAAGCCGGTGCGCCGAGCTGGACCAGCGAGGCGGAACAGGCCCTGGGCAAGATCCCCTTTTTCGTGCGGGGCAAGGCCCGTCGCAATACAGAACACTTCGCGCAGGAGCGCGGAATCCAACAGATCACCGTGGACACGCTTTACGATGCCAAGTCACACTTCTCAAGCTGAGGGCGGTCGCGTGGCGGAAGCGCCCATGCACGTCGCCCTGATCACCCTGGACGGTCACCTGTCCAGCGCTGCCGAACGGGCCTTTTCCCGCCTGAGGCGAGTTGCCCCGGGCCTGGAATGCAGCCTCCACTGCGCCGGCGAATGGTCCGCCAATCCGGATGCGCTCGCGGCCTGCCAGGACGCCATCGGCAAAGCGGACATCGTGATCGCCTGCATGCTGTTCGTGGAAGAGCATATCCAGGCGGTCCTGCCCCACCTGGAAGCGCGCCGCGACGAGGTCGACGCGATGCTCTGCTTCATCTCCGCGGCCGAAGTGATCCGCCTGACCAAGATCGGCGGCCTGGACATGAGCGCACCGCAGAAAGGCCCCCTGGCCCTGCTGAAGAAGCTGCGGGGCGGTAAGGGCAAGAAAGGCAACGCGTCCGCCAGCGACGGTGAGAAACAGCTTCGCATGCTCAAGCGCCTGCCGCGCATTCTTCGCTTCATTCCCGGCAAGGCCCAGGACCTGCGGGTGTACTTCCTCGCCATGCAGTACTGGCTCGCCGGTTCCGAGGACAACATCCGAAACCTCGTGGCCCTGGTCGTTTCCGAATACGCCTCCGGTCCCCGGGAAGCCCTGCGCGAGGCAATGACCACCGAATCACCCGCCGAGTACCCGGAGGTCGGCCTCTACCACCCGCGCAGCAAACAGGGCATCGTCGAAGACATCGCCAAGCTGCCGAAGGCGCCGAAGGACGCCGTGGGCACGGTGGGGCTTCTGCTCATGCGCTCTTACGTGCTGTCCGGCAATACGCGGCACTACGACTCGGTCATCCAGGCCCTGGAAGAGCGCGGCCTGCACGTGATCCCCGCCTTCGCCGGCGGACTCGACGCCCGGCCCGCGGTGAAGAAGTACTTTCACAATTTCGACGGCAGCCCGTGCATCGACGGCCTGGTGTCCCTGACCGGTTTCTCCCTGGTCGGCGGGCCCGCCTATAACGATGCCCGGGCCGCGGAAGAGCTGCTCGCCGAACTGGACGTGCCCTACACGGCGGCCCACGCCACGGAATTCCAGACGCTGGAAGACTGGCAGGATTCGGAGCAGGGCCTGCTCCCGGTGGAGACCACCATCATGGTCGCCATTCCCGAGCTGGACGGCGCGGCATCACCGACGATCTTCGGTGGCCGGTCCCGCGCGGCGGAGCCGGACCGGGCCCGGGACATGCATCCGCACTCGGAGCGCGCGGAACGGCTGGCAGCCCGCGTCGCCCGCAAGGTGCAGCTGCGTAACACGGAGCGCGCCCGGCGCAAGATCGCCATCGTGCTGTTCAATTTCCCACCAAATTCGGGCGCCGTGGGCACCGCCGCCTACCTGGCCGTCTTCCGCTCCGTCTACAACACGCTCGAGCGGCTCGCCGCCGAAGGCTACACGGTTGACCTTCCTGAGAACGCCGACGCCCTGCGGACGCAGCTTCTCGACGGCAACGCAGCGCAGTACGGTACTGACGCCAACGTCTGTCACACGGTCGATGTCGATCACCACGTCCGGACCCTGCCCTGGCTCGAGGACATCGAGAAGGCCTGGGGACCGGCGCCGGGCAAGCACCAGTCCAACGGCCGCGGCATCCACGTGCTCGGCGCGGAATTCGGTAACGTGATGATCGGCATTCAGCCCGCCTTCGGCTACGAGGGCGACCCCATGCGGTTGCTGTTCGACCGTGGCCTGGCGCCCACCCACGCGTTCGCCGCCTTCTACCAGTACCTGCGCAAGGGCTTCAGGGCCGACGCGGTGCTGCACTTCGGCACCCACGGCGCCCTGGAATTCATGCCCGGCAAACAGAGCGGCATGAGCGCCGACTGCTGGCCGGACCGGCTTATCGGCGATCTGCCGAACTTTTACCTCTACGCCGCCAACAACCCCTCCGAGGGGACGGTGGCCAAGCGCCGTTCCGGCGCCACCCTGGTCAGCTACCTGACCCCGCCCATGACCCAGGCCGGCCTCTACAACGACCTGGCGGACCTGCAGGGCTCCATCGACCGCTGGCGCAGCCTGGATCCGAAAGCGGAGATCGAGCGTGACGAACTCGTCGCCCTCATCCAGACCCAGGCGGCGGCGCTCGAACTCGTGGACGCGGAGCCGGCCTGGCTCCGGGAAGCGGACGCGGAAATCGCCGACCTGCGCCGGCGCCTCGACGAATTGCGCGAAACGCTGATCCCCGAGGGGCTCCACGTGGTGGGCGAACCGCCCAAAACGGAGCAGCGAGTCGACTGGCTCGCCGCCGTGGCCAGCGAGGACAAACAGCTGGCGGAAGACACCCGGCGCCTGGAAGCCCTGGCGACCGGCGCTTCGGCCGCCAGCCTCGTGACGGGGGACGATGACGAGGAGCGGCGCAAGCTGCTCAAACGCCTCGAGACCTTCAACCACGCCCTCGGCCAGGACGCCGAGCTGCCGGGCATCGTGCGCGCCCTCGATGGGGGCTTCGTACGCCCCGTGGCGGGTGGCGACATCCTCCGGAATCCGGAGACCCTGCCCACGGGCCGAAACCTCCATGGCTTCGATCCCTTCCGCATTCCCAGCGCCTACGCCATGAAGACCGGCGAGGACCAGGCGCAGGACCTGCTGGCCCGCATCCGGTACGAAACCGGCGACTGGCCGAAATCCATCGCCGTGGTGCTCTGGGGCTCGGATAACCTGAAGAACGAGGGCCAGCCCATCGCCCAGGCCCTGCACCTCATGGGCGCCCGTCCGCGGGTGGACAGCTACGGCCGCCTCTGCGGCGCGGAACTCGTGCCCCTGGAAGAACTGGGCCGGCCGCGCATCGACGTGGTCATCACCCTGAGCGGCATTTTCCGGGACCTGCTTCCGGACCAGACCCGGCTCCTCGCGGAAGCCGCCTGGCTCGCCGCCTCGGCGGACGAACCGCTGGAGCAGAATTTCCTCCGCGCCCACGCCCTCGACTACCAGGCGCGCAACGACTGCGACCTGGAAACGGCGGCCCTGCGCGTATTCAGCAATGCCTCCGGCGCCTACGGCTCCAACGTCAACCAGCTGGTCGACGCCGGCACCTGGGAAGACGGTGACGAGCTGGCCGAGCAGTACACGCGGCGCAAGTGCTTCGCCTACGGCCGCTCCGGCGCCCCGCGGCGCGAGGCCGAGTTGCTGCAGGACTCCCTGGGCCACGTGAGCCACGCGTACCAGAACCTCGAATCCGCCGAGCTCGGCGTGACCACCATCGATCACTATTTCGATACCCTCGGCGGCATCAGCCGGGCGGCGAAGCGGGTCCGCGGTGAAGCCGTGGAGGTCTATATCGGCGACCAGACCCGCGGCGGCAACACGATTCGCACCCTCGAGGACCAGGTGGCGCTGGAAACGCGCACCCGCCTGCTCAACCCCCGCTGGTACGAGGGCCTGCTCGAACACGGCTACGAGGGCGTCAAGCAACTCGATACGCACGTGGCCAACACCATGGGCTGGTCCGCCACCACGACGAAAGTCGCCCCCTGGGTGTACCAGCGCCTGACCGAAACATTCGTGCTCGACGAGAACATGCGCAAGCGCCTCGCCGAGCTGAACCCGGCCGCATCGGCCCGGGTCGCCCAACGTCTCCTGGAAGCCAGCGAACGCGATTTCTGGCAACCGGATGACGAAACGCTCGAACAACTGGAACGTGCCGGAGAGGAACTGGAAGACCGCCTCGAAGGCATAACGGAGAGTGCAGCAGCATGAGTCAGATCGCAGACACCAACCCCATCCCCTTGCGCACCGTCACACCGCCGACCGATGGCGAAGGCAGCGTGCAGGTCACCATGGACGAACAGATCAAGGGGGCGAAGGTATTCGCCGTCTACGGGAAAGGAGGCATCGGCAAGTCCACGACCTCCGCGAACCTGTCCGTCGCCTTCTCCAAGCTGGGCAAGCGCGTGCTCCAGATCGGCTGCGACCCGAAGCATGATTCGACCTTCACGCTGACCAAGAGCCTGGTGCCGACGGTCATCGACGCCCTTGAGGACGTGGAGTTCCACGCCGAGGAGCTGCGCACCGACGATTTCGTCTACGAAGGCTACAACGGCGTCATGTGTGTCGAAGCCGGCGGGCCTCCGGCGGGCACGGGCTGCGGCGGTTACGTGGTCGGCCAGACCGTGAAACTGCTCAAGCAGCACCACCTGCTCGAAGACACGGATGTGGTGATCTTCGACGTGCTCGGCGACGTCGTCTGCGGCGGGTTTGCCGCGCCGCTCCAGCACGCGGACCGGGCCCTGATCGTGACGGCCAACGATTTCGACTCGATCTTCGCCATGAACCGCATCGTGGCGGCCATCAAGGCCAAGTCCAAGAACTACAAGGTGCGCCTCGGCGGCGTCATCGCCAACCGGGCGAAAGCCACGGACCAGATCGACGGCTTCAACGAGCGGGTCGGACTGCAGCGCGTTGCGCATTTTCCGGACCTGGACGTCATCCGCCGCAGCCGGCTGAAAAAGTCCACCCTCTTCGAAATGGAGGCATGCCCGGAACTGGAAGCCGTGCAGCAGGAATACCTGCGCCTCGCGCAGATGCTCTGGGACGGAACGGATCCGATGGAGGCAGTCCCCATGAAGGACCGCGAAATCTTCGATTTCCTGGGCTTCGACTGAGGGCCCGCCAGGCATGAGCGACATGAACCCGACCTACGTGGAACGACGGCAGGAGCTGACCCGGTACTTTGACCGGACGGCTGCGGCCGCCTGGGAGCGTCTGACCTCCGACGCGCCCGTGGGCCGGGTGCGCGCCACCGTGCGCGCCGGCCGGGACGCCATGCGTCAGACCCTGCTGGACTGGCTGCCCGAGGACCTCGGCGGCTGCACCCTGCTCGACGCGGGATGCGGCACCGGCGCCCTCGCCATCGCCGCTGCCGAGCGCGGCGCCCGCGTTACCGCCGTGGATGTCTCCCCGACCCTGCTGGACGTGGCGAAACAGCGCACACCGGACACGGTGGCCGGACGTATCGACTATCGCGCCGGTGACATGCTCGACGCGGACCGGGGCCCCTTCGACTTCGTTGTCGCCATGGACTCCCTGATTCACTACCCCCTGGCAGACATGATCGACGCCATCGCCCTGCTGGCGGGCATGGCGCAGCAACGGGTGCTGACCACCTTTGCGCCACGGACGCCGGCACTGACCGTCATGCACGTGGTCGGACGCATGCTCCCGCACCGGGAACACCGCGCACCGGCCATCGAACCGGCCTCCGAATACAAACTGCTGGCGGGCATCCAGGCGCATTCCGGCCTCGAGCACTGGCAAGCAGGTCGCGGCAAGCGCGTCAGCAGCGGCTTTTACGTCTCGCAGGCGCAGGAGTTGCGTCACGCATGAGCGCCCTCGGCCACAAACTGGCGAAAGGCTGGACCCGGGTGGGCCCCGGCCTGCTGCCGTTTGCGGACGCTGCCAGTGACGAACTGCCCCTGGGCCGGCTGCTGCGCCTGTCCCTGTTCCAGGTATCCGTCGGTATGGCCGTGGTGCTGATTACCGGGACGCTGAATCGCGTCATGATCGTGGAAATGGGTGTGCCCACCTGGCTGGTGTCCGTCATGATCGCGCTGCCCCTGGTGTTCGCACCGCTGCGTGCGCTCATCGGATTCCGGTCCGACACCTACACCTCGCACCTCGGCTGGCGCCGGGTTCCGTTCATCTGGTTCGGCACCCTGCTCCAGTTCGGTGGACTCGCGATCATGCCCTTTGCCCTGATTCTGCTGTCCGGCGACAGCAACGCCCCGGCCTGGGTGGGCCAGACGGGCGCCGCCCTGGCCTTCCTGCTGGTGGGCGCCGGGCTGCATACCACCCAGACCGCCGGGCTTGCCCTGGCCACCGACCTGGCGCCGGCGGAGACTCGTCCGCGCGTCGTGGCGCTCCTGTTCGTGACCCTGCTGCTCGGCATGGCGCTGAGCGCCCTCGCCTTCGGCTGGCTGCTGGCGGACTTCAGCCAGCTGCGGCTGATTCGCGTCATCCAGGGCGCGGCCATGGTCACCCTGGGCCTGAACCTGCTTGCCCTGTGGAAGCAGGAAGCGCTCAATCCGGAGCGCACTGCGCCGCGCGATGAAAAACCCCGTTTCATGGATGCCTGGCGCGCCCTGCTCGCCGAGGAGCGTTCGGGCCGCCTGCTGCTCGCCGTGGGCCTGGGCACGGTCGCGTTCACGATGCAGGACGTGCTGCTCGAGCCCTTCGGCGGCGAGATCCTGGGCCTGTCGGTCTCCGCGACCACGGTGCTCACGGCGCTGTTCGCCGGCGGTACGCTGGTCGCCTTCATGGCTTCGGCCCGGCTCCTGTCCCGCGGCATGGATCCGCACCGCCTGGCCGGCTACGGCGCGGTCGTCGGCATCGCCGCCTTCGGCCTCGTTACGCTGGTGGCGGCGCTGCAGTCGGTCCTGGCTTTCCGCATCGGGGTCATCCTCATCGGTTTCGGCGGCGGCCTGTTCGCCGTGGGCGGCCTCACCGCCGCCATGAATCTCGCTCGCCGCAGCGGCAGTGGCCTGGCGCTCGGCGCCTGGGGCGCTGTGCAGGCGACGGCCACCGGCCTGGGCATTGCCCTGGGCGGTGTTTTACGCGACGGCATTTCCGCCCTCGCGACCAGCGGGGCCCTGGGTCCCGCGCTGACCGGACCCTCGACGGGGTACGGCGTTGTGTACCAAGTGGAAGTTGTTTTGTTATTCATCACCCTTATCGTCATCGGCCCGCTGGCTCGCCATTCGGCCCGGGACGACGAGGTGGCAAACCCGCGACTCGGATTGGCCGAGTTCCCGGGGGCCTGATGATCCGTTAGGAGGATCACCATCATGGAAATCGGAAGTATCGATCTCGCTGAAATTCTGTTCACGCTGTTCTGGGTGTTTTTTATCGGCCTGGTCATCTACCTGCAGCGCGAAGCCAAGCGCGAGGGTTACCCGCTCGAATCAGACAACGAAGGCGTCGTGGTGCAGGGTTTTCCGGCCGTACCCGAGCCGAAGACCTACAAGCTGCCGCACGGCTATGCCGACGTTCAGGCTCCGAGGGATGAAACCCCCGCCACGGATCTGCCGCTCCGGCCCGTCGCCGACCATCCCGGCGCCCCGGCCGAGCCCACGGGGGAAAACCCCATGCTCGACGGTGTGGGGCCCGGCTCCTGGACCGCCCGGCATGACAAGCCCGAGCTGACCCTGCCCGGCGAGCCACGCTTCGTTCCCATGCGCACGCTGCCGGACTTCCACGTGGACGAACACGACCCGAACCCGGTGGGCATGACGGTCATTGGCGCGGACGACGAACCGGCCGGCACGGTCACGGACCTGTGGGTGGACCGGGTTGAACCCATGATCGTGTTCTTCGAGGTGCAGCTCGAGGGCGAAGGCGCACGCAAGGTGCTCGTCCCCATGAACTTCTCCCGGGTGCGTAAGAGCAAGGGACAGATCAAGGTGCACTCGATTTACTCGCACCAGTTCAAGGACATTCCGGGCACCGCCGCGGAAGAAACCATTACGGCGCTCGAGGAAGAGAAGATTCTCGCCTACTTTGGTGCGGGACTGCTCTATGCCGACAAGGAGCGCCAGGAGCCGTTACTGTGAGCGACGGCCACGACATGCCCCGGTCCCCGTTGGCGGGGCTGCCGGAATTGCCGCCGGAGGGTGAATTCATCCGGTGGCAGGGCAGCCCGAACTGGAAAGACCTGGCGATCAGCGGTTTTCACGTCCGGAAACTCGCCCTCTATTTCGCGCTGCTGCTGGTGGCGCGGGTGGTGGTGCAGGGTTCCCTCGGTGCCCCGCTCGGCGAAACCCTGGCTTCCACGGTGCTGCTGTCCCTGCTCGCCGTCGGCGTCCTGGCTTTCCTGGCCTTTTACGCCTGGCTCGCCGCCCGCGGCGCCCGCTACACCCTGACCAACCGCCGGCTGGTCATTCGCTGCGGCGCCACCCTGCCTTTCACGGTGAACCTGCCCTTCGACAAGGTCGAATCGGCGGATCTTCGCCTGCGAAAAAACGGATGCGGCGATCTGCCGATCACGCTGGCGAAGGACAGCCGACCCAGCTGGATCATCCTGTGGCCCCACGTGAAGCCGTGGAACGTCACCCGGGTGAAGCCCATGTTCCGCTCCGTGCCGGACGCCGAAGCCGTGGGTGCCCAGCTGGCCGAAGCACTGAGCGAGTTCAATGACGACCGGGTGAGCAAAAACACGGAACCGCGGCTCGTGCGGGGCGTGACCCCGGTGATGCCGGCCGGCCTTTCGGCAAGCGCGGGTTGATCATGAGCGTTCCCTTCGATTCGACACAGGACGCGGCGAACGCCGGCGACCGGTCACCTCGCCGGGGCGGTGACGAGCCGCCGCGACGGCGGGAACGGGGCCGTGGCCGCGAGGCGCATGACCATGGCCACGCGTCCGATGCCAAGGCCATTCGGTTCGCCTTCGGACTGGCGTTGTTCGCGGTCGTCTCGGTAGCTGCGCTGCAGTGGTTCGGCTCACCGGCCGAGCCCGAGACCCTGACCCCGGTCGTACAGGAGCGCATGCTCAGCGTCGCGGACTTTCCCGGCGGGCTCGTGGAGGTCCGGGATGCGGAGTCTGGCGAGCTGGTCGCCCGCTACGACATCGGCGAGGGCGCCTTCGTGCGCACGAGCCTGCGCAGCCTGGCCGACGCCCGGCACCGCGTCGCCCCGGGGGACCAGTCGCCGTTTCGCCTCGAACTTCGTGAATCCGGCCGCCTGCGCCTGATCGACCCGGTCACCGAACAGGTGCTCGAACTGTGGGCCTTCGGCCACGATAATGCCCTGGCCTACCGGGAGCTCTTGCCCCCGACGCCCGAAACACACCGCGTCGTCAACGACGCAACAGCCGTCGCCCAGGAGGCGACGAGGAGCAATCCCCAATGAGCGCTGAAGCCAGCCATGCCCTGAACGGGCCCATCACCGTCAACGAATCCACCCAGAAGGCGAAGACCGAGTCGCTGCTCACGCCGCGCTTCTACACCACGGACTTCGCTGCCCTCGACCGGTGGAATTTCGAACCGATCCGCGAAGAGTGGGACGCGCTCATGGAGGAATTCCGGAGCGACAGCAACCGGAATCACTTCCACCGGGACGAGGCCTTCGAATCGGAGATTCAGCCGCTGTCCGACGAGCTCTACGACGAGTTCATCGGTTTCATGGTGTCTTCCGTGACCTCCGAGTACTCCGGGCATGTGCTCTACAAGAACATCGTCAACGCCGTGGACAATCCGGACGTGAAGGAAGTGATGGCCTTCATGGCGCGGGACGAAGCCCGCCATGCCGGCTTCATCAACAAGTCGCTGCGGGACTACGGCAAGCAGGTGAACCTGAACCACCTCCGCTCCAACAAGGCGTACAAGTACTTCAAACCGAAGTACATCATGTACGCGACCTACCTGTCCGAGAAAATCGGCTACGCGCGCTACATCACGATCTTCCGCAACTTCGAGAAACACCCGGAGCGGCGATTCCACCCCATGTTTCGCTGGTTCCAGGACTGGTGCAACGACGAATTCCGCCACGGCGAGGTCTTCGCCCTCATGATGAAGGCGCAGCCCGAGCTGCTGACCGGCGTGAACAAGCAGTGGATCCGGTTCTTCCTCCTGGCCGTGTATGCCACCATGTTCGTGCGCGATCACAACCGCCCCGCCCTCCACGAGGCCATGGGCATGGACCCGACGGACTACGACTACCAGGTGTTCCACATCACCAACGAGTGCACGAAGCAGATCTTCCCGCTCACGCTGGACATCGACAACCCGAAGTTCCGCAAGGGCATGGACCGGCTCGTCGAGCTCAACGCGGGGATCGAAGCCGCGAAGGCCCAGGGTGGCGTCATCGGCAACCTGAAGCGGGCGGCCCTGTCCACCCAGGCCACCGCCACGTTCCTGAAGCTGCTGGCCCTGCCCGTGATCCCGAACGAGTTGCCGGCCGACACGCGCATGGCGCCGACCTGGTAAGCGGCCTTGGAGCTACTCGCCCCCATCCTGTTCGCCCTGGGCACCTGGTGGCTGTCCACCGTGCTGCTCATGTGGCGCAGCAAACGGGCCGAGCCGGGCTGCCTGAAAACCATGGCGGTAATGACCCTCTTCGCCGGGGCGGGCCTGGCCCTCATCGTCGTTAGCCGTGACGGAACGGACGCGACCTCCGCCTACCTGGCCTTCGTCGGCGGACTGGCGCTGTGGGCCTGGCACGAGATGAGCTATTTCCTGGCCGTGGTCACCGGACCCCGGCCCCGGGCCTGTCCCGAGGGAGTCTCGGCCAGCGAACGCTTCGTCCTCGGCGTCCAGGCCAGCCTGTGGCATGAACTCGCCATCGTGGCCACGGCGCTCGGACTGATCGCCCTGACCTGGGGGTCGCCGAATCCCTTCGGCGCCTGGACCTTTGCCGTGCTGTGGATCATGCGCTGGTCCTCCAAGCTCAACATCTTTTTCGGCGTCCGCAATCTCCACGAGGAGTTCTGGCCCGATCACCTGCGCTATCTCGGCAGCTACGTGCACAGCGCGTCCATGAACGGTTTCTTCCCCCTGTCCATGATCGGTGCCGGCGCGGCGCTGGCCTGGATGATCGGTCAGGCCGGCGCGGCCGGAAGCCTCGCCGTGGACCGCACGGGGTGGATTCTGGTCGGGACGCTGCTCGCGCTGGCCATGCTCGAGCATGTGCTCATGTTCCTGCGGGTTCCCGACGCCGTGCTCTGGCGCTTCGCGACGGCTGGAACCAGCGCCGACCCGCAGCCTAAACTGGCGGTCAAGCTCACTTCCAACCAGGGGTCCTGATGTCCAACGCGTTTCCCTTCTCCGCCATTGTCGGGCAGGAGGAAATGAAGCTGTCCCTGCTCGCCACGGCGATCGATCCGGCCATCGGCGGTGTGCTGGTGTTCGGCGACCGGGGTACGGGCAAATCCACCGCCGTGCGCGCCATGGCGGAGCTGCTTCCGCCCATGATGCAGGTGCCTGGCTGCCCCTACAACAGCGACCCCGATGACGACTGTCACTGCGACCTGTGCACCGGTCACCGGCCGCGAGGAAAGCTTGCCCCGGTGCCCGTCGTGGATCTGCCCCTGGGCGTGACCGAGGACCGGGTGGTGGGCGCACTGGATCTCGAGCGGGCCCTGGTCCACGGCGAGAAGGCTTTCGAGCCGGGGCTGCTGGCCCGCGCCAACCGGGGCTACCTCTACATCGACGAGGTGAACCTGCTCGAAGACCACATCGTCGACCTGCTGCTCGACGTCGCCGCGTCCGGCGAGAACGTCGTGGAACGGGAGGGCCTGAGCGTGCGGCATCCGGCCCGCTTCGTGCTCGTGGGCAGTGGCAACCCGGAAGAGGGCGAGCTCCGGCCCCAGCTGCTCGACCGTTTCGGCCTGTCCGTGGAAGTCGCCACGCCGACGGACCTGAAGGACCGCATTGAAATCATTCGCCGGCGCGAAGCCTATGAACAGGACCGCGCGGCCTATCGGAAGCGCTGGGCCAGCCGCGAGGGCCAGGTGCGTGCGCGTATCCGTCGTGCCCGGGAGCGCCTGGACTCGGTGTCCGTGAGCGACGACATCATGGAGCGCATCGCCGAACTCTGCGTGGCCCTCGAGACCGACGGGCTCCGCGGCGAACTCACGCTGGTGCGCGCGGCGCGCGCCATGGCGGCACTCGCCGGTGATGATGTCCTGGGGCTTTCCCACATCCGCGGCGTCGCCCCCATGGCCCTGCGCCATCGCCTGCGACGCGACCCGCTCGACGAGTCGAGTTCCGGAACGCGGGTGGAACGCGCGGTGGCCGAGGTGCTGGGATGAACGCGCCAGCCATGGCGCCGGAACGGCTGAACCTGCCGGCCCGGACCGTGGCCTTGCTGGCCATCGACGGCCAGGAGCTCGGGGGTGCGGTACTTCGCATGGGTCCCGGTCCGGAAGCCGATGAATGGCTGCGTGCCTTGCGGCACAGCCTCCCCGCCGACACGCCATGGCGGCGGCTGCCCGCCAGCATCGACGACGACCGCCTGCTCGGCGGGCTCGACATGACCGCCAGCCTGGCGGCGGGCCGCCCGCTGCTGGCCACGGGACTGCTCGTCGAGGCGAAAGGCGGCGTGCTGATCCTGCCCATGGCCGAACGCCTGGGCCGCGGCACAGCCGCGCGCATCGCCGCCGTGATCGATCGTGGCGCCGTCCAGCTCGAACGCGACGGCATGACTTCTACCCAGCCGACCCGCTTCTGCCTGCTGGCCTTCGACGAGGCGCGGGAGGATGAGACGCCCCTGTCTCCCGATCTGCGAGACCGCCTCGCGCTGCAGCTGAGCAGCCAGGACTTCGAAAATGCACAAGAGCCGCTCCTGCCCCTCGACCCGGCCCGGGTGGAAACGGCGCGCCGGCGTCTGGGCGAGGTCGAATGCACGGCGGAACAGCTGCAAACGCTCTGTGGCACGGCGCAGGCCCTCGGTATCGACTCCCTGCGACCCGCCTGGTTCGCCGTCCGCGTGGCACGCGCCAATGCCGCCTGGGCCGGTCGTGACGAAGTGAACGAAGAAGACCTGATGCTGGCGGTCCGGCTGGTGCTCGCCCCTCGGGCCACCCAATTACCGGAGTTGCCTCCGGAGGAGGAACCGGAAGACACGCTCGAGGAGCAGACGCCGCCCGAGGACCAGCAGGATCCGGAATCCGAGCCGCCGGACCCGACACCGCCCTCACCGGATACCCTGCCCCAGGAACTGGTGCTCGAAGCCGTCCGCGCCGCCCTGCCGCCCGGACTGGTGGCCAGCCTGACGAGCGCCGCCGCCCGGCGCCAGTTGCGCGCACGCGTGGCGCGCGGGGGCCCCCCGGCCCGGGCGTTGCGCCGCGGCCGGCCCATCGGGGTGATGCGAGGCGATCCGCGCAAGGGGTATCGCTTGCATTTGCCCGCAACCCTGAAAACGGCGGCGCCCTGGCAGACGCTGCGCCGCGGCACCATCCCGGAAGAGCGGGCCGGCAAGCTGCAGGTGCGCGCCGATGATTTCCGGGTGGTTCGCTTCAAGTCTCGCCAACCCGTGACCCGCATCTTCGTCGTGGACGCCTCGGGTTCCGCCGCGGCCCAGCGCCTGGCGGAAACCAAGGGGGCGATCGAACTGCTGCTGGCGGAAAGTTACGTGACCCGCGACCAGGTCGCTCTGGTCGCGTTTCGGGGCACAGGCGCCGAACTTCTGCTGCCGCCGACCCGCGCGCTGGCCCGCGCCAAGCGCGAGCTGGCCGGACTCCCCGGCGGCGGCGGGACGCCACTGGCGACCGGACTGCACGCGGCCTGGGAACTGGCCCGGGACCTGGAGCGGAAAGGCCAGCACCCCGTGCTCATTCTCATGACAGACGGTCGGGCGAATGTGTGCCTGGACGGCAGCACCGGGCATGAAGCCGCCGGCGAGGAAGCGCTCCAGGCCGCTCGGCAACTCCGCGCCGCCGGCTGGGACAGCCTGGTGGTGGACACGGCACGGCGGCCCCGGCCGCGTGCGCGCGCCATCGCCGAGGCCATGGGCGCCCGCTACCTGCCCTTGCCGCAGGCCCAGTCCGGTGGACTCTCGGCGGCCGCGTCCGAATTGGAGACGACGGCGTGAGCCGCTCCATGCCCATCGACCCGCCGGTGGGATCGACCGGCGCCACCCTTACCGCCCCCCGCGAAGCGCGGGCTGCGCGGACCGGATCGGCGCGAACCGAGGATGCCCTCCTCGAAAGGCGCGAGGCCGGGGGCGTGACGTGGCGCTTCAAACGCCACCAGGCCACCCACCCCGGCCCCGGCAAGCGGCGCGTGCTGCTGCTGCACGGCACCGGCGCCTCTCTGCATTCCTGGGAGGGCCTGTGGCCCCTGCTGGGCGCGCACCACGACCTGCTCGCCCCGGATTTGCCAGGACACGGTCAGAGCACCGGGCTTAGCGGCAGTGCGCCGACGCTGCCGGCCATGGCGTCAGCCGTTCGCGCCCTGCTCGACGCGGAAAACTTTGAGCCGGACGTGGTCATCGGCCATTCCGCCGGGTGCGCCATCGGCCTGGCCCTGGTCGCCACGGGCGCCTGCTCGCCGCAACTCGTGATCGGGCTCAATGCAGCCCTCAAACCCTACGGCGGATTGCTGGCCCCCCTGGCCCAGCCCCTGGCGCGGCTGTTCGCGGCCCTGGGGCCTGTCCCACGGGTCCTCGCGGCCCGCGCCGGCGCGCCCGGAACGGTGGAGCGGCTCATCGAAGGCACCGGCTCCCGCCTGGACGCCGAGGGCATCGAAGCCTACCGGGAATTGTTCAGCCGGGAAGATCATGTCGCCGCCACCCTGGCCATGATGGCCCACTGGGATCTGGATGATCTGCAACGGCGCTTCCGCACCATCGACGCACCCGTGGTGCTCGTGGTGGGTGAGGGAGACCGAACCATTCCACCAACCCAGGCCGTCGATGTGGCGCACCGCATGCCCTGCGCCCGGGTGGTCCGGCTTCCCCACCTGGGGCACCTCGCCCACGAAGAAGCCCCGGCCCTGGTGGCGGACGCCATCGCCGAAGCCATTGCCTGGAGCGATCACCATGACGCCTGACCGACCCTTCGCAACCTCCGTGGCCGTCCACGGCTTCATGGCCCCACGACGGGCCTCAGCACAGACTTGGAACCAGACCAGGAAGGAAGAAATCTTATGAGCCGACTCACCCTGGCCTCCGTGATGGATTACCGCATCGACATGCGCCACTGCCGGCGATTGCTGCGCAATGGTTCACGCTCCTTCTTTGTGGCGTCCTGGTTGCTGCCGGCGTTCTACCGGGCACCAGCCACGGCGCTGTACGCCTTTTGCCGCGTCGCGGACGACATCATCGACGAAGGTGAAGACCTGGACGCGGGTCTGGCCGAACTGCACCACCGGCTGGACCGGATTTACGCCGGTGATCCCGGTGACGATCCCGTGGATCGATCCCTGGCCGGGGTCGTGGAACGTTTCGACGTGCCCGATTCCCTGTTGCGGGCGCTGCTCGAAGGCTTCCAGTGGGATCGCGACGAAAAGCGTTACGAGAGCCTGTCGGACCTTTATGGCTACGCGGCCCGGGTGGCCGGCACCGTCGGGGTGATGATGGCTGTGCTCATGGGTGTGCGATCCACCGGCGCCCTGGCCCGTGCGAGCGACCTCGGCGTGGCCATGCAGCTGACCAACATCGCCCGGGACGTGGGTGAAGACGCCCGCGCCGGCCGGCTCTACCTGCCCCTGGAATGGCTCGTCGAAGCGAACATCGACCCGGATGGTTTCCTCGCGAAACCCACGTGGTCCGAAAACCTGGCCAGCGTCACCCAGAAGCTGCTCGACGACGCGGAGACCCTGTATGACCGCTCCGTTCCGGGCATCCGTGCGCTGCCCGGCGACTGCCAGGCGGCCATCTTCGCGGCGCGCGCGATCTACCGGGAAATCGGGCGGGATCTGCAGCGCACGGGACTGGACTCGGTCAACCACCGCGCGGTGGTCAGCCATGCGCGCAAGGTGGCGCTGCTTCGCCAGGCGCTCACGCAGGCCCGCCGCCCCGAACCCACCCTGAACGATCCTCCCCTCGAAGAAACCCGCTTCCTGGTGGAAGCCGCGGCCCGGCGATCGCCGGTCAGCTCGTTTTTCGCGGCATCCTGAAGGGCAACAGGGTCCGAACCCAGGGCGCAACGAACCGGTTCATGTCGAGCGTTTCGTGCACCGTGTGCAGGGCCTGCGACGGCCCCGGAAACAGGCTGCGGGCATAGAACGGCGTATCCTCGAGTCTCCGGTCCTCGGCAATCTCGTGTCCTGAGCGCACGCCGCGGCGTACGCGCCACCCCGTGAGCGGCTGGTGCCTGGCAGGGGCCGGCTCCATTTCCTCGAAGCCACCGTCCGGCGCAACCCGGTAGCAGAACAGCCGTTCGGACTGGTCCGGATAGCGAACCTCGTAATGGAGCACCTGGCCCGGCACCCGGCCAACCGTGCGACTCCAGTCCCAGGTGGAAAACGCGGCCTCCAGCGGTTCGCTCCCTGCATTCGCGTCCAGATAGGCCGTGCCGCGCCAGCTCAGGGCGGGCGATTCGAGGCGGACCTCGACATCGGCCAGCGGTGACCAGGGCCGCCAGACATGGCGCTCGCCGGCATCGAGCCGCAGGTCGAGCGCGCAGGCGGCCCGCGGGCGGGCGATGACCTCGCCGCGAAGCGCCTGCCCCCAGGGCGTGCAGCGCTCCCGCAGCGTGTACACGAGCCGCGTGCCGTCCCAGTGCACCCGGCTCGGGCCGACCTGGAAGTGCTCGGCACTCCGCTCCACCGCGCCGGCGCCCCGCTCCGTCATCGCCCAACGCGACCCGGGACCGTACAGGGCGACGTTAATGGCGCAGTGCTGCTCCGCCACGCCCGGCCCGCGCTGACGCGCCCGGTAGTAGTAGGGGGAGAACACGCTGCCCACGAAGGCGATGATCACGAGCGCGTGCCGGCCGTCATCACTGACCGCATCGAGATACCACCAGCGATAACCCTGATCCGGCACAGACCGGTCGAAGGCCGGCGGGCCCGGTGCATTGACGATTTCCTGCATAGTGTCTATTCTACATGACAGTAGGCAATGACAACTTTAATTAACACTTCAATCCACCCTGATGCCCCTCGCTCTCGGCGATTGGCACCCTGAAGCGGACGAGCCTGATGATCGACCCCACACGGCTGGAACGCGCTCTCGGCGAAGCACTCTCCGCCCAGGCGCTGGAAGAGACCCCGGAAGGCCTGGCCTGTGCCCTGCGCTACGCCGTGTTCCCGGGCGGCGCGCGGGTCCGCCCGCGCCTGCTCATGGCCGTTGCCGGCGCCAACGGAGATGACCACCCGGGCGTGACCGACGCGGCGGGGGCAGCGATCGAGATGCTGCACTGCGCGTCCCTGGTTCATGATGACCTGCCCTGCTTCGACGGCGCCAATCTGCGCCGTGGCAAACCCTCCCTGCACGTGGCCTTTGGCGAACCGCTGGCCGTGCTGACGGGCGACGCCCTGATCGTCCTCGCGTTCCAGACCCTCGGCATGGCCTGCGCCCCCGCGCCTGACCGGCTGGCGCCCCTGCTGCGCATCATCGGCGGCGGCGTGGGCGTACCTCACGGCATCGTGGCCGGCCAGGCCTGGGAATGCGAAGACGACATTCCGCTTTCCCGCTACCAGCAGGCCAAGACCGGCGCCCTGTTCGCCGCCGCCACCATGGCCGGCGCCGCCGCGGCCGGCGCCGATCCGGCGCCCTGGAAGCGGCTCGGGCAATGCATCGGCGAAGCCTACCAGGTGGCGGATGACATTCTCGACGCCAACGGCGATGCCACGAAGGTCGGCAAACCCGTCGGCCAGGACCAGCAGCATGACCGCCCCAGCGCCGTTCGCGAGATGGGCCAGGCCGCCTCGGCAAAACGGCTACGCTCCCTGGTGGAGGAAGCGCTCGATTCCATTCCGACCTGTCCTGGCGAGCCTGAGCTGAGAAAGCAGATCGCCCGCGAATCGGAGCAGTTCGTCAAACTCGCCTTGAGTTGTCGCGCGGCCGCGTGACGCCGGGACCCAAGCCGGCAACCCTGGCCTGACGCGTCGTTCATGGCCCCACTTCCCGACCGCATCGCCGCCTGGCGCAACCGGCTCCTCGCCGACACCGCTTTCCGCGGCAAACTGCAGCGACTGCCCTTTGGACGCGGGATCGCCCGGCGCCGAGCCCGGGCCCTGTTCGCCATCAACGTCGGGTTCATCAACAGCCAGGTGCTCGCCGCCCTGCTCGAACTGGACCTGCTCGAACGACTGGCATCGGGCCCGGCCTCCGCCGAGGAACTGGCCAGGGAGCTGGCCGGTGAACCGGACGGGGGGCAGACCCTGGACCCCCTGCGTCTCGAGCGGCTGCTGGAAGCCGGCGCCGAACTCGACCTCACGGAGCCAAGACGCAAAAGTCGCTGGGGCCTGGGATCCCAGGGAGCGGTCCTGGCCTCCGATCCCGGCCTGCTGGCCATGAGCCTGCATCACCGGGCCCTGTACACGGACCTCGCCGATCCGGTGGCGCTGCTTCGCCAGGATCCGCCGCCCACCGAACTCAGCCGCCTCTGGCCCTATGCAGTCACCGATCAGCCGCAGGCCATCGAAGCGCAGGATACGAAGCGCTACACCGCGCTCATGGCCGCGTCGCAGCGCATGATCGCCGAACAGGTGCTGGGCGCCTTCGACTTTTCTCCCTTCGATCGCCTGCTCGATGTGGGCGGGGGCAGCGGCGCCTTTCTCGCTGCCGTGGGAAAGGCGCACGCCGACCTGTCCCTGGGCCTCTTTGATCTGCCCGGCGTGATTCCGCACGCCGCGGAAAACCTGGAGGCCGCCGGCCTCGGACCCCGCCTGGCGCTGCACGGCGGCAACTTTCACGAAGATGCCCTGCCGACGGGGTACGACCTGATCAGCCTGGTGCGCATCGTCCATGACCACGATGACGACCCGGCCCGTCAGCTGCTGGAAAAAGCCTTTGAAGCGCTGCCTCCCGGCGGGACCCTGCTCCTGGCCGAACCCCTGACCGGCAGGGGCGACCGCGACGGCCTCGTGGGTAACTATTTCCGCTTTTACCTGATGGCCATGGGTAGCGGAAGACCCCGCACGGCCCGGGAACTTCGCCGCACCCTCAAAAAGACCGGTTTCCACCGCATCCGGCACCACCGAACGGACATTCCCCTGATTTGCAGTGTCCTCAGCGCCCGAAAACCTGACGCGGGTCAAGCAACGTGACAATCGTCACGTAAACTTTTGTTGACATTTACGACAGTCACATTAAACTGACAGTCATAGCGATGAACAATCAACTGTCACATTCGACGAATACCCGGTCACCGACCACCTCTGCGGAGGCGTGCGCGGTGATGTTTGACGAGCCCGGCAAGCTCGCGCTTCGCACCGTTCAGCTCCCGGACCCGGGGCCTGACGAAGTACTCGTCGATATCGCCTGGAGTGGCATCAGCACCGGCACGGAGCGCTTGCTCTGGACCGGGGACATGCCACCCTTTCCGGGCCTGTCCTATCCCCTGGTACCCGGCTACGAATCCGTCGGCGTGGTGCGCGAAGCGGGTGAGCAGTGCCGGCTGAAGCCGGGTGACACCGTCTTCGTGCCCGGCGCCCAGTGCTACGGGGAAGTCCGTGGCCTGTTTGGCGGCACGGCGTCACGCCTGGTGGTTCCCGAGGGCCGCATTCGCCCGATCCGGGACTCCCTGGGACGCAACGGCGCCCTGCTGGCCCTGGCGGCGACGGCCTATCATGCGCTGCGCCCGACACCGGACGCTGCACTGCCTGACCTGATCATCGGCCACGGTGTACTCGGCCGCCTGCTGGCGCGCCTGACCCTGGCCCTCGGCGGTGATGCACCGCGGGTCTGGGAAACCCTCGAAGACCGTCGGGACGGCGCCAACGGCTATGCCGTAACCGCCCCGGAGCCGGGCCAGACCTACCGGACGATCATCGATGCGAGCGGCGACGCGGGCATTGTCGATCAGCTGATGCCGGTCCTGGAAAAGCAGGGCGAAATCGTCCTCGCCGGGTTCTATTCCCAACCCCTTTCTTTCGCGTTCCCGCCCGCCTTCATGAAAGAGGCGCGGTTACGCGTGGCTGCCGAGTGGCAGCCGCATGACTTTGACGCCGTGTGCGCCATGGCCAATGACGATCCGGCTCTGCTGGATGGCCTCGTGACGCACTGCCTGCCCGCCAACCGGGCTGACGAAGGCTACCGGACCGCGTTCAGCGATCCGCAGTGCCTGAAGATGATCCTCGACTGGACAGGAGCACCAACCCATTGAGCCAGGTCAAACCCGATACTGCAGGACAACCCATCGACATTCAGCTGAAGCTGCGTGACCAATTGCGGGAAGAAGCGGCCCAGGAACCCGATCCGGTGCACACCGGCGCGGCGACCAAGGAAACCCAGATCATCGCCATTTACGGCAAAGGCGGGATCGGCAAGAGTTTCACCCTGTCCAACCTGTCTTACATGATGGCGCAGCAGGGCAAGAAGGTGCTGCTCATCGGCTGCGACCCGAAAAGCGACACGACGTCCCTGCTGTTCGGCGGGCGTTCCTGCCCGACGATCATCGAAACCTCCTCGCGCAAGAAGGACGCGGGCGAGCCCGTGGCCATCGGCGACGTCTGTTTCAAGCGTGACGGCGTCTATGCCATGGAACTCGGCGGACCGGAAGTCGGCCGGGGCTGCGGTGGCCGCGGCATCATTCACGGCTTCGAACTCATGGAGAAGCTGGGCTTCCATGATTGGGACTTCGATTACGTGCTCCTGGATTTCCTGGGCGACGTGGTCTGCGGCGGTTTCGGCCTGCCGATTGCCCGGGACATGTGCCAGAAGGTGATCGTGGTCGGCTCGAACGACCTCCAGTCCCTCTACGTGGCCAACAACGTCTGCTCGGCGGTGGAGTACTTCCGCAAGCTCGGCGGCAATGTCGGCGTGGCCGGCATGGTCATCAACAAGGATGACGGCACGGGGGAGGCCCAGGCCTTCGCCGAAGCGGTCGGCATCCCCGTCCTCTCCGCGATCCCCGCCGACGAGGACATCCGTCGCAAGAGCGCCAACTACGAAATCGTCGGCAGGCCCGGCGGCGAGTGGGCGCCGCTCTTCGAAATGCTGGCGTCCAACGTGGCCGATGCACCACCGCTGCATCCGACGCCCCTGGACCAGGACGGACTTCTCAACCTGTTCGACGGCGACGAGGTGGGCCGCAACGTCGTGCTTCAACCCGCCACCGCAGAAGACATGTGCGGCGGGCAACTCGTTCAGAAGCCTTCGCTGGAGGTCGTCTACGACTCGGTGTAAGCCGGATCGTCAGGACGAGAACATGACCGACAAAATCGAAATAGCCGCTCCGAAAGCGCCCCAGGCCACTGACGGCAAGGGCTGCCATGCGAAAGACGAGATGCGCGAAGCAGCCCGGGCCGCCGGCAAGTCCGAAACGCTCGACCGCTTCGCGAAAGACTATCCCCTGGGTCCGCACGACCAGCCCCAGTCCATGTGCCCGGCCTTTGGCTCCCTGCGCGTCGGTCTGCGCATGCGCCGCACCGGAACGATTCTTTCCGGCTCGGCCTGCTGCGTGTATGGCCTGACCTTCACCTCGCATTTCTACGGGGCCCGGCGAACGGTCGGCTACGTCCCGTTCAACTCCGAGACGCTGGTCACCGGCAAGCTCTACGAGGACATCCGGGACGCCGTGCACGAGATGGCGGATCCGGAACAGTACGACGCCATCGTGGTGACCAACCTGTGCGTTCCCACGGCTTCCGGCGTGCCGCTGCAGATGCTGCCGAAGGAAATCGACGGCGTACGGATCATCGGCATCGACGTGCCGGGCTTCGGCGTGCCCACGCACGCGGAAGCCAAGGACGTCATCGCCGGCGCCATGCTCGCTTACGCCCGGAAAGAGGTGGAAGCCGGCCCCGTGGCCGCACCCCAGGGCGGCAAAAGCCATCTGCCGACGGTCACCCTGCTGGGCGAGATGTTCCCCGCGGACCCGGTCGTCATCGGCCAGCTGCTGGAACCGCTGGGCCTGGCCCCGGGACCGGTCGTACCGACCCGCGAGTGGCGCGAACTCTACGCGGCGCTCGACGGCGACCTGGTCGCCGCCGTTCACCCCTTCTACGTGGACTCGATTCGCCAGTTCAAGCGCGCCGGACGTCCCGTTATCGGCTCCGCGCCGGTTGGACGGGAAGGCACCGCCGCGTGGTTCGACAGCGTCGGCGAGGCCCTGGGCCTGCCGGCGGCAAAAGTTTCAGCCGCCAAGAACCAGTTTTTGCCAGCCATCGGCGGCTCGGTGGAGGCCTCCCCCATCAAGGGACGCATCACCCTCTCCGGTTACGAGGGCTCGGAATTGCTCGTGGCGCGCCTGCTCGTCGAATGCGGCGCCGAGGTGCCCTACGTCGGCACCGCCTGCCCCCGGACGGAATGGTCCGATGCGGATCGGGAATGGCTCGAAGCGAAAGGCACGAAGGTCCACTACCGTGCGTCCCTCGAGCAGGACATTGCCGCTTTCAAGGAACACCAGCCCGACCTGGCAATCGGTACGACGCCGGTGGTGCAGGCCGCCAAGGAAGACGGCATTCCGGCCATGTACTTCACCAATCTCATCTCCGCCCGGCCCCTCATGGGTCCGCCGGGTGCGCCGTCCCTCGCCCAGGTGGTGAACGCCGCCATGGCGCAGAAGGAACGGTTTACGCGCATGCGCAGCTTTTTCGAGGGCGTCGGCAGCGGCGAGACCTCCGGGGTCTGGCGCGAAACGCCGGCCACCGTCACCGCGGGAGGGCAAGCCTGATGCTCGTCCTCGACCATGATCGGGCCGGCGGCTACTGGGGCGCGGTCTATGTTTTCACCGCGGTGAAAGGCCTGCAGGTCATCATCGACGGCCCCGTGGGCTGCGAAAACCTGCCCGTCACGTCCGTCCTGCACTACACGGACGCCCTGCCTCCCCACGAATTGCCCATCTGCGTGACGGGCCTCGGCGAGGAAGAGCTGGGCCAGACCGGCACGGAAGAAGCCATGAAGCGCGCCCACGCGACCTTCGATCCGAAGACGCCCAGCGTGGTGGTCACCGGCTCCATCGCCGAAATGATCGGCGGCGGCGTCACGCCGGAGGGCACCGGAATCAAACGATTCCTGCCCCGCACCATCGACGAGGACCAGTGGCAGAGCGCCGACCGCGCCCTGAGCTGGCTCTGGACCGAGTTCGGTCCCCGCAAGGGCAAGGTGCCGCCGGTCAGGGCGCGGAAGGAAGGCGAAAAGCCGAAGGTCAACATCATCGGCCCGGCCTATGGCCACTTCAACATGCCCTCGGACCTGGCGGAAATCGAACGCCTCGTCACCGGCATCGGCGCCGAGGTGAACCTGGTTTTCCCGCTCGGTTCGCAACTCAAGGACATCAAGAAACTCTCGGATGCGGAAGTGAACATCTGCATGTACCGGGAGTTCGGCCGACTGCTCTGCGAGTCGCTGGAGCGGCCCTACCTGCAGGCGCCCATCGGCCTGGACAGCACAACGAAATTCCTGCGCGAGCTCGGCAAGCTCCTGGAGCTCGATCCGGAGCCCTTCATCGAGCAGGAAAAGCACACGACCATCAAACCGCTGTGGGACCTGTGGCGCTCTGTCACCCAGGACTTCTTCGGTACGGCGAGCTTTGCCGTGGTCGCGAACGAAACCTATACCCGGGGCCTGCGCCACTACCTGGAAGAGGACCTCGGCATGCCCTGCGCTCTCGCCGTGGAGCGGCGCGCGGGCGAGAAAACCGACAACGCCGACATCCGCGCGAAGCTGCAGGAGCAGGGTCCGCTGATCGTCTTCGGCAGCTACAACGAACGCATGTACCTGGCCGAGGCCGGCTCGAAAGCCATGTTCATCCCCGCTTCCTTCCCGGGAGCGGCGGTGCGCCGGCACACGGGCACGCCGTTCATGGGTTACAGCGGCGCTACCTATCTCGTCCAGGAGGTGTGCAACAGCCTCTTCGACGCCCTGTTCCACATCCTGCCCCTGGGCACGGAGCTGGACCAGGCCGACCAGACGCCGAGCCGCCTGCACCGGGAATTGCGGTGGGCGCCGGAAGCGAAGGACTCCCTCGATCGCCTGGTGGCGACCAAGCCCGTACTGGTCCGCATTTCCGCCGCCAAGCAGCTGCGGGACGCGGCGGAACGCGCAGCCCGGGAAGCCGGAGAGGACACCGTCACGATCGAACGGCTCAACGATGTCGCAGAGGCCATGGGTTTTGGTCGCGCCGCGGCTTGAGACGAAGAACAGCAAGAGCGGCCTCCCGGGTTTGGGAGGTCGATGGAAAGGACCGGACGTGTTGTCCGGAAGCGAGGAAAGCATGAATCACGCGGTAGGCACGTCAACGATGCGTAAACGCGAAGACCGGCTGAGCACCTGGCTCATCGAAGCCAGCTGTTTCGTCGTTCTGCTGCCGATTTCGCTGGTCGCCCGACTCACCGGATGGCGCTGGAAACCCTGGCCGCCTCCGGGACCGAACGGATACCGGTCGGTGCTGGGCGAAACGCGCGCCATGTCTCGCGTCCTGGCCGGCCTGGCGATTTCCGCCTGACCGGTCCACAGAGCACTCGCGGGGAGCGCGGCACAAGCCGGGCAAACCGCACCCTACCGTGCGGGGTGAGCACGGAACCACGGACCGCAAGGTCCGAATCGAGGAAGAAAAGCTATGGCTAACCTTTCTGACCAAGGCGCCCGGGAATTTCACCGCTTATTCATGGTGAGCTTTCTGGGATTCACCGCAATCGCAGTGGTTGCACACTTTCTCGTCTGGAGCTGGAGGCCCTGGTTCGGCATGTGATCCCGGGGCTTTGCCCCGATCACTGACGGACCTGACCTCCGCACAGACGAAGCAATTCACGCAACCAAGGAGACACAGTTATGTGGCGTATTTGGCAACTGTTCGATCCGCGCAGGGCGCTTGTCGCACTCGCAGTGTTCTTGTTCACGCTCGCCATCCTGATCCATTTCATCCTGTTGAGCACCGACGACTTCAACTGGATGACAACGGGTTCAGCGGCGAACACGGCAACCCCTGTCGAGTTGAGCCAGACCCTGGACCGCATCGTCTGACGACGCGGCCAAAGAAGAACACCGGGCACGCGCCCGGTGATACGAAGCGTTGGCGGACGGGCCCGGGAGGCCCGCCCCCGTCCGCCAACTCTCTCTCGGGATAACCCCGGGAAGTAGAACTCCAAGCCGGGAGGCAGGACCATGTCCATGCTGAGTTTTGAAAGAAAATACCGGGTCCGCGGCGGTACGCTGATCGGCGGGGACCTTTTCGATTTCTGGATGGGGCCGTTTTACGTCGGATTTTTCGGCGTTGCGGGCGCATTCTTTACCTTGCTGGGCACCGCCCTGATCTTCTGGGGAGCCGCCATGGGCGACACCTGGAACCCCTGGCGAATCAGTATCGCGCCACCGGACATCAGTTACGGACTGGCACTCGCGCCCCTGGCCGAGGGCGGCCTTTGGCAGATCATTACCCTGTGCGCCATCGGCTCCTTCGTGTGCTGGATGATGCGCGAGGTGGAGATCAGCAGGAAGCTGGGCATCGGCTACCACGTGCCGGCAGCTTTCGGCGTCGCGATCTTCGCCTACGTGACCCTTGTCGTCATTCGACCGTTTCTCATGGGCGCCTGGGGCCATGGTTTCCCCTACGGCATCATGAGTCACCTCGACTGGGTGTCGAACACGGGCTACGCCTACATCAATTTCCACTACAACCCGGCGCACATGATCGCGGTGACGTTCTTCTTCACCACGACCCTCGCGCTGGCACTGCACGGCGCCGCCATTCTCTCCACCGCCAACCCGCCGAAAGGCGAGGTCGCGAAAGGCGGAGAGCATGAAAACGCCTTTTTCCGCAACACCATTTCCTACTCCATCGGTTCTCTCGGCATTCACCGCCTCGGGCTGTTCCTGGCCCTGAGCTCGGGATTCTGGAGCGCCGTCTGCATCGTGATCAGCGGCCCCTTCTGGACGCGCGGCTGGCCCGAGTGGTGGAACTGGTGGCTGGCCCTTCCGATCTGGAGCTGAGGTAAAACGTCATGGCTGAATATCAGAATCTCTTTACGCAAGTGACGGTCCACGGCCCCGGAGACCCGGGCGTGGAAATGCCGGATGCCACCTGGGGTCCGAGCGACTGGTGGACCATGAACTACTGGGCGTCCAAGATTGGCGACGCCCAGATTGGTCCCTTCTACCTGGGTGGCCTCGGCGTGGCTTCGCTGATCTGCGGCTTCATCGCCATCGAGATCATCGGACTGAACATGTGGGCCTCCGTGGGCTGGGATCCGGTCGAATTCGTCCGGCAGCTGCCCTGGCTTGCGCTCGAGCAGCCCGATCCGAAGCACGGCATCGATATCTTCATTCCCCTCAACGAGGGCGGATGGTGGTTGCTCGCGGGCTTTTTCCTGACCGCTTCGATCCTGCTGTGGTGGCTGCGCATGTATCGACGCGCCCGGGCGCTCGGCATGGGCACGCACGTGGCCTGGGGCTTCGCCTCCGCCATCTTCCTGTACCTGGTGCTGGGCTTCATCCGTCCGCTGTTCATGGGCAGCTGGGCCGAGGCCGTACCCTTCGGGATCTTCCCGCACCTGGACTGGACCAACGCGTTCTCCCTGCGTTACGGCAACCTGTTCTACAACCCGTTTCACATGCTGTCGATAACGTTCCTGTACGGTTCAGCGTTGTTGTTCGCCATGCACGGCGCAACGATTCTCGCCACCGATCGCTACGGGGCGCACCGCGAGGTCGAACAGATCTACGACCGCGGCACCGCTTCCGAGCGAGGCGCACTGTTCTGGCGCTGGACGATGGGCTTCAATGCCTCCATGGAATCCATCCACCGCTGGGCCTGGTGGTTCGCTGTCCTCTGCACCCTGACGGGTGGGATCGGCATCCTCATCACCGGCACGGTGGTCGACAACTGGTACCTCTGGGGTGTCGAACACGGTCTTGCCCCGGCGTACCAGCGCCCCTAACCGGAAGAGCGAATACGATGACTGCAACGAAGCGAAACGCGATCAAAGCGACTACCGCAGCCCTGGCAGCGGTCCTTATCGCCGGGTGTGAACGCCCGCCGGTGGACACCGTCCAGCTCGGACCGGACGGTACCGGCATGCACCAGGCCATCAACCCGCGGACAGCCAAGGACGCCCCGGTCGTGCCCGAAAGCCCGCCGCCGGCTCCCCAGGCCGGTCCCAAGGCCGGCGACATCTACCAGAATGTCCAGGTGCTCGGTGACCTGAGCGTGGCGGAATTCACGCGCACCATGGCCGCCATCACCGAGTGGGTCTCGCCGGAGGAAGGCTGTAACTACTGCCACAACCCGCAGAACCTCGCCAGTGACGACGTCTACACGAAGGTGGTCTCCCGGCGCATGCTCCAGATGACCCAGGCGATCAATGCCAACTGGTCGAACCACGTGGCCCAGACCGGCGTGACCTGTTACACCTGCCATGCCGGCAAGCCGGTACCGGAGTACATCTGGTTCGATGCCGAAGAGGGCGACGCCATGCCGAACATGGGCAACCGCTTCGAGCAGAACATCGCCTCGGCGGAGGTGGGTTACCAGTCCCTGCCCGAGCCGTTCAGCCGACTGCTGACCAAGGAAGACGGCCCGGACATCGTCATCGCCAAGGACGGGTGGAAGCCCGGCACCTCGGACAGCAACATCAAGAACTCCGAGTACACCATGGCGCTGATGACCCACATGAGCGGCGCACTCGGTGTGAACTGCACCTACTGCCACAACACGAACAACTTCGCCAGCTATGACGTCAACGGCGAGATTCGTACCAAGGCCATGCACGGCCTGAACATGGTGCAGCACCTGAACGAGAACTACCTCGATCCGCTCGGCCCGGTGTACCCGGAGAACCGCCTCGGACCAACCGGTGATGCGCCGAAGGCGTACTGCACGACCTGCCACGCCGGCTACAACAAGCCCCTGGGCGGCGCCCAGATGGCGCAGGATTTCCCGGCCTTCTGGGACCGCTGATTTGTCTGCGCAGGCACCCCTGAAACTCGTGGGCGGCTCTGCCGCCCACGTTGTCACTGGGCAAGGTGAAATCGTGTCCAGCGAGGCCGAGGAGCTCATCCTCGTGGATGAGCAGGACCGCGCGGTGGGCTATCGCTCCAAGGGGGGCTGCCATGATCGTGACGGGCTGCTCCACCGGGCCTTTTCCGTATTCGTCTTCAACCGCCAGGGGGAGGTTCTGCTTCAGCAGCGCGCGCAGGGTAAGCGACTCTGGCCGCTGTACTGGTCGAACAGCTGCTGCTCCCATCCGCGGCGCGGCGAATCCATGGAAGAGGCGGTACAGCGCCGCCTGGCCCAGGAACTGAGTATCTCCTGCCCCCTGCAGTTCCTCTACAAGTTTCAATACCAGGCGAGCTTCGGCGATGCGGGCAGCGAACACGAGCTGTGCTCCGTGTACGTCGGGCGCAGCGATGACCTCGTGCGTGCCAACGCCACGGAGATCAACGACTGCCGCTACGTGCTGCCCGACGCCCTCGACTGGGAGCTCGAATCGAATCCGGACGCGTTCACGCCCTGGTTCAAGCTCGAGTGGCCGCGCGTCCGCGATGCCGTGCGGGATGGTGTTCTCAACGAGCTCCGGGCACCCAACGAGCCGCCCCGGGGAGCCTGCGGATGAGTCGCGCCCTGCGCCGGGAACGGGTCGAGTGGGTGCACCACTGGAACGAGCGCCTGTTCAGCTTTCGCACCACCCGCGACCCGGGGTTCCGTTTCCGCAACGGCCACTTCGTCATGGTCGGTCTCGAGGTGGAGGGCCGACCCCTCATGCGCGCCTACAGCATCGCCAGCGCGAACCACGAGGAATACCTCGAATTTTTCAGCATCAAGGTGCCGGACGGCGCCCTGACATCCCGGCTGCAGAATCTCGCCACCGGCGATGAAGTCATCCTGTCTTCCAAGCCCGTGGGCACCCTGGTGCTCGACGATCTGCGCGATGGTGAGCGACTTTACCTGTTCGCCACGGGCACGGGCCTGGCGCCCTACCTGTCCATCATCAAGGACCCGGAAACCTACGAGCGCTTTGCGCAGGTCATCCTGGTGCACGGCGTCCGCCACGTCTCCGACCTGGCCTACATGGATTTCATCGACGCGGAGCTGCCGGGTAATCCCTATCTCGGTGAACTCGTGCGGGACCAGCTGCTCTACTACCCGACGGTCACCCGGGAACCATTCCTGAACCAGGGCCGGATCACCACCCAGCTGACGGATGGCAGCCTGGCGAGACGCCTGGACCTGCCGACCCTCGACCCCGGCCGGGACCGCGCCATGCTGTGCGGCAGCCCGGACATGCTGCGGGACATGCGTTCACTCCTCGACGGCACCGGCTTCGAAGCGTCTCCGCAGCAGGGCGTCCGCGGCGACTACGTGTTCGAGCGGGCTTTCGTCGACTGATCCCCGTCGCCCGAAAGGGCCCTTTCAAGCCGATCCACGAGGCGACGCCCTTTCGGGGTCATGTACACCCGGCGAAGGCGCAGATTCATGGGATCGGGGCGCGATTCCACCAGGCCGGGTCCCGGCCGCTTCCTGCTGGTCAGCCGCGAGAGATCCGCGAGGTTACGGGACAGGGCCGTGATGGAACAGCCTGCCACGGTATCGAGCAATTCCCGCTGACTGAGCCCTTCATTCGCATGGACCGACAGGAGAATCATCAGCCGTTGCACGGTAATGTCCGGCGCAACCGAACCCCGCACGACCGCCAGGGCCCGGTGGAGAGAAGCCAGTGGCGGGGAAGCCCGGCTTTCTCGAGCCGGCCGCACTGTCTTTCGTGAGCCTGTCGTCCCCCGGTGTTTTTTCGCCGGAACCTGATTCGCCATGCTGGTCTCCGCTGATACTCATAAACGACTCTAGCGCTATATTTGCGTTTGCGCAATTGTCTTGTTAGGGTAAGAGAACATTCGAACGACGGAGGATCCGTGATAGACACTGTGCTCAAAAACGAAGTTTCCGAACTACAACCGAAACGTGGGCTCGACGAATCGACCCGTCGCCGGGTTGCACAGGACCTGAGCAACGTCCACGCCGACGCCTTCCGCCTGTACATCAACGTGCAGGGTCTGCACTGGAACGTGGAAGGCCCCCTGTTCTACAGCCTGCACAAGCTGACCGAGGAGCAATACGAAGACCTCGCCGAGTCCATCGACACCCTCGCGGAACGCGTACGCGCCCTGGGCCTGCTGGCCACCGAGTCCCTGGCGGCATACCAGGAGCGGTCCATCATCGATGACCTGCCGCAGGACACGTCACTCAAGCAGCGCGTCGAGCGCCTGATCAGTGATTACGAGCGCGCCACCGAGCGAATCGCGACGGCCGTGAGGACAGCGGAGGAGAACGGCGACGTCAAGACCGCCGACCTTCTGACCGACCGGATCGGTACCTACCAGGAAAACGCCTGGATGCTCCGGGCGACCATCACCGAAGCCTGAGGCAACGATCGGCAGCACCACGTGTACCGGTCCGCCGCCCCGGACCGGTACATGATTGCGAGCCGCGGCAGCCCGTCTGCCGCGGCTTTTTTTCCCTGCGGAACCCCTTAACGAAACATGCGGTGCTCGCCGAGCGCCTGGTCTCCACCCTCCCCCTCGACCAGTCGGTGGTAGTGGTCGCGCAGGGTCTCCGTACCGAATTCGGGCGTGGCGTCCGCCTCGTAGCGGCCTGTTTCCGGATTCCAGAGCAGCATGGATTCGGTCGCGTAATAATGGGCGATACGCGCAAACTCGGCCGTGTCCTTCAGGCGCGGCACAACCCGGCCCAACCCGTCGAGGAACCGGGCGCCGCGGAGAAACCACCCGGGTGAGATCGACCGGAAGTGTGGCGCCTTGCCCAGCGCCTCGAACAGCCACTCGCCCTGCTCCCGCGGCGAAACCGCCGGCCCGGGCCCACCAACGGGAACGACGCGATTGCGGCAATCAGGGCGATTCAGGCAGTCGACGATGAAACGCGACAGGTCCGCCTCACTGATCGGCTTGCAACGGGTCAGTTCACCATCCCCGAACAGCAGGAAGGGTTTGCCGCGGCGCAGGCGATCCAGCTGGCCGGACAGGGACTTGAAGAAGGCGGTCGGCCTGACGATGACGAACGACAAGCCGGACTCCGCAAGCTCACCTTCGAAAGCCAGCTTGGCCTGCTGAAACGCCAGGCGGGGCTTCTGCACGCAAATGGCCGACAACAGGACGAACCGGCGGGCGCGGAGGGATTTCGCAGCGGACAGAAGGTTTCGATTCATGCGGTGGTCGACACGCCAGGCATCCCGGGGAGAACCGCTGCGCGAGGCCAGGCAGGAGATCACCGCATCGACGCGGTCCGCGTCCCCTCCGGCGCTGATGTCCTCGAGAAGGGCCTCCGCGTCGTTGAAACGGGCTTCCCGGTACTCGACCCCCGCCAACGCAGGCCTGTCGGCACTGCCGGCACGGACCGGGGCCAGCACCCGGAAACCCCGGCGCGACAGGGTTTGCGCGACGTGACGGCCCAGGTAACCCGTGGCGCCGGCCAGCACGATGACCCCTTCGGCCGGGGTGATCTTTTCATCGGCGCTTGACGCCCCTGACTGCATTCTAACTCCCCACAAAACCTAGAAAAATGCTGTTAAACAAGCGCTGCCGGTCGTTTCCGGCGCGGCCTGTGACCCGCCCTCCTGACGCAATCCCGGCAGGGGCGGTGTCACGCACCCGGAGGGATCGTGAGCGATCAGGTACTGACCAAGTCCGTGTCCGTGAAGGAGATTTTCTCGTACTTCTTCTCCATTCTCGGCCCGGAGCGAAATTATTACACGCTGGCCGTCGTCTATGGCGTCGGGATCAGCGTGTTGTCGCTCGCCCTGCCGATCTCCGTCCAGATGCTGGTCAACACGGTCGCTCACACGGGCCTCACCACGCCGCTCCTGGTGCTGACCGGGACCCTGTTCACGCTGCTGCTCGGGGCGGGACTGCTCAACGCGCTGCGTATCCATCTCATGGACCTGTTCCAGCGGCGCTTTTATGCACGCATGGTCTCTTCCATTGCCCTGCGTTCGGTGTACGCACTCAACCCGTTTTTCCAGGACTACAACAAGGGAACGCTGTTCAACCGCTACTTCGACATCCTGATTGTCCAGAAAACGGTCCCCAACCTGCTGGTGGGCGGCTTCGCCATCATCCTGCAGGCCGCCGTGGGCTTCGTGCTCACCTCCATGTACCATCCGCTCTTTCTCGTCTTCAACCTGGTGATCATCCTGTTTATCTGGCTGATCTGGCTGATCTGGGGCGGCCGCGCCATTCGCAGCGCGGTGGAGGTTTCGCACAAGAAGCACGCCACGGCGGCATGGCTGGAGGGGCTGGGCGCCTCGAACGGCTTCTTCAAATCCGACTATCACATCGAGGAAGCCCTTCGGCAGACGGATGTGGTGACGAATGCCTACATCGACCGTCACCAGAAGCACTTCCGGCATCATTTTTCCCAGACCCTGTGCTTTATCGCCCTGTACGCCGTGGCCAGCGCCAGCCTCCTGGGCCTGGGCGGCTGGCTCGTGATCCAGGGACAGCTGTCCCTTGGCCAGCTGGTGGCCGCCGAGCTGGTCCTGTCCGCGGTGTTCTTCGGCCTGTCCCAGCTCGGCACCTACCTCGCTTACTTCTACGAGCTGTGCGCCGCGCTCGACGAGCTGTCCCTCTTCGACGACATCGAGCAGGACGCGCTCGCCGGCGAAAAGACCGACTTTTCCGGTGACGCCTCCCTGCAGTTTGTCGAAGTCCTGGGAGACGCCCGGGGACAGCCGATCACCTTCAACTTCGAGATTCCCAGCGGAGCCCGCGTCATGGCGGTCGCGGAGAGCCACGCGGTCCAGCGGGCCGTGACCAATATCCTCAAGCACCACGAGGAAACCCGGGGCGGCTTTGTCGCCCTGGGCGAACAGGACATCATGAGCATGCCGGCGCATCAGCTCCGCCAGCAGATCATCGTCCTGGACCGTCCCAACGCCACGGAAATGACGATTCGCGAGTTCCTGCGGCTCAGTGCGGAAGGTGCGTCGTCGCCTCGCATTCTCCAGACCATCCGCACCGTGGGGCTCGAACACGTCATTGCCCAACTGGAAGACGGTCTCGATACGCGCATTGCCGCCACCGGCTGGCCCCTGACCATCATCGAGACCATGCAGCTCAAGCTGGCCTCCGCCATTATTGCCCGGCCCCGGGTGCTGGTACTGGGTCAACTGTACGATTCGATGAAAAGCGCCCAGCTCCGCGCCTCCCTGGACCTGCTCCAGGAAGAGGCGGAGACCACGATCATCGATTTCTCCAGCCGCTACCGGGATCTCGGTTATGACATGTTCCTTAGCCTCAACTACGCCGGCCAGGAACTCTTCGACGACTTCGATGCCCTGTGCCGGGCATCGGACGGAAACGCCTGCGAGGAGCAGGGACTCGACACGGGAAGCACCCGTGCGAATCTCATGCCGGCCCTCTGAGCGAGCCAGACCGTGGACATGAAACCGGAATCCATCGAGCAATTCAGCACCCTGCATCGCCAGCGTGTGCCCCGGGTCATGCGTTCCATCGGGTGGATCATCACCCTGGGCACCATGGCCGTGGTCGTGTTCCTGACCTTCACACCCTGGGTGCAGACCACCAACGGCTTTGGCAGCGTCACCGCCCTGAATCCAAACGACCGGCTGCAGGAAATCAATGCCCTGGTGTCCGGCCGGATCCAGGAGTGGTATGTCCGGGACGGCAGTCACGTGGAAGTGGACGATCCGATCGTCCGCATCGTCGACAACGACCCGCGGCTCATCGAGCGTCTCAATGCGGAACGCTCCCAGGTGCTGGCAAAGATCGAGGCGGCCGAAACGGCCGTGCAGACGGCCCAGATCGACACGGATCGCATGAAGGACCTCTATGACCAGGGCCTGGCCTCCCGCCGCGAATATGAGCAGGCGCGCATCCGCGTGGAAGAACTCCGCTCCCGGGTGGCCGAGGCCAACGCCGAGCTGACGCGCGTGGATGTCAATCTGTCCCGCCAGTCGGTGCAGATCGTCCGGGCGCCCCGCGCCGGCATCATTTCCCAGCTCAATGCGGGCGACACCGCCACCTTCGTGACTGCCGGCGACGTCCTCGCCTCCTTCGTTCCCGACGACGTCGGGCGGGCGGTGGAACTGTTCATCGACGGCCGGGACGTGGCCCTGATCCGCCCTGGCGCCAAGGTGCGCCTGCAGTTCGAGGGCTGGCCCATGGTGCAGTTCAGCGGCTGGCCCAACCTGGCCGTGGGCACGTTCGGGGGAGAGGTGTACGCCGTGGATCCCTCGGCCCAGGCCAATGGCCGGTTCCGCGTGCTGATCACGGAAGACCCGAATGCCGAGCATCCCTGGCCGGACGAGCGTTTCGTGCGCTTCGGCTCCAACGCCCGGGGCTGGGTCCTGCTCGACACGGTTCCCGTCGGCTTCGAGCTGTGGCGGCAGATGAACAACTTCCCTCCGCAGCTGCCCGCCGGCCAGGCGGGCGGAAACTCGACGGGTTGAAGCCGTGCTGAACCGTCCCCGCAGGACGGCGCCCCGCTGCCACCCGGTGATGGGCGCCGAACCCCGGCCGCAAACGCGTGTTTTGCGCGCAATCGCCTGCCTCTTCGCCGCGCTCCTGGTGTCGCTCACGGCAAAGGCCCAGGAATCGGCGACCCGGGAAAGGGCGGAAGCGGCAAAGACACCGCCCCCCCTGGCACCGCTGCTCCCGGCGGAAGTCCTGGCCTCGTCGGAGCGGCACTTTCCAAAGATTCTCGTCAGCCTGGCGGAGCTGCGCGGAGCGGCCGGCGACGTCCTGGCGGCGGAAGGCGCTTTCGACCTCGTTTTCGACGCCGACGGCTTCAGTCGGCTGAGCGGCTTCTACGACGGCCAGGTCATCAGCGGCGGTGCGACGCAGCGGCTGCCGAACATGGGCGCCGAGCTCTACGGGAGTTACCGCCTGTCCAACGGCACGTTCCCCATATACGAAGACGAGTACTTCACCAACACCGGCGGGACCCTGAAGGTCGGCGCCCTGTTCAACCTGCTGCGCGACCGGAACCTGGATTCCCAGCGGTTCCGCCTGGCCGACGCCCAGCTGCGTCGCGAACAGGCCGAGCTGGACGTGCTCCTGACAAAAATCGGCGTGCAGCAGCAGGCGCTCATCGCCTACTGGCGCTGGGTCGCCCTCGGTCGCCAGGTCGGTGTCTATGCGGATCTGCTGCGCATCGCCACGGAACGCCAGGTCGGCCTGATCGAACAGGTCGCGCGCGGCGCCGTTGCGGAAATTTTTCTCACGGAAAACCAGCAGAACATCTCCCGGCGCCAGGCCCTGGTCACGTCTTCCCGCCGGGACCTCATGATGGCCGGCAACGCGCTCGCCTTCTATTACCGGGACGAGAACGGACGCCCCCTGGAGCCCGGCATCGCGCGACTGCCGACGCCGGAGCAATTGGGCGCGGGGCCGGGCCTCGGCGCCCTGCCCGAGCAGGCCACGGACACCGCGAGAGATCGCCGCCCGGAACTGGCCCTGCTGCGCACGACCATGGAACGGGTGCAGAATGAAATCAGCCTGGCCGAGAACGATCTCAAGCCGCGCCTGGACGTGGGCGTGGAGCTCGCGACGCCGTTCGGAAGCATTGCCGAGGGCGGCCCGTCGCGCGATGAAACGGACACGATCGTGGCCATGAAGTTCACGGTTCCGCTGCAGCAGCGCTCGGTGCGCGGTCGCCTGGCCAGCGCCCAGGCCGAACTGCAGGCCGCCAGTTACGAGCGACAGCTGATCGAGGACCGGATCGAACTGGAGGTCCGAAACATCCTGCTGGAGCTGGCCTTCGCGACGCAGCTACAGGAGCTGGCCGCCGTGGAAGTGCAGCAGTCGGAGATCATGAGGCAATCGGAGCTGACCCGCTTCGAGAGCGGCGCCAGTGACTTTTTCCTGGTCAACGTTCGCGAGGAAACCGCGGCGAATGCGCGGATCAACCTGCTGGAGGCCGAACTGGCCACCCGCATTGCCCGGGCCAGCTATGACGCGGCAGTGGTGGATTTCGAGCGCCTTGGCATTACACCCGTGGGGCCCGACAACGACCCCTATCAGTCGATCGGCGACCGCTGATCGCACGACCCGGGCCGTTCCCCGGCCCGCTCGCGACACCGCACCAGCACGGCGCGCTGCTGCGCCTCGGTCAGACGGGTCCACAAGGTGATCTCTTCCCGCGTGCGGTGACAACCTTCGCACATGCCCGACGCATCCAGACGGCAAACCTGGATACACGGCGATTGCACGGATTGCGTCCTCGCCGGGGACGTTTCCTGCGCGGGCGCTTCGGCGGGAATATCGATCTGGATCTTGAGCATCGGGCCATCATGCCCCGTTCGCCGGGGCCATGCAACGCCCACTATTATTTCACTGTGTGCAATTTTGTCTTATCAATTTGGGGATTTTTTGATTTAATCGATAGAAATACCCTGTCCTCACCCTGACAACTGCCTGACGAGGACACACACCATGAATACCCTGCAATCCCTTTCCGCCCCCGTGGGGCGCCTGTTCCTGGCCCTGATCTTCATCATCATGGGCACCAGCAAGCTGGGCAGTTATGCCGCGACCCAGGGCTGGATGGAAAGCGCCGGCGTCCCGGGTGTACTCCTGCCCGCGGTCGTTGCCCTCGAGATCCTGGGCGGCCTTGCCATCCTGCTCGGCTGGCATACGCGCTTCGTCGCCCTGCTCCTGGCCGGCTTCAGCCTGCTGACCGCGATCGTCTTCCATGCGGATTTCGCCGACCAGAACCAGTTCATCGCGTTTCTGAAAAACGTGGCGCTCGCCGGCGGCTTCCTCATGCTGGTGGCCCAGGGCGCGGGCGGCTTTTCCCTCGACCGCCGGCGCGCGTCGCGACGCGTTTCAAGGGACCTTCAGCACGCCTGACCTCCCGGGGGAATGACACACCGTTGCGGTGGGGAAACCGCCAAAGCCGGGCCCGTTTGGCGGGTCCGGCTTTCTCCGGATCGGAGCAGCACGCTCACGTCCTTTTGCGGATGCCTTCGCTAGGCTCCCGTCCTGCTGCCGACGAAGGAAGAATCCGTGCTCATCCCCCACGCCACGCCCCTGCAACCCGCTCGGCTCGTTCAGCGCTATGACCGCTTCATCGCCGACGTGGAGCGGGAGGACGGTGAAGTCGTGTCCGCCCACTGCGTGAACCCGGGTCGCATGGAGGGCCTGATCCGCCCCGGCGCACCGGTGTGGATCTCACCCGCGCCCGAAGGGAGCAAGCGGAAGCTGCGCTGGACCCTGGAGCTCATGGAGATCGAGGGACAGATGGTCGGGGCCAACACCGTGGTGCCCAACCGCATTGCCGAGGCCCTGGTGCGGGCGCGGCTGATTCCGGGCCTCCGGCGCTGGCGCAGCCTCGAGCGTGAGGTCCCCTATGGCGAAGGTTCCCGCATCGATCTCATGCTGCGCGGCGCCCGCGACCACCTCGTGGAGGTCAAGAACTGCCACCTGGTCTACCCGGATCGCCGGGCTTACTTTCCCGATTCGGTCAGCGTGCGGGCCGCCAAGCACCTGCACGAACTCGTCGAGGAGGTCCGCCAGGGGCGCAAGGCCACGGTGCTGTTCATCCTGCAGCGGACCGACGGCCGCGCCCTGCGTCCCAGCCAGTTGCATGATCCGGCGTTCGCGGCTGCCGCCCGGGAGGCGGGAGAGGCCGGTGTGCGGTTTCGAGCCGCGCGCATCCAGCCCACGCCGGAAGGATTTCGCTTCCAGTGCATGATTCCCGTCGACCTGTCTCCCTATGACGAATCCCGGGTCAGCCCCTTTCGCGACGACCTCGCTCCCTGGTCCGGCTGGCGCCGACGGGGCAAACGGCAGCGCTGACCGCTCCGGGGGTGACCCGCCCCGCCAACGCCCCTAAACTCGGGGGCTGGCAAAAGGCGGTCAAGGAATAGCCCCGTGGACCAGGGCCCCATCGACAAGACCTCATCGACGAGACTGCACCGACAGGACGGCGGTGCCGTGATCGTGCTGGCACCGCGCCTGTGGTGGCAGGCGATTCGGCCGCGCACCCTGTCCCTGGCCGCGGTACCCGTGCTCGTCGGTGCGGCACTCGCGATGTGGCAGGGCGCCCAGCTGAACGGCGCCGTCCTTGCCGTGACCCTGCTGGCGGCATTGCTGATCCAGGCCGCGACCAACTTGCTGAACGACGCCGAGGATGCCGGGCGTGGCAATGACGGACCGGACCGGCTCGGCCCCCAGCGCATCACGGGCGCCGGCCTGGCCACCTCCCACACGGTGAAACGCAGCGCCTTCCTGCTCTTCGCCCTCGCCCTGCTTGCCGGCGTGCTGCTGGTCCTCGTGGGTGGCTGGCCCATCCTGGCCCTCGGGCTGGCAGCCCTGCTGGCGGGCTGGGCGTACTCCGGCGGTCCCGTTCCCCTGTCCCACACACCCTTCGGGGAACTCTTCGTCGTCGCGTTTTTCGGCATCGCGGCGGTGGTGGGCACCTTTTACCTCCAGGCGGACCGGGTGGCGCCGGAAGCCTGGCTGACCGGCCTGGCGCTGGGTTTGCACGCCGCCGCGGTCCTGATCATGAACAACATCCGCGACCGGGAGGCCGACACGCTGGCCGGCCGCCGAACCCTCGCGATCCTGCTGGGCCGGAAGCGCGCCCTGCTGGCCTACGGGGTCTTCATGCTGCTGCCTTTCCTGGTGCTCGGCCTGGCCCTCGGGGCAACCGGCGTCGGCCTGGGATGGATCGCCCTGCCCTACTGCGCCTGGCTGGCCTGGCGGGCCGGCGCCCAGCAGGCCGGCGCGGCGATGAATCGCCAGATGGGGCTCACGGCAACCGCCCAATTGTTGCTCGGCGGCCTGCTGACCCTTAACCTGATCCTCGTGAGTTCCTGAAGGGGAGGAATCCATGTTCCTCGATCAATCCCACGCATGATTTCGCTGCTCCTGCCGCTCGGACTGGGCTTCATCATGTTCGCCCTCGGACTCGGGCTGGGCCTGGATGACTTCCGCAGCGCCCTGCGCAAGCCGCGGGCGCTGCTGCTGGGGCTGCTGGCGCAGATCGTGCTGCTGCCGTTGACGGCCTTTCTGCTGGCCAAGGCCCTGCGGCTTTCGCCGGAGGCTGCCGTCGGCCTGATGGTGCTTGCCGCCTGCCCCGGCGGCGTCACCGCGGGCATGATTACCCACCTCGCCCGCGGGGAAACGGCCCTGAGCATCAGCCTGTCCGCCCTGACCAGCCTGCTGGCCGTCGTCACGGTGCCCGTGGTCGTGGGCCTTGCCCTCACGGTTTTCATGGGCGAGTCCAGCACCGTTCGGGCGCCCACGGGCCAGCTCGCGGGCGGACTGGTCCTGGTCACGCTGTTGCCGGTGGGCCTCGGCCTGTGGCTCAAGGAGACGGAGCGGGTGACGCTGCGTACACGGCAACTCGTCCAGCGCCTCGCCACGGGGATCTTCGCCCTGATCGTGCTGCACACCTTTTTTGTCCAGTGGCCCGCCATCAGCGCCGAGTTCCCCGTGCTCGCACCGGCCTGCCTGGCCCTGAATCTCATCACCATGGGCACCGGTTTCATCCTCGGGGCCGTGGCGCGGGTCTCCACGCGTGGCCGCATCGCCCTGACCGTGGAGTGCGGCATGCAGAACAGCGCCCTGGGCATCACCCTGGCCCTGAGCCTGCTCGCCGAGCCCGCCTTCGCCGTTCCCAGCGTGGTGTACGCCCTGCTCATGAACGTGACGGCGCTGGCGCTGATTGCCTGGCGTTCCTTCCAGCCGGCGCGAAGTACCGCATGAGCGGGCTCCTGACGCTGGCCCTGGCCTCGACCGTCGCCTCGACTGTCGCGGCGCATCAGGCCACCACGACGGACATGACCCGGGCCTCGGCGCCCGGCAGCGATGCCCTGCCGGTGCAGCGGCCCCGGGACGAGATCGAGGAAGTGCTCGTCACCGCCCGGCGCCGCGTGGAAACGCTCCAGGACGTCCCGGTGTCCGTCAGCGCGCTGCAGGGCGAAGCGCTGCGCCTTCAGCAGGTCTACCGGGCAGACCAGCTGGGCACCCTGGTGCCCAACCTCGTGTTCAAGCCCGTGGCTCCATCGTCCGGGTCGAGTTCCGTCGGGCAGATGTTCATCCGCGGCATCGGCCAGAGCGACTTCACGCCGGTGACGGATCCCGGGGTGGCGCTCTACCTGGACGGCGTTTACCTCGCCCGGGCGCCCGGCAACGTGCTCGACCTCGTCGATATCGACCGCGTGGAAGTCCTGCGCGGCCCCCAGGGCACCCTCTTCGGACGCAACGCCATCGGCGGTGCGATCAAGGTTCACACCCGCCGGCCGGACACGGACCGGCGAGCCGGTGACCTGGAGTTGCGGCTGGGCACCGACAACCTTCGCGCGTTCACCGCGAAATTCAATCAGCCCCTGTCGCCGGACCTGGCGGTCAACGGGGTGGCCTATGCCGAACGGCAGGACGGCTACGTGACGCGCCGGACCGACGGCCTGGACACGGGCGACCGCGATCGCTGGGGTGTCCGCGCGGCCCTGCAATGGACCCCGGACGACCGGTTCTCCCTGTTTCTCGTGGCGGACATCGGCGGGATCGACGAGAACGGCGCGCCGGTGGTCTCCGGCGGGGTCAATGACCGCCAGCCCTTCGCCACCTTCGGCAACGGAGTGCTGGCGTCCTGCGAGGCCGTGCACATCAATCCCCGCTTCGATGCGACACCGTCCGGCGGCCCGCCGACCTTTCCCCCGCCCGGCGTGCCCAGCGGCAGCGCACCCGGTTGCTTCGGCGCCACCTCGGTCCCCGGCCCCTTCGTGTCCGAAGGCACCTACCCCCTGGCCTCGGTGCTCGACAGCGGCGGCCTCACGCTCGAACTGGACGCGGATCTCGGAGACGCCTGGCAGTGGCTGTCCACCACCGGCTACCGCACCCTGGACATGTTCACGTCCCGGGACGGAGACAACACCCCGGCGAACATTTTCGCCACCCGGGATGATTACGAGCACGACCAGCTCAGCCAGGAATTCCAGTTGCGCTTCGACGCCGGCGGACGGGTGCAGGGGGTCGCCGGCCTCTACGGCCTGCAGGAAGACGGGTTCAACGCCGTGGACGTCACCCTGCCCGGCGGGGCGATCCGGAGCGGAGGTGAATACGACAACCGCTCCTGGGCCGTCTTCGGCCACGGCACCCTGGACCTGACGGAACGATTGTCGGCCTCCCTGGGCCTGCGTTACACCCAGGACCGCAAGCAGTTCCTGCCGGACCAGTTTTCCCAGGGCGATGCCTCCATGGGCGGTGTCCCCGGGTTTTTCCCGAACACCTGGCCCGAGCTCGCGGGCCAGTACCTCGGGCCGACCGGGCCCCTGCCCGCCGGCACCCGCCTGCTGAACCTCCAGACGAGCGCTGTCCGCTTCGATCACACGGACGTCAGCCTCGATCTGCGCTACCGGTTTTCCGCCCGGCTGATGGCCTACGCCACCTACAGCACGGGGTACAAGAGCGGCGGCTTCGACCAGCGCTTCACCGGCCCCACGCCGGATGGCCTGCCCAGCATCTTCGGGCCGGAGGAAGTGGACAGCGTGGAAATCGGCGCCAAGGGTGCGGCCCTGGCGGGACGGCTGCGCTGGCAACTCGCCCTGTTCGAGGCCGACTATGACGACCTGCAAATCATCGTCCGGGAGACCTTCAATCCGCTGACGGTGAACGCGGGCCGGGCCCGGATTCGCGGCGGCGAACTGGAGGCGGCATGGGCGGTCACCGGGGCGCTGGACCTGCGCCTGGCGGTCGGTCATCTCGATGGGCGCTACCGCGACCTGTCGGACTCGGCCCAGGCCTCGGGCGTCCGCCTCGACAACGCGCTCGTCAACGCACCGGACTGGACCGCCAACCTCGGCATGGAGCATCTCCTGGGCTTCGGGAACGGCGGGCGGCTGACTTCCGTCCTGGACATCGGCTGGGTGGACGAAACCTGGAACGACGCGGTGAATTCCGTGCAGATCCGCCAGGACCCCTACACCGAGGTCAACGGTTCCCTGTCCTGGGACCTGCCCGGTGATCGCTGGCAGCTGGTGGCGGCCGTGCGGAACCTCCTCGACGAGACCTGGCTGGTGACGGGCAATTCCGCTTTCGACACGGCGGCGGCCTACGTCGAGCAGGTCTGGTCGCGGCCGCGCCAGTGGGAGTTCATCGTCCGTTACCGCTTCGACCCGTGAAACACGACATCGACGAAAGCTTCGGCGACGAGGCCGTCTCTCCGGAGGAGCGGCAACAGCGCATCCGTGACCTGTTCAACCGGGTCGCCCGGCGCTACGACCTCATGAATGACATGATGAGTTTCGGGATTCACCGGGCGTGGAAGCGTTCCTTCGTCAGGGATTTGCCGGACAGCGGACTGTTCGTGGACCTCGCGGGCGGGACCGGGGACGTGGCGGTCCTCGCCGCGAAGCAACCGGCGCGGCAGGTCGTGGTTTGCGACCCGAGCATCGAGATGATGGAGGTCGGCCGTGACCGCCACGCCGAGGCTCCGCTCGCCTGGGTGGCCGGCGAAGGGGAACACCTGCCCTTCCCCACCGGCTCCGTGAGTGCCCTGACCGTCGCCTTCGGTCTGCGTAACGTCACCCACCTGCGCCGCGCCCTGGCGGAAGCGCACCGGGTGCTGAAGCCCAACGGGATCTTCGCCTGCCTGGAATTCTCCCGCCCCCTGGCGGGGTTCCGCCCGTTTTACGACGCCTATTCCTACTGGGTCATTCCCCGCCTCGGCGCCTGGGTGGCGGCGGAACCGGCCGCCTACCAGTACCTGGTGGAATCGATCCGGCGCTTCCCGGACCAGGAGGCCTTCGCCCGGTTGCTCCGGGAAGCCGGATTCAAGGACGTCAGCTATCGCAACGTCTCCCTGGGGATCGCCTGCATTCATCGCGCCCGGCGCTGACCGTCACCTGCGCCTTACTTGACGGGTGTCAATTTCTCCTGACGACCTAAGCCGTAGGGTGATGGGCGTCACAGGAGAAAACCATGCGCATCGTCCTCGTTCATCCCAACTACCACTCCGGCGGCGCCGAGATCGCCGGTAACTGGCCCCCGGCCTGGGTGGCCTACATCGCCGGCCCCCTGAAGAAGGCGGGCTACACCGACATCCACTTCATCGACGCCATGACCAACGACCTCGACAACGAGGCCCTGGCGAAGCGTTTCGAGGAGCTCAAGCCGGACGTCGTCGGGACGACGGCGATCACGCCGTCCATCTACAAGGCGGAGGAAATTGCCGCGATCGCCAAGCAGGTCGACCCCTCGGTGGTCACCGTGCTGGGCGGCATCCACGCGACCTTCATGTACCAGCAGGTCCTCGCCGAGGCGCAGGACGTGGACGTGATCGTCCGGGGCGAGGGCGAGGAAATCATGCTCGAGCTGGTACAGGCCATCGACGCGGGCCGCTGGCCCGAAGACCGCCCGCGCATCAAGGGCCTCGCCTACCGCAACGGCAGCGAAATCGTGGCCAACGAAGCCGCACCAACGGTCAAGGACCTCGACGGCATTGATCCGGACTGGTCGCTGCTCGAATGGGAAAAGTACATCTACGTGCCCCTCAACAAGCGCGTGGCCATCCCGAACATGGCCCGGGGCTGCCCCTTCACCTGCTCCTTCTGCTCCCAGTGGAAGTTCTGGCGCGATTACCGCGTCCGTGATCCGATCAAGGTGGTGGACGAGATCGAGAAACTGGTCAATGAGCAGGACGTGGGCTTTTTCATCCTCGCGGACGAGGAGCCGACCATCAACCGGAAGAAATTCATCACCTTCTGCCAGGAGCTGATCGACCGCGACCTGCCGGACAGGGTGCAGTGGGGCATCAACACCCGCGTGACGGACATCATGCGCGACAAGGAGCTGCTGTCCTTTTATCGCAAGGCCGGCCTGGTGCACGTCTCCCTGGGCACGGAGGCCGCGGCGCAGATGAAACTCGACCGCTTCAACAAGGAAACGCGCGTCGAGGAAAACAAGCTGGCCATCCAGCTGCTTCGCGAGGCGGACATCTTCGTGGAGGCGCAGTTCATCGTCGGCCTCGAGAACGAGACGGCGGAAACGCTGGAAGAGACCTACCGCATGGCCTGGGACTGGCAGCCGGACCTGGCCAACTGGGCCATGTACACGCCCTGGCCCTTCACGCCCCTGTTCAAGGAACTCGGTGACAAGGTGGAGGTTTTCGACTTCGAGAAGTACAACTTCGTCACGCCGATCATGAAACCCGAAGCCATGGATCGGGCCGAGCTGCTCGACCGGGTCATGAACAACTATCGGCGCTTCTACTCCAAGAAGGCCCTGTTCCACTATCCCTGGCGAGGCAGCGGTTACCGCCGGCGCTACCTGCTCGGCTGTCTCAAGGCTTTCGCCAAGGCCGGCTTCCAGCGGAAATTCTACGACCTGGGGAAGGTGAACTACTGGGGACCGCAGTCCAAGGACAAGGTGAACTTCCGCTTCGACCACTCCCGGCGCCAGGACTATCGCCCGGCCCAGGACTGGGAGTCCGCCCAGGAGCGCGCCGACCGCAAGCGCCAGGAGCGGGCCCAATCCGAGGGCCTGGAGATCCGGGTCTGTGGCGGTGGGCGGGAGCAGCTACCCGAGGCCGCCCAGGCTGAGGATGCCCATGCCTGATTTCTCCATGCCCGTTCGGCCGGAAACGCCGTGAGCCTGCAAACCGCCAGCAGCGTCACCCTGCCCGGCGTCGAGGCGCGGCGAGGCGTGGTCGGTCCCAACGCGGTGTTGCAACTGGTCGACCCCCTGCGTGCGGCAGGCGGCGACCGGTTGCTCGGGGACGTGTTTCGCCGGGCCGGCCTCAGCCGCTATCTGGCGACGCCTCCCCTGGCCATGGTGCCGCAGGAGGAGGCGCGGCGCCTGTTTGGGGCGACGCGGGAGTTTCTCGATCCGGAGCGAGCGGACGCCGTACTCAGGGACGCGGGCGCCGGCACGGCCGCCTACGTCATGGCGAATCGCATTCCGGGCTTCGCGCGGGGCCTGCTGCGTGTCCTGCCGCCCCGCCCCGCAGCGAAGCTGCTCCTCGCGGCGATCCAGCGGCACGCCTGGACGTTCGCCGGCAGCGGATCGTGCCGTGTGCACCTGACCGGCAGGACCGCCACCCTGGAAATCGAACATAACCCGCTGGCGACGCCGGGCTGCGCCTGGCACGCCGGCGTGCTGGAAACCCTGTTTCGGCGGCTGGTGTCGCGCAAGGCCGTGCTGCGCCACCCCTCTTGCGAGGCGCGCACCGGGGATTGCTGCCGGTTCGAACTGCGCCTGCCCTAGGCGGTCTGCCATTCGGCCGCCTGGCCGGTCCGGCGTCCCACGGCGTAACCGATCGCCGTCACCACGCTGCTCAGGACAACGCCCCAGAGCATATCCGTCCAGACGAGATGCCAGGTCCAGGGACCGAACATGGCGTAGTTCGTCAGGGCGTAGGTTCCATAGGCGAAAGCGCCCAGCACCGCGCCGTTCAGCCAGGCCACGGAAGCCTTGCCCGCGCGCAGCGCCGGCCGCACGCCGAGGAGGACGAGGCCGGCCACGTACAGCAGGTAAAAGCCCACCGCCGCACCGATGCGCGGCTGGTCGATGATGAGGTGTCCAACGTCCTGTTCATAGGCGCCGAGCACCACGAGATTGATCCATACGATATCGATCGCAATGAAGGCCAGGAGACTGGCACCGTAGACGAGCAAGTTTTTCATGGCGCCACGGTACGTCGCGCCGCGTGAAGCCGCTGCTAAGTCTATGGCCAGCGCCTGGTGATTCCTGCCGGTTCGGTCTCTCCGCCACGGGCGGGCAGCACTCCGGAGACCGCTAGGTGACGGGGGTCAGGAACCCGGCGGGCTTAACCGCCAGGGCGGAGCAGCGCAAGCGCGACAGGATCCGCTCCGCCGTGTTTCCGATGAGGAATCCGGGTACTCCGGTCCGGGCCACGGTCCCCAGGACCACCAGGTCGGCGCCGACCCGGGAGGCCACGTCCAGCACATAGTCAGCCGGTCGCGCATGCTCGAGGTGCACCTGGAGATCGAGGCAGTCGAGGTTCCGCTGGGCCAGAAGATCCGTCAGCAGGGCTCTCCGATCCTGGTGCTGCTGCGCCAGCGGTTCATCCGTTTCCGGGTTCAATCCCCGCATCGTCCGTTCGCCGGGCATCCACACGCCATGCACGACATGAACACCACAGCCGCTTTGCCGCGCGAGGGACGTCGCGAGATCCAGCACCAACTCGTTGAGCTCGTCATTGGCCGGCACGTTCGGATCCACGTCCAGCGCCGCCACGATTGCGCGGTGGCTGCCAAAACCATCGGAACGGGCGATCCATAGCGGGCAGGGACATTGGCGCATGAGGTGCATGTCATTCGCCCCGAAGCTGGTGTCGGACAGCCCTCCAGGCTCGGAATTCTTGATCACCAGGTCGTGCTGGCCGCGTTTGACCTGGTGGACAATTTCCAGGAACGGCGCCCCGTCGAGCAGCACGAAATCGATGTCGACCCCATCCGTGTCGATGTCCGCGAGCAGGGCCTCGATTCGCTGACGGCGAAGGCGCTCCAGGGACTGTTTCAGCTGGGTGAAGCTCCGCGCCAGTTCGTAGGCCACGTCACACAGGGTGAGGCGCGCGCCGTTGCGGCGCGCAAGTTCGACCGCGGCCCGGGGCGTATCGGCTTTCGAACTTCCGGACTCGTTGACGAACAGGATGTTTTTGAATCGTTGCACGACCGCTCTCCCGCTGTGCGCGCAGGCGTCGCTTCCGGGTAGCGCGGTCCCGGCATGCGCAGGCTTCACATCCTGCTTCAGCACGCTACCGATTCTCCCCGGCGTCCTGTGGTTCAACCAGCAAGATTTTACGAGGACTGGTTTCGCTTAAGCCGATGGATCGCGACCGGTCCGGAACGGGTTAGAGCCGCCCGAGCTGCCGCAACAGGTCGATGGCCAGCGCGGCACCCGGCAGATTGACGCCGAGGTCGCGCATGAGGCGAGCGGCCACCTGCGCGCGCACGAGGGCCTCGCCGTGAAACTCGAGCACCGCGTGCGGGTCGTCCCCAGCCGGCCTGGCGCCGCTGTCGCGGCCCGCCCCGCTGGGCTCGATAATGCCGTGCTCGATCATCTCGATCACCACCGTGCGGCGCTCGCCGCAGGCCCGGCAGACTTCCTCGATACCGAATACGGCCGTGCGATCGAGGACCAGGAAGGTGTCACTCCGGTCGCCGGGGCCCGCCCCGGGATTCCTGCCTGAACTCATGATGCTTCTCCCGTCGTCCCGGCACGGGTGCGCCGGTCAACCGATTCCACTTCCGACAGCTGACGGTACAGCTCGATCACCGCGTCATCCGGGTCCTTCGGTGTCACGATGCGCAGGACCGCGTACTGGTCGCCCGGCGTGGCGCCCGGCAGGCCGCGTCCCTTGAGACGGAGTTTCTGGCCCGCCTGGGCGCCGGCGGGCACCTTGAGATCCACGGGCCCACCCAGGGTTGGCACGGGCACGGTGGCGCCCAGCACCGCCTCCCAGGGCGCCAGGTCAAGCTCGACCGTGACATCGCGCCCGTCCACCCGGAAGGTGGAATGTTCCGCGATCTCGACCTGCAGATAGAGGTCGCCGGGCCTGGCCCCCTCGCCGAAGCCCGGCGCTCCCTGGCCGGCGAGGCGTATGCGCTGGCCGGCCGTGACGCCGGCGGGAATACGGACCTTGAGCGTCTTGCGACGCCGCCGGGGAAAACCGTCCGGCCCCGGTTCGGACACGTCGAAACTGATCTGCTGTTCGGCGCCGCCGTAAGCCACTTCGAGAGGCACGGTGATGCGCGCCGTGACGTCCTCGCCGGGCTGATTCGGCGAATAGCCGCCACCGGCCCGTCCTGCACCCCGCGCGCGGGCTCCGAACAGGGACTCGAAAAAGTCACTGAAGGCCGCCGCATCCTCGAAACGACCGGAGCCGGCCCCACCGTCGAAGCCGCCCCCGAAGTCACCACGCTCCCAGCCCGGCGGCGGGCGGAATTCTTCGCCGTGGGCGAAGCCCGATCCCAGCTGGTCGTAGGCCGCCCGTTTCTCCGGGTCTTTCAGGGTCTCGTAGGCCTCGCCCACTTCCTTGAATTTCGCCTCCGCATTCTCGTCCTTGCTCACATCGGGGTGATATTTCCGGGCCAGCTTGCGGTAGGCCCGCTTGATCTCGTCGGCATCGGCGTCCCGTTCAACGCCCAGCACATCGTAATAGTCCTTGAACTTCATGGTTCCCCGTTCGTGATGTCAGTGGCGAAAGTCCGTCAGAATGATCAACCCTTCCGTGGACGCCGAGTCCGCCGGATCCCAGCTCGTCTTGAGCCAGCAGTTCATGGCGTCCGGCAGGGCGGCGTGGAACATGTGGGCATTGGCCGGTTCGTTGTCGAACGTCGCGATCACCGCTCCGCCCAGGGCCCGGATCCCGGCCAGTGCTTCGCGCTTGAAGTCCACGTCCGCCTGGTCGGCGTCCTGCTTCAGGACGAGTTCGCAGCGACCGGTCCAGAAAGGAAAGCCCCGGGTGGTGAGCGCCCGGGCCGTGCCCTGCTCCATCCCCGGCGTCAGTCCGCGCCGGCTCAGGCACCGGCCGGTGAGATAAACGACCATGGCGCCCTCGGCGTGGCATCGGTGGACAAAGTCGGCGGCGCCGCGGTTCGGCAGATCCAGGGCCGCGTAGGCGTCGGTGAAAAAGGTGGCTTTCCAGTAGGCGGTGAAGGGAGCGATGGACGCATCGTCTTTGGCGAGGCCGGCGGCCACGAGGCTGTCCACGGCGCTCCAGCCAAGCTCGTGGATGCTCAGGTGCGCCGCAACGCGCGCGAATTCCGGGTAGGCCGCCGCGTGGTCCGCCGCGAATTCATGGATGATGCGCAGGTCGCGAGGCGCGGTGCTGAACAGCGTGTCATCCAGGTCGAAGACCAGGATCGGCAGGGAGCCGGCCCGGACGGTCTGGCTGACGGCCCCGAGGATCTCGTCCAGGGGGTGGCGCTCAGCCCTCATTGGGCTCCCCCTTGCCCGCGGCGGACCACCCCCCCTTTTTGCGCCGCGCCGGCGAATCCAGGGGCACGCTCTCCCCCTTGAGCAGGCGCCGGACGCTGTGACACAGGTCGGCGTTTTCGACGGCGTAGAACAGGCCGCCGCGGCCGTTCTGGTGCATGTCACAGGTTTGCCCGGGCTCGTAGCCGTCGGGACACCAGGCGCCCATCTGGTTCATGTCGCCGAAAACGGCCAGGTTGACCCCGTCCCCGGTGCTCACGCCGACCTTGGCGTGGTTGCCATCCGGTGAGGGGATGCCGCGAAACCCGAGGGGCTCGGTGCGCTCCGGGCCCTTCCAGTCGCCGGTCAGGGCAATTTCCACGGCACCGGGGGTGCCCAGGTCCGGATGCCAGCAACCGGGCGTGGCGTGTTCGCGGGTCGTGGAAAAGATGCCCGGCTCGGCCCACCAGCTCGCTACCCGCAGATCCACGCCGCCCAGCACGGCGGACACCAGCTGCCAGGGCGGCACGGCGTAACGGGCATTCTTGGACACCAGTTTCATGCCGTTGGACAGGGTCTGCACCAGGCAGGCCTGGCGCTCCTTCTCGTCGTCTTCCGGGGGATCCAGGAGCCGGTTCACCGCCGCCTGAACCGCCTTCGGGCCGCCGTTGTTGACGACCTGCCGCGGGTCCGGCGGCGACGGCAGGGGCTCAGGCAGCGGCGGGTCGAGGGGCCTGCCGCTCTCCTTGACCCGGGAGCGCCCGTTCCATTCCTTCGCCGTACTGACCCCGGTCACCACGTCGGCGTTCTTCAGGGCGCGCAGCACCATGAGCAGGTCGTCTTTCGTGAGGCGCGTGGCGAAGAAATGCTGGCTGACCTCCACGTCGTCGTCACGGATGTAGCCGAGCGTGTTGCCATCGGTCCGGCGCGGAAAGCGGTGATTGCCGCTGGCCGGCCAGGAGGGCGTGCTCACCTGGAGCACGAACCCCTCGCCGTCCTCGTTCCAGGCCAGCAGGCCCTTGGAATGCCCCCAGGGCTCGAGCAGGGTCGCGTGGGGATCGTCGTAAAACTGGTCGTTCCAGAGCACATAGAAGGTGTCGCCGTCATAGACCTGGGCGAAGGTGGCGCCCAGCGGGTCTTCCCGGGAAGTGCCCAGGTAGCCCTTCATGTGCCGGAGCTCCGGCGTCTCGCTGCTGGCGCCCACGAAGTGCTGGCTGTGCTTGCGCGGCCGGGTTTCGTAACCCGGGTCTTTCCAACCGCTTTTGTCGAAGATGCCGTCGGATCCGGTGGGCAGGGAAGGCTCCGGTTCTTCCGCGGCGTTGAATTTGAAAATGAACCACCAGTCGAGGGGCACGCCGGCCCGCAGCAGCGGCGACGGCGCGGGCTTCTTCTCCGACCGGCTCGATGGGCTCCGGGTCATCAGGATGCCGGCCCCGCATCGGCAGCCGTTTCTGCGGGGGCCTCCAGGGCTTCCTGGTCTGCGCCGCTCGCCGTCGCCAACCCCGTGGTCATCGCCACCGCCAACGTCAGGGCGCCCAGCAAGGCCGGCCGTCGAATCCACCCGGCCGGACCCGCGCCCAATCCCGATAATCCCGCTAAACGCTCCATGTCGTCTCCTTTTCCCTGTCGGACCTCCCCATGCTAACCCATCCGTTCGATCCGCGACCCCGGCGAAAACCCGGTCCGCGACGGGGAACAGCTTACCGCGGCATACCCGAAAACCCTGCCGCTTCGCGCAGCGCGTCACCGTCCATGACGTAGCCGTCGCTGACCACGGTCAGCACCCGCCGCAGGGCGCCCAGGTCCTGGCTCACGTCGCCGTCCACCAGCACGAGATCCGCTTCCTTGCCCACGGTGATGGAGCCGGTGCGGTCGTCGATGCCGACCAGGCGCGCCGGGTTGATGGTGGCGGTCTGCAGGGCGGCGGCCCTGCTCATGCCGGCCTGCTCGTAGATTTCGATCTCGCGGATGATTTCCAGGCCCGCGCCGTCCGTGCCGGCCACGATGGGGATGCCCGCCTCGTGCAGCTTCCCGATCAGGGACACCATCTTGCCGTAGCTGGCGATGAAGTCCTCGCGGGTGACTTCGCCGAAGAGCGGGTAGCCGCCCGTGTTCAGGCCGCGCTCGGTCACGGCCGGCAGCGTGCCGGCGTAAGGTACGTAGGCCGGCGCCAGGCCGGGTTCCTCCTGGGTAAAGGAGCCCTCGAAGATCATGATGGTCGGGTCCACCCAGGTGCCGCGCTCCTTCAGCTCCGCGATGAAGGCGGTCATTTCCGGGCCGTCCAGGTCCACGTCCTTGGCGTACTGGGCCGGGCCTTCGAAGCGGGCGGCCGTGTTGCTCACGTCCACCACCTCCTGCGGTAGCGCCTGCATCATGATGAAATTCAGGTGGGTGACCTCGTCGTAGCCGGCACGCACGGCCTCGATGGGTCGCATGGTGGCCGGCACGTGGCCGAGCACGTTGAGGCCGAGGCGATGGGCCTCGGCGGCCGCGGGGGCGATCCATTCCGGGTTCATGGAAGTGTAGAACTTGACGCCCCAGAGGCCGTTCTCCGCCGCGCGGCGCACCGCCTCGATGGTTTCTTCCTGGCTGGACACCAGGTCGGCGCCCTGGGCTGAAAGGGGGTGATCCCGGTCGATGATGATGGCGCCGAAGATCTCCGGGGCGACCATCCTGCCCGCGGCGCGGTCCGCTTTCGCATCCAGGATCGTCTCCAGGCCGTTGCCCGGGCTGCGGATGCTGGTCATGCCGACGGCCACGTTGGCCAGCAGGTCGTTGCCGTCGCCGAAGTGCTTGTGCGCGTCCCACAGGCCAGGCACCAGGGTTTTGCCCGTCCCGTCCATGACACGCCCGCCCTCGGGCAGGGAAACGGTGCCGGCGGGTCCGACGGCCGTGATGCGCCCGTCGGCCGTCGCCACGGCCTGGTTGTCGATGAACTCGCCGCTCAAGGCGTCGAAGATCCGGACGTTATCCACGAGCAGCGGCATCCGGGCCTCCTCCGTGAGGAAACGCTCTGCCACGGTCTCCACGCTGCGCGACACGGCATCCTGCTGGTACGCCCTGAGCTCCTTGAAATGTTCCTCGACGCCTTCGCGCATGAGACCCATCCAGCTCACCGTGGCCAGGTGTCGACCGGACGCGTCCACCCACACCGGTGTCGGCGCCTGCTGCAATCCTTCAACCAGCAGCAGCCGCGCTTCGATCGGGCCGCTGTCGTCGTCCAGGGTCAGCGTACCGCCTTCCCGGAAGGTCGCCGTGCCCGTCGGCAGCAGATCGACCTCGCCGCCGCGGACCAGGCGTTCGGCGAGCAGTCCGAACAGGGCCTGGGGCCCACCCCGGGGCAGGTAGAAGCCACTGTCCGCCGGCGCCTGGCCGCGGTCGGCACCGGAATCCCAGTACAGGCCGTTCGGTCCGAACCCGAGGGTCTCGGCCGCGTCGCCATTGGGCGTCACGCCGCGGATAGCCACGGTCAGGGGGTCGCCGTCCTCGTCGAGGGTCACCACCGCGTCGGTTTCCGTGATCCAGCCCCGCAGGCTCTGGGACTTGCGAAACGCAATCCCCCCGTCCCCCGTCTCCCAGCGCCACTCGTCGCCGTGGGTGTTGGTGTCGGAGACGATGATGTAGTGTGTCGCGTCGTCCGGGGGCACGAGCAACTCGCTCCTGGGTACCGGGTTTGCCGCTGCAGGGACGGCGAACAGGGCGGCCAGGGCCGCGGTGGTGATGAGGATTCGCATGGTGGGTTTCCCGTTGTCGTTGTCAGTCGTCGTTATCAGGGTTGTCGTTGTCATCTGAGTGTAGCGCCCAATCCGCTGTCGTTGGTGGGCCGTGTTCGAGCCAGCCCACCCAGGCCGGTGGTCGCGCGGGACGTTTATCGAAAATTCACCCGCTTACGGCAGACTGCACGCCACAACCATTATCCAATTACCGGGAACCTGACCATGATCCTGCGCTCCTTCCTGGCCGCGACGCTGCTGGCCACCGCTCCTGTCGTTTTCGCCGATGACCACCTGCCTTTCGAGACGGAGGTGATCACCGCCTTCGACGAACCCTGGACCGTGGCCTTTTTGCCGGACGGCCGCATGCTGGTCACGGAGAAAAAGGGCCGCCTCCTGCTGGTCACCCGGGACGGCGGCAAAACCATCGTCTCCGGCACGCCGGACGTGGATTACGGCGGCCAGGGCGGCCTGGGGGACGTGGCCCTGCACCCGGACTTTGACAACAACGGACTGGTTTACCTGAGCTACGTGGAGGCCGGCGTCGGCGGAACGCGCGGCGCCGCCGTGGCCCGGGGCCGCCTGGACCTGGAGGGCCGGCGCCCGGCGCTGGGCGACCTGGAAGTGATCTGGCGCCAGTATCCAAAGATGGTCGGTTACGGACACTACGGCCATCGCCTGCTCTTCGACAATGAAGGCTACCTCTGGATCACCTCCGGCGACCGGCAGAAATTCACCCCGGCCCAGGACCTGCAATCCAACGTCGGCAAGGTTTTGCGCCTCAACGACGACGGCACGGAGCCAGCCGACAACCCCTGGGTGAACTACATCGAGCGCGACCCGCTGGTGGACGACATCGGCGTCTACGGCGAATTCTGGTCCATCGGCCACCGCAACCCCCTGGGCATCGACCAGGACGAGCAGGGTCGCCTCTGGGTCATCGAGATGGGGCCGAAGCACGGCGACGAACTGAACCTGATCCGGCGCGCCGGCAACTACGGCTATCCGGAGGTCTCCAACGGCGACCACTACGATGACCGTCCCATGCCGGACCACGACACGCGCCCGGAATTCGACGCGCCGCACCTGTACTGGGTGCCGGCGATCTCTCCGGGCGATTTGCACATCGTACGGGGTGAACTGTTCGAAGCCTGGGAGGGCGACGCCCTGGCCGCCGGCCTGTCGTCCCAGGCCATCGTCCGCATCGAGCTGGGTGACGAAAGCGCCACCGAGGTCGAGCGCTACGACATGGGCGCGCGGATCCGCGCCATCACCGAAGGCCCGGAAGGTCATCTCTGGGTGCTCGAGGACGAGCGCCGGGGCAGCGAGGGGCGCCTGCTGAAACTCACACCGAAGGACTGAGGACGCCCGGAGCCCGACCGGAAACCCGGGCCGGGCTTGCCCGGCGCCTTACTCGAAGTCGTCGCTGAAGATGCGCAACTCGCCGTTCACGAGGCACTGGGCCCGGGACAGGGCATCCGTCATCACCGCGACGCTCTCGGGGGCGAATTCCTGGGACCCCCCGATGGTCGCCCGCATGATCCCCTCGTCCGTGTGGTTGGCCGAGTAGTTGTGCCCCAGTTCGTGGGCGAACACCAGGGCGCTGGTGGTGGAGCTGTTCAGATCCTGGTTGATGCCGTAACCGGCGAAGGGACTGCACAGCGTGTTGATGTAGGCGAAACCCACCGTGTTGCCGTCCAGGTCGCGCCGCGTGAACAGGTGCGCCAGCCCCCGAAACGGAATGTCACTGCCGTCCCCCGACCTCATGAACTCACGAAACTGGCTCGTAAGCAGCGTGCTCGGATCCGTGGACGTCAGGGGGCCGTTGTCAGCCAGCGGTTCGTAGTGCCAGAGCACGATGCCCACGCCGAGCTGATTGGCGTAGATGCCGTCCACGAAGTTGATGCGCCCCACCACGATGGCTTCGGAATCAGTGCCGTGCCGGTCCTGGAACTGCGTATCGACGACAACGGTCACGGGCATGTCCAGCAGGGTCATCCCGTCAGCCTGCACGGACTGGCGAAGGTCCTGGACGAAGGACCCGTAATCCCCCGGCGTCTTTTTCAGCTCATCGCCGCCCGGGGCGTTCAGCATCTGCCCGCCATGATCGAACAGGAGGCCGGTGTCCAGGTCCGCGTAGCGCAGGAGCACGGTCGCGCCCGGGTCCGTCGCCGGGCCCCGGGCAGTGGAGAAGCCCTCGGCCTGGTCCAGCAACAGCAGTTCGTCCCCATCGAAGATCAGGCCGCTGACCCGGCCATCGATCCAGTTGACCCGGGCCCAGGAACCCGGTCTGCCCTTCACGGTACCGCTCAGGAAGCGGTTGCCCGCGTCGCGCAGAACCTCGCGCCGGGAAGCCGGCACCCGGCCCAGAAGCCGTTCGTTGTCCTCCAGCACCAGGGTCAACGGCCCGTCCCGGCCCTCGACGCTCAGGCGGAGCTCCGGCTTCGACTGAGCGTCGAGGTTTTCTCGGATGGAGCCAACAACCCCCGGCTCAATAACCGAGTATTCGGTCACGGATGTCATGCCCGGCGCCGCCTCGGCGAGGACGGACATGAGCACGCTCACGGCGAACGCGGTCCAGGACAATCGGGTTGAAAGTTGCATGAGGCATCCTTGCCAGGTAGCTGATTAGAAAGACAGTTTAGCTCAAATCGCCCCGGAACCCGAACGCTCCGGGAAACGCAGCAAAGCCCGGAAAACCCTGTGGCGCGATTTGCGGGACCTTCAACAGTCGCCAGCATCCGCCATTGAGCGATCCATTACCGCTTTTTTTCTGATTGACACTTCGGTTTTCCCGAATCTTTCTTGAAGCATTGCCCTTTTGCGGCGCACGGCGCCAAGCGTTTAACCGTTCGATAAGCATGTCTTTAAACGGCATTTAGCCATGTCATCGCGGCGTCCACGAATTCCAGAGAGCGCGTGTTAGCTTTTGACTCGCGGCAGTTGGCGCTCGCACCGCCTTCATCGCTCCCCCTGCTACCCAACTGGAGATTCACCCATGCCCAAACCGACTGGCAAACCGACGTTCAATCCCTCCGGCAAGGCCCATTACCGGCTCCTGGCGCTTTCGATCACGGCCGGGCTCTACATGCCTACCGCCCTTGCCGATGACGACATCGACGAAACCTTCTCCGGCATCTGGAACCAGCCGGACCACGACAGCCAGGGCTTCATCATTCAGGTCGCCGAGAGTGACGACGACCTCGATGGAGACGGGGACGACGACGACCTGGTCGGCGTGGCCTACTGGTTCACCTACGGGGAAGACCTGAAACCGCACTGGCTTCTGGGCCTGGGCCCCGTCGACGATGACGGTCTCGACCTTGTGCTGTACCAGACCGATGGCATCGGCTTCCTGAGCCCGGCAGCCAACGACGTCGGCACCCTCACCGCCATCGGCAGCCTCGAAATCTTCTTCGACGACTGTGACACCGGCACCGCAACCTTTACCTCGGACGATCCGCTTGTCGGTGATGGGGAGATCCTCATCGAGCGCCTTACCACGGTGGCCGGCCTCGACTGCGATGAAGATGACTGGGACGATGACGACGACTCGGACGACGACTCGGACGACGACTCGGACGACGACGACGATGATGACGACGGGCCCGATGACGACTCAGACGATGATGACGGCCCGAATGACGACGATCGTGACGATGACGACGACGACGACGACGACGACGACGACGACGACGACGATGATGATGATGGCAACGGCTCGCCGATTGGCGGTTGACCCGTACGTCTCATCACACTCGAGAACGGCGCCCATGGGGCGCCGTTTTCTTTAGCAATGCCCCTGGCCTCGGAACGGGTCGACGACGAAACCGTCCTCGGCCAGGCACCCACCTACCCGGGCCGGTCGCGAAAACTCTTCGCGGAATAAAAAACGGCGCCCTGGAGCGCCGTTTTTCATCTTACCGTTGAAGGTCCGGCTCAATCGTTCTCGCCGACCTCTTTCATGGACAGGCGAATCTGACTTTCGGGCCGTTTCAGTTCAAAAGAACGAAGACGGATCACCGAGCGTGGGTCGATCACTCGCCTTGCCACAAGAGATCACTCAATCGTCACCTGGGAGTTCCAGGGGTTGACGAAGCAACAATGCCGCATCGTCGTTTGCTCCGTCTAAGGGCAAAAACAACCCCTCGGCGAGATTGCCATTGAAGCCCTCGATGGGAAACACTGCCGCAGCGCCTGAATCTTCCAGGCTCAACTCACAGCTACCGCGTCCCAGACTGTTCACCTCGCAGGTCATAAAACCGCCCGCACCGATCTCCTGGAATTGCCAGCGTTCTGCACCGACACGTTTGCCTTCATCGAAGGTCAATGGCTCACGCGCGAGTTCGGTAGCACCTGCGAAACGCAACAGGTTCCAGGAGCCGGAAAAATCCGGGAATAGCACTGGACGCTGCGTGGATTGCTGGTTAAACGACCACCGCCTCCAGAATGAGTAGGGCATCTCGACGCCCGGGTCTCTTGGCGCCGCATCAAACAGTAGCCGGAGTTGGTTTATGTCGTCGACAATGATGCTCGAGGAGGTATAGGTTTCGAAAATCACGTCCGGCATCTCGGGGTGAGGCCGACTCAGTTTGAGATAGACCCCATTTCCACTGTTTCCGGAAAGCGTAGCATCAGCATAGCGCCAGGACGCAAAAGCATCGCCCGATGCGTTCAACTCGGGTCCATAGGTGAGTTCATAGAAGACGACACGATCGCCCTGTTGCTGAACGAGCACACCTTCGCGGGGATGGTCATCACTGACAAACAGGCCCGCTTCAAGCTTCGGTTGAATGACGTGCGTACCGCGGAGAAGGTCGACCTCGCGGGTCCACATTGCCGTCGTGGTGTCGAGAACCGGTGGATTAGAACCCAATTGCTGCATGCCGGTACTGACCACCAAGTGAAGGGTCAACGCATCGGCCTCTACGGGCAACGTGTTCCAGAATTCTACCGGCACGTCGAGCGCCTCGCTGAACGCTATAGGCAAGTCCGCAAGATCGCAGTTTTCGCCGAAGTTACCACACTGCGTCGTGCCGTCCGGGCGTGTCTCACAAACCCGGTTGTCAGCCGAGATTCTCAGCGACGGGCTGTCAAAGTCGGAATTTTCGACAAAAGCAGCCGTAGCCACATCAAAGTTTATCGGTGGGCAAACGCGATTCGCGACACCGGATACGATGATTTGGAACGCTTCTCCCCTGACAGGCAGCGGCGGCTCAAGATCTAGTGTCAGCGCTGTACCAGGCATCTGGAAACCGAAATTGAATCGCTCTTCGATTTCAGTCGCCTCAGCCAGATTGAGAGCCAGAAGACCGATCGATGCAATGGAAGCGTGGTACTTGACGGAACCGAAGGGATTGCGACTTGAACTTACTACACTGTTTTTCATCGTCATGTCAGAACCAGCCGCACTGCACATTGGTAAAGTGCACTGACCACCAAGGAACACCGCTGAAGGACCTCGTCGAGCCAAATAAAAATGCCTGTTGATGATTGGTCGTAAGGCGGTGGAGGATAGAGCCAATTCGCCCCGGTACCGTCTGGAGGCGGCAAATCCGGCTGATCCGTGTCCAACGCGGTCCACGGTGTGACGACGCTCCAGCCGGTGTATGCGAACCACTCCTGTACCTGATAGGCGGCCCAGTGAGAGGATGCTGAGTGGATTGTCATCCTGTAGCGGGGTGTCCAGCTTGTCACAGGGTCCCAGGCTGGTCCGTCGTAAAGCTCTGTCCCGCAACTCCCTTTGTAGGCCAGTGACTGCCAAGTAGGCCCCGGGGGCGGCGGCGGATCGACGTCAGGATTCCAACCCGGGAACGGCGGTTGCTGAACCCACCCCTGTATCTGAGTATTGAATTCCGAACTCGCGCCACACCCTTGACTGCTACCGCTATTCTCGCCAAAAAACGCACCCCAACCGTGTATCACGTCTTTGAACCGAAGCACGACTGGCATGTGGGCGTTTGATCCTCGGTAGCTGTAGGTGAAAAAATCAAAAACGATCCACTGCGTGTTGGCGCCTGGAGGGCGATTGGTGCTGGGAAAAACTTGCTCTGACACCGGTTCTCCATTGGCATCCCCCGCGATCGTGAAGCTCGAAGGCAGTGGGCAAGAGCTCGCAGCTGCCTGCATGGTCGGACCCGCCGTTGAAATACTGGAATTTGGCGCAGCTGCTTCCGTGAAGATAAGGTCGAACCTTTTCGAAAGCTGCTCTATCGTCGATTCTGGGATGACCTCGCTTCTGAGATCGAGTGTTCCATCTTCCATTGGCGTCAACTGGAGACTGACGGGTTGTCCACGATCATCAAGTTTTATGTAGAGGGGGCTTCGCTCAGGTATCGGCTGAGGCGGAGCCCACAAATCGACCCCCGGTGGTTCAACGTAAGGAAGACCGCCATCTCCCAAGCTAACGGATGAGACTGATAGAAACACTGGAATAGCGCAGAGCGTTGTCCAGATTTTAGCCTTACCAGGCAGCGAGTAGCCTTTCATGCCTACCAGAGCTCGACTTACAGGGGGGGGAGACAGAATCCATAGTAAAAAAATCGGGCGCTTGTGCGACTCCATTATAGTATGGGCGACGAAAATTTCACTTCTAGTGACAACGACCGAAACAGCATTTCTGGGTGCAAGAAAACAGCCCATCAGAAACCTTTGACTGTGATGCACCGCTTGCTACGCGATCCACACCACCAGTTTCGCCGCTTCTCGGATCTAACCCACAAAAAAACGGCGCCCGAAGGCGCCGTTTTCAGCGTTCCGGGTGAGCGGACTTACTCCGCCACCTCCTTCATGGACAGGCGAATACGACCCTGCTTGTCCACCTCCAGGACCTTCACCTTCACGATCTCGCCTTCCTTGACCACGTCGGTGACTTCTTCCACGCGCTCGTCGGAGAGCTGGGAGATGTGCACCAGGCCGTCACGGCCCGGGGTCAGGGACACGAAGGCGCCGAAGTTCATTATCTTGATGACCTTGCCTTCGAAGATCTGGCCCGGCTCGATGTCCGCCGTGATCTGCTCGATACGCTTGCGCGCTTCGTCGCCGGCGGCCTTGTCCACGGAACCGATGGTGATCGTGCCGTCATCGTCGATGTCGATGGTGGCGCCGGTCTCCTCGGTGATGGAGCGGATGGTGACACCCCCCTTACCGATCACGTCGCGGATCTTGTCCGGGTGGATCTTCATGGTCATGAGGCGCGGGGCGAATTCGCTCATTTCCGCGCGCGGCTCGGCCAGCACCTTGTTCATCTCACCGAGGATGTAGTTGCGACCGTCATTGGCCTGGGCCAGGGCGATCTTCATGATCTCCTCGTTGATGCCCTCGATCTTGATGTCCATCTGCAGGGCGGTAATGCCGTCCTTGGTGCCGGCCACCTTGAAATCCATGTCGCCGAGGTGGTCTTCGTCACCCAGGATGTCGGACAGGACCGCAAACCGGTCGCCTTCCTTCACGAGGCCCATGGCGATACCCGCCACCGGCGCCTTCAGGGGCACACCGGCGTCCATCATGGCCAGGGAGGAGCCGCACACGGAGGCCATGGAGCTGGACCCGTTGGACTCGGTAATTTCCGACACCACGCGAATCACGTAGGGGAAGGACTCCGGGGCCGGCAGCACGGCGGAGATGCCGCGGCGCGCCAGGCGACCGTGGCCGATTTCGCGACGCTTGGGACCGCCCATGAAGCCGGTCTCACCCACGCAGAACGGGGGGAAGTTGTAGTGCAGCATGAACGGGTCCTTGTACTCGCCGGTCACCGCATCGATGATCTGCGCGTCCCGCGTGGTGCCCAGGGTCGTGGTCACGATGGCCTGGGTTTCGCCGCGGGTGAACAGGGCCGAACCGTGGGTGCGCGGCAGAATGCCGGCTTCCACGGTGATCTGGCGCACGTCCGTGGGAGAGCGGCCGTCGATGCGGGGCTCGCCACTCAGTACGCGTTCACGCACGAGGGTTTTCTCGACCTTGTAGAAGTAGTCGGCCACGTCTCCACTGGACGGCTTGGACTCGTCCTCGTCGTCGGCCAGCTGCTCGATGACGGCGGCCTTGACGGCGCTCACGGCGTCACGGCGCTGGAGCTTGTCGACGATCTGGTAGGCCTGTGTCAGGCCTTCCTTCGCGGCGCCTTCGACCTGGGCCAGCAGGCCCTCGTCGACGCTCGGGGCTGCCCAGTCCCACTTGTCCACGCCCACCTCGGCGCAGAGTTCGTTGATGGCCTTGATGGCCACCTGCATGGCCTCGTGACCGAAGGTCACGGCGCCAAGCATGACGTCCTCGGACAGCAGGTCTGCCTCCGACTCCACCATGAGCACGGCCTTCTCCGTACCGGCCACCACGAGCTCCAGCTTGGAGTCTTCCAGCTGGGAGGCGGTGGGGTTCAGCACGTACTCGCCGTTCACGTAACCGACCTTGGCGGCGCCGATGGGGCCGCTGAACGGCATACCGGACAGGGCCAGGGCCGCGGAGGCGCCGAGCAGGGCCGGGATGTCACCATCCACTTCCGGGTTGGCGGAAATGAGGTTGGCCGTCACCTGCACCTCGTTGAGGAAGCCCTTGGGAAAGAGCGGGCGAATCGGCCGGTCGATGAGACGGCAGGTCAGCACTTCCTTTTCCGTGGGGCGGCCTTCGCGCTTGAAGAAGCCGCCGGGGATGCGGCCGGCTGCGTAGAATTTTTCCTGGTAGTTGACCGTCAGCGGGAAGAAGGACTGGCCGGGGTTGGCCTCCTTGCGTCCCACGGCGGCGACCATGACGACGGTGTCGGCCATGGAGACCAGCACGGTGGCGTCGGCCTGGCGGGCCACGCGACCGGTTTCGAGGGTGACTTCGTGGTCACCGAACATGAACGTCTTCGTGATTTTTTGCACGTCAAGATTCCTGAAATGAAAATGTGAGAAACGACAAAGGCCCGGCAGAACGAACGTTTGCCAGGCGCTTTACCGAGTCGAATTCGACAAAAAGAGCTGCAGGGACTTAACGACGCAGACCCAGCCGACCGATCAGGTCGCGGTACCGCTCGATGTCCTTGTTCTTCAGGTAATCGAGCAGGCTGCGACGCTGGTTCACCAGCCGCAGCAGACCGCGGCGCGAGTGGTGGTCGCCCTTGTGGGTCTTGAAGTGGTCCGTCAGGTGACGAATACGCGCGGTCAGAAGGGCCACCTGCACCTCGGGGGAGCCGGTGTCGCTCTCGGAGCGCTTGTATTCCTCGACGATCTTGCTTTTTGCCTCAGCATTAAAAGACATGGTTGTTCTCCATGACTAGAGCCGCGAGGCCTTTGTAAAAACCCGCCCTCTCCGAGATCCCCGGAGACGGCCGACTGGGTCTTTGCAAAGCCCTCGGTAAGCCCCGGGGGTTGAAAGAGCCGCGTATTGTAACGGGGCCTGCCGCTCCAAACAACCCTTTAAGCCGTGATTTTTACACGGTTTTCCCGGCCACGAAAACCTTGCGGGGGTGCACGTGACCGGCGTCGGCCTGACCGAGCCCGAGGGGGACCTGGTCCGGGCCATAGGCGCGCACCCAGACGCCGGATTCCGGGGCTGAATCGGACCGGATCGGCGCCGGGTTTCCGTTTTGAAACGCCCTCGCGCCAGGGCCATCGAGCGTCACCACGGGCCAGTGCGGCAGCCCCGCGTCCACGGGCAGCAGGTGCTCGAACAGCGTGCCCTGCTCCGCCGCCGCCTCCAGCGCCTCCAGGGTGACCATGTGCTCACCGGAAAACGCCCCGACCTGCAGGCGCCTCAGGCTCACGAGATGCGCCACGGAGTCGAGGGCGGTGGCGAGATCCTCGGCCAGGGTGCGGATGTAGGTGCCCTTGGAGCATTCGACGTCGAAGGTGAGATCCGGCGGCGTCCAGTCGATCGCTTCCAGGCGGTGAATGGTGACGGCACGGGGTTTGCGCGGCACCGTGATGCCCTGGCGGGCCAGTTCGTACAGCGGCTTGCCGTCGACCTTGAGGGCCGAATACATGGGCGGGACCTGCTCGATGTCACCGGTGAAGCGCTCCAGCAACGCGGCCATGGCGGCCGGGTCCAGGTCCGGCACCGGCCCCTCGGTCACCACCTCCCCTTCCGGATCACCGGTCGCGGTGGCCGCACCGAAGCGGGCCACGGCCCGGTAGGTCTTGCGGGCGTCGAGGAGGAACGCGGTGGTTTTGCTGGCCTCGCCGAAGCACAGGGGCAGAAGGCCCGTGGCGAAGGGATCCAGGGTGCCGGTGTGGCCACCCTTGCGGGCATTGAACAGGCGCCGGACACGCTGCAGCGCCTGGTTGGAGGACAGACCCGCCGGCTTGTCCAGCAGGACGACGCCGTCTACCGGGTCTCCCTTGCGGCGCCGGGCCACGCGGTGCCCCTAGGGGGAACCGTTGTCGCTGTCTTCGCCACCCGCTTCACTCCCGGGGGTGTCGTCGGCGCGCTCGGATTCATCCTGCCGGCTCCCGTCCGCGGAGACCGCCCGGTCGATGAGCTGGTCCATGCGCTGCCCGGTTTCCACCGAATCGTCGTGCCGGAAGCTGAGCTCCGGTACGCTGCGAATGCGCATTTCCTGGCCCAGGCGTCCGCGTAGAAAGCCCGCGGCCTTGTTGAGAGCCCGGATCGAGTCCTTCGCCTTGTCTTCCTCGAAGACCGTGACGAACACCTTGGCGTGGGACAGGTCCCGGGACACTTCCACGTCGGAGACGCTGATGAAGCCGACGGCCGGGTCCTTGACCTCCCTCTGGATCAGCCTCGCGAGCTCCCGGCGCATCTCGCCGGCAACCCGCTCGGAACGACTGAAGTCACGGGGCACGGCTCAGGCGCCTCAGAGGGTCCGCTGCACTTCGATGCGCTCGAAGCACTCGATCTGGTCGCCGGGACGCACGTCGTTGTACTGCTTCACGCCGATGCCGCACTCGGTACCGGACTGCACTTCCTTGACGTCGTCCTTGAAGCGGCGCAGGGACTCGAGCTCGCCCTCGAAGATCACCGTGTTGTCGCGCAGCACGCGGATCGGGTTCTCCCGACGCACCACGCCCTCCACCACCAGGCAGCCGGCGATGGGGCCGTGGCTGCTGGAGCGGAACACATCCTTCACCTCGGCCAGGCCCACGATGTTTTCCTTCGTCTCCGTGCCGAGAATGCCTTCGATTGCGGCCTTGACCTCGTCGATGGCGTCGTAGATCACGCTGTAGTAACGCAGGTCGAGGTCGTGCTCCTGGATGGTCTTGCGCGCCGTCGCGTCGGCACGGACGTTGAAGCCGACGATGATGGCGTCCGACGCCTGGGCCAGGGACGCGTCCGACTCGGTGATGGCCCCCACGCCGGAAGCGATGATGTTGATCTTGACGTCGTCGTTACTCAGCTTGACGAGCGACTCGCGCAGCGCTTCCACGCTGCCCTGCACGTCGGCACGGATCAGGAGGTTGACCTGGGCCTGTTCGCCCTTGCCCATGCTGTCGAAGAGGTTCTGCAGGTTGGCGGCCTGCTTCTCGGCCAGCCGTCCTTCGCGCTCGCGCTCCTGGCGCTTCGCGGCAGCTTCCCGGGCCTTGCGCTCGTTGGCCGCGACGATCACCTCGTCGCCGGCCATGGGCACACCGGACAAACCCAGCACCTGGACGGGCATGGACGGTCCCACGCTCTTCACCTGCTTGCTGTTCTCGTCGAACATGGCGCGCACGCGGCCGATCTCCTGGCCGGCGAGCATGGTGTCACCCTGCTTCAGGGTGCCTTCCTGCACCAGCACCGTGGCCAGCGGGCCACGACCCTTGTCCAGGCTCGACTCGATGACGATGCCCCGGGCATTGCGGTCTTCGACCGCGGTGAGTTCCAGCAGCTCCGCCTGCAGGCCGATGGCCTCCAGGAGATCGTCGATGCCCTCACCGGTATGGGCCGATACGGGGATGAACTGCTCTTCGCCACCCCAGTCCTCCGGCACCACCTCCTTCGCGGCGAGCTCGCTTTTCACCCGCTCGATATCCGCTTCGGGCTTGTCCATCTTGTTCACGGCGACGATCAGGGGCACTTCCGCCGACCGCGCATGCTGGATGGCCTCTTCCGTCTGCGGCATGACGCCATCGTCCGCCGCCACCACGAGAATCACGATGTCCGTGGCCTGGGCGCCACGGGCGCGCATGGAGGTGAAGGCAGCGTGGCCCGGCGTGTCCAGGAAGGTGATGCCGCCCTTGGGCGTGTCCACGTGGTAGGCGCCGATGTGTTGCGTGATGCCGCCGGCTTCACCGGCCGCCACGCGGCTTTCCCGGATATAGTCAAGCAGGGAAGTCTTGCCGTGATCGACGTGGCCCATGACCGTGACCACCGGCGGGCGGGGCACGGCTTCGCCGTCGTCGTCCGTTGCCCCCACGAGCAGTTCGGTCTCCACGTCCTTGTCTTCCGCGGCCTTGCCCGTGTGGCCCATTTCCTCGACCACCAGCAGGGCCGTGTCCTGGTCCAGCATCTGGTTGATGGTGACCATGGTGCCCATGTTCATGAGAACCTTGATGACCTCGCCGGCCTTGACGGCCATGAGCTTGGCGAGATCGGCCACGGTAATGGTCTCCGGCACCTCGATTTCGCGCACGACCGGGGCCGTCGGGCGGGAAAAGCCGTGCTCGCTCGGACGCGAGGACGACTGGCCGACGCGGCGTGTGGGCTTGCGGCGCCGGTTGGCGGCGCCACCGGCCACGTGCAGCTCTTTCCGGCCGTAGCGGGTCGCGGGCTTTTTGTCCTGCTTTTTGCGCTTGCGTTCTTCCTCGGCGAATTTCCGGGCGCGCTCTTCTTCGTCCTTGCGGACCTTCTCCTCCGCCAGGCGCTGTTCTTCGGCTTCGCGCGCCTGTTCTTCCGCCTCTCGGCGCGCCTGCTCTTCCTGCTCTTTACGGGCGCGGTCTTCAGCCTCGGCGCGCGCTGCTTCCTCCGCCTGCTGGCGGCTGCGGGCTTCGAGCTCTTCCTTCTCGCGCTGGGCTTCCGCCTCGCGCTGCGCCCGGGCTTCTTCCAGGGCCTTGCGCGCCGCTTCGCGCTCCTCGTCCTCCGCGTGATGCTCCTTGAGGGCATCGCGCTTGACGTAGGTGCGCTTTTTGCGGAATTCGACGTTGACCGTTTTGGTGGTCGCACGCGGGCCACTGCCCTTGATGCGCAGTTCGCTGTGGGAACGGCGCTTGAGCGTGACCTGGCGCGGCGCCGTGGCGTCGGATTCGGACTTGCCGTGGCTTTCGCGCAGGTGGGCGAGCAATTTT
>JAZBOL010000005.1:0-4046 GCA_036351115.1 Lysobacterales bacterium | reverse complement strand
AGTTCCGCGGACGGGGCGCGGTCGATGACCGCCTGGGGGATGGCCGGCGACACGGCGTTGCGCCAGCGGCAGAGATCGTAAACCCGGGTTTTCAGGGCGTCCTTCAGAGGGGAAAAGCCGCCGCACATGTCGCCGTAGATGGTGCTGTAGCCCACGGCCAGTTCACTCTTGTTGCTGGTGGCGAGGGGCAACCAGCCGAACTTGTTGCTCAGGGCCATGATGATGTTGCCGCGGATTCGGGCCTGGAGGTTTTCCTCCGTCACATCGGGCTCGACGCCCTCGAAGGAAGCGGACAGTTCCCCAAGCAGGGCTTCGAAAGCCGCCTCGATGGAATGGGTGCGGTAGTCGGCGCCCAGCAGCTCCGCCTGTTCCCGGGCCAGGTCGAGGCTCTCCTGCGACGTGAAACGCGACGGCATCATGACGCAGTGCACCTTGTCCGCGCCGAAGGCATCGGCCGCCAGGGCCAGGGTCAGGGCGGAATCGATGCCCCCGGACAGCCCGAACACCACCTCCCGGAAACCGTTCTTGCGCACGTAGTCGCGCAGCCCCATGAGCAGCACTTCGTAGAGCTCGGCTTCGTGCACCCGGGACTGATCCTGGCGCGGAGCCGGCCAGTCCCGGGCGCTGAAGTCACCGCTGGCGGGATCGTAATCCGCCAGCAACAGGGCCTCCCGGCACAGCGGCCCCTGCCCTTGCCGGCGGCCGTCACCGGCGATCAGCACGGAACGGCCGTCGAACACGAGCTCGTCCTGGCCGCCCACGAGATTGCAGTACACCATGGGGAGGCGCGTGTCCTCGCAGCGGCGCGCAAAGATGGCGTCCCGCTGGGCCTGCTTGTCGTCCCGGTAGGGCGAAGCGTTGGGAATGAGCAGGGCTTCGGCGCCGGCGGCCTTCGCCTTCGCGGCCGGTCCCGGCTGCCAGGCGTCTTCGCAAATGAGCACCCCGAAGCGGCAGCCGTCCAGGTCGACCACCAGGGGATCGGCGCCCGGCGTGAAATAGCGCGCCTCGTCGAACACCGCGTAGTTGGGCAGGAGCTGTTTGAAATAGCGCCCGAGCACCTCGCCTTCCCGGATCCAGGTCACCGCATTGAAGCGGTCGCCGCCGACCATCCAGGGGTGGCCCAGGACCACGTCGATGCCCGACACGGCGGACACCAGGGCGGCGAGGGCTTCGTGGGCCTGGCGCATGAAGCCGGGCCGCAGCAGCAGATCCTCCGGCGGATAGCCGGTCAGGGCGAGCTCGGGAAACACGATGACCCGGGCCTGCTCGGCCCGGGCCAGCTCGATGCTGTCCAGCGCTTTGCGCAGGTTGCCGGGGACGTCCCCGACCAGGAAATCCTGCTGCGCCAGGGCGATGCGGATCACGGCGAAGGACCGTCCACCACCCCGGCGCCGGTCAGCCTCAGGACAGCCGCTCGCTGATGGCGCTGCCGAGGTCCGCCGGGGAATTCACGGTGGTGACACCGGCTTCCTGCAGGGCGGCGAACTTGGCTTCCGCCGTGCCCTTGCCGCCGGCGATGATGGCGCCGGCGTGGCCCATGCGCTTGCCCGGAGGCGCGGTGACGCCCGCGATGTAGGCGACCACGGGCTTGGTCACGTGGTCGGCGATGAACTCCGCCGCCTCTTCTTCCGCCGTGCCGCCGATCTCGCCCACCATGATGATGCCCTCGGTGGCCGGATCGTCCTGGAACAGGCGCAGCACGTCGATGAAGTTCGTGCCGTTGATGGGGTCGCCGCCGATGCCCACGCAGGTGGTCTGGCCCAGGCCGGCCTGCGTGGTCTGGTAGACGGCCTCGTAGGTCAGGGTGCCGGACCGGGACACGACGCCGACCCGTCCCGGGGCGTGGATGAAGCCGGGCATGATGCCGATCTTGCATTCCCCCGGGGTGATCACGCCGGGACAGTTGGGGCCGACGAGGCGGCAGTTCGGCAGGCCGTCGAGCACGGCGCGAACCCGCATCATGTCCTGCACCGGAATGCCCTCGGTGATGGCCACGATGAGCTCGATGCCCGCGTCGGCCGCCTCGAGAATGGCGTCCCCGGCGAAGGGCGGCGGCACGTAAATCACGGAGGCGTTGGCGCCGGTCTCGGCCACGGCGCCGGCGACCGTGTCGTACACGGGCAGGTCGAGGTGGGTCTGGCCGCCCTTGCCGGGTGTTACGCCGGCTACCATCTGCGTGCCGTACTCGATGGCCTGCTCCGTATGAAACGTACCCTGCTGGCCGGTGAGGCCCTGGCAAAGCACCTTGGTGTTCTTGTCGATCAGGATGCTCATGCTCAGGCTCCTTGCTTCTTGGCCGCCGCCACGGCTTTCTGGGCGGCGTCGTTCAGGTCGTCGGCGGGAATCACCGCCAGGTCGGACTCGGCCAGCATGGCGCGGCCCTGGTCGGCGTTCGTGCCCTGCAGGCGGACGATCACGGGCACCTCGACGCCCACTTCCTCGACCGCCTGGAGGATGCCCTCGGCGATGAGGTTGCAGCGGACGATCCCGCCGAAGATGTTCACCAGGATCGCTTCGACGTTGTCTCCGGACAGGATGAGGTTGAAGGCTGCGGCGACCCGCTGGGCGTCCGCGGTGCCGCCGACATCCAGGAAGTTGGCCGGTTCGCCGCCGTTGAGTTTGATGACGTCCATGGTCGCCATGGCCAGGCCGGCGCCGTTCACCATGCAGGCAATGTTGCCGTCCAGGGTCACGTAGTTCAGGTCGTGCTCACTGGCCGCCACTTCCGTGGGGTCTTCCTGGCGCCGGTCGCGCATCTCCGCCAGGTCCGGGTGCCGGAACAGCGCGTTCTCGTCGGCATTGATCTTGGCGTCGAGGGCAACGAGATCGTCATTGCCGTCGATGATCAGTGGATTGACCTCCACCAGGCTCAGGTCCTTGTCCTTGAACAGGGCGTAGAGGCTGGCCATGATTTTCGTGAGCTGCTTGACGTGCTTGGCGGACAGGCCCATGCCGAAGCCCATCTTGCGGCCGTGGTAGGGCATGAAGCCCGAGGTGTTGTCGATGGAGACGTTGACGATCTGCTCCGGTGATTCTTCCGCGACCTGCTCGATGTCCACGCCGCCGGCGGCGGAACCCATGAAGGTCACGCAGCGGTTGCCGCGATCGACCAGGGCGGAGAGGTAGAGCTCGGTTTCGATGTCCGTGGCCTCGGCGATGAGCACGCTGTCCACGGGCAGGGCGAGGCCGCCGGTCTGGTAGGTCTCGATGGTCATGGACAGCATGCGCTCGGCTTCCGTGCGTACGTCCTCGAGGCTGCGGACCAGCTTGACGCCGCCGGCCTTGCCACGGCCGCCGGCATGCACCTGCGCCTTCACCACCCACATCTCGCCGCCCAGCTCCTGGGCCGCGGCGACGGCTTCCTCCGCCGTGGTGGCATTGATGCCCGCGGGCACGGGGATGCCATAGCTGGCGAAGAGCTCCTTCGCCTGGTACTCGTGAAAATTCATCGGGTCTCCCTGGTGCGCCGTTCGGCGCCCTGATTGAGCCTGCCGGTCAGGCCTCGGCTCTTTTGCTGGAAACGGCCGCTCGGGGCGAGGCCCGGGCGTCGAAACGGGCGCACATTATCTTACGATTCTCGGCGGGTCGCAAAGGCCCTGATGGTTCGGGGCGTCGGCCGGCTGGCGCTTGGTTGATCGGGGCATGGGTGCTGAGTTCCCCCTTCTATCGGGACTCGCCGTGAATCCGTCCCTGGAGGCTCATCGGCGGCATCCCTGCCGCCGACGGTCCCGATAGAAGGGGGAACTCAGCACCTCTGGACCATCCGGGCGCCTGTCGGGCGGCGCCGGACGATCGGGGTGGGCTTTGCGACTCGCCTCCGAGCGACCGTGCTGGCCGGCCACCCCCGTGCGGCGCCGGAAACCTTATAATGCGACCATCGCACCGGACCGCAGGGAAAAGCGTTCATGCGACAGGTTACGGACATCTCTGGCTATCCACTCTCGCCGGCGCTCACGCAGCGCGTGGTGAGTTACCTGAATTACTTTCGTCTGTTCATCGCCCTGGCGCTGAGTGGGGCGTTCCTCGCCGACGTGCTGGTCGAGGGT
>JAZBOL010000004.1:0-122135 GCA_036351115.1 Lysobacterales bacterium | reverse complement strand
ATTCGGCGCAAACTGTCCGATCAGCTCCGTCACCCGGTCGCCCAGGGTTTCGCGCTCCTCGTCCCAACTCCCGGTCTCCAGGCGGTAAGGCAGGTACTGCACGAAGCAGGTGAGCATGTGCCGGCCCTCGGGGGCCAGCGTATCGTCCACGTTTGACGCGAGGACGCAGTCGACCCAGAGCCGCCCGGGGATCTGGCCGCGCCGGGAAGCGTTGTAGTTGTCCTCGGCCTCCTGGAGCGTGGGGACCAGGGTAAACAGGCTCCGCTGGGGCCGCGTGCGATCCGCCGGCATGCCCGTGACCCGGGGCTCATCGTCCAGCACGAAATTGACCTTGCCGGCCGGGCCGTCCATGCGGATCGCCGCCACCTCCTCGCGAAAACCGGGCTCCAGCTCACCGGCTTCGACCAGGCCCAGGAACGTGCGCTTCGGATCAGCATTGGACACCACGGTCTTCGCCTCGAAACTCCGGCCGTCCTCGAGCGTGACGCCCACGGCCCGTCCCTGGTGGATGTCGATGGACCGGACCGGGCTGTCGGTGCGGATCTCGACGCCGAGTTCCGCGCAGGCGCTCGCGAGGGCCTGGGTGATGGCGCCCATGCCGCCGATGACGTGTCCCTGCCAGGCCTGCTGCTCCGCGTCTCCTCCGCTGAGCAGGTGAAACAGCAGGCCCATGGCCGTCCCGGGCTGATAGGGGCCGCCGTGCTTGCCGTACAGGCTGTTGGCGAGGATGAGCCGCTTGAGCTTTTCCGATCGGAAGCGCTCGTCGAGAAAATCGCCGAGGGCGCCGGTCATGAATCGGGTTAACCCGTCGAGGTCCTTGCCCGTCACGCCCCGGAAACGCCGAAACAGGCGCCAGAGCTCACCCAGCTTTCGAGTGCCCTGCGCGTAGACGTCCGGAGGCGGTTCGAGGAAAAACGGCTGCAGGTAGGCCGCCAGTCGCATCAGTTCCCGCTCGGTCTCGAAAAAGGCCTCGCCGTCATGCGGCGCATGGCGCTCGAGCTCGGCCCGCATGCGGGCCTCGTCCGACCACCAGCCCATGACCGAGCCGTCTTCGAACGCGGCCTGCACCCCGGGTTCACAGGCCACCATGCGCAGCCCGTGCCGGCCCAGCTCCAGGTCGTGAATGATCGTCGGGCGGAGCATGGAGGCAATGTAGGACGCGGTGGACACGCGGCAATCCGGTGCCCGGTCGGGATCGACGGCTTCCGTGACCGCACAACCACCGACGATCGGCCGCCGTTCCAGGACGAGCACTTTGCGACCACCCCGCGCGAGATAAGCCGCCGCGGTGAGGCCGTTGTGGCCCGCACCGATGATGAGCGTGTCGTAAATCGCCATGGGAGGTTGCCTCAGCGCTGGAATCCGCCGCACGAGTCGCCGATGGCGCAAAGTATGAACCATTCCCGGCAGAAGCGCCCCGCGAGGCTTTTGCCCGGGCGCCCGGAAACGGCGGAGGGTCGTCTAGGGCGCTGCGCCGACCGGCGCCGGCGCTGCACGCGTGCCAAGCTCGTTGTCGATCATGAGGAGGCCGTAACCGTCCTCCCGGACGAGGCGGATTTTGGAGATGATCTCGCCGACGGTGGCCTCTTCCTCGACCTGCTCGTTCACGAACCACTGCAGCAGGTTGTAGGTAGCGTGGTCCTTCTCCTTCAGGGCATGATCGCTCAGGTCGTTGAGCTTTTGCGTCATGCCCTGCTCGTGCCTGAGGGAGGCTTCGAACACCTCCAGGATGCTGCCGAAGTCACTGGGTGGCGCGGGAATCGCCTGCAGCACCACGTGCGTGCCCTGGTCGATGAGGTAGTTGTAAATACGCGTGGCGTGCTGGCGCTCTTCCTCGTACTGCTGCTTCAGCCAGGTGGCCGCGCCGTTGAAATCGATACTGGCGCAGTACGCGGACATGGCGAGGTAAACATAGCCGGAATAGAACTCGTCCCGCAGCTGTTGCTGCAGGGCTTGCTGCATGTCTTCGGAGATCATGGCTTCATCCTGTGGTCAGGGGTTGGCAGGCACGCGGTGCCCGGGGCTGCGCGTTGTTCAGCGTCAGCGCGAATGGCGAATCAGTGCGCCGGCGGTGCATAGTCCGTCAGGTCGATGCCCTCGACGGCCGCGATGTACTCGTCCAGCCTCGGCGTCCGTCCGAGAATCGTGGACAGAACGACCACCGGCGTGGAGGCCAGCAGGGATTCGCCCTTCTTCTCGTCCGAATCCTCCACGACCCGGCCCTGGAACAGGCGCGTGGAGGTCGCCATCACCGTGTCGCCCTTCTCCGCCTTCTCCTGGTTGCCCATGCAGAGGTTACAGCCGGGGCGTTCGAGGTACATCATGTTCTCGTAGCTCGTGCGCGCCGTGTTCTTCGGCGCGTCGTCATCGAATTCGAAGCCGGCGTATTTCTGCAGCACGTCCCAATCGCCTTCCGCCTTGAGCTCGTCCACGATGTTGTAGGTCGGCGGGGCGATCACGAGCGGGGCCTTGAAGGTGATCGCGCCGTTTTGCGCCTCGAGGTTCTTCAGCATCTGGGAAATGATCTTCATGTCGCCCTTGTGCACCATGCACGAGCCCACGAAGCCCAGATCGACGGGCTTGGTGCCCTCGTAGTAAGAAATCGGCCGGATCGTGTCATGCGTATAGCGCTTGGACACGTCCTCGTTGTTGACGTCCGGGTCGGCGATCATGGGCTCGACGATCTGGTCGAGGTCCACGACGAACTCCGCCGCGTACTTCGCATCCGCATCGGGCGTGAGCGGCGGGCGTTCGCCGGAACGAAGGCCGGCAATGCGCTCGTCGGCCTTGGCGATCAATCCCGCCAGCACGCCCTTCGCGTTGTCCATGCCCTTGTCGATCATGATCTGGATGCGCGATTTGGCGATTTCCAGCGACTGGACCAGGGTTTCGGGCTCGGAGATGCAGATGGAGGCCTTGGCCTTCATCTCCGCCGTCCAGTCCGTGAAGGTGAAGGCCTGGTCGGCCAGCAACGTGCCGATGTGCACCTCGATGATGCGGCCCTGGAACACGTTGTCGCCGAACTGCTTGAGCATCTGCGCCTGGGTGGCATGCACCACATCGCGGAAATCCATGTGCGGCTTCAGCGTGCCCTTGAAGGTGACCTTCACGGACTCGGGAATCGGCATGGTGGCCTCGCCGGTGGCCAGGGCCAGGGCGACGGTGCCCGAATCGGCGCCGAAGGCCACGCCCTTGGACATGCGCGTGTGCGAGTCACCGCCGATGATCACGTCCCAGTCGTCCACGGTCAGGTCATTGAGCACCTTGTGGATCACGTCCGTCATGGCGGGGTACCGGCCCTCCGGATCGCGCGCCGTGATCAGGCCGAAGGCGTTCATGAAGCTCATGAGCTTCGGAATGTTGGTCTGGGCCTTGAGGTCCCAGACCGACGCCGTGTGGCAACCGGACTGGTAGGCGCCGTCCACGGTGGGAGAAATCACCGTCGCCGCCATCATTTCCAGCTCCTGGCTGGTCATGAGGCCCGTGGTGTCCTGGGAGCCGACGATGTTGACCCTGACGCGCACGTCGGAGCCTGCGTGGAGCACCTTGCCGGGGGTAACGCCCACGGCATTGCGGTTGAAGATCTTTTCCACGGCGGTCAGGCCCTGGCCTTCGTGGGCGATCTCCCTGGCGGTGGCGTAGACCACCGGGGGCTCGACGCCGAGGATGTCCGCCGCCACGGTCTGCAGCTTCTTGCCGAAGACCACGGCGTAGGAGCCGCCGGCCTGGATGAACTCGAGTTTCTGCGGCGTCAGCGCCGACGCAATGTCACACAGCACCTCGCTGCGGTCCGCGTTGAGGAGCGTCTTGTCCTTCAGGTCGATGGTGAGCACGGTGCCGGTATCGACGGAATAGCGCTGCTCGAGCACCGGCTCGCCGTCTTCATCCAGCACGGGCTTGCCGTCCGCGTCGAGCTTTTTCGCCCAGTTCTTCAGGTCGATGCCGATGCCGCCGGTCACGCCGACCGTGGTCAGGAAGATGGGCGAGATGCCGTTCGTGCCGGCGATGATCGGGGCGATGTTGATGAAGGGAATGTAGGGGCTGGCCTGCACACCGGTCCACAGGGCCACGTTGTTGACCCCGGACATGCGCGAGGAACCCACCCCCATGGTGCCCTTCTCGGCGACCAGCATGACCCGCTTGTCCGGGTGCTGCTCCTTGAGCGCCTGGATCTCGGCCTGGGCCTGGGGGCTGATCAGGCACTTGCCGTGCAGCTCGCGGTCCGAGCGCGAGTGCGCCTGGTTGCCCGGCGACAGCAGGTCCGTGGACACGTCGCCCACGGCGGCCACGTAGGTCACCACCTGGATTTCGTCCTCGACCTCGGGAAGCTCCGTGAAAAACTCCGCCCGGGCGTAGCTTTCGAGGATGTCCCGGGCGACGGCATTGCCGGACCGGTAGGCGGACTCGAGCCGCTCCGTGTCCGCCTCGTACAGGAAGACCTGGGTTTTGAGGACGTCCGCCGCCTGCGACGCGATGGCGTCGTCATCGCCGAGCGCCAGGTCGAGCAGCACCTCGATGGAGGGGCCGCCCTTCATGTGCGACAGCAATTCGAAGGCGAAGTCCGGCGAAATCTCGTCCAGCGACACCTCGCCCAGGATGATTTCCTTCAGGAAGGCGGCCTTGACCGTCGCCGCGCTCGTGGTGCCCGGCAGGGTGTTGTACACCAGGAACCGGAGCGAGTCGGCCCGGTGCTCGTGGCCCGGGTCCCGGATCTGGGCGATCAGTTCGGCGACGAGCGCGCCGTCGTCGATGGGCTTGGGGTGCAGGCCCTGGGCCTTGCGGGCTTCGATGTCTTTCAGGTAGTCGGTGTAAAGGCTCATGGATGTCTCGGACTGGGCTGTGCGTTCGCGGCGTGCGGCACCGTGCAAACCGGGTGTCTCGCGTGGCGCTGACGGAAATTCGGGTGACGGATTATACCCGTTTCCGACGCCGATCCGCGGGAAACGTTGTGCCAGAAGCCGTGATTCAGTGTGCATTCAGGGTGGTTTGCTAGTCTTATGCTTCATGCCCCAGGGAGGCGCAGGGAAACCACCATGACCCCGTCGAAGCAATGCCCGCCAGTTTCCGCGACCCGAACCCTTTTTCACCTTCTGACACTGTTGCTGATCCTGGGCCTCGCGGCGCCGTCCCTCGCACGGGAATGCGCCTTCAGCGAAACCAAGCTTCGCAGCCAGTCTGACGTCGATGAGTTTCAGCTCAATTTCCTGACCCAGACTCCCTGGGTGCGCTGCACCGTGCTGGTGGGGTCGCTGGTGGTGGAGCAGGAGCCCGGCGCCGGCGACGATTTCGAGGACCCCATCACCTCCCTGGCCGGCCTCGACGACATCGTCGAGGTGCGCGGTCAACTGGCGATCGTGGGCAATCCGCGGCTGGAGAGCCTCGAAGGCCTCGAAAATCTGAGACGTGTCGACGGCCGGTTCGGGGTGGCGCACAACCGGGCCTTGAAGAATCTGGACGCACTGAGTGCGCTCGAGCTCGTGACCGATCTCAATGTGGGATTCAATCGGGAGTTGACGAACCTGGACGGACTCACCGGCCTGAGACTCGATCCGGACGTGGACCACAGCTTGGTCATCGAGGGCAACCCCAGGCTGCAAAGCGTAGCGGGCCTTGCCGGCCTCCGTGGCGAGCTGCGGTGGCTGTGGATCACGTCGAATGATCAATTGGACAGCTTCGCCGGTTTTGAGGGCATCACCTAGGTCGCACAGCTGGGGCTGTCCCATAACGGCGCCCAGGCGCAGCTGGACGCGTTCTCCAGCCTCACCCGGGTTGTAAGCCTTCGGCTTGCTGGCATGGACAGTCTGCGAGATCTCGACGCGCTATCGGGTCGGCTCGCGGGACTGCGGTGGCTCGAACTCAGCGACAATCCGGCGTTGGTTGATCTTGGTGCGCTGCGGACCCTCGAACCCCGCGCCCTGGTGGGTCTGTGGGTGCTCCATAACTCGTCGCTGAAGAACCTGGACGCCCTGTCGGGCAAGCTGTATCCGGCGGGCGACGCGATCGTGATCGAAGGGAACGCGGCACTGGAACAGATCGACGGTCTGCGGGGCGTGGGAGCATCCTCGGCCTACGATCGCGTGGCGATTGTCGATAACCCGTCGCTGACCAACCTGGAAGGCCTGTCGGAACTGCGACAGATCCAGGGCTTCAGCCAGATTGGGCTGAAATTCAGCGGCGATCTCGAAGTCACCGGCAACACGTCCCTGGTGGACTGCTCGGCCCTCGGCAAGGTGCTCGGCGCTCCCGCCCGGCCGCACGACGAAGATACGGACAACGTTTTCCGATTCGTCACCATCGACGAGACCAACGGGATCGGGGCCCAGAGCCCGGACGACTGCCTGGAGGCCTACACGCAGCGTCCGCCGATCACCCTCCCGGATATTCGACGGGCGACCCACGGCTCCTGGTACGACCCCCTCACCACGGGGGAAGGGCTCATGCTCTTCACCGCTCCGAACGGGCGGCTGTCCCTCTACTTCTTCGGATACACGGATGACGGTGAACAGCAGTGGCTGGTCGCCTTCAGCGACGACGCGCCCCGCTGGGGCGAGCCCGTGGAGTTTGACGTGTTCAGCACCTCCGGCGGCAGCTTCAACGACTTTGACCCGTCGAAGGTCGAAACCGTGCCCTGGGGAAGCATCACCCTGCGGCTCATCAGCTGCGAGGTGGGCGAGCTGCTCATGCAGGGTCCCTCGGGCACGAAGTGGATGACCCTGACCCGCCTGGCCGACACGGTGGGTTCCCCCTGTAACGCCAACGGCGATCGCCCGCCCTCGGCGACCGGCTCCCTGACCGGCGCCTGGTACGAACCGGCGACGGATGGACAGGGCTTTGCCGTTCATCATGTGTCCGGGGATCGCGGCATGGTCTACTTCTTCGGCTACCGGGATGATGGCGCGGACCTGTGGCTGGTCGGCGTCTGGGATCAGCCGCTTCGCTTCGGTGAGACCCTGGAGATGGACGTGCAGGTGTTCACGGGTGGCGCCTACGTCTATTTCGAGCCCGGGGACATTGTCAGCGAGGTCTGGGGCACCTTGACCCTGCGCTTTGACGACTGTGACCGGGGCGAAGCGATCCTGGAAGGCCAGGAGGGCCGGCAGGCGCTCGACTTGCAGCTGCTGGCGGGCGCCCTGGGCCTGGCCTGCGGCTAAGCCGGGGCAATCAGCCCTGCTCCGGCCTTGCGACAGGGCCCGCCTCAGGCGGATTGCGTTCGCCGGCCGGCCGCCTCGTGGGCCAGGAAACCGCCGGACTGACGAGCCCACAGGTCCGCATAGACCCCACCCCGTTCGCGCAGCTCGTCGTGGCTGCCGGCCTCGACGATCTCCCCCTGCTCCATGACCACGAGCCGGTCCAGGGTGGCAATGGTCGACAGGCGGTGCGCGATGGCGATCACCGTTTTGCCTTCCATGAGTTCGAACAGGCTTTCCTGGATCGCGGCCTCCACTTCCGAGTCGAGGGCCGAGGTCGCCTCGTCGAGCACCAGGATCGGCGCGTCCTTCAGGAATACCCGGGCGATGGCGATGCGCTGACGCTGCCCGCCGGACAGTTTGACGCCGCGCTCGCCGACGTGGGCGTCGAGCCCTCTGCGGCCCTGCTGGTCCTCGAGCGATTCGATGAAGTCCCAGGCCCGGGCCCGGCGGGCGGCCTCGATGATCTCCGCGTCGGTGACCTCGGGGCGCGAGTAGGCGATGTTGTCCCGGATGGAGCGGTGCAGGAGCGAGGTGTCCTGGGTCACCATGCCGATCTGGCCACGGAGCGAATCCTGGGTGACCCGGGCGATGTCCTTGCCGTCGATCCGGATCGCGCCACCCTCGAGATCGTAAAAGCGCAGGAGCAGGTTGACCAGGGTGGTCTTGCCTGCGCCGGACTTGCCCACGAGTCCGAGCTTCTCCCCGGGCCGCACCTCGAGATCGAGGTCGTCGATGACCCCGCTGCCCTTGCCGTAGTGAAAGGTCACCCGGTCGAAGTGCACGTGGCCGGCGCGGACCGCAAGGTCCGGCGCATCCGCCTGGTCCGTCACGGCCTGCTCCTGCGACAACATCTCCATGCCGTCGTGGATCACGCCGATGTTCTCGAACAGGGCCGACATCTCCCACATGATCCACTGGGACATGCCGTTGAGCCGGAGCGCCAGCGCCACGGCAATGGCGATGGCGCCCACGGAGATGGCCGAGCCCAGCCACAGCCAGATGGCCAGGGCCGCGATGGCCGCCACCACGACCGCGTTGTTGAAATAGACCAGGCTCTGAAACACGGTCACGATGCGCATCTGCCGGTGCACCGTGTGCAGGAAATCATCCATGCCCTCGCGGGCATAGCGGGCCTCGCGCCCGGCATGGGAAAACAGCTTGACCGTGTTGATGTTGGTGTAGCTGTCGACCACGCGCCCGGTCATCTGCGAACGCGCATCGGCCTGCGCCTTGCTCACCCGGGCGAGGCGCGGCACGAAGAAGCCGACAATGGCGATGTAGATCAGCAGCCATACCAGCAGCGGCATGGCCAGGCGGATGTCGGCCTGGCTGACCAGGACGATCATGGCAATGAAATACACCAGGACATAGACGAGGATGTCCGTGACCTTCATGACCGCTTCGCGCACCGCCAGGGACGTCTGCATGACCTTGGTCGCCACGCGGCCGGCGAATTCATCCGCGAAAAAGGCCAGGCTCTGGTTCAACAGGTAGCGATGCATCTGCCAGCGGGCGATCATCGGGTAGTTGCCCAGCAGGGTCTGGTGAATGATCAGCGACTGCCCCAGCACGGCCAGGGGCAAAACCACCAGCAGGAACAGCCCCATGAACGCGAGGCGAGCGCCCTCCCGCTCGAGGAAATCGACCCGATCCGCGCCGGAAAGCCAGTCGACGATGGAGCCCAGGAAACCGAACAGCGCCACCTCGCCCGCCGCAATGAAGGCGCTCAGCAGCGCCATGAGCACCAGCCAGCCGGCCACGGGCCTCGTGTAACGCCAGCAGAAGGCGAACAGGGTGGAGGGCGGACGCGCGGGCGTTTCGGTCGGAAACGGTTCAACCCGGGATTCGAAAAACCGGAACATCAGGACTCCGTAGGGCAGGCGCTCAGGGGAAGGCGACGAATAGGCGCACTATAGGACGTTAACGGCCGGCCGCAACAACGCGGGGGATCGCGTACTCATTCAGGCGGCTGGTAGTTTTCGAACGTCTTGCGCGTGTTGATGACATCCACGTTCCGCTTGCCTTCTTGCAGCTTGAGCAGGGCGTTGAGGGCCTTCCAGCGCAGGAAAATCATGCCTTCGCGCTCCGCCTCGGCCACCAGCCCTTTCATCCCCACGGTGATGTCATCGCTGGTGAGCTCTGCCGCGGGGATGCGGATCCGGTGGTCCGCCGCGGTCAGGCGGGCCGTGCCCTCGACGTCTTCCACGGTGAGCATCCGCCCGGCAAAAGCCGGGCCGCCGTTGTTCTCCATGAGGGCCACGAAAGGCCGGGAATCGCTCAGCCGTACCCGGGCATCCAGGTCGAGTACCGGTGGCTGGCGCCAGGTCGTGGTCGCCCGATCAAACAGCAGCGTGGCGGACCAGGCCTCGTCGTCGAAGACCTGCTCCGCGCCCCTGACCCGCACGTTGTCGATGGACAGCGTTGAACCGGCGAGGTCGAAGACCCGGTCCCGGGGCCGGCCGCCGATGACCAGCAGGTTGGCGAGCAAATCCAGCTCGAACTCCTGGTCCTCGAGCGCCACCTCGATCCCCTCGCCGAGCAGGCGGACAAAGCCCTGGGCGTCGTTTTCGGTCAGCCTCAGGTCCAGGGCGAGGTCCGCGGCGCCGCGCGACAGCCGCAGGGGCGAATCCGGCGGCAGGTAGCCGTTGAACAGGGACACGTCGGGAACGATCGCCGAGAGAACCTGGAACCGCAGGTCGAAATCCCGGTCTCCAGGCTCGAAGCTGGCGTCCTTGACGAGCGCGTCGAGCAGCAGCTGAACGTCTTCGATGCCCGGCGCCTCGTCACCCAGCCCGCGCATGCGACCGTTCCGCACCCGGGCCGCCAGGCGCCAGTCAGGGAGCGAGCCGCCCTCCTCCACGGTCAGCTCAATGGTGCCGTCGCCGCGGGTGACGGTGTCCAGCACCGTGACGCCCAGTGCTTTCGAGGTGATGTCGATCTGCGTCCCCGGTGCCGGCAGCCCCTCGGACAGCACCAACCGGCCTTCGATCGCGCCATCTCCCCGCACCTCTGCGGGCTCTTTTCCGGTGAACAGCACATCGAGGAATGCGAGACTCGACACCCCGGCCTCGAAAATCAGCTCACCCTCGCTGACGGCCAGCAGGTCCCGGGCTTCCTGCTGCCCGATGTATCGCAGGAGGTCGAAAGAGGCGGCACTCGCTGCCTTGTCCGCCGACGGCACCAGGGCCAGCTGACCGTCTTCGATCTGGAATTCCGCTTCCCAGGGTGACACCGAGGCCCCTGCGTCCCGCCGCAGTCGGGATTCGGTGAGCCGCAAGCCCGTCCCCGCCAGGCTTGTCACCTCGTTACGGATGTCCGGGTTCTCCAGGCGCAGTGCGCCCTCGAGATTCGTCGCGAACTGATAACCGCTGATGCCCGCTTCAGCGTGCTGGGAGTCCAGGCGCAGGTCCACGGACAGCACGTTCGGGCCCAGCAGGGCGCGGCCCGACAGGCGCCCCTCCCCGCCGAAGAGGCGCAGGGGCCACGCGGGCGGCACGTAGCGCTCGAACAGCGCCAGGTCAGGCACCGTCAGGGCGTCCAGGGTGACGGCAAAGGTGCGATCGAGATCCCGGTTTTCCGGGTCGAGCTCCAGGGTGCGATTGCCGCTCAGCCGGAGTGCGAGCGCATCCCCCCGAAGCATCGGCGACGAATCGGCCTCGTGCCGGACCGCGAGGTCACGAAACGTGAAGTCCAGCAGCAGGGGCTCCGCCTCGGCCTCCGCCACGGTGAGCGCCACGTCCCCCGTGCCGGCCACGTCGAGGGAGAAAGCCCGGACCCGGAGGTCGTGGGCGTCCACGCGAAGCTCGGTGCCGGGTTCGACGGTCCCGCGATCCAGGGTCAGGCGCCCTTCCACGGCGCCACTACCGCGCACGCGCACGGACTCGAAATCGATCAGGAAGAGGTCGATGAAATCGAGCCGCCGCGTGTCCAGGGCCAGTTCAAGATCGGCGATGACGTAGCGCAGCATGGACAGGTCCTTGTGCGCCCGGGGGTTGAAGGGAGCGAAGCCGAAGCGGCCTTCGATGCGGCCCCCGTCGAGCATGGGTTGATCCGTGTTCACCCAGGCACGGACACCCCGCAGCCTGATCTCGTCGATGTCCATTTCCAGGGGCCCGCCACGAGCGACCACGGACAGGCCTCCACCGAGCTCCGCGTCAAAAGCCGCGCGAAACCGGTGAATCCAGAGCGAGTGGCTCCCGGTGACGCGGACATCACCCAGCACCGTGGTCCACGGGCGGTGGTCCGGCAGGGGTCGCTCGCTGACCGGCTGCACGTCATAGCCATCGATGGCCGGAAAGTGCGCGAGCAGCCCCGAATAATCCGTATCCGGCTTCAGGCGCGGGCGCTGCCGGTAGTCGGCATTGAGGGCTTCGCCCCACTGGATGTGCACCCGCTTCGCGAGCAGGGGCAGCAGGGCGATGCGGGCGCTGGCCCGGTCCACGGAAGCCTGCCACTGCTGGCTCCGCGACTGGCCGTTCGCGAAAGGCTTGATGGCGGTGACCTGGCCGGGGTACCAGGACCAGGCGCGCTCCCAGCGCACCTGGAATTTCTCCGGCTTGGCGCGATTGAGCAGGTCCTGGGTCAGGGGCAGGGACAGGGCGGTGTTGATCACCACGAGCCACGCGACCTCGACAAGCACCGTGATGACGAGGAGGCGTCGCCCCCAGCGTTTCCAGGCGGATGGACCGCTTCGCGGGTGCGGGGCCTTCGATTCTGACTCGTCCGGGCGCATGCGCTCCTTTCATGCCGCGATGGACGGCAGGTCAGCGCCCCGAACAGATCATGTGGGCCGTGCGGCTGTCGTAACGGCAGCGTTTGCCCGGCTCGAGGGACTTCATGGCCGCTTCGGGCGTCTGGTAGGCCTGGTCATCGGACAGGTAGTTCACGTTGGACCCCTGGAAGCCGGGATCGCGGATGGCGTCGTACTCTTCCTGGCTCAGGGCGTACACCGACTCGCGCGAGGCTGCATCCGAGACCGCCGCCTGCAGGCCGCCGCCGCGGTGGATGAAGTCCATGACCCCGTCCGATTCGAGGTCCGTGGCCAGCCACTCGAGGCCGAGGATCCGATTCACCGTGCCGTCGCGAAGCATGGCCTGGTAGGCCAGGTTGAAGTCCGCGATGATTTGCCCGGCGTCGGGGCGCTCACGGGACACGGCGAAATGCAGTTCCCGGAACGCGAGGGCCACGTTGCCCGGGACCAGGGCGCCGTCCGCCGTGAGGTCGGAGCCTTTGAGCGCGTCCCGGGCGGTCAGTTCGTCGACGATCGCGATGTCGGCCTCGCCCGCGCGCAGCGCTGCCAGGGCCTCGTCGGCGCCGCGCACGTCCACGACCGTGAAGCTGTCTCTTGCCGCCAGGAGCCCATCGCCGTAGGCGAACGCCACCTCGAGCGCCACGCGCTGTCCGGCGAGATCAGCCAGACTGCCCACCGCGCCGTGGCCGGATCGCGTGACCGGGATCAGGCGGTTGGTGAGATAGGACTGGGAATATTGCAGGCTGCGGCCCCGCTCGACCGTGTACCAGGCGGCGGCGACACCATCGAGCTCACCGGACCGGGCGGCAGCCAGGGTTTCCGGCCAGGGCGCGTAGCGCACGTCACAGCTGCGGCCGCCGCGCTCGAGGGCCTCGCAGACAATGGCTTCCGCGGTGCCCGCTGCTTCGCCCTCGATGATGAAGGGCGGCCAGGGCTCGTTGCCCAGCACCAGGGTGTCGGCCTCCGCCGTGGCGGCGGCCAGGAAGAGAACGGAGGCGAAGACCAGGGCCTTCGCGGGCCCCGCAAGCAAAGGTTTCACGGGCGAGCCATCCTGCGTTTCGGTAGGATGCAGATCATAAGCGAGACGCGGCTCGAACATAAGGCGCGGACCCGGATTGGCTCGGCGATTCGGGACTCAAAAAACATCGCGCAAGGTCGCGAAGGGTGAGACATGAATTCGGAAAGCAAGCAACGGATCGTCGTGGTGGGCGGCGGTGCCGGGGGGCTGGAGCTCGTCGTTCGGCTGGCCAGGAAACTGAAGCGCGACGATTCGGTCGACGTGGTGCTGGTGGACAAAAACCCCTCCCACATCTGGAAACCCCTGTTCCACGAAGTGGCCACCGGATCCATGGACAGCTACCACGACGAGGCCGCCTACCGTTCCCTGGCGCGCAAGCACGGCTTCCAGTTCGTCCTCGGTGAAGTCACGGCCTTCGACCTGGACGCCCAGACCATCGAGGTCGCGCCGGTCGACGACGAACTGGGGCGCGCCATGCTGCCCGGGCGGCGCATTGCCTACCACCGGCTGGTGGTCGCCGTGGGCAGCCTCAGCAACGATTTCGGGATCGAGGGCGTCACCACCTACGCCCGCCAGCTGGATTCCCGGGAACAGGCGGAGCGGTTTCACACGCGCTTCGTCGCCGAGCTCAATCGCGTCAATTCCATGGAATCGGAGGACGCGGAGCTGGCCGTCGTGATCGTGGGCGGCGGCGCCACGGGCGTGGAACTCGCCGCCGACATGCACAACGTGGTGAAGCGCCTGAGGGATTACGGCTACGAGAGTTTCTCCCAGGACCGGCTGTCCGTCAGCATCATCGAGGCCGCGCCGGGACTGCTGCCGCGCCTGCCGCCCCGCATCGGCGCCAGCGTCGAGCGCGAACTCGAACGCATCGGTGTCACCGTGCGCACCGGGACCACGGTGTCCGCCGTGAAGGAGGACGCGGTGGTCACCAGCGACGGCGAATCGATCCGGTCAAACATCAGCGTGTGGGCAGCCGGTGTGCGAGCGCCCTCCTGGCTGGCGGAATGCGGCTTGCCCACGGACCGGCTCGGGCGCATCGAGGTCACGCCCGAGTTACAGGTCAAGGGACAGCCGGCCGTGTACGCCATCGGCGATTGCTGCGCCAGCTTCAACGCCGACGGCACCGAGGTCCCACCGCGGGCCCAGGCCGCCCACCAGATGGCCACCATCGCCGCGAAGAACCTCCTCGCGGAACGCCGCGGCAAGGACCGTAAAGCCTTCGTCTACCAGGACTTCGGCAGTCTGGTGTCCCTGTCCAAGTTCTCCACCGTGGGCAACCTCATGGGCAATCTCATGCGGGGCACGGTGTTCATCGAGGGCTGGGTTGCGCGCATGGTGTACCTGTCCCTGTACCGCATGCACCAGCGTGCCGTGCACGGCACCTTCACCACGGGTCTGATCATGCTGGGAGACCGGATCTACCGCGCGACGCGCGCGGAGATCAAGCTGCACTAGAGGCGGTCGTAGGGCAGTTCGAAGGTGTCACCGTCCTCGATGCGCCCCGACTCGAGCCCCCGGTTGAACCAGCGCATGCGCTGCTCGGAGGTGCCATGGGTGAAGGCGTGCGGCACCACGCGGCCCTGGGTGCGCTGCTGGATGGCGTCGTCACCGATCTGGTTCGCGGCGCGCATGGCTTCGCCGATGTCGCCCTGTTCCAGGTACTGGCTATTGTGGTTGGCCCAGACACCGGCGAGGAAATCGGCCTGCAACTCGAGGCGCACGGAGTACTCGTTGTAGTCGGGCCGGTTGCGCATGGCGCTGACCTGCTCCGAAATACCCAGCAGGTTCTGCACGTGGTGGCCCACTTCGTGCGCGATGACATAAGCCTGGGCGAAGTCCCCCGGCGCCCGGAATTCGCTTTCCAGCTGATCGTAGAACGACAGGTCAATGTAGATTTTCTGGTCCGCAGGACAATAGAACGGCCCCATGCGCGCGTCGCCCATGCCGCAGGCCGTGGGATGCTGTTGCCGGTACACCACGAGCTGGGGTTCGCGATAGGCCTGGCCCATGCGGCCGAACTGCTCCTGCCAGACCCGCTCCGTGTCCGCGAGCACCACGGTCACGAATTCAAAGGTGGCCTGCTCCTGCGGCGAGGGCTGATAGTCGGTCTGGGTGACCTGGGTGCCCCCGGTGAAAAAGGTCATGTCCACCAGGCCGGTCTGCACGACCACGAAACCGAGGATCATGGCGATGATCAGGCCCCGCATCCCCCATTTTTGTCCCACGATGCGCATGAGGAGCGCGCCGATACCGAGGCCGGCCGCGACCTGTTTTCCACGTGCGTCTTCGACGTTTGAGCTGCCTTTGCGGCCTTTCGTTCTCACAACGACCCTCCCGGGGACACTTCACGCCAAATGAGTATAGTGCACGTCATGCGATCCACTGAAGACACGTCAACGCGCGAGGACCTGCTCGACGCCATCGGCAACACGCCCCTGCTGCGCCTGCGGGGCCCCTCGGATGCTACCGGCTGCGAGATACTGGGCAAGTGCGAGTTCATGAATCCCGGGGGCTCGGTCAAGGACCGGGCGGCGAAATACATGGTGCTCGATGCGGAGCAGCGTGGCGTGCTGCGGCCCGGCGGGATCATCGTGGAGGGCACCGCGGGAAACACGGGTATCGGCCTGGCCCTGGTGGGTAACGCGCGGGGCTACCGCACGGTGATCACCATGCCGGACACGCAGAGCCAGGAGAAAAAGGACGCCCTGCGGCTCATGGGCGCAGAGATTCACGCCGTTCCCGCCGTGCCGTTCAGCAATCCGGACAACTACGTTCACGTGGCTGAGCGCCTGGCCGGCGACCTCGCGGAGAAAACCCCGGGCGGCGTGCTGTACGCCAACCAATGGGACAACCGGGCGAACGGTGATGGACATTTCCAGTCCACGGGCCCGGAAATCTGGGCCCAGACGGACGGCAAGGTCGATGCTTTCTGCTGCGCCATCGGCACCGGTGGCACCCTCTCCGGCGTGGGCCGCTACCTGAAATCCCGCAACCCTTCCGTCGCCATCGCGGTCACCGATCCCCTCGGTTCGTGCATGTACCACTGGTTCCGGGATCACCGCATGGAACGCACCGAAGGAGGATCCATCTCCGAGGGCATCGGCCAGGGCCGGGAAACCGGCAACGTGGCCCAGGCGCCCGTGGACCTGGCCTTCGCCGTGTCCGACGAAGATGCCTTGCCCGTGGTGTTCGATCTGTTGCGCCACGAGGGGCTCTGCCTGGGCGGGTCCAGCGGTATCAACGTCGCCGGCGCCATGCAGCTGGCCCGGCACCTTGGGCCGGGCCACACCATCGTCACGATCCTCTGCGACTTCGGCCAGCGCTACCAGTCCAAGTTGTGGAACCCGGCCTTCCTCGCCGCCCGGGGGTTGCCCGTACCGCCCTGGCTGGCTGGCGACGCCTGAAACGCCCGCCCTGCGCGACTTCCCCCGGACTGGCGCGGGCACCGCAAATCCCTATACTTTGTCACTCCCCGAACAATTCGGACCCCTAGGAGTGAAGACGATGACCATGAAACCCCTGTTTCTCGCCCTGTTGACCACGGGGTGTGTCATGACCCTGGCGGCCTGCAGCCAGGAAGACCGCGACGCGGCCGAGCAAAAGGTCGAGGAGGCCGCAGACTCGGTGAAGGAAGCCGCATCGGATGCCGCGGACGCCACGAAAGAGACGGCCGAGGACATGAAGGAAGGCGCAGAAGCCATGGCCGACGATGCCGCGGACGCCATGAAGGATGCCGGCGATGCCGTCAGCGACGCCTACGATGACGCCGCGGAAAAAACCGGCGAGATGATCGATGACGCCGAAGCCAAGGCCGAGGAAGTGGCCGAGGACGTCAAGGAAGCCGTCAAGGGCAAGGACGACGGCGACTCCTGATCCCCGTAACGGGCGCCGCCCGGCGCCCGTTCTTTTCGCCTCAGGCTCCCGACCCGCAACACGCCGGCCCCGGGGCCGGCGTGTTAAATCTTTGTGATACAGTGCGCGCGGTCTGATTCTCACCACACTGTCCGGAGAACCCAATCCATGCAGGGCAACATCACCCTAATCGTCACCACGGCGCTTTCGCTGCTGGGCCTCGCCATCGCGTTCTTCTACATGAAGAAGGTCAACAGCGTGCCCCTGGTCCTCGGACTCGAGGGCGAACAGGCCGAGCGCCTTCGTTACATCCACGGCGCCATCGCCAAGGGGGCCATGGCGTTCCTGAAGGCCGAATACCGCGTACTCATGTGGTTCATGATCGCCTTTGCCGCGGTCATCGCCATTCTGATCAGCTACCCGACCTATGATGCCGACAAGAACGTCGTCGGGACGGTGCCGGGCGTCTGGACCGCCATTGCGTTCCTGTTTGGCGCCATCATTTCCATCACCGCCGGCTACATCGGCATGAAGGTGGCGACCGCCGGCAACGCGCGCACGACCGTGTCCGCCAAGCAGGACATCGCCCATGCCTACCAGGTGGCCATCAACTCCGGCGCGGTCATGGGCTTCGCCCTGGTGGGCCTGACCACCCTGGGCCTGGTGCTCATCTACCTGTTCATGACCCTGGTACTGGGTCCCGACGTGGCGAACGACCCGGTCAACAACCACGTACTCATGGAAGTGATCGCCGGCTTCGGCCTGGGCGGTTCGACCATCGCGCTCTTCGCCCGCGTGGGCGGGGGCATCTTCACCAAGGCCGCCGACGTGGGCGCCGACCTGGTGGGCAAGGTCGAACAGGGCATCCCGGAAGACGATCCCCGCAACCCGGCGGTGATCGCCGACAACGTGGGCGACAACGTCGGGGACGTGGCCGGCATGGGCGCCGACCTCTTCGGCTCCTGCGCCGAATCCACCTGCGCGGCCATGGTGATCTCCGCCATCGCCTTCGCCGGGGACCCGAATGCCCTGCTCTACCCGATCCTGATCAGCGCCGTGGGCATCCCCATCAGCCTGCTGACCAAGCTGCTGGTAAAGGTGGAACACGAGGAAGACGTGGCCCCGGCCCTCATGAAGCTGCTGATCATTTCCAGCGCCCTCATGGCCGTGACCATGCTGTTTTTCACCTACTACCTCCTGCCGGAATCTTTCGTCCTCAACGGCGAAACCTATTCCAACATGGACGTGTACTGGTGCTTCCTGGCCGGGCTGGTCGCGGGTCTCGCGGTGGGGCTGCTGACGGGCTACTACACCTCGGAAAAGTACGGTCCGGTCAAGGAGGTGGCCAAGTCCTGTGAGACGGGCGTGGCCACCAACATCATTTACGGCCTGGCCCTGGGCTACAAGTCCACGGTGCTGCCCTACCTCTGTATCGCGGCCAGCATTTTCATTTCCTGGCAGTTCGCCGGCATGTACGGGGTCGCCATCGCTTCCCTCGGCATGCTCGGCACCCTGGTCATCGCCCTGATGATCGACGCCTACGGACCGGTCGCCGACAACGCCGGCGGCATCGCCGAAATGGTGGGCCTGGAGAGCGAGGTGCGCCGTCGCACGGACATCCTCGACTCCGCCGGCAACACCACGGCGGCCATCGGCAAGGGCTTCGCCATCGGCGCGGCCATCCTGACGTCCCTGGCGCTGTTCGCTGCCTTCATCACGGCATCGAACTCCATGCTCGAATCCAAGGGCATGGAGATGGTCAGCGTGAACCTGCTGGACCCGGTGGTGTACACGAGCCTGTTCATCGGCGCCGTGCTGCCCTTCCTGTTCACCGCCATGACCATGAAATCCGTGGGCAAGGCGGCCTTCGACATGATCGAAGAGGTGCGCCGGCAGTTCAAAACCATCCCGGGCATCATGGAAGGCACGGGTGAGCCGGACTACGCCCAGTGCGTGGAGATCTCCACCAAGGCGGCCCTGCGCGAAATGATCGCCCCGGGCATCCTGATCATGGGGACGCCGATCCTGGCGGGCTTCCTGTTCGGGGTCTCCTCCGTGGCGGGCCTCCTGGCCGGCTCCCTGGTCTCCGGTGGCGTGCTGGCCATCAGCGCCTCCAACTCCGGCGGCGCCTGGGACAACGCCAAGAAGTACATCGAAGCCGGCCACCACGGGGGCAAGGGCTCGGAAGAGCACAAGGCCGCGGTGGTGGGTGACACGGTGGGCGACCCGCTGAAGGACACGTCGGGCCCCAGCCTGAACATCCTCATCAAGCTGTCCGCCATCCTCAGCCTGGTGTTTGCACCCTTCTTCGTGGAGTACGGCGGCATCTTCCTGTAAGCCGTTCGCTTCACCGCATGCGAAAAAAAAGGGGGCCCTCGGGCCCCTTTTTTTACGCGGGAAACCAGCACGCGAGCTTGCCGGGCTCCCTCTCGTCGTTCATGGCGCCGAGGACACACCGTGCAGGCTGCCGAGCATGCGCCGGCAGGCCTGCTCCTGCAGCGTGTCGCCCTCCGCCCAGATGGCACGCAGATAGTATTGATACCGACCGTCGTGCAGCACGGCCTGGTACAGGACGATGAACCGTTCGTCGTTACCGTCGCGGGATGGTGCCTGGACCTTGCCGGGGCGGCTGACCATCGGGCTGTAACTTCCCGGCAGGCGCATGCTGAAGCCAAAACCCGGCATGCCCCCGATTTTGAGCTCGGGTTGCCGATCGAACAGCTCCGCTTCCCGGGCGAACATCTTGAACGCCCGCGAGTTGGTCATGCCGTCGAGGGTCACGGTCGGAGGCGTTTCCGCCACTTCGAGCATCACCTCGGCGTTCATGGCGTCTTTTGCCAGGACCACGTTCCAGTCGCCGGCCGCTTCCGGCGTCGACCAGCGATCGGTCGTGGTGTCGATACCGAACTTGCCGAAGACCAGTTTCTTGTACCGGACATGGGTATCCCAGCTCGTGGGGAGTTCGATGGAAAAGCCGAGCCTGGGATGCACGAGTCGTTCCAGCGCCCCCGACGCCGCGGCATCTTCGGCGAGCACGGCACGGCTCGCCTGCTCTGCCTGGCGGTCATGGGCTTTTCGCCAGGCATCCAGCCGGGCGAGCACGGCAGGGCCGTCGGGCAGCGCCTTGAAGCCAACGCGGGCTTTCTCCAGCTCGAGGGGGCTCGGTCGCGAGTCGTCGCTGCTGTGGGAAAGTCGTCGGCGGCCCCAGATGATGTCGTGGAAGCCCTCGGCCCCGACCCGTTCGTTCATCTCGTAGCGCTGCAGTTCGGCGGGGTTCCAGGATTCGTAGATTTCACCCTTGCGAACAATGAGCACGCGCCGGTCCGTGATGCCGTAGGAGAGGTTGTCGACATGCGCGCCGGCCTGCCGTCGCCTCAGCCAGAAGATACCGCCGACGACCAGGGCCGCGATCAGAAAAGGCAGGTATCCGGAAAGCCCGGTCGTCCGAGTCTCCATGGCCTCCGCGGCCATGTGCGGCGCCGCACGGATCATGCCGGCCCAATCGACATCGCCGGCGTTCATGACCAGGACCACGACGACAATGACGGCGATGCCCAGCCCGGCCAGCGGAAACTTCCGCTTGCGCTTGCCCAGGGTTTTCTTCATGACGACCGGGTCGGGCCCGCCGCTCCATTCCAGCGTTTCGCCGGGCTGGAGTACGGCCTCGATGGCGGCGCGGTGGGTGTCGGTCATGGGGCGCTCCACGTCTGATCTCAGGTTTCCTAACGGGCGGGAATGGCCTTATCCGCCACCCTCCGGCGGCGAGGGCGGCGGGTCACGGAAACCGAACAGTTCCTCGATGACCGCGATCCGGTCGCTGACCCAGAGCCCCCAACAGCTGAAGAGAAAGGGAAAGGCCACCAGCAACAGGCTCCAGAAAACGGCATCGAGCTTGCCGGCGTGCAGGAGCTCGCCAAAACTCAGGAGCAGAACCGTCGCGGCAAACGCCACGGACAGACTGACGATCCCGGTCATTTTGATCTTCTGCCCCAGGGTCCGGGGCGGCGGGCGCAGGCCGAACGCCCCCAGCAACTGGCCGAGCAGGAAACCCAGCAGTGCGAGCAGGGACCAGGCCTCGCGAACGAAAGGACCGGGATCGAACTCACCGGCGGGCGTCCGGTAGCGCTCTCCCAGGAAGCCGACGCCCCGGTCCGCCCACTCGACGCCCTGCCGCACGAACGGCGAAGACCAGAAGTCCGCCTGCGTCTCCGGCGCCAGCTCCTCGAAGCCGACGGCGAATCGCCCAAAAGCCAGGGCGCCAAGCAGGAACAGCACACCGCCCCAGCCGACCACCATGGGAATGAACTGGGTCCAGCGAAGGTAGCCCAGGACGTAGCTGAAGATGAGGCTGCCGACGCCCGGCCTGGTTTTTCCCCGCTCCTCGGCGAGGGCCTGGCGGGTGTGTTCGAAGAACTCGCGTTTCATGACTGGATTTACGCAGTGACGCACCGGCCACCGCCAGCACGTCGCTGCTGCTGGCCTGCAAGGCGCGCACCGTTCCAGGGAAATTGGCGGTCCGGGGCGGCCCAGGGCGTTATAGGACTGAGACATCAACCCACGGAGTACCGCGATGCGTCCCGCTGATCAAAAACTGACACGCTACGGCCTGGCGGCCGTCGCATTGAGCCTGGGCCCCGCCAGCGTCCTGGCCCAGGAACTGGGCGGCACCGTCGCTGACTGGGACCGGGGGCAGGCGGAGATCTTTGCTGACAGTGACGGTCCCATGCCCGAGGTGATCGGCACGATCTCGGACCAGGGCGAGGTGAACCTCATTCTGCCCGCACCGCAAAGCACGCCGGTGACGCTCGCCATGCTCCCCTGCATGAAGGACGACACGGTGACCGTCGAAAACGCCGACGTGCAGCTCTTCCCCCTCGCCCAGCTCGTCGGCGTGAAGTCGCCGGGCCCCTTCTCGCCTCAATCGGTGATCGGAGAGATTACGCTGGCGAGCAACGCGGCGCTGGGGGCCTGGGTGGGCAACCCGCGGAACCGTGACGCCGCCCTGGGGAAAACCGCCATGCTGGTGCATGTACCGGAACCGGCCACGGCCCGCGGACACTGTGAGCTGGACTTGAGCGCCATCATGATGCCGACGCAAACCATCGCCCTGGACTACCGCCTCGAACCGGGATGGAACGTGGTGGTCACCGAGGTGACGAAACTGGAGGACGGAAAGATTTCCGCCACGCGGCAGTGGACATCATCCGTGAAGGATCTCGAGATGGACTGGCAGTTTCTTGAGCGGTGACCATCGACCGTATCACCCGGAAGCCGGCGTAGCGCGCCATCATGCCTGGCTGGCGGATTTTCCCGGAGCCTCCCGTTAACCCGAGGGACAAGCCCACCGACGGAGACGATCCATGACGACCAAATTAACCCGGCGCGACGCCCTGACCGCTGTCGCTTTTGCCGCCATGAGCGGAGGTATCACCAGGATTGCGCTTGCCAACGGAGAGTCCATCTCCATCAGGGCCGAAGGCATTCGATCACTCGAAGGCATGAGCGGTGAAGAACTCCACCAGGCCCTCCAACGCTCCCTCGTCATCGAACTGCCGGACGGCATGGACGCCATGGACCTCGTGCTGGTCGCCGTTTACGTGCGCGAGGGCCGGATTGACGACGTGTTCGTTTCGGACGGATTCGAAATGGAGGGCGGAAGAGGCTATGGCGGATTGGGACGCCGCAACTTTCCCCGGCCCGACTTCCTGCCCGGCGACATGTTTCTGCCGGGAGACATGTTCCTGCCCGGCGATATGTTCTATCCCGCCTACGGACCCGAGGACAGGGCGAGCGAAGCGGCCATGAGCGAGTTTCGCGGCGGAAGCGGCCTGTTTTTCGTGGTGATCGCCCGGGATCCGGAGCTGCGCGAGAAGTTCCCATCCCGGGGGACCATGATGCCCCTGACGTGATACCTCAAGGAGTCGCGTGCCTTCCGTCGACGCCGTAATCATCGGCGGCGGGCCGGCCGGCCTGATGGCCGCCGGCGCGCTGGCCCGGCGCGGCCTGAAGGTCGAGTGCATCGACCCGGCGCCGGGCCGGCCGTCGCCGCAATCGCTCCATGTCCACCACGTGGCAGCCGATAGCTGGGCCGGCGTCACCACCTATCTTCCGGGCCTCACGGCCCGCCTCCAGGCACTCGGACGCTCGCCGGATCGCGCCGATGTGGACCGTTGCCTGGCAGACCGACTGCCGCGCGGTGTCACGCTGCGTCGGGCCGGCTTTCGATCCGCCCGGCGACATGCAGCAGCCTGGCGAGTGACGCTCGACACGAAGGAGACGGTGAGCGCGCCCATCCTGATCGACGCGAGCGGTCGTTACCGGCGGAGCCTGCGCGCCGTCGCCCGCCACCTGGGTCAGCCGGTGCCAATCGACGAGGGCCCGGCCTCTGGTTGCTATCGGTCATGCCGCATCGCAGCGGACGGGACGCTCTGGGAAGCAGACACGTTCCGCTTCTCCTCGCCCGGGGGCCGCACCGGCGTCCTGGGCCAGCGGTGTGGCGATGGGCACTGGCGGCTCACGCTCGTCACGCACGACGGGGGTCCCGACGCACCGTGGCCGACGCTGCTGACGCTGCTGCCGAGAGCCATCCGCGACCCACTCGCGGCCATGGAACCGCCACGCCGCTGGCACCGCCACGGCGCCCAGAAAGCCGGGCTGCTGGCGCTGGATCGAACGCCGGCCGTCGAGGGCTGGTTGCCGCTGGGCGATGCGCTCCTGACCACCGCGCCCTACCAGGGCCAGGGCATCACGAACGCCCTGCGACAGGTGCAGGCCCTGGACCGGGGTGCCGGCAGCAGTGGTGACGTTCTGGACTGGCAGGCGGCGGTGTTCGCCGTAGCCCGGCGGGACTGGTTCAGGGCGACACTCGGCGATGTCCTGCGGCAGTGCTCGAGGCCGAGGAAACCCGTGGCGGCCCATTCCGAAACGCTCTAGGTCTGCGTGGCGCTCGCGTCTTGCGGGCCGGCGCCGACATGCGTCGACCCGGAACGGCCCGGCGCGAGGCCCTGCAAATCCTCCAGCAGCAGGTACAGGCACGGCACCAGCAGCAGGGTGATCGAGGTGGAGAACACGATGCCGAAACCCAGGGAAATGGCCATGGGCACCAGGTGGTAGGCCTGCAGCGAGGTTTCCAGGATGATGGGCGCCACGCCGCCGAAGGTGGTGAGCGTGGTCAGGACGATGGGCCGGAAGCGGCGCGTTCCGGCCTCGAGGATGGCGTCGAAGGCGCTGAGCTCGTCGCGCTTGCCGTTGGCGTAGTGCACCATGATCAGCGAACCGTTCACGACCACGCCGGACACGGCCACGACCCCCATCATGCTGACCAGGGACAGGTCGTGACCCAGGATCATGTGCCCCAGGATGGCGCCGACCACGCCGAAGGGAATCGACATCATGACGATCAGGGGCTGCAGGTAACTGCCGAAAGCAATCGCCAGCAGGGCGAAAATGGCGAACAGGGCCAGGGCGAAACCGCCGTAGAGTGACGCCGTGGATTCACGGATCTCCGCCTGGTTGCCCTGGAAAGTCCAGGTCAGGCCGGGGAAATCCGCGCGCAGCTGCGGCAGCACGTCGCTGCGCACCGTGGCGAGCACCCGTCCCGCCGCGCTCTTGGGCTCGACATCCGTGCTCACGGTGATCACCCGCCGCCCGTCCCGCCGGTCGATGGACCGAAACGCCCGGCCTTCCTCCACGGCCACGACGTCCATGAGACGCACCTCGACGCCGTCCGGCGTCCGGATCACGAGGTTTTCGAGGCTGCGCAGGTCCTCCCGCTCCTCCAGGGGCAGCTTGACCCGCACCTCCACCTCGTTGGTGCCGCGCAGCTGGCGCAGGGCCACGGCGCCGAAAAAGGCATCCCGCACCTGGCGGCCCACGTCGTTCGGGGTCAGGCCCAGGGCCTGTCCTTCGGGCAACACGCGAAAGCTCATCTGGGACTTGCCCGGCTGGTAGTTGGTGTTCACGTCCGTGGTGGCGGCGAACACCTCCAGGCGCTCCACGAGCGCCTCGCTGGCGCGGGTCAGCACCTCCACGTCTGCGTGGCTCAGATCGATCTCGATGTCGTCGCGCCAGCTGCCGGGGCCGCGTTCGGCCTCGAAGGTGATCTGGTTGACCCCGTCGATGTCACCGATCTCCTCGCGCCACAGCTCGATGACGTCCCGGGCGGTCATGTCCCGCTCGTCCGGCGGCTTCATGACGATTTCCACGTCCACGAAGGCGCCGCCGCGCACGTTGGTCTTGATGCCCTCCGCCGCGCGATACAGGTCGTGCTTTTCGAACATGCGGTACGTGGCCTCCGTCACTTCCGTGGCGACCCGGGCGGCCTGTTCCCGCGTCGTGCCCGTCGGCAGTCGCACACCGGCTTCGATCTCGTCGGCGGCGAGTTCGGGCATCAGCACCATGCCCATGTGATCGCTCAGGGCGTAGCCGCCAGTGACCGCCAGCAGGGTGATGGACGCGGTGAGCGTGACCACCCGGTGGCGCAGGCACAGGGCCAGGAAGGGTTTGTAGCGCGTGTCGATCCAGTCGCTGAAGCCCTCGGAGAACCCGCGCTGCAGCCGGTGCAGCCCGTCCGTGAGCGGATTGTGGGTGCGCTCCTTCACGTGGGCGAGGTGCGCCGGCAGGATGAACAGGGCTTCGGCCAGGCTGAACAGGAGCACGGCGATGACCACCACCGGCAGGGGCCACCAGTAGCTGCCGGTCTCTCCCGGCAGGAACAGTACCGGCAGGAACGCCACCACGTTGGTCAGGATGCTGAAGGTGACCGGCCAGGCCATTTCTTTCGCGCCCTGGATGGCCGATTCGAGCTTGCCCATGCCGCGCTGGCGGTACTCGTAGACGTTTTCGCCCACCACGATGGCGTCGTCCACCACGATGCCGAGCGCCACCAGGAAGCCGAACATGGACACCATGTTGATGCTCACCCCCAGCCAGGGCAGCACGGCGATGGAGCCGATGAAGGAAATCGCCATGCCCATCATGATCCAGAAGGCCAGGCGGACCTCCAGGAACAGGCTCAGGATCACCAGGATGATCACGATGGCCATCACCCCGTTTTCCAGCAGCAGGTTCATGCGGTCGGCAAAGTTCTCCGCTGCGTTGCTGTCGATACGGACCTCGATGCCATCGGGCAGGGTGGTTTCAAGGTCGTCGAGCACGCGCTGGACGGCGTCCGCCACCTGCAGCGGCGACTGCTCGCCCACCCGAAAGATTTCCAGCTCGACCGACGGGCTGCGATTGAACTGCCCCTGGAAGCCCACCTCCTCGAAACCATCCCGGATCTCGGCGATGTCCGCCAGCCGCAGGGGCGCACCGCTGGCCGAACTGCGGATAACGATGTCCCCCAGCTGGTCAGCCCACTGCTTGCGTTCCTCGACCCGCAGCAGCAGCTGGCCGCCGGTGGTGTCGATGGAGCCCGCGGGCACATCGCGGCTGGAACCCTCGATGATCTGGGCCACGCCGCCCAGGGTCAGGCCGTACTCGCGCAGCCGGTCGGCGGGGATTTCCACGTGGGTGACGTATTCGAGGGCCCGGCCGATGGAGACCTGGGTGATTTCCGGCTGGTTGAGCAACTGCTCGCGCACGCGCTCGGCCAGTTGCCGCATCTCCCACTCGTCCGCGTCACCGAACAATCCGATCTGCATGACTTCGCGGGATCGGTCGGAGAGACGGACCTCCGGTTGTTCCGCGTCGATGGGAAAGGTGCGGATCTGGCTCACGGCCTGGTCCACGTCCTGGAAGGCCTTCATGCGATCGACGCCGGACACGAGTTCCAGGGAGACGGAGCCACTGCCTTCCCGCGCATAGGAGCTGATCTCACGGATGCCGGACACGCCGCGAACCGCCTCTTCCACCGGCAGGACAATGCCCTGTTCGACCTCCTCGGGCGAGGCGCCGGGATAGCTCACGGTGACATCGACCTGGTCCGGGGCGTAATCCGGTTCGACCTCCTTCTGCATGGTCAGGGCGGTGTAGATGCCCCCACCGATCAGGATGAACATGAGGAGGTTGGCGGCGATGGCGTTGTTCGCCATCCACGCGATGGGGCCCTGCCGCCCCGGCGTGCCGGGCTGAGAGGTGTTCATGGCTCGGCGACGACCTGGCGATCCATGCCACCGCCGGCGGAGCGCAGGCGCAGTCGGATGCCGTCGCGCACGGTCGCGAGATTGGTCGTCACGACCTGGTCACCGGGCTTCAGGCCGCTGTCCACGTAAACGGCGTCGGCGTCCTGGAAAACCACGGACACGGGCTGGACGGCCAGGGCGCCCTCGCGCATCAGCCACACCGTGTCGTTCTGGCGCAGCAGCGCCCGGGGCAGCTTGAGGGCGCCGACGATTTCGCGCCCGGCGATCTGTGCCTCGACGAAGGCGCCGATGATCAGGGAGGGTTGCTCCGCGTGTTCCGGCCGGCGCGCCAGCGGATCGTCCACGGCCACGAGCACACGGGCAAGGCGCGTTTCGCCTTCGAGCTCGCCCACCAGCTTCTGCAGCCGGCCCTCGCGAAACTGGTCCGGACCCCAGGCCGTCCGATGACGGACCCGCACCAGGGAGCCCTCGCTGCCGTCGTCGCTGGCGAAAACCAGCCAGCGCAGCATGTCGAGCGGGACGCTGGCCTCGACCCAGTAACGATCGATGCCCGCGAGCTCCGCCAGCGGTTCACCGTTGGCCACCTGGGAGCCCAGATTGGCGCTGCGCGCCAGCACCTGGGCGTCGAAAGGCGCCCGGATGACCGTACGCTCGAGATTCAGGCGGGCCTGGGCTTCGGCCGCCTGGGCGGCACGCACCCGGGCCTCCGCGGAGCGGAGCTGGGGTTCTCGCAATACCAGGGAGAGATTGTCCCGGGACAGGGCTTCACCGCGGTCCCGCTTGAGTTCGCGGTATTCACGCTCGGCCTGCACCTGGCGTCCGCGCTCGATGTCCAGTTCCGCCTGCGCCTGCAGCAGCTCGCTTTCGCGCTGGAGCAGCAGGTTGCGGTAGTCGGCATCCTCGATGCGCAGCAACACGTCGCCGGCGCGAACGAAGTTGCCGGGTTCCAGCTGCGGCGAAAGCTCGATGATCAGGCCGCCCACCTGCGGCCGCAATTCGAGGGCCTGCACCGGCCGGACCTGCCCGAGAGCCTCGATCGTGGGTCGGAAAGTCCCCGTCTCGGGCGTGATCACGTCCACGGGCATGGCCGTCTGGCGCACCGCGTCCTCGCGCTCGGTGGTCGGTTCGGTGTTGAAGATCACCCACAGGAGCGCCGCGCCGCTCAGGACGATGGCCGCGCTGAGCAGCAGGGTTTTGCCCCGGAGAGGCGGCGTTCTCTGCTCCGCCTCGCTGTTGTTCGTTGTGCTGTCGTTGTTGCCCACAATCTGGCCTCACACCCAGTTGGGTAGCGGGTCAGCATAGGAAACACCGGGGCAATCGGGCGTGAAGGCCCGGCCCGTCGGGGTCCTGGGTCTTGGTCGGCCTGGATGGCCCCAGGCTCAGTCGTTCAGGGCAACAGGCCCCTCGACCCGGCGCAAGGGGCCGGCCGGTCCGTCGATGACCTTCGGAAGGGTTTCACGTTCAACGGCCGAGAGAAAATCCGGTGCCAGCCAGCCCTCGACCGCCAGTTGCCCGTTCTCCACCGCAAAGGTCACGAGACCGTGGGCCTGCCGACCCCCACCAGTCGCAAAGCGCCGGGCATTGCCGCCGAGGGCGGGCACGCTGACATGCAGCAGGCCCGCTTCGTCGACCCCGGCAAAGTACAGGTGGTGGTGGCCACTCGCGTAGACATCGACGCCACGCCGGTGCAACAGCGCGAGAAAATCCTGATCCCGGATGATCTCGCGCTCCCGGTGCTTCGCAAAAGGCCAGAACGGCAGGTGCGACCACACCACGGTCCAGGCCGCGGCCTCGCCATGGGCTTCGAGCATGCGCGCGACGAAATCCCGTTCCCGGGCCGGCACGGCGCCGGGAAGCGTCCCATCGAAAGTGATCGCCAGCAGGCCGCCCTGGCGCAGTGCGTAGCGCCAGGGCCATTCGCTGCCGGGCAGCAGGCCGGGCGGGGTGCGATCCAGCCAGTGGCGCTCGAAGGCCTGCCGGTCGCGCTCGAAACCGGGGTAGGCGGAGGCGTCGTGATTGCCCGCCGTGACGGCGAGGGGAAGGCCCGCGGCATTCAGCGGAGCGATGAAGGAATCGGCGAAGGCCGTCCACATGGCTTCGAGCGTCTCGTCTTCGAGACCCGACGGCGCCTGGCCCGCCACCATGTCGCCCGCGCTCAGCACCAGGTCAGGCGCCATCGCCACGATGCGTTCGGCCGCCCGGTCGACCCGCTGGTGATAGTCCGTGCTGCCGTAGCGTCCGTTGAGATCGGAAACCAGCACCAGGGTCTCGGACCAGGTGGAAGTCGACCAGCACAGGGCGAGCAGGAGCAGGAAGACCGTAGGCGGGACCCTGCCCTTCACCCCCGCGCACGCCCCGGCGACAAACCGTCGTCCGGGGCCGGGCAAAACGCGCCGGTCCACGGTCAGGGCACCTCGCAGCCGGCCGCCTGCGGGACCGTTCCGGAGAGCAGGGCCACCAGGTCGAAGTCGAGCACCAGCGTTCCGGCTTCGCACTGGGCGCGCAGCCCGTCGAAGGCAGCCCGCGCACGGTCGGCGATGCCCGTGGCCTCGCGCTCCGAGAGACCGGCCACCTCGCGCAGCCACCGCCAGGCGGCTCCCCGCTCACCCAGGTCATCCGCCAGGCGGCCGAGGCGCTGGTAAAGCGCCGGATCGTAATGCGCCAGCTCCTCGAGCATGCCCGTGCGCTCGGCGAAATTGGCATACCCCGACCGGACCCCCGCGTCGTTGTCATTGATGGCGGTCTGGCGCAGGCGCCAGGCGGTCTTGCCCTCGGCCTTGCCGGGTCGCTCGTCGCCCTGGGCCGAATGGTTCTCGAGCACCCCGTCCTCGATCCAGAACCAGCGCCAGCGGTAATCGATGTTGCCGATGCGGTCCTGCTGCCGAAGGAGCATATCGAGCAGGGTGATTTCCAGGATCGACTGCATCCACAGGTACACCTGCTCCACCGGCGTGTCGGCGGGCAGGGCCTTGGCCATGCGCGGGTTGCGGCGCGCGTCACGAACGCCACCGGCCGCGGCGTCCGGCAGGGCCGAGGGATTGCGAAGGGCGAGGAATGCCGCGGTCTGCTGGAAATCCTCGTTCTGGCCGCTGCCCCAGCCCGATTCGCGCGTGCCATTGAACTCCGGCCCGTAGCGATCGCCCTTGTTGTCGATGAGCACGCCGTAGACCTGGCGCCCCCCGTCGGTCAGGGCCTCGCGCGCCGCGCCGCCGGCCAGCTGGCCCGACTCGAGGGCCTCGAGGTGCGACCAGCCTTCCGACAGCATGCGCGCGTGGCGGCCCTTCACCAGGGCCTGCGCCGGCACCACGACCCGCTCGTGGTGCCGCTGCAGGGACACGCTGCGGTACACGACGGGGGGCACGTAGGTGTGCGTCCGGAAATAGCGGGACAGGTGGTAGTAGACCCAGGAGGACGGGGCATAGGTGGCGCTGGTGGTGCGCCCGTTGACCGACACCTTGAACGTCGCCAGCTTGTCCTTCGCGTGGTCCCGGGCGCCGTGGCCCTTGCCGCACCAGCTACGCTCGAAGGCCTGGACACCCGCCGGTGAATCGTCCTCGAGCGCATAGACCAGGGTTCCCGGACTGGTGCTCCAGAGCTTGGGGCAGAGGCCGGCCCGCGCGAAATCGATGGCGCAGTAGTCGTCTTCTGTCTCCCGGTCCTTGTTGGAGTAGGCGGCCCCCGGAAACGGGGTCAGGCGGACACATCGTTCCTCGATGCCATCCGGGCCGGAAAAGGTCCTTACCTCGCCCGCCACTTCCGCCCGGCCAGGCGAAGCGAGCACCACCAGGGCGCCGAGGGCCGCGAGCGCTATTCGGGGATTCTTCATGTCAGTCCGTTCCGTAGCCGTGTCCAGGTCAGTCGGCCGGATTGTCCGCCGGGGACGTCAATCCAGCTCGAAGCGGTCGCGCAGAAAGCGCGCGATCCCATCTTCGTCATGATGCCCGATCACGGACGTCGCTGCCGCCTGTACCGGCTCGGCCGCGTTGGCCGGGGCGTAGGCCTCGTCGGCCCGCTCGAACATGCTCAGGTCGTTGTAGCTGTCGCCGAAACACACGATCTTGCGCGCCTCGAGCTGAGCCCGGAGCGTGTCCACGGCAGCGCCCTTGCTCGCCTTGCTGTGGTGTATGTCGATCCAGCGCCAGCCGTTGCCCTCCCAGGCATCACCGGCGTAGGCGACCAGGTGCGGCTCACTGTCGATCAACGCCTCGATGCGGTCAATGGCGGGACCGGGGCCAAGGGCGCTGATGTTCGTGATTTCCGCCGCCGCCGGCAACTGCGCCGCGGGCAGCACCGCCACGTCGTTCCGCTTGACGAACTCCCGGGCCAGCCGCTCCTCCACGTCGTTCTGCAGCGGCGGATGGTAAATGGCGTGATGATTTCCCGGCTCGAAGGTAAAGACGAAAGGCGTCACGTCCTGGGCCATGACCGCGCGGAGCACGTGCTCCACCTCGTCCAGGCTGAGAAAGTTGTCATGGGCGTAGCTGTCGTCCAGCGGATTCCAGATCATCACGCCGTTCTTGTAGACGTGGGGCAGCCGGAAACCGTGTCCATCCAGTAGATTTCGCGCGGCGTGCAGCGTGCGGCCGGTGGCCACCGTGTAGGCGACGCCGCGATCGGCCAGCGCGGCGAGGGTCTCGCGCGTGAGCGGCGACAGGGCCCCCTGGCCGTCGAGCAGGGTGCCGTCGAGATCGAAAACGATGAGTTCCATAGGCGCGTACCGTGATTCCATTGCCTACTCTAGCGCGTCCTCGTGACGGCGCCGTGGACGTGCTTCGAAAAAACGGTAGAAAAGCGGCTCTCACATCGGCTTTGCAGATGACGTGTATAATCCGCCGCCAATCAAAACCGCGCGATTTGAACAGCGGTCGGGTCAGGACAGACCCGGACAACGGGAATCACGCATGACCGAAGCCTTTCTCGCCAACCTGAGCTCACCGCCCCTGCTGTTTTTCTTTCTTGGCATGGCGGCGGTGTTTGTGCGTTCCGACCTGGACATTCCGGGACAGATCGCGCGATTTCTTTCCCTGTATCTGCTCTTCGCCATCGGCTTCAAGGGCGGCGTGGCGCTGGCCGAGGCGCCGCTGGGCATCGAGGTGTTCCTGACCCTGGGCGCCGCCGTGCTGCTGTCCGCCGCCGTACCCGTTTACAGCTTCTTCGTCCTCAGGTCCCGCCTCGGCGTGGCCGACGCGGCGGCGGTGGCCGCGACCTACGGCTCCATCAGTGCGGTGACCTTCATCACCGCGACCAGCTACCTCGACGCCCAGGAAGTGACCTGGAGCGGCTACCTCGTGGCGGCCATGGCGCTCATGGAGTCGCCCGCCATCATCGTGGGCATGCTGCTGTACAACCGCTTCCGGGAAACCCACGGCGGGGAAGAGCGGCAGCTGCGCTGGGGACCGCTGCTCCACGAGGCCTGCCTGAACGGTTCCGTGTTCCTCATCGTCGGCAGCATGATCATCGGGTACCTCACCGGGCCGGATGGCATGGAACAGGTGTACCCGGTGGTCAGCGCGCCGTTCCTCGGTGTGCTGTGCCTGTTCCTGCTGGACATGGGCATCGTGGCGGCCCGCAGATTGCGGGACCTGGGCGACAGCGACGGCTCGGGAAAGCTGCCCCTGGGGTTCATGGGAACCGCCGCCCTGGTGTTCCCGCTGATCAACGCCGCGGCCGCCCTGGGCTTCGGCGTCCTGCTCGACCTGGACGAAGGCAATCTCGTGCTGCTGACCGTGCTGGGCGCCAGCGCGTCCTACATCGCCGTGCCCGCGGCCCTGCGCCTGGCGCTGCCGCAGGCCAGTCCGAGCATTTACCTGCCCATGTCCCTGGCCATCACGTTCCCGTTCAACATCCTGCTCGGTATCCCGCTGTACCATGAGCTGGCGAAATGGCTGACCTGAATCCCCAACCCGAACCTTGACTCTGAACCCTGAATCATGACCCCAGGCTATCGCATCGAAATCGTCATCGAAGAACCCATGGCCCGTGAGCTGGCGCGCACACTCAAAACCCTGCGCGTCCCGGGCTACACGGTCATACCCCGGGCCCACGGCAGCGGCGACCGCGGCATTCGCCGTGGCGACGAGCTGGCCGGGGATTCGAGCAACTGCATTTTCCTCATCGTCTGTGACGACCGGGCGCTCGTCGAGAAGGTCACGGAGGCCGTGAAGCCCCTGATCAGCCGCTCCGGGGGCATGTGTCTCGTCTCCGAGTGCCAGTCCCTTACCCATTGATCGCGTCATCGGCGAGCGCGCCGGATACGCGGGAGAATCGACCCATGAAATCACTTGTGCACCTCACGGCCCTGCTGCTGGGCCTGGCGGCCTTTTCCCCTCCGGCGCAGGCCGCGGACCAGGGCCGGGTCCTCACCGGCGAACGCGACGTGTTGCCGTGGCGGGCGCGGCCGGACGTGGAGAACCGCATTCTCGAGGACCGTCTCGAAACCCTGCTGCCGAAGCTCATGGAGGAAACGGACATCGACCTGTGGCTGGTCATGGCCCGCGAATACGCCGAGGACCCGGTGTACTTCACGCTGGTGCCCCAGCCCACCTTTGCCGCGCGGCGCACCACCATGCTGCTCTTCCACCGCGGTCCGGACGGCTTCAAGCGCCTGTCCGTCAATCGCTACCCCCTCGGGGAACCGTTCGAGACGGCCTGGGCCGGGGGGAACCTCGACGAACAGTGGCAGGCGCTGGCGGCGCTGATCGAGGAACTCGATCCCCAGCGCATCGGCATCAACGTGTCCCGGGACTGGCCCGTGGCCGACGGCCTGACCCGCGGCCTGCACGAGCGCCTGCTCGAAGTGCTTTCCCCCAGCCTGGTGGAGCGCCTGGTGCCGGCTGAGGACCTGGTGGTGCGCTGGGTGGAAACGCGCACGCCGGAAGAGGTGACGCTGTACACGCACGCGGTCGCGCTGGCCCGCCAGGTCATCGCCGAGGCCTTTTCCTCCCGGGTCATCACCCCGGGCGCCACGCACACGGACGATGTCGCCTGGTACATCCGGGAACGCTTCGCGGAACTCAACCTCCCGGTCTGGTTCCAGCCTTATGTCAACCTGCAGCGTCCCGGCGAGGCCTGCGAGGCCGATACGCCCTTCTGCGGCACGGCTGGCGTGATCCAGGCCGGTGACGTGCTGCACACGGACGTGGGCATCTGCTACCTCAAGCTGTGCACGGACACGCAGGAAATGGGCTACGTGCCGCGCGCCGGGGAAAGCTCGGTGCCCGAGGGCCTGGTGGCGGCCCTCGCCGTCGGCAACCAGTGGCAGGACGACCTGACCGACGCCTTCGAAACCGGCCGCTCCGGCAACGACATCCTGGCCGGCAGCCTTCGCGCCAGTGCGCGCCGCGACGTCATCGCCAGCACCTACACCCATCCCATCGGGTTCTACGGGCACGCGCCCGGACCGACCATCGGCATGTGGGACAACCAGGGAGAGACGCCGATTCGGGGTGACTGGCCGCTGTACCCGATGACGGCGTATGCCATCGAGGGCAACATCAAGGCGCCGGTACCGGAATGGGACGACCAGTACGTGCAGATCAAGCTCGAACAATCGGCTCTGTACGATGGCGAGCGTGTCATCTACCTGGCGGGCCGCCAGACCGAATGGCACCTGGTGCAGTAGACCGCCAACGCGCAACGCGGCCGGGCGCCGCCCGGTTCCGGGTTCCGGTCCTGCTGTGCGCCCTGCTGGCCTGCACGGCCCGGGCCGAAGACTCCCGACACGCGGCGCAGCAGGCGTCGCCACCGCCCAGTTTCCTGGTCATCCTGGCGGACGACCTCGGGTATTCGGACCCGGGCTTCATGGGGAGCGAGATCCGTACGCCGCAGCTCGACGCCCTGGCCGCGAGCGGGCTCGTGCTGACGGATTTCCAGGTGTCTCCCGCCTGTTCGCCGACCCGCGCCATGCTGCTGAGCGGCGCCCCGGCGCACGCATCCGGGTTCGGCACCATGTGGGACGAGGCGTCACCCGAGCAGCAGGGCCGGCCCGGCTACGAGGGGCAACTTTCCGACCGGGTGGTCACGCTGGCCGAGCTGCTGCGCGACGCCGGCTACTTCACCGCCCTCTCCGGCAAATGGCACCTCGGTCGCGGTCCGGGCCGGCGCCCGGTTGACCGGGGATTCGAGCGTGCCTTCGGGCCGGTCCACGGGGGCGCGACACACTTTGCCGACCGCCTGGCCCTGTTTTCCGCCGGCGGGCCGCCGGGCCCCGCCGGCTTCGAGGAAGACGGCGAACCGATCGGCGACCTGCCGGACGACTGGTACTCGAGCACGGGGTTCACGGACAAGCTGATCGAACAGATCGAAGGCGGCACCGGCACGGACGGTATGCGGCCGTTTTTCGCGCTGGCGGCCTACACCGCGCCTCACTGGCCCCTGCAGGCGCCGCCGGATTTCATCGATCGCTACGCCGGCGTCTACGACGATGGCTGGGACGCCCTGCGCGCCGACCGGGTGGCTGCGCTCCAGGAACGGGGCATCGTCCCAAAGCCCCTTCGTGACGAACGCCTGCCCTTTGTCCGGGCCTGGTCTGACCTGGCGCCCGAAGAACGGCGGCGCCAGGCGCGCATCATGGAGGTGTACGCCGCCATGGTGGAGCAGCTGGACCACGAAGTCGGGCGGCTGCTCGCCTGGCTCGAGTCCACCGGGCGGCGGGACAACACCTGGGTCCTGTTCCTGTCCGACAACGGGGCCGAGGGTAACCCGGTCAACCGCATCGTCGCAGACCACGGCTGGGTGGAGCGCACCTTCGACAATCGCCTCGGGAACATCGGCCGGCCGGGCTCCTATGTGTTTAGCGGCCCCGGCTGGGCCCAGGCCAGCACGGCGCCGTTCCGCCTGTTCAAGACGTTTCCCACCGAGGGCGGCACCCGGACGCCGGCGGTCATCGCGGGGCCCGGCGTCAAGCCCGGCGGCTTCGACGATCCGAGATCCCGGGCCCTGGTCACGATCCGGGACGTGCTGCCGACGCTGCTCGAGCTCGCCGGCGTAGCGCACCCGGCCTCGAATGACCCTTCCTGGCAGGGCGCGGCGCCAACGGGGACGTCCCTGGTGTCCCTGCTCGACGGCTCGGCGGAACAGGTCCACGGCCCGGCAGCCTCCCAGGTCTTCGAATTGTTCGGGCGCCGTTCCGTGCGCCGGGGGCACTGGAAGGCGCTCTGGCTCTACGAACCCTATGGCCGGGGGCGCTGGGCGCTGTTCGATCTCGCCCGGGACCCCGGTGAACGGGACGACCTGTCGGCCCGGCATCCCGACGTGCTGGCGGCACTGGTGGCGGATTTCGACACCTATGCAGCGCGACACGGCGTGATCCTGCCGGCACAGGATGCCGGCTACGCGATGGAAGACGACTGGACCCTGGCGGACGACGGCAGCCCCTAGCGATCCGGCGTCGGCACGACGGTCAAGCAGATGACCCACGGGCTTTCCGGTCAGCGGATCGAGCTGCCCCGGCCAGGCGCTTGCCGTCGCGAATGATAATGATTATCATCTATCCATGAGTGCCCGCAGCCTGCCCCGTTCCGTACCGCGCGACCTCGCGTCGGACCGCACCCCGACCACCCGGTCCCGCCCCGGTTCCCGTTCCCGGTCCGATCGCCCCATGAAGGTCTCTGAGCTCATGGGCGAGGATCCGGTCATCGAACTGGATCACGAGGGCCAGATCTACCGGCTGCGGATCACGCGGAACCGGAAGCTCATCCTTACCAAGTAATTCATTCTGAATTCCTGCCCCATTCGGTGGCAGGCGCGCCCCAGAATCAGGCACGCACCGCATCCGGCCAGCACGCCGGGGGCGTAACCCCCTGATATTAAGGGTCTGTTTATTTGGCATGGATCTGGCATCTAACCAGGCGAAGGGTGAAGCAGCCCACGCGCAGCAGGACAGCGCGAATGCGGCTTCCCCGGACCGAGTTCTCCAACAGGCCCTGGCCGGACTTGAGCCCCCGGCCTGCTGAGCTGGCCTGAACATTCAGCCCCGGATCCCTTCCGGGGCTTTTTTTTTGCCAGCCGGAAAAGTACTCGTCGCTATACTCGCGACATGGCGAAGCACGATCCCTCCCGGGCCCTGGCCCTCAGCCCCTTTCTCGAGGACCTGGATCGCCGTTATCCGGAGTGGCTGCCGAGCCTCGAGGCGGAAGGGCGGCTGCGGTCGCATCGACCGCCCAGCGCGGCGGACCTGGAAGACGCCGTTGCCGAACACGGACTGGACCGGGGCCTGCGGCGCTTCCGGAACCGGGAGATGCTGTGCATCACCTGGCGGGAGATCACCGGCACGGCTTCCCTCGAAGCCACCCTGGGCGACCTGACCCGCCTCGCCGAACTGTGCCTCGACACGGCGGTCTCCACCCACCATGCCGCGCTCGTGGAGCGCTTCGGTACGCCGCGGGACGGTGACGGCAAGGAACAGTCCCTGGTGGTGCTGGGCCTGGGCAAACTCGGTGGTGGCGAACTGAACCTGTCTTCCGACATCGACCTGATTCTGTGCTTTCCGGAGAACGGCGCCTGTGATGGCCGGCGCGGCCTGGCCAACGAGACCTTTTTCACCCGCCTGGCGCGCGCCGTCATCGGAAGCCTGGCGGAGCGGACCGGGGACGGATTCTGTTTTCGCGTGGACACGCGCCTGCGGCCCTTTGGGGAAAGCGGGCCCCTGGTGTGCAGCTTCAAGGCGCTCGAGCATTACTATCAGCGCGAAGGCCGGGACTGGGAACGCTACGCCCTGGTCAAGGCCCGCCCCGTTGCCGGCGACCGTGAAGCGGGGCAGGCGCTGGTCGACATCCTGCGCCCGTTCGTCTACCGGCGCTACATCGATTTCGGCGCCGTGGAATCCCTGCGGGAAATGCTCGACGCCATCCAGGCCGACGCCGCGCGGCGCAAGGGTCGCGGCGACGTAAAGCGGGGGCCGGGAGGCATCCGCGAAGTCGAGTTCGGCGTGCAGTGCATCCAGCTGCTGCGCGGAGGGCGGGAGCCCGCGCTGCAAACCCCCTCGCTCCTCGACGCCCTGTCCACCATCCAGGCGCTCGATCTGCTCCCGGGCGACCGGGTCGCGGCCCTGCGCGAAGCCTATGGCGTACTGCGGCGCGTGGAGAATGCGATCCAGGCCCTGCACGACCAGCAGACCCACGAGCTGCCGCAGGGCGAGGACCTGGACCGCGTGGTGCGCATCCTGTGCCAGCCCGACCGGGAGTCGTTCCAAACGCTCCTCGAATCGACGCGGCAGACCGTGACCGACGCGCTCGACGCGAGCTTTCCCCGCCAGGCCGGCAATGAGGAACCCGGGACCTGGGAGGGTACGCTGGAGCTGGCCGGTGACGATGCCTGGCGTGCCCTGCTGCGGCGAATTCGCCGTGTTGGCCTGACCCGGCGCGGACACCAGCGACTGGATGCTTTCATGAAGCGCCTGTTCCAGCGGCTCGAAACCGGGCCGCGGAACGCTGCGGTCGAGGACGACCTGCGCGCCCTGGTCAACGCCATCAGCCGGCGCAGCGCGTACCTGGCGCTCCTCGTGCAGAACCCGCCTGCGCTCGACCGCATGCTGGAACTGTTCAACCGGAGCGACTGGATCGCGCGGACCGTGACCCGCCACCCCGCCCTGCTTGACGAGCTTATCGATCCGGCGCTCGGTCGCACCCTTCCGGATCGGGCGGAACTCTCCGAGAGCGCACGGCGCCTGGCGCGCGGGGATGACGAGGAACAGGCCATCAATGCACTGAACACGATCAAGCTGGCGCAAAGCCTGCGGATCGCCACGGCGGAGCTGGAGGGTGTGCTGTCTTCGGTGGAAGCGGAAACCCGGCTCACGGCGCTCGCCGAGGTGCTCCTCGAGCGGTGCCTCAAGCTGGCCGAGCAAGCGGTGGCCCGGCGGCACGGCCATCTCGAGCCGAACGGCCTGGCCCTCATCGGCTACGGCAGCCTCGGCGGTGGTGACATCAGCTATGGCTCGGACCTCGACCTGGTTTTTCTCTATCCCGACGGCCAGGGCGAATCCGACGGGCCGCGACCGCTGGCGGCGGAAACCTGGTACACGCGATGCGTTCGGCGCCTCCTGGCCCTGGCGACTACCCAGACCCCGGCCGGTCGGCTTTACGAAATCGACACGCGGCTGCGACCGAACGGCCGTTCCGGCCTGCTCGTGTCACCGCTCGATGCCTTCGCCCGATACCAGGCGGAGAAAGCCTGGGTCTGGGAATGGCAGGCACTGACCCGGGCCAGACCGGTCGCCGGCGATGCCGACGTCTCGGCACGATTCCAGGCGATCCGGGAGGCGGTGCTGGCGCAACCGAAGGATTCCGAAGCGCTGCGCAGGGAGATCCCGGCCATGCGGCAAAAGATGCGCGCCCAGGGCGGGGGGGATCCGTTCAAACAGGTCCCCGGCGGCCTGCTGGACATCGACTTCGTCGCCCAGCTGGGCATCCTGGAGCGAGCGCCGGAGGACCCGGCCCTGCGCGGCCTCACCCGAACCACGGAGCAATTGCAGGCGCTTGCCGCCCATGGGTGGCTCGAGCCGGACGACGCCGAACTGCTCATGGAAACCTATCGCGCCCTGACCCGCGCCCGCCATCTCCGGGCGCTCCTCCGGGAGGATGCCAGCCTTCTCGGGGAAACCCGGCCGGACACCACCGCGGCCCGCGACGTCTGCGCCCGCTTCGGCCTTTCGGACGCTGCCGACCTCGCGAAATCGCGGTAAAATACCGGTTTACCCAATCAGGAACCTCCCCCCGTGGTCCACAGCACCGATGCGAACAATGAAGCCCTGGGGCCCGCCAACACCCAGGACTGCTACGAGGTGACCCGCGACCAACTGCCGCTGTCCTGCCCCACGCCGGAGCAAAAGCTCTGGAATTCGCACCCACGCGTTTACCTGCCCATCGAGGAAACCGGCGAAGCCACCTGTCCCTACTGCAGCGCCGAATACAAGCTCGTGGACAAGCTGGCGGGCTGAGCCCCCCGCTGTCGTGAGGACCTGACCTCCCATGCACGTGGTCCAGGCCCTCGCGGCCATGAGCATCGGCGGTTCCGAATTCGTCGCCACCGAACTGACCGAAGCCCTGGCGAAGGCGGGACACCGGGTGACCGTGCTCGCCGCACCCGGACCCCTCAGCGAACGGGCCAAGGCGACCGGGGCCGAAACCCTGCCCTGGCCCGTCAACCGCAAGCGAATCGGCACCCTGCGCTACATCGGCCGGATTCGCCGCTGGATCGCCGAGACGCAACCGGACCTCGTTCACGTGCATTCACGACTGCCGGCTCTGCTGGTCTGGCGGGCCCTGGCCGGACTTCCCGACGACCTGCGTCCGGCCCTCGTGACCACGATGCACGGCCACTACTCCGTTAGCCGCTACAGTGGCCTCATGGCCCGCGGCGATGCGGTGATCGCCGTCAGTGAAGCGATCCGCCGGTATGCGCTGCACAATTACCCCGTCGAGCCGGAACGTGTGCACGTAATCCACGGCGGAGCCGATCCTGAGACCTTTCCTTACGGCTACCGTCCTGACCCCGCCTGGGTCGAGCGGGCCCTGGCCGAACACCCGGAACTGCGCGACCGTCGCTGGCTCTGCCTGCCGGGACGCCTGTCCCGCTACAAGGGTCACGAGACGTTCATCAACCTGCTGGCCCGCCTGCTGCCCGCCTACCCGAACATCCAGGCGATCGTCGTCGGTGCCGGGCGTCCCGGATCTCGCTATTACGACGAACTCGTGGGCCTGGCCGAGGCCGGTGGCGTGCGGGAACACCTCACTTTTGCCGGCGAACGCCTCGACATCCGGGAGTGGATGGCCGCCTCGGAACTGGTGTTCAGCCTCTGCAGCGATCCGCCCGAAGCCTTCGGCAGAACCGTACTGGAGGCCCTGTACCTGGGTCGCCCGGTGGTGGGTTGGAACCACGGCGGCGTCGCGGAAATTCTCGCCGAGTGCTATCCCTTCGGCGCCGTCCCGCCGGACAACGCCGATGCCCTCGAGGCCCAGACCCGCGCCTTTCTGCACCGGGGTGCGCCGAGGGTGGAACCCACCTCCGCGTTCCGCCTGTCCGATTCCATGGCCGCTACCCTCAGCCTCTATGAGACCGTGCTCGATGCGAAACACACGACGCGCTCGCATGCTCCAGGAGTTGCCCCGTGAAAGTCCTGATCCGCAAATTCCAGGCCGAATGGCCGGCGTGGACCGCCATCGCCTTCTTCGCCCTGCTGCCCTTCAACCGGTCCGAGATCCCCCTGCTGGTCTTCGCCGTCGCCATGCCGTTTCTCTGGCGCTCGGCACGTTACGGGGACCGCACCCGGCGCGTGTTCTTCATGCTGTTGCCGCTGTTCCTGTGCTTCTGGATTCCCATGGTCCTGTCGAGTTTCGACTCCTTCGATCCCGCCAAGAGCTGGTCCCAGAGCCTGGCCAATCTGCGGCTGCTCCTGGCGGCGACCGCCGTCGGCGTGCTGCTGCACCAGCGATCCCTGCGCGACCTCGTGTTGATGGCCGTGGCGCTGATCCTGCTGTTCTGGGCGGTGGACGGCTTCGTCCAGCTCATCTTCGGGCGCGACCTGTTCGGCATCCCGATCCAGGGTGACCGGCTCAACGCCCTGTTTTTCAAGAAGTACCAGTTCTACGGCCCCTTACTGGCCATGCTGTCCCCCCTCGCCCTCGAATACGCCCGGCGCCGCTGGAGCGGCTGGGCCTGGGCCGCCACCTTCGCCCTCATCATGGGCGCCGTCATGATCGCGGGCATGCGTTCGGGCTGGGTGGCCATGGTGATGGTCATCGGTGTGTACGCCGTGCTCATGCTGCGACGGGAAAACCGGGAGCTGCGTCGGATCACGCTGCTGATTCCGGCCATCGCGGTGATCGTCATCGCTGTCACCTACTCCGTGTCGCCGATCTTCCAGCAACGGGTCGAGACCACCCTGGCGCTCACCGAGGGAACGACCGAGGCCCTCGACACGGCCACGTCACTGCGGGTGCCGATCTTCACCCATGCACTGGAAATGTACCGGGACCACCCGGTCAACGGCGTCGGCGTGCGCGCCTTTCCGACCGCATACCTCGAGTACGCTGAACCGGACGATCCCCACGTCGCGAATTTCATTCGTGAAATCGGCGAGCCGCGCGGCGCCCGGCACGCCCACAACGTGATCCTGGAGCTCATGGCGGACATGGGCACCATCGGCCTCCTCGGCTTCCTCGCCGGGTTCCTCCTCGCCCTGCGGCTCTGGCGCAGCATGACCCCGGATCAGCGCCAGGAGGCTTTTCCCTACGTGCTGGCGCTCGGCCTGGTGCTGTTTCCGGTGAACACCCACTTTGCCATCTACGGCAAGTTCATCTCGTCCCTCGTGTGGATTCTCGTCGGCCTCTGGGCCGCGACGACGGACCCGAAGCGGACCTGAGGGCGGCTTTCGGCCGCGATACCCGGGGGTTCGCGGACCCACCGACCGCCGGTCAGGAGGCGCACCCGGCGAAGACCGGGTCGCGCACCCAGAGCGTGTCGCGCTGCGCCGTCTCGCGCAACAGCCGGTCCCGTTTCACCGGCGACCAGGCCCCGCCGTCCCAGGCCAGGGGTGACAGGCCCGCCCCGAACAGGCGATCCAGCAGCTCGGCGCCCCGGTCTCCGTCGAGAAACGCCGGCGTGTATTCCAGCAACACCTGCTGCACCCGCCGCAGGCTCTCCGCCGCGCCCTCGATGACCTCGGGCTCGAAGCCCTCCACGTCCACCTTCAGCAGGAAGATGTCCCGATCCGAAAGACCCGCCCGGGCGAGACAGGCATCCAGGGTGTCGGTCTCGACCTCCACCGTATCGACCCCCCGCGCCAGGGGCCGAAGACTGTGTTTACCGCGATTGATCGCCCGGTAGCGGTGCAGGGTCGCCTGGCCCCGCCGGTTGGAGAGCGCACTGGCGTGGATGGTCACGTTTTGCGCCTGGTTGAGTGCGCAGTTGCGCTCGAGCAAGGCCCGGTTTTCGGGATCCGGCTCAAACGCGTGAATCGCCAGGCGGCCCATCCCCAGGCGATCGAGGAGCAGGGCATACCACCCGAGGTTTGCGCCGGCGTCGATGACCAGGGCGTCGTTGGCCGGGCAGGGCTGTCGCTCCAGCCAGGCCAGGACGTGGGGTTCGTGAACCCGGTACTTGTAGAGGCGCCGGCCGACGTCGTCGCTGGTCCCCACCCAGAGCCTGAGCCCCAGGGGCAACCCGTCGGCCAGCAACTCCGTCCGCCGGCGGGCGAACCGCTCCCAGGCATAGCGCAGCTGGCGGCGAATGCTCACGATCCGCGGCTGTCGCGCCCGTAGAAGTCCGGCTCGCCTTCGGGCCGGGTCTTGAATCGCCGGTGCACCCACCAGTACTGGTCCGGCGCCTTGCGCACCTGCGCTTCCAGCAGCGCGTTGATGCGAGCCAGGTCCGCGACCGGATCGTCGCCGGGGAACGCCTCCAGGGGCGGCGTCACCTCGACCACGTAGCGGTCCCGTTCGCGGTCGTAGCGCGGCATCATGACGACCACCCGGCAGCCCGTCAGGGCCGGCAGCCGGTGCGTGGCGAGCAGGGTGGCGGTCTGGACCCCGAAGAACGGCGCGAACACGCTTTCCTGGGGGCCGAAGTCCTGGTCCGGGGCATACCAGAGCATGCCGCCGCGGCGCAGGAGACGCACCGCCCCGCGAAGGTCCCGCTTGGACAGCATGCCCCGGGCATAGCGCGACCGGCCACGGTTCTGGTACCACTCCAGGACCGGGTTTCCGAGAGGCCGGTAGACCCCCTGGCCCGCGAAGCGCTCGCCGATGGCCCGGGCCCCCATTTCCAGGCAGGTGACGTGGGCGGTCACGAGCAGGAGGCCGCGCCCCGCCTCGCGGACTGTCTCGATATGCTCGTAGCCCGAATCGTCCACCAGCGGCGCCAGGGTTGGCGGGCGACCGGCCCAGCACCAGGCGGTTTCCACCAGCATGCGGGCCAGGGCATCGAAGCTCTCCCGCAGCACCCGGTCGCGCTGGTCGGAAGGCAGATCGGGCAGGCAGACCTCGAGATTCCGTTCGGCAATCCGTCGGCGGGAGCCCAGGGCCAGGCGCATGAGCGGTCCCAGGGGCCGGACCAGCAGAAGGCCCAGCCGGCGGGGCAGGTGCCCCAGGCACCAGAGCAGGGCCACCCCGATCCAGCCTGGCCAGTTGCGTGGCGCCAGGGACGGGCGTTCGAGCTGTTCCGGTTTCCAGCCTCCGTTCATGGCGCCATTGTGGGCGCTGCGGCGCTCGCCTCCAAGCCCAACGGCTCGTTGCTATACTCGGCGGGCCCGTGATCCGGAGCGCCCATGCGACGGCTTTACACTCTCCTGCTGACCCTCGCCACACCGCTCGTGCTCGCCTATTTCGGCCTGCGCGGTTTCCGCGATTCCCGGTACTGGAAACGCTGGGGCGAACGACTGGGCTGGAACCGTATCCCCGCCGGACCGTTCGATACGCTGGTGCATGCCGCGAGCCTCGGCGAGGTCAACGCCGCCCTGCCCCTGGTCAAGGCCCTGCTCGCCGACAACCCGGAAGGCCGCATGCTCGTCACCACCTTCACCCCCACCGGTAGCCAGCGGGTGCGCGAGTTGCTCGGTGACACGGTCTCGCACTGCTACCTGCCCCTGGACCTGCCCTGGGCCGTGCGGCGCCTGCTGGACCGGAGCCGGCCCAGGCGCGTCGTGATCGTGGAGACGGAAATCTGGCCGAACCTGTACGCCCAGGTTCAGGGGCGCGGCATTCCCATGATCATGGCCAATGCCCGGCTTTCCCGGCGTTCCGTCCCGGGCTATCAGCGCTTTTCGCGGCTCATCGCCCCGGCACTTCGGGGCGTGGACCGGATTCTCGCCCAGGGCAGCAAGGACGCCCGGCGCTTCGTGGAATGCGGCGCCGATCCGGAACGGGTCGAGCGGGCCGGGAACCTGAAGTTCGACATCGAACTGTCCCCGGCCCTGCTGGAAACCGGCGAGCTGCTGCGCGCCGGCTGGGGCGTGAACCGACCGGTGCTGGTGGCGGGCAGCACGCACGAGGACGACGAACGCGTGGTGCTCGCTGCCTTTCGCCAGGTCCTCGAGCACCACTCCCAGGCCCTTCTCGTACTGGCTCCCCGGCACCCGGAGCGCTTCGCGCGGGCGGCGCAGGACGTGGCTGCCGCCGGCCTGACGCTGCGCCGCCGCAGCGAAGGCCGGTTCCCGGGGGATGCCCAGTGCCTGGTGCTCGACACCCTGGGGGAGCTGCTTGCCTACTACGCCGCCGCGGACGTGGCCTTCGTGGGCGGGACCATCGCCGAAATCGGCGGGCACAACCTGCTGGAGCCTGCCGCCCTCGGGAAGCCTCTGCTGTTTGGCCCGCATACCGCCAACGTGAAGGAGACCGCCACACGGCTGCTGGAATCGGGCGCGGCGCACCGGGTGCTGACCGTGGACGACATGAGATCGGAACTGCTCCGCCTGTTTGAACACCCGGTAACGCGGGACCGGATGGGACAGGCGGGACTCAAGCTGGTTCACCGGGGGCGTGGCGCCCTGGCGAAAACGATGACGGCGCTCGACCAGGTCGGTCGGGCGCCGTCGGCGTGACAATCGGGGAAGCGGGTTCCCCGCGGGGCTTACTCGAGAATGGTGTTGACCTGGCGCAGGTCCTGTTCGGTCAGCAGACCCGCCGCCAGCTTGAGCCGCAGGTGATTGAGGATGTAGGTGTGCCGCGCGAGGGAGTTGTCCCGGGCCGCGCCGTAGAAGCGCTGCTGGGCCAGCAGGACGTCGACGATGGTACGCGTGCCCACCTCGAAGCCGGCCTGGGTCGCCTCCAGGGCGCTTTCGCCGGAGATCAGGGCCTGGCCGAAGGCCTGCACCTGCTCGATGCCGGCGACCACGGCACGGAAAGCATTGCGCGTTTCACGCATGGTAAAGCGCTGCTGGTCTTCCAGGTCCTGCTGGACCGCGCCGAGCTCGAAGCGTGCCTGGCGCGTCCGTGAGTTGATCAGCCCGCCCTGGTAGATCGGCACGTTCAGCACCAGGCCGTAGCGAAAGTCCTGCGCTTCCAGGGAGGTCGTCGCGATCACTTCCCCGATGTCGTTGGTCAGCTGGATCGAGTTGTTCGTGAAGTCGCTGTACCCGGCGGAGAGGTTCAGGGTCGGAAAGTGGCCGGTGCGCTGCAGGCGCACGTTGGCGTCGGCGATGTCCGTGGCGAAGCGCGCCTGCACCACGAAAGGATTGAATTCGAGCGCCGTCTGGACCCACTCCTCGATGTTGTTGGGATCCGGGTCCACGAGGGGAAGCTCTTCCTGCAGCGCATCGACCTCGTCGAAGTACTGCCCGGTCAGCTGGCGCAGGCCCTCTTTCGCATCCGCCAGTTCGTTGCGGGCGACAATGGCGCGGGCGCGGGCGTTGTCGTAACTGGCTCGCGCCTCGTAGACATCGGTGATGGCCGTCAGGCCCACTTCGAACTTTTGCTCGGCCTGCTCGAACTGGCGCTGCAGCGCGAGCTCTTCCGCCTCGGCGAAGATCACCCGGTCCTGGGTCGTCAGGACCTCGAAATAGTTCACCGCGACCCGCACGAGGAAATCCTGGTAGGCCGCCTGGTAAATGGCCTCGGCCTGGCTGACCTGGCCGCGGGCGAGATCGAGCCGCTCGTAATTGGCCTGGTCGTACACCACCTGGTTCAGGTCCAGGCTCCAGCTTTCCGAGTCGATGTCGTTTTCACGGGTGACGTCAGGGAACAGTCCCCGGCCGTCGATCCTGGACTCGTCGTCGCCGCGGAACGTGTTCGCGCTGCCGCTCAGGGCGGGCAAAAAGCCCGCGAAGGCCTGGCGTTCGTTTTCACCGGTGGCGTCCCGGCGGAAGGCCGCGGCCTGGAGAATCGGGTCGTTCTTCAGCGCCAGGTCGTGCACACCGATCAGGTCGACCGCGGATGCCGGTCCGGCGACCAGCAGGGCAGTCAGCGCGGCGGCGCGTAAAACGTTGTGTCCCGTTCGGGGCGAGCTAGACATGGTGCACTCCTGGTTGTACTGCAGCGTTGGTGTTCAGAATTCGAATTCGGGGGGCTCGACGGCGTGAACCAGCGGCGGGAGGTCGGTTTCGAACAGACTTTCCCGGCGCCATTCGGTCGCGCCCAGTCGGGTCAGCAACACGGCCTCCATGGCCGGCGACTCGCCGACGATGCAAAACAGCCTGCCACCGGGGTTGACCCATCCGGTGAAAACCTCGGGCAGATGCGGCACGGACCCGGTCACCACGACGACATCGTGCGCCTGCTCGGGCTGCCAGCCGCGCATGACGTCTCCGGTGTGCAGGGACACGCGGTCGATACCCTGCTCCTCGAGACGTCGACCCGCGCCCTCGGTGAAACTCGCATGGATGTCTACGCTCACCACTTCCTTGGCGAGCTGGGCGAGGCAGGCGGTAATGAAGCCGCTGCCGGTGCCCACTTCCAGCACCGTTTCTTCCGGTTGCACATCGATGGCCTGCAGCATGCGGCCCTCGACCACGGGTTTCATCATGACCTCGCCGTGCTCGAGCGGGATGTTCAGGTCCGCGAACGCCATCTTGCGGTAGCGGACGGGCACGAAGTCTTCGCGTTGCAAAGACTCGAACAGGCTGAGCACCCGGGTATCGAGCACCTCCCAGGGTCGTACCTGCTGCTCCACCATGTTGCGGCGGGCCTGTTCAAAGTTCATCGTCATGGTGCACTTACCTGTGTCAACCGGCCGTAAACGGCCGTTTTTCGGGGACGCAAAGGGTACGCGCTCCACCCCATCGTGGCAAGCCACAGCCTGATCCCATGCGGGTTTCGGAAGAAGTGCCATTAGTCATTCGGCGATGCTTCGGCCAACCTGCGTCGAGACCCTGCACCACCCATCGGGCTCACCCTTTTGGGTACACTGGCTGCACGCCCTCTCCCTGACCGGGACGCTCGCCGCCGTCCCGGGGTTACATTCTCATGGCAGGGGGCGGTTTCCAGCGCGGGGAGGTGATGCCACGGTCACGTGAAGCATCGGTGGGGGCGAAGAAAAGTTTATCTTTTTTTGAAAGAAACTGGCGTGGTTTCCGGTCATGAGCAATGACGCTGAAAAACAGTTCCGCTTCGAGGCCCTGGCCCGCGAGTACGGCATGGACCTGTACCGCTACGCCCTGTGGATTTGCGGCAACGATGCGCTGGCGAAGGACCTGGTGCAGGAAACCTACATACGCGCCTGGAAAGCGCTGGACAGCCTGAAGGACGCAAAGGCGGCGAAAAGCTGGCTGATCACCATCCTTCGCCGGGAGTATGCCCGCACCTTCGAGCGCAAGGTGCCGAAATTCACCAACGTCGAAGACGTGGTGGTGGAAGACACGGAGGAGCTCAGCCCGGAGGAACGGGCGGAGCGCGACCTGCTCCGGCGCGGCATGATGAAATTGCCGCCGCGCTACCGCGAGCCCCTGCTGCTGCAGGTCGTGGCCGGTTACAGCTGCGAGGAAATCGCCACGGAGCTGAAGCTGAGCAAGGGCGCGGTCATGACCCAGCTGTTCCGGGCCCGCGAGAAACTGAAGAGCACATTGCAGGACGATGGCATCACGGGAAACATCCATGAACTCTTCTGAGTTTGAAAAAGCCCTGGGCGCGGAGCCCCGGGAGACCGCTGCGCGGCTGGAACGTGAGGCTTCGCCCGATCCAGCACGGCGCGCCGCCGTGGACGAGGCGCTGGCCTTCGAGCAGCGTCTCGAGAACGCGCTGCGCGTACCCGTGGACGAGGAGGCCCTGGTCGAATCCCTGCTTGCCGCCCCGAAACAGGCGCACCGGCGTTTCGGGCCGCCGCACTGGCTGGCCCTGGCAGCCAGCGTGTTCATCCTGGCCGGCGTCAGCGGACTGCTCTGGGTCAGCGTGCAGCCGGCCGGCAGTCCCTCCGTGGCGGACTACGTCGCCAACCACTACGAACACGATGGCGCCGCGGTCCTGGCGCGGGCCGGTGAAGGTACGACCAGGGACGAGGTGCAGGCGATCCTGACGCGCCTCGGCGCCCAGGCCAGCGAAACCCTCGTCAGCCAGATCCGGTTCATCAAGTTCTGCCCCACGCCGGACAGCCGGGGCGCCCACATGGTCCTGGCCACGCAAGACGGTCCGGCCACGGTGATTTTCATGCCGGCCGTGCAGGTGGACGAGCCTCTGCTGCTTCGTTTCGACGGGGTGAGCGCGCAGGTGGTCGGCCTCGAACGGGGCGCGGCGGCCATCATCGGCGCCAGCGACAGCGCCGCCGAAGACCTGATGACCCGCTTGCAGGAAGGCGTGAAACCGCTGGCCGCGGATGCCTGACCCGGCGACTTCCGGCACATTCCCCGTCCCCCGGTTCTGCTAAGGTAAGGGGTCCTTTTCCCCCGGATCCGCATCTCCATGGAAGTGACCCCGTTGCAGAAGAAACTGGCCGTCGGCATCCCGGCGGCGCTGGTCGTCGTGATTCTCGTCGGCATGTGGTGGTTCAACCACGAACCGGAGCTGTTCGACCCGATCGGCAGCGCCCGTGAACATGCCGCCATGCACGGCCACGCACCGGCCACCGGCTTCGCCACCACGTCCGCGCTGATCGACGTCACCGATGTCCTGCTCAACAAACGCGGCGGCTACCTGTCCAACGACATCATGCCACCCTGGGTGCTGCTCGATAACGTACCCAACTGGGAGTTCGGCGTCCTGACCCAGATGCGCGACCTCGCCCGGGCCCTGCGCAACGACTTCAGCCGTTCCCAGACCCAGTCCGCCGCCGACCCGGACCTCGAGCAAGCGGACCCCCTCTACCACTACGACAGTGGGCGGTGGATTCCGCCCGCCACGGAAGGGCGCTACCGCAAAGCCCAGGAACACCTCGAAGCGTACCTGGCGCGCCTGACGGACCCGGCCCAGCCGGACGCCCAGTTCTACGCCCGGGCCGACAACCTGGCCGACTGGCTCGCCATCGTCGAGAAGCGGCTGGGCAGCCTGTCCCAACGGCTCTCCGCCAGTGCGGGCCAGCGGCGGTTCAACACGGACCTGTCCGGCGAGACGGAAGCCCGCCAGTCCACCGGTTCCCCGGAAGAGATCACGGTCAAGACGCCCTGGCTGGAGATTGACGACGTGTTCTACGAGACACGGGGTTCCACCTGGGCGCTCATCCACTTCCTGAAAGCCATGGAAGCGGACTTCGGCGATGTACTGGAAAAGAAGAACGCCCGCGCCAGCTTCCGCCAGATCATCCGGGAGCTGGAGGCGACCCAGGAACCGCTGCAGTCGCCCATGGTGCTCAACGGATCCAAGTTCGGCGCCCTCGCCAACCACTCGCTGGTCATGGCGAACTACGTGGCCCGCGCCAACGCGGCCATCATCGACCTGCGTTTCCTGCTGTCCGAGGGCTGAGCCCATGATCGTCCTGCGCGCCCTGCTGGCCACCCTGCTGTGCCTGCCCCTGGCAGCCCAGGCCCAGGAAACCGGCGAAACCGGGCCCGGCAGCCTGTGGCTGACCAATGTCCGGGTGATCGACGTGCAGTCCGGCCAGGTCACAGCCCCCCGGGACGTGTTGATCCGGAACGGACGCGTCGAAGCGATCGCTGCGCGCATGCCTCGCGAGGCCGGGGAAGGCGTCACGCTCATCGACGGCGATGGTGGCTGGCTGATGCCGGCCCTGGCCGAAATGCACGCGCACGTCCCTTCCGCCAGCCAGGGCAGCCAGCAGATCCAGGATGTGCTGAGCCTGTTTCTCGCCCGCGGCGTCACGACCATCCGGGGCATGCTGGGCGAACCGGCGCATCTCGAATTGCGCGACCAGCTGGCCGCGGGGATACGCCAGGGGCCCCGCCTCCTCACCAGTGGGCCGTCGTTCAACGGCAACACGGTGACCTCCCCCGAACAGGGTGCGCAACGCGTCCGGGAACAGGCCGCCCTGGGCTATGATTTCCTGAAGATCCACCCTGGCCTGAGCCGGGAAGAATTCGTCGCCATCGCGGAGGCGGCCCGGGCGGTGGACATCCCGATCGCCGGGCACGTGTCTTACGAGACGGGCCTCGACACGGCCCTGGCCTACGACCAGGCCACCATCGATCACCTCGACGCGTACGCGGAGGCCATGGTACCGCCAGGCCACGCCCTGCACGGGCAGGCCCCGCAGTTTTTCGGATTGAATCTGGCGGACGGCATGGATTCCACCACGGCCGGGGCGCTGGCGCGCCGGACCGCGGCGGCGGGTGTCTGGCAGGTGCCGACCCAGAGCCTGTTCGAGACCATCACCGGCCCCCTCAGCCTCGAGGAACTCGAGGCCAGACCGGGCATGGACCTGCTCAGCGACGGCTTGCGCGCCAACTGGACCAACGCCGTGACCAACATCCGGCAGCAGATGACCGAGACCCAGCGTGCGCGGTTCCTCGATGCACGCCGGGCGCTGCTCAAGGCCATGCAGGAAGAGGGCGTCGGCCTGCTCCTGGGCTCGGACGCGCCGCAGATCATGAACGTTCCCGGCTTCTCGGCCCACCAGGAACTGGCCTACCTCGTGCAGGCCGGCCTGACCCCGCTCGAAGCCCTGCAAACCGGCACCCTGAATGTCGCCCGCTTTCTGGGCGAAGCAGACCGGGGCCAGGTCGCTCCCGGCATGATCGCGGACCTGATCCTGCTCGAAGCCAACCCGCTCGACGACATCGGCAACACCACGCGCATCGCCGGAGTGATGCACGGGGGCGCCTGGCTCGACCGGGGTCAGCTTGCCCGCATGATCGACGACGTCCGTAGTAGAGGGCTCTGAAGGCCTGCGGCGAGGGGCGGTGGCAACGATGATCCGACACGCCGAGCTGCCTTACGAGCCGCTTCCCTACGTGGAGCGCCTGGCGGAGCGCGATGTCGGCGACATCTCGCTGGCCGTCATTCACTGCACGGAACTTCCCGATCTGGCCACGGCCCGGGAATACGGGGAGGTCGAGCATTATGCCGCTAGCGGCACGGGAAACAGCGGTCATTTCTACATCGATCGCGACGGATCGATGCAGCAATGGGTGCCGCTCGAGCGGATCGCCCACCACGTGCGGGATCACAACGCCGACAGCATCGGCATCGAGCTGGTCAACCGCGGCCGTTATCCCGACTGGTGGGACAGCACAGCGCAGGACCGGATTGAACCGTATCCCGCCACACAGGTGGAGGCCCTCGTATTCCTGCTACGCTGGCTGCGCCATACCCTGCCGTCCCTGAAGGCGATGGCGGGCCACGAACACCTGGACCGGGCGCGCGTCCCGGCCACCGACGATCCCACCCTGACCGTGCGCCGGAAGCGCGACCCCGGCCCGGGGTTTCCCTGGGACCAGGTGCTCGAAGGCAGCGGCCTGACCCTGAGAATCCAGAAACCATGAAGAGCTTTCGCCCATGAAGACCCTGTGTGTGTACTGCGGCTCCAGCCCCGGAACCGACCCCGCCTACCTCGAAGCCGGCAAGGCCCTGGGGCGTCTGCTTGCCGCCCGGAACCTGGGACTGGTTTACGGGGGTGCCAGTGTCGGTGTCATGGGCGCGGTGGCGGATGCGGTGCTGGCCGGCGGCGGCCGCGCCGTCGGCATCATTCCGGAGGCGCTGGCCGTCAAGGAAGTCGCCCACGAAGGGCTCACCGAGCAGCACGTGGTCGGGTCCATGCACGAGCGCAAGGCGCTGATGGCGGAGCTGTCGGACGGCTTCGTGGCCTTGCCCGGCGGCTGGGGCACCTTCGAGGAAATCTTCGAGATGCTCACCTGGGCCCAGCTCGGGTTCCATGAGAAACCCTGCGGTCTGCTCAACGTGAACGGCTACTACGATCACCTGCACGCGTTTCTCGAGCATGCCATCGAGTCGGGCTTCGTGCCGGCTGTCTGCCGTGACATGCTCATGGTGGAGGTGGCGCCGGACCGGTTGCTGGACCGCTACACGGCCTACCGCGCCCCGCGCGTGCGCAAGTGGATCACCCGCGAAGACGAAACCTGACGGGGACGCCGCCCGGCTGGGCGGCTATTCCGCGTGCAGGGCCTTGATCGGGTCGAGCTCCGCCGCCTGGCGCGCCGGATACCAGCCAAATCCCACGCCGGTCAGCAGGCAGATCGTCACGGACAACAGAATCGCGAAGGCGGACCACGCTGCGGGCCAACCGGCAAATTGCTGAATCACCACGGCCAGCAGCAGCCCGAAGAGAATACCGATGAGCGCGCCGATGGCTGCCACGGTCGCCGACTCCATGAGAAATTGCTGCTGGATGTCGACTTTTCGCGCACCCAGGGCACGGAGCAATCCGATTTCCCGCGTCCGCTCGAGCACCGTGGCCAGCATGATGTTCATGATGCCGATGCCACCCACGAGCAGGGAGATGCCGGCGATGGCGGACATCACGATGGTGAAAATCTGCTGGGTCTGCTGTTGCTGTTTCAACAGTGCTGCAGGCACGACCAGTTCATAGTCGTTCTGCCCGCCGTGGCGGCGATCGAGCAGAAAGTCGACCGTCTGGGACGTTCGCTGGGGGTTTGCTCCCTCGTCGAGCTGCAGGCGAATCGCATCGAGTTCGCTCTCCAGGGGTTCGAAGGCCAGTCGCTTGAATGCGGTCTCCAGGGGCAGAAAGACCCGGTTTCGGTCACCTCCCAGGCTCACGCCCTGAAATTCGTCCTGGCCCAGGTCGCGATCCGCCAGGACGCCGATGACCTCGAGCCACAGGTGGTTGACCTTGATGCGCTTGCCCACGGGATCACCCCCGGGAAACAGGGTTCGGGCCGCCTGCGCACCGAGCACGGCCACCGGTTCGAAGCGCCGGTTGTTCTCTTCGTCAAAGGCCCGACCCGAGGCTAGCTGCAGGCTGGCCAGGTCGAAATAGCTCGGGGTTACGGCCAGGACCTGGGCGTCGCTGGCGGCTTCGAAACTGAACAGGGCCCAGGTTTTGACCTGCTTTTCCTCGCTGACCGCGACCACGCTCGGAAGCGTTTCCATGATGGCCCGCACATCGCTTTTGGACAGGCCAACGCTTTTTTCCCGGATCTCCCGGAGCGTTTCCTCGTCAAAGTCACGCGATTGCACCAGGAGGTTTCGGAGACCCATGGATTCGATCAGGCGCATCGCCTCCTGCCGCGCCCCTTCGCCGATGCTCAGCATGGCGATGACGGCTCCCACGCCGAACACCATGCCCAGCAGGGTCAGGGCGGTGCGGAGCTTGTGCTGCCGCAACTGTCCCAGAGCGTTGCGAAAGCTCTCCGCGTTGAAGCCGGCCAGGAAGCTCACGTGGAGGGCGTCTCTGGCGGAAACAGGGCAATCTCGTCGCCCGCTTCCAGGCCCTCTACGATTTCGGACCGGTTCGGGCCCCGCGTACCCAGGCGCACGTCCCGCCGCACCAGTTCGCCGCCCGCGCTCAGGAGCACCCAGTCCTGCTCACCCTCTCGAAAGATGGCCTGGTTGGGCACCGCGATGGTGTTTTCCTCGCGGCTGATGTGGATGGTGGCGGTGATGATGCTGCCGGGAATGATCCATTCCGGGTCGGACTGATCGAGATCGACGGTCACTTCGAAGTAGTTCACCGGGCTGTCCCGCTCGATGGGGGCGGCCACGGCGCTGATGCCGCTGACCGTGCCGGTCAGGGGCCGGTCGGGAAACGCGTCCACGATGACATCGACGGCCTGGCCCGGGGCGATACCCACGGCCTCGGATTCGAGGACGTACAGGGTACCCTGCATGCGGTCCAGGTTCGGGATGTTGGCCAGGGTCGTTCCCGCGAAGACCGTGCTGCCCACGTCGATGGGCTGGCCCCACCAGTTTTCGGCCGTCACGAAGTAGCCGTCATGCGGCGCGATGATCTCGCTGTTGCGAAGCATGACCTGCTGCTCGTCGAACTTGGCCTTCTGCGTGTTGCGCTGCGCGGCGAGGACCGCCACCTCCGCGCCCTGCCGGTCGCTGAAGAGACCTTTCTTGCCCTCCAGGTGGCCTGATTTGTAATCGAGGAGCGCCCGGTCGCGCATGGCGTCGATGATCTCGAAGCGCGAATAGGCCAGCTCGTTTTCAAAATCGAACTCGGCGGCCATGACCTTCTCGATATCCAGGATTTCCTGGTCGTTGCCGAGCTCGGAAAGCATCCGCTCGAGCTCCCGCTCCTTGCCGAGCACCTGGAGATCCACCTTGTCGATTTCGATTCCGGCTTCGTTGGCTTCGCGCTCGGCGCTGGAGATGTCAAAGCGCACGACGACGTCTCCCGCATTGACGAAACTGTAGTTCGGCGCCATCCACAGGATGGTGCGTGCCGCACGACTCCCGCCCGGTGGCTGAATGGGCGTGGACTCGGCAGCACTCAGCTCGCCCCGGGTCACCAGGGAGACGGTGAAATCCTCCTGGGTCACGCGAAGCGTCTCCACCTGCCCGGTCGACTCCTCCCCGCAGGCGGTCAGCAGCGCGACCATCGGAATTGCCAGGAGACCGCTGAAGCGCTTCACAGTTCAGCCACCTCGGGGCGCACCGGATCGAGCAGGATTTCCGCGTTGATGTTCATGCCCGGACGCATCAGCTCCGTGTCCGGATTGAGCAGCTGCACCGTGGCGTCGAACACCTTGTCCGGCTGACTGGCCGACCGCGTGTGTATCACCGATGCGAGTTCGGTGATTTCGCCGATAAACTGCTTGTCCGGGGCCGCATCCACGGTGAAGCGCACCTGCTGTCCAAGGCGAAGTTGCGCCGCGGACCGCTCGGGAATCTCCAGGTGCGCCTCGAGCTTCGTGAGATCCGGAAACTCGATCACCCGTCTGCCGCCCCACACGTTGTCACCCACGGTGGTCTTGTTGCCGCGCCGGTCCCGCACGTGGATGACGACACCGTCCGCCGGGGCGAGGATGACCATACGGCGGATCGAATCCTGCAGCCGCTCCGCATCGGCCTGGAGTACCGCCACCTCACGCTCGAGGATTTCCACTTCCGTGGCCTGCACGTCCCGTTCCCGGGCCAGTTCTTCCCGGCGCAGGGCGAGTTCGAGTTCCGCGCGCCGGAGCAGCAGCTGATTCTCGCGATAGTCACGGGCGGCCAGGAGATTCGCCGGGATATCGGCCTTCAACCGTGCCTTGTCCAGGTCGGCGGAAGCTTCTTCGACGGCCAGGCTCAGTTCCGCGAGTTGTTCCGTGGCCACGATCTGGACCCGTTCGAGCTCCTTGCGCTTCTCATTCAGCTCGTTGTTCTTGTCGCGCAGACGCGTTTTGAGTTCCTGCGTATCGAAACCCAGTACCGGTTTTCCGGCGGCGATGGCCTGGCCGTCCGGCGCCAGGAAGCTGATCTTGTAGTTCCAGATGTCCTGGATCGACGGGGGCGCAAAGAAACGCGAGTTGGCCGACTGCAACTGGCCGGACACCCGGATGACGGCGGCCTCCGGGCGATCGGCGGTCTGCGGTGCCGTGACGGATTCGCTGCAGGCTGTCAGAAACAGGCAGGCCAGCACGGCAATGGCCAGTTGCTGGCCCCAGGGTCGTAGCATTGATCGATCGTTCATTGAGTCACCTCCACCAGCGCACTCATGCCCGGCAGTAAAGCGTTTTTGTCCGCCTGGTCCAGCGACACCACGCCTTCGAAGTAGTCGGCTGATCCCCATTCCTGGCGCTTGGCGCCACTGGCCGAAATGGTCTGAATACGGCCGTTCCAGCGTTCGCCCGGCAACGCGTCGAAGCGCACCTCGACCGGGTCCCCGACCGCCAGCCGCGGGCGATCTACGCCGTTGATCCAGACTTTCACGGCGAGGTCGGACAGGTCGGCGACCTGCGCAACATTGAAGCTGACGCGAACATTGTCACCTTCCTGGAACTTGGCCCGGTTCCAGGGGTGTGTGCCGTAAACGACATAACCGGGCTGGGTTGCCTCGATGGAGTAGTTCTCCAGCAAACCCGACCAGAAAGCCGCCTGAAGCTCCAGCTTGCGTCGATCGAGGGCATCCTGCTCCTGCCGGTCCCGCAGGGCCTTGGTGCTGTCGCTGAAGGCGCGCCGTGCGTCCTCCAGGGCGTTGGCCGCTTCTTCCCTGGCCAGCTGATTCTCGGCATGTTCGATCGCGCCAATGACGCCCTCGGGAATGTCGGCACGAAGGGAGGCGAGTTCCAGGTCGATTTCCGCTTGCTGCAACCGGTAGCGGGACTGTTCCAGCTCCTTGCTCAGGCGCGCGAGGTCGCGATCCGTCCGCGCCTGCTCGGTGCGCGCCGTCACTCGCTGCTGCTCCAGTTGCTGCGCTGCCTCCGTGCCATCGAACTCGACCACCACGGTGCCTGGCTCGACGAAGCTGCCTTCCGGCGCCATGGCGCTGATGAGCACCTGCGAACTGGTCGTGGGAGGTACGATGATCTGCTGCGCCTGGCGTGAGAATACCTCTCCCGTGATGAGGAGGGGTGGCGGAGAGGCCGCGGCCGACGCGCCGGCGGCCAGGCACAGGATGACCATGACGGTCCCCGGTGTTCGGCGAGCGTTACCGGACCGATCACGCATGTGCGTGCTCCCGTACGATATTTCCATCCATCATGTCGACCTGGCGTCCGGCAAAGTCCGCGATCTCCTGCTCGTGTGTCACCATGACAATGGTCTGCCCATCCCGGTTCAATTCCTGGAGCAAATTCATGATGGCATCGGAAGTTCGACTGTCGAGGTTGCCGGTCGGTTCATCGGCCAGCAGCAGTCGCGGCTCGTTGATCAGCGAGCGGGCGATGGCGACCCGCTGGCGCTGACCACCGGACAGCTCGTTCGGTTTGTGATCGAGGCGGGATCCGAGATCCACGCGTTCGAGCAGGGCACGGGCCCGCTCCTCGTCCTCCGGCCTGGCGCCATCCGGGTGATAACGGCGTGGGAGCAAGACATTCTCGAGGGTCGTCAGGCGAGGCAGCAGGTGAAAACTCTGGAAGATGAATCCGATGTATCCGTTGCGGAACGCCGACAGTTCATCGTCGTCCATGTCGCTCACCGCCTTGTCATCGAGGCGATAGGAACCGCCGTCCGGCCGGTCCATGCAACCCAGCATGTTGAGCAGGGTGGATTTGCCGGAGCCGGATCGCCCCATGATCGCCAGGAATTCGCCTTCGGCGATGTCGAGATCGACACCGTCCAGGGCGTGAATGGTCTGGCCGCCCACGTGGTACGTGCGCCGCAGTTGTCTGAGCTCGATCATGGCAAAGGCCTGAAGGTTCTCTTCGAAATCGCCCGGAATGCTTCGGCTTCCGGGCAGCTTAACCCGCGCACGCTACGCAAGCGGCCGTGAAGCGCCTGTAAGGTCGCGGCTTCATCCGATCGGTGGATACTCCGCGACCAGCAGCGCTCGCACCGGCGCCGGGTGGCCTTCGACGGTGCGGGTCGGATCGCCGGGATCCAGACAACGGTCCAGGGATTCAAATCGCATCCAGGCCGTGCTCCGTTGTTCCCGCGGCGTCGTGCGGGTGCAATCGAGGACGCGGGCGTTGTGGAATCCGGCCCGGGTGACCTGGTCGAGAAGGTGGGGAATGGTGGGCACCTCGTGGACGTTCCGCATGCGCGCGTACCGCCCCTCGGGCCTCAGCGCGTCGTGCCCGTCGCCCTCGAGCACCAGGGTCTCGAGCAAAAGCAGACCGCCCGGGCGACCGGCGCCGGCCAGGCGTTGCAAGTGGTCTTCCGGATCCCGGCGATGGTAGAGCACCCCCATGGAACACACGCGGTCGAAACCGGTGTGGTTCTCCTCCGGGATGCCGTCCGCTGGTCCCGGTGATTGCTGAGGCAGGTCCGTATCCCGCAGGGGCAAAACGAGATTGGGCGCCGGACCGGAGAAATGCTGCTGCACCAGCCACTGAACGACGAACAGCACGGTGGGATCGATACCCACCACGCACCGGGCGCCGGCGCCGAGCATGCGCCAGCCGAAATAGCCATTGCCACAACCGACGTCCAGGACCGAACAGTTCCGGAAATCCACCTGGCCGGCGAGTCGCGCCCACTTCCAGTCCGAGCGCCACTCCGTATCGATCACGACACCTCCGAGGTTGAGGGGGCCCTTGCGCCAGGGATGAAAGGCCTGGAGCTCGGCGATCAGACCCTCCGGATCGTCCACGGGCGCCCCCAGGCGCGGCGCCGCCCGTCCCAGCTCCGTTCGATGCGCGGTGGCCGGCAACGCGTCCAGGGCAGCAAGCCAGCGGGGCAGATCTCCGTTTTTCAGGCAGGCCAGGGCCGCCGAAGCCCGGGCCAGGATGGGTTCGATATGGACCGGTGCATCCATGAGCGCCTGTCGCGCCGCGTCGAACGCCGGTTCGCAGCGTCGCGGATCCAGGCCGGGCACCATGGGTCAGCGCTCCGCGAGCCAGGCGCAAAAACCGAAGCACTGGAACCAGCGTGTCACGCGGCGAAATCCGACGCGCTCGAGGCGGTCCCGGTGCGCCGCCTCGGTCTCGGTGAGCAGGACCTGCTCCAGCGCCGTTCTCTTGCGCGCGATCTCGAGCTCCGAATAGCCCTGGAGACGCTTGTAATCGTGGTGCCAGTCGGTGAGACGCTCCTGCACCGCGGAGTCCTCGAAACGAATTTTTTCCGCCAGGATGAGCGCGCCGCCGGGCCTGAGGCCCGACGATACGCGCTGCAGCAGCTCGTCCCGGTCCGCGGGATCCAGGAACTGCAGCGTGAAATTGAGCGCCACGAGCGAGGCGTCGTCGACGGCGACGTCCCGGATATCCGCGAGGTTCAGTTCGATGGGTAGCGGGCCGGTCGCCCGAGGTTCCGCGGGTGAATCGCTGGACACCGTGTCGATGCCCAGGTCACCGAGCCGCTCTTCCAGCCGGGAAATCATGGGGCCGGAGTTGTCCGTGGCCACCAGCCGCGGCGACCCGAGGTGTTCCCGGTCCAGCAATGCCGAGCGAATCGACAGGATAACCGCGCCGAGGGAGCAGCCGAGGTCGTGCACGGTGCTGTCCGCCTGGACATAGCGCCGGGCGAGTTGCCCAATCATGGGAACGATCAGGGAGTAACCCGGAACGGAGCGGTCGATCATGTCCGGGAACACATCCACCACGGCGTCATCGAACCGGAAAGAGCCCGGTAAGGATTCCCGGTGCCGATAGAGATCATCGCGACCGCTCACGACAGCGCCCTCGCGGGACGGCGACGACCTCTGGAACGTGACCTCTGGAACATCTGAATCGCGAGTCCTTCTGCTAAGCTGAGCCTGGAGAAAACGGTCCGGCCAGCTCGTTGAAAATCATGCGCTGAAAGCAGCGCGCAGTATGGCACAGGCCGGTCAGCGCGGGGTGGGGGCACCCCGGCCAGGATTCCGAAAAACGGAGGGGTCGTCATGGAATTCATCTGGGCAGTCATCGTCGTCGCGCTCGCCGTGGTCTTGCTGCGGCAGTCCGTCATCATCGTCCGCCAGGGCTACGAGTACACCATCGAACGTTTCGGCAAATACCGGGCGACTTTTTCGCCGGGGTTTCACCTGATCGTTCCCTTCATCAACCGGGTCGGCCACAAGGTCAACATGATGGAGCGCGTCCTGGACGTACCATCCCAGGAAGTCATCTCGAAAGACAACGCCGTGATGACCGTGGACGGCGTCGTATTTTTCCAGGTGCTGGATGCGGCCAAGGCGGCCTACGAGGTCTTCCGGCTCGAGCATGCCGTGCTTAATCTCACCATGACCAACATTCGAACCGTCCTCGGTTCCCTGGACCTCGACGAATCCCTGTCAAAACGGGACGACATCAACGCCCGCCTGCTGGCCGTGGTGGACGAAGCCACGACGCCCTGGGGCATCAAGGTCACGCGCATCGAGATCAAGGACATCAGCCCGCCCTCGGACCTGGTGGCCGCCATGGCGCGACAGATGAAGGCCGAACGTGAAAAGCGCGCGACGATCCTGGAAGCCGAAGGCACGCGCCAGTCGGAGATTCTGCGCGCGGAAGGGGAGAAGCAGTCGGCGGTGCTCGATGCCGAGGGACGCAAGGAGGCAGCCTTCCGGGACGCCGAGGCCCGGGAGCGCCTGGCGGAGGCGGAGGCGCGCGCCACGCAGATGGTGTCCGAGGCCATCGCGCAGGGGGACCTGCAGGCCATCAACTATTTCGTGGCCCAGAAGTACGTGGAAGCATTGAAAGCGTTTGCCTATGCGCCGAACCAGAAAACGCTGCTGTTGCCCATGGAGGCCACGGGCATCCTCGGCAGCCTCGCCGGCATCACGGAACTGGCCAAGGCCGCGACGGAAAAACAGGAAACCACCTGAGGGGCCGGGTCATGACGGAATGGTTCGACAACGTGGTGTTCTGGCACTGGTGGATCCTCGCGGGGCTGCTGCTCATCGTCGAGCTGACCATGCCCGCCTTCTTTTTCCTGTGGCTGGGCATGGCGGCGGGCGCCACGGGACTGATCGTGCTCGTGTTTCCGGACCTGGGCATCGAAACGCAGCTGGTGCTCTTCGCCATCCTGTCCCTCGTGGCGGTAATCGCCTGGCGCCGGTACCGGGAGATTTCCGTACCCGAGAGCGACCAGCCTTACCTCAATCGCCGTGGCAGCCAGTATGTCGGTCGTGAGTTCACCCTCGAGGCGCCGATCGTGAACGGTGTCGGCAAGGTGAACGTCGATGACTCGACCTGGCGGGTCCGCGGCCCGAATCTCCCCGCCGGCTCGCAGGTCCGCGTGACCCAGGTCGAAGGCGTCGTGCTCGTGGTGGAAGCCGCCCGCTAACGGCCGGCGACGGCAGACCACGCGGATGGACCGCCGTATAATGCGGGGTTTACCATCGCGGATCGTTTTTCCATGACCTTCCAGGATTTCATCAACCGCCTCGTCAGCTACTGGGCGGACCAGGGCTGTGTGCATGTGCAGCCCCTGGACCTCGAAGTGGGGGCCGGAACCTTTCACCCGGCGACGTTCCTGCGCGCCATTGGTCCCGAGCCCTGGAACAGCGTCTACGTGCAGCCCTCGCGGCGTCCCACCGACGGCCGCTACGGGGAGAATCCCAACCGCCTGCAGCACTATTACCAGGTCCAGGTGGTCATGAAACCATCACCGGATGATATCCAGGAGCGTTACCTGGGCTCGCTGGCGGCCATCGGGATCGACCCGGCCGTGCATGACATCCGTTTCGTCGAGGATAACTGGGAATCACCCACCCTGGGCGCCTGGGGCCTGGGTTGGGAAGTGTGGCTCAACGGGATGGAGGTCACCCAGTTCACCTATTTCCAGCAGGTGGGCGGCCTCGAGTGCCGGCCGGTCATGGGCGAAATCACCTATGGTTCCGAGCGCCTCGCCATGTACCTCCAGGGCGTGGACAACGTGTACGACCTGGTCTGGACACGTGCCAACGGCCGGGATGTCACCTACGGCGAGGTATTCCACCAGAACGAGGTGGAACAATCGCGCTACAACTTCGAGGAAGCCGATGTGGAGTCCCTCTTCGGCTGGTTCGACACCTGCGAACGGGAGGCGGCACGGCTGGTGGAACTCGGCCTGCCCCTGCCGGCCTACGAACAGGTGCTGAAAGCCTCGCACACCTTCAACCTGCTGGACGCGCGTCGCGCGATTTCCGTGACCGAGCGTCAGCGTTTCATCCTGCGGGTACGCAACGTGGCCCGGCAGGTCGCCGAGGCCTACCACGCCAGCCGGGAGGCCCTGGGATTCCCGGTCTTGCAGGACCGTTCGCGAGGAGTCGAGTCATGAAAGATGGCCATCGCGCGAATCTGCTCGTGGAGCTGGGGTGCGAGGAACTGCCGCCCCTGGCCCTGGACGCCCTGACCGATGCCTTTTTCAATGGCGTGGTGGACGGACTGGCGGAGGCCGGCTTCGCCTTCGATCGTGACCGATCGCGTGCCTTCCAGTCGCCGCGACGCATGGCCGTGTTCGTGGCCGACCTGGCGGACCGTCAGCCGGACCGGGTCATCGAACGCAAAGGGCCCTCCGTGCAGGCCGCTTTCGATGCGGACGGCCAGCCCACACGGGCAGCGCAAGGCTTTGCCGCCTCCGTCGGCCGTGACGTCACGGACCTGGAACGACTGAAAACCGACAAGGGTGAATGGCTCTACTGCAGTATCGAGGAGCCCGGTAAACCACTCGATGAGCTGCTGTATCCCCTGCTGCAAAGCGCCCTCGGCGGCCTGCCGGTGCCCAGGCCCATGCGCTGGTCCGACCACGATTTCACCTTCGTCCGCCCGGTGCACTGGCTCGTGGTGATTCACGGCGACCGGGTCGTCCCCGGCAGCCTGTACGGCTGCGAAGCCGGCCGAGTGACCCGGGGACACCGGATTCACGCGCCCGGTGATCACGAGTTGCCCGATGCGGACGCCTATGCGGAACGCCTCGAAGCCTTGTACGTGCGGGTTGATGCCGACGAACGCCGGAACTATCTGCGGGCCGCCGTAGACGCCATCGGCCGGCAATCGGGCGGCTCCGCCCGGATCACCCCCAGCCTGCTCGACGAAGTGAACAACATCGTGGAATGGCCGGTGGCGGTACGCTGCGCCTTCGACGAGGTATTCCTGGCCGTGCCGCAGGAAGCGCTGGTCGCCAGCATGGAGTCGCACCAGAAGTTTTTTCCGATCCTCGACGCGGAAGGCGGGCTGACATCCGATTTCGTGGTGGCCGCCAACATCGTGTCGAAAGACGAAGCCGCCATGGCGGAAGGCTATGAGCGCGTGATTCGGCCTCGCCTGGCGGACGCGCGGTTTTTCTGGGAGCAGGACCTGAAACAGCGCCGGGAAGACTGGCTGGCAGCCCTCGATGGCGTGGTGTTTCAAAAGACATTGGGAACTGTTGGCGACAAAACGCGGCGAATTGAGTCACTTTCCCGGAAAATCGCCGAAGAACTCGGGGTCGATGCCGCCGCTGCCGCCCGCGCCGGCCGCCTCTGCAAGGCCGACCTGGTCAGCCAGATGGTGGGCGAGTTTCCCGAACTACAGGGAACCATGGGCGCCTACACCCTGGCGCATGACGGTGAGCCGGCGGCGGTCTACCAGGCCGTGGGCGAACACTACCGGCCGCGGTTCGCCGGGGACACGATCCCGGAATCACCCACCGGACGCGTGGTCGCTCTCGCGGATCGGCTCGATACGCTCGTGGGCATCTTCGCCGCCGGCCTCAAGCCAACCGGCAACAAGGACCCTTTCGCCCTGCGCCGCTCGGCCCTGGCGGTCATCCGCATCCTGGAAGAGGCGCCCTTCCCCGTGACGCTGGACACACTCGTGGAGCACGCGGCCAGGGAGCTGTCGGCGCAGGTGGAGATCAGTGATGAGACCAAATCGGACGTGATGAACTTCATTACGGAGCGCCTTCGCCATCATCTCCTCGACGGTGGAGCGACGACCCGGCAGGTCAACGCGGTACTGGCAGCGCCCCGCCGGGGCCTGCCGGATTTGCGCGCCCGCCTCGACGCCGTGTCACGTTTCATGAAACGCGACGAGGCCGAGGCGCTGATCGCCGCCAACAAACGCATCGGCAACATTCTGAAGAAGCAAGATCAGATCATTTCGGAGCAGATCATAGAAGATAGATTCGTATTAGCCGAAGAAAAGGCACTTTTTGACGCAGTCAACGCGTGCTCCGAAGCCGTGGAGCCGCGCTTCGCGTCCGGCGACTACGACGAAGCGCTGGCCAGGCTCGCGGCACTCCGGGCGCCTGTCGACCGGTATTTCGACAGCGTCATGGTCATGGACGATGATGACGGGATTCGGGCCAATCGCCTGGCCCAGCTCGTCCGGCTCAAGGCCCTTTTCGACCAGGTCGCCGATTTCGGCCAGGCCGACTGAGGATCGACGTGGGTATCCAGGACCATCCCCTGCTCATCGTCAGCTGCAAGGTCCTGGTGCAGGCGGAAAATTCACCCCACGGACCGGCGCTCTTCCGGCGCCTGGCCAAGCTGACGCGGGAAGGCACACACCTCCTGCTCACCGCAGCAGAACCCGATCAGTGGTTTCCGACCCGAGGCAAGGAAGACAGCGTGCTGGGCACCCAGGGAAGACTGCAGAGCCGGCTGCAGGAAGTGGGCGGCGATTTTGACGGCATCTACTATGTCCCGCGCTCCATGTTTACCCAGGACCGTAAACGCACGGCTGCCCTCGAGGACATCCTGTCCCGCTACAAGTCGGAGCCGCACCAGGCCCGCCTGGTCAGCCAGAGCCGGGCGTTTCTCAAAGCCGCGGAACGCCTTCAGATACAAACCCTGGCGCTGAGCAAGGACGACGACGGCATCGAACGCTTTCTCGAGGCGCTCGAACCGAAGGAATGAGTCGAAGCGTCAGACGTCGAGGTTAGAGGCGTCGAGCGCGTTGTTCTCGATGAAATCGCGGCGAGGTTCCACCTCGTCACCCATCAGGGTCGAAAAGATTTCATCCGCCGCGACGGCGTCTTCGATCGACACCTGCAGAAGGCGCCGCGTCTCCGGGTTTACCGTGGTATCCCAGAGCTGTTCCGGATTCATTTCACCCAGGCCCTTGAAGCGCTGGATGGTGCGACCCTTGCGACTCTCATTCATGAGCCAGGCGTAGGCCTGCTGGAACTTGGCCACTTCCTCGCCGGACTTGCCTCGGTGAATGTGCGCGCCGGGCTGGACGAGCCCGTCGAGCTTGCCCGCCACCCCGCCAATCAGGCGATATTCCGGTGAACGGAAGAAACTGTTGCGCACCTCACGCGTTTCCGTCACGCCATGGGTCGTCTGGTGAAGCAGGACGCCCGTACCCGGTTCGCCCCTGGCAGGTTCCACCGCGTAGCTCTGGCTCGGCGGCAGGCCCTCGTTGAGGCGCTCGGTGATGCCCGCGCACCAGTCGGACACCTCGTCGGCGCCCCAGTCGAGAGAATATTCTTTATAATCAACAAGTTGCTCCAAAAACCGGCGATCATAGCGGTTGGACAGACGATCGATGGCACCGAGGGCCGCCATGTATTCACGGGTCAGGGATTCGAGCCCCTCCCCCTGCAGGGGCGGCGCCTCCGGATCGAAGACGAGGGACGCATTGTCCAGGGCACGAGCCAGCAGGTACTCGTTGAGCTCCGCGTCGTCCTTGAGATAGTGCTCCTGTTTGCCCTGCTTGATTTTGTAGAGCGGCGGCTGGCCGATGTAAATGTGGCCCCGTTCGATCAGTTCGGGCATCTGGCGGTAAAAGAACGTCAGCAGCAGGGTACGGATGTGTGATCCGTCCACGTCCGCGTCGGTCATGATGATGACGCGATGATAGCGAAGCTTGTCCGGATCGAATTCGTCACGACCGATCCCGCAACCCAGGGCGGTGATGAGCGTGCCGACCTCGGCCGAGGACAGCATCTTGTCGAAGCGGGCTTTCTCCACGTTGAGGATCTTGCCTTTCAGGGGCAGGATGGCCTGGTTTTTACGGTTCCGGCCCTGCTTGGCGGAGCCACCGGCGGAATCGCCCTCCACGATGAACAATTCGGAGAGCGCCGGATCCTTTTCCTGGCAATCGGCGAGCTTTCCGGGCAAACCGGCAACATCCAGGACCCCCTTGCGCCGGGTCATTTCACGCGCCTTGCGCGCGGCTTCGCGGGCACGAGCAGCCTCGACCACCTTGGCCGTGATGGTTTTCGCTTCGACCGGATTCTCCAGGAGAAAATCACGCAGTTCCCGGCCCACGAGCGATTCCACGATGGGTTTGATCTCGGAGGAAACCAGCTTGTCCTTGGTCTGTGAAGAAAACTTCGGATCAGGCACCTTGACGCTGAGCACGGCGATCAGGCCTTCCCGGGCATCGTCGCCGGTTGTCGCGACCTTGCTCTTCCTGGCAACGCCGCTTTCCTCGATGTACTGGTTGATCGTTCGGGTCATGGCCGCCCGGAATCCGGCCAGGTGAGCCCCCCCATCGCGCTGGGGAATGTTGTTCGTGAAGCAGTACACGGATTCCTGGTAGGCATCGGTCCACTGCAGGGCGACTTCCACGCCCACGTCCTCGTTTTCCCCGGTGAAGTGCATGACCGTGGGATGCAACGGCGTCTTCTTGCGAGCGAGGTGCTCGACAAAGGAACGGATGCCGCCCTCGTACTCGTACACGTTGGACTCGGAGGTCCGTTCGTCGGACAGCTCAATGCGCACGCCACTGTTGAGAAAACTCAATTCTCTCAGCCGTTTGGCGAGAATGTCGTAGTTGAAGTCCGTGCCGGAGAAGATTTCACCGCTTGGCAGAAAACGGATCTCCGTGCCAGTGCGGTCGCTCTCACCGACGGCAGTCAACGGCGCCTCGGGCACGCCCATGTGGTACACCTGGCGCCACACCTTGCCTTCGCGGTGAATGGTGAGTTCGAGCATCTCGGACAGCGCGTTGACCACCGACACCCCGACACCGTGCAGACCCCCGGACACCTTGTAGGAGTTGTCATCGAACTTACCGCCGGCGTGGAGCACGGTCATGATGACCTCGGCCGCCGACCGCCCCTCTTCCTCGTGCATGTCCACGGGAATGCCGCGCCCGTTGTCCCGGACACTGACCGAGCCGTCTTCGCGGATGATCACCTCGATGCGGTCGCAGTGACCCGCCAGCGCTTCGTCCACGGAGTTGTCCACCACCTCGAAGATCATGTGATGCAGGCCGGTGCCGTCGTCCGTGTCACCGATGTACATACCGGGGCGCTTACGGACAGCGTCGAGGCCTTTCAGCACCTTGATGTTCGAGGAATCGTATTCTTGCTTGCTCATGACAGTCTTCCGCACGTTCGGTGCGCGTCCGCGTGGACACGCGACCAGGAATTCAGGGCGTCTCGATGATTCTGGCTGGGGTGTTCCGGTCAGGAATTCTTATCCCCGGAGTATACCTTAAGTGGCGGTTATCCGGGGGTTTTTCAACGCGAGCTCCCGCGGTGTGGCGCGGGATTACGATCGTGCTTCATGCCGCTCGATCACGCCCTGTTTCACGTGAAACACACCCACTTTTTCGCCTTTCCAGGCGTTGAAGGGCGCGCAATCCACGCCGGTGACAAAGTGCTGGGCGCCGAGCGCCTGCACATGGGACATGACCTGATCGAGGTGGGCTTGATCGAATTCCGATGCAAGGTCGTCGAGAAGCACCACCGGCCGGTGTCCTGTATCCGAAAACACCGTTGCCTGGGACAACAACGAAGCCGCAGCGAGAATCTTTTGCTCGCCCCGGGACAGCCTGTCCCGAACGGAACGACCATCGATGCGAAACTGAACGTCCGCGCGGTGAGGCCCTTGCCGGGTCATGCCCTGTTCCCGGTCGCGGTTCAGTCCCTCGGCCAGCGATTCCGCCAGGGAATCCAGGCCCCAGCCAGATTTCAGGCAAACGGCCGGCTGGCCCAGATCGGGGCTCATGTCTGACACCAGGGCTTCAATCCTGGGGGCAAGCTGCCCGAAAACCTCATCCCGCAAGGCGTGCAGTTGCTCGCCGAGGGCGATGAACTGGGGGTCCAGACTCTGTATTAACGCGAGCGACCCCTGTCGAAGGGCTGCATTGCGCTGCTTCAACACGCGGGCGTAGCGACGCCACACGCCCAGAAACTCGGGTTTCACGTGAAACACGGTCCAATCCAGAAAGCGCCGACGGACGTCGGGGGAACCACTCACGAGCAAATAGCTGGTTGGCTCCATCAGTACGAGGGGAAACAGGGGAGCCGACTCGCTGATCTGGTGCATCTCTTCGCCGTCGAGACGCCCCCGCCAGCTGTCGCGGGTTCGCTCCAGGCCGACGCGGTGGGGTTTTCCGTGGTCGTCCACGATGTCCGCCAGCACGCGGAAAGCGGGGTCAGCCGATCCGATCAGGCTGCCGATGGCGCCACTGCGGAAACTGCGGCCCTTCCCGAGGATCACCAGGGACTCGAGTACGGTGGTCTTTCCGGCGCCGTTGTCACCCACAAGGAGGTTGAAGCCGGCCGCCGGTTCCACCCGGGCGTCCGAGACATTGCGAAGATTGGTGATGGACAGGGAGCGAACGTGCATGGGGGACCCCCCGTCAACCGCACGGGTGACTCCCGTGCGTGCCGGGCGCCGCGTTTACAGCTTGAGCGGCATGACCACGTGGCGGTTCAGATCACTGTCCGGCGACGACACCAGGCAGCTGCTGTTCGGGTCTTTCAACTCCAGGGTCACCTCCTCGGTTTCCAATGCCATCAGGGCGTCGAGCAGGTAGGTAACGTTGAAACCCACGGCCAGGGAGTCGAAATTGAGCGTGACTTCGATCTCTTCCACCGCTTCCTCGTGCTGCGGGTTATGGGCGATGATCTTCAGGAGACTCCCGTTGGCTTCCAGCCGGACTCCCTTGTACTTCTCGTTGGACAGAATGGCGGCGCGTTGCAGCGCATCGGTGAGCAGGTCCCGGTCAGCGAGAATCTGCTTGTCGGCTCCGGCGGGGATCACCGCTTCGTAATCCGGGAATCGACCGTCGATGAGTTTACTCGTGAAGCGCGTACCCGCCTTCACGAGGCGAACGTGACTGCGACCGATGGCCAGGGTCACCTCATCATCGCTGTCACTCATCATCCGCCCCAGCTCGAGCACACCCTTCCTCGGCACGATGACCTGGCGGTCTTCAGGGACTTCCACCTTTCCATCGTAATCACTGACTGCGAGACGGTGGCCGTCGGTGGCAACCACCCGCAGCTGGCCCTGGCTGAAATCGAACAGCATGCCGTTCAGGTAGTACCGAACATCGTGGTTCGCCATGGCGAAACCGGTTTTGTCGATGAGGTTCCTGAGCGACTTCTCGGGCAACTTGACCTCGTAAATCGTTTCGACCTGGTCCGTGGCCGGGAACTCGTCGGCCGGCAACGTGGCCAGGGTGTAGCGGCTCTTGCCCGCAAGCAGGGTCGCTTTGCCATCGCCCACGGCCAGGTTGATGGTGACCCCATCCGGGAGGGCCTTGACGATGTCCAGCAATTTCCGGGCAGGAACCGTGATTTCTCCTTCCTGTGAAATATCGGCGGCCACGGACCCCACCAGCTCCACTTCCATATCCGTGCCGGTGACGGAAATCATGCCCTCGCGGGCGACCAGCAGGAAATTGGCCAGAACGGGCAGGGTCTGGCGACGTTCCACCACGCCGACGACCTGCGTCAGGGGCTGGAGGAACACCTCGCGCTGAATGCTGAATTTCATGGACGGTTCCTTTCTTTTATCTCTTTATGTTTTAAACAAAACAGTAGTAGTAATAAGGTCGACGAAAATCCGAGATAACTCTTAATTCCATATAAAAATCAATAACTTGAATCAAGCGCAGGCCTGTTGGGAAAGACCGCGTAGCCTGTGTATAAGGTGTGCGTTTTTCGGCCTGCCGCCGTCATCCAAAGCTTATCCACAGGAAACCCCTTCCGTTATGCCCGTCCTTGTACCCAGGTGTTATCCCCACGCATTTCGCAGCGGCCGACCATCGTGTGCTCACGTCGTCAGGGCGCGCAAAAGCCGGGCCTTGTCCTCCCGGATTTTCCCGTCGGTTTCGATCAACTCGTCGATTTTACGACAGGCATGAAGCACGGTGGTATGGTCCCGGCCTCCAAACGCATCGCCGATTTCCGGCAGGCTGTGTTCCGTCAGCTCTTTCGAGAGCGCCATGGCCAGTTGCCGGGGTCTGGCGATGGATCGCGTCCGCCGCCGCCCCAGAATATCGGACATTCGAAGCTTGTAGTACTCCGCGACGGTTTTCTGGATGTTCTCGATGGTGATCAGCCGGTCGTGAACCGTGAGCAGGTCTCTCAGCACCTCTCGGGCAAACGGCTCGTCGATGGGCCTGCCGGTGAAGCGCGAGTTGGCGATGAGTGTGTTGAGCGCGCCTTCCAGGTCACGAACGTTCGACCGCATGCGACGCGCCACCAGGGAAGCTACAGCCTCGTCCAGCTGGATTCCCCGCTCCTGGGCCTTGTTGAGCAGGATGGCCGCCCGGGTTTCGAAGTCCGGTGGCTCGATGGAGACCGTCAGGCCCCAGCCGAAGCGCGAGCGCAGTCTCGCTTCGAGACCTTCCACTTCTTTCGGGTAACGGTCGCAGGTGAGGATGATCTGTTGCTTGCCTTCGAGCAGGGCATTGAAGGTGTGGAAAAACTCCTCCTGGGTACGATCCTTGCCGGCAAAAAACTGGATGTCGTCGATCAACAGGGCCTGGGCTGACCGGTAGTGCCGCTTGAAGTCGTCGATGGACCCCTGGCGCAGGGACTGGATCATTTCGCTGACGAAGCGCTCCGAGTGCAGGTAGATGACTTTTGCCTGGCCGTTGACTTCGCGCATGAGGTTGCCGGCGGCATGCAACAGGTGGGTTTTACCGAGCCCCGTGCCGCCGTAAAGCACGAGCGGGTTGTACACGGTGCCGGGCCGCTGGGCAATCTGCTGTGCCGCGGCGAAAGCCAGTTCGTTGGATGCGCCACGCACGAAATTGTCGAACCGGTAGCGGCTGTCGAGTCCCGTCTTGGTCGCCTCGGCTTCCACCGGGGCCGGACGGGTCGAGCCGTTCGTCCCGAGGGAAGAGGCCTGTCCGACCTCGACGACCGCAGACTCCCGCGGTGCGCCCATGTGCTCGAAGATGTCACGGATCCGTTCCAGGTAGTGAACGGATATGTGTTCACGCACGTAATCGTTCGGTGCCAGCAGACGGGTTCTGCTCTGATCGAAGACCGGTTGGAGGGGCAGGATCCACGTGTTGATTTCTTCGGCGGGGTATTCCCGCTCGAGATGCTGAATGCAGCGTTGCCAGATATTCTGCGACATAACCCAGTTTTTTTAAGACTCATTGTTGATAAGCAACCCGTGCCGAAACGTTGTCGGCCGGGCGGGTTTTCCTGGTCTGGTCGAGTGCCTGGGGACAGGGTCGCCACACCGACGATCGAGGGAAAGGGGTTCCCCGTCGCACCGGTTTCCTCCCGTGACGATTCCCTGACCTGGAGTGCGCCGGGCCGGCTTCGGCACCGGGCGGGTCAGGACGAGACGCAGCGCCAAGCATACCCCGCTGTGGATAACTTGACTACCGTCCTCGCCACCACTCGTCGATTTTGATCCAAATGCCTGATGTGACTTGAGGTAGAGGGCGCATCGCGGTATGATTTGGCGCTTGTGTCGGCCACTTTCGTGGCCTGAAGAATCGATTGAGGATGTCAGCATGAAACGTACTTTTCAGCCGAGCCGACTGAAGCGCGCCCGCCGTCACGGTTTCCGTGCACGCATGGCCACCCGCAGCGGTCGAGCCGTGATCAACGCCCGCCGTTCCAAGGGACGCAAACGCCTGAGCGCCTGATCCGTCGCGCCTGATCCGCTGTGCCTGATCCATTGCGCCTGATCTGCTGCGCCTGATCCGTCGCGACTTTCCGGGGGCCTCGGCGGACAAACCGGGTGCTATCCCGGGGTTGATGTCTCGGGTCGGGTGACATCCCGGAAATCGTCTTGACCGATGGCAACGAACACCTCCGACGCGCGTCGCGACTCACCCGGGCGGTAGAGTTTCGGCGCGTTTTTTCGCGACCGCAGGTATTCCGGGATCGCTATTTCCGCGTTCTGTGTCGGCCCAACGACCTGGACCGGGCTCGGCTCGGCCTCGCGGTCTCGAAGAAGAACTGTGCGAGGGCGACCGGACGGAACCGGCTGAAGCGCGTGATCCGGGAGAGCTTCCGACGGCACCAACAGGCTTTGGGCGAAGCGCGAGGCCTGGATATCGTCGTCTTGCCCCAGCGAGACGCCGCCACCATGTGCAATAGGACATTGACGGCCGCCCTGGAACAGCACTGGGCGCGTTGTGCGAAGTTCGCCAACCGACCGGGTGGCGAAGGACCAGAAGGAAAAGACTGAAACAATGGCCAACCTGCGCCCCGTACTCCTGATCTCCCTGTTGTTCCTGGGATATCTGATTTGGGTGGAATGGCAGAAGGACTATGGTCCCCAGCCCCAGCCGCAAAGCACGCCGGTCGCGGAGACCGCACCGGCCAATCCAGCCAGCATCCCGGATGGTGGCGACCTGCCCGATGTCAGCGCTGCAGCGCCCGGTGACTTGCCCGCGACGCCGGCGCCAGGGACCTCCGTCACGGAAAATTCGGCCACCGCAACCGGTTCGGTCGCGGCGCCGCAGCGTCCGCTCATTGCCGTGCGCACCGATGTGCTCGACCTGGAGATCGACCCCCTGGGCGGTTCCGTCGTCTCCGCGCGTCTCCTCGACTATCCCGTCGATCTCGACGAGCCCGACGTCAAGGTCACGCTCCTGAACCAGGGCCTCGGTCGCTACCACATCGCGCAGTCTGGCCTTCTCAGCGCGCAGGAAGCGCCCAATCACACGACGGTTTACGTCGCTGACGCGACCGAGTACGAACTGGCGGATGGCCAGGACCGGCTCGAAGTTCCCCTGAGCTGGCGGGGAGAGAACGGGGTTACGGTCACCAAGACCTTCGTGTTTGAACGCGGCGAATACGCCATCGGCGTCAGCCACGCGGTCGACAATCGCGGCGCCGCGCCCTGGACCGGCAGCCGTTACCTGCAGCTCCAGAAATCACCGCCCGGGGAAGGCTCCGGGGCCGGTTTCAACAACCCGGAGCGCTACAGCTTCGACGGCGTCGGTTTCTACAACCCGGAAGACAAGCTGGAAAAAGTGGACTTCGACGACGCCGTGGACGAGCCCTACCGTGCCACGAGCGCGGACGGCTGGCTCTCGATGATCCAGCATTACTTCTTTACCGCGTGGGTGCCGCCGGCGGGCGAACCCAATGCCTACAGCACGCAGCCCTTCACCCCGAACGGTACCCTGCGCGTCATCGCCCGCGCCGTCTCTCCCCAGGTCACCGTGGCGTCGGGACAGCAGCACACCTTCGAAAGCACCCTGTATGTCGGCCCCAAGATCCAGGATCACCTGGCCGACATCGCACCGGGCCTCGAGCTGACGGTGAACTACGGGATTTTCACCGTATTTTCCGCGCCCCTGTTCTGGCTGCTGTCCAAAATCCACGATTTCGTCGGCAACTGGGGCTGGTCCATCGTCCTTCTGACGATCCTGATCAAGCTCGCGTTCTTCAAGCTGACCGAGGCCCAGTACCGCTCCATGGCCCGCATGCGTAAGCTGCAGCCGCGCATGGAGAAACTGAAGGAACGCTACGGCGATGATCGCCAGGCCCTCAGCCAGGCCATGATGAAGATGTACAAGGAGGAGAAGGTCAATCCGCTCGGCGGCTGCCTGCCGATCCTCGTGCAGATTCCCATTTTCATCGCCCTGTACTGGGTGCTGCTCGAATCCGTGGAACTGCGCCAGGCGCCGTTCATCCTGTGGATCGACAACCTCTCGGTGCGCGATCCCTACTTTATCCTGCCCGCGTTGAACGCCGTGTTCATGTTCGCCACCCAGCGGCTGACGCCGATGGTCGGCATGGACCCGCTGCAGCAGAAGATGATGCAGGCGATGCCCCTGGTATTTTCCATCATGTTCGCCTTCTTCCCGGCGGGCCTCGTGCTGTACTGGGCCACGAACGCCGGTCTGTCCCTGGCCCAGCAGTGGTACATCACGAGGAAGATCGCCGCCGAGCCGTGACCGACGCGCCCACCACCGACACCATCGCCGCTCCGGCCACGGCGCCGGGCGCGGGGGGTGTCGGGGTGCTGCGCCTGTCCGGCCCTCGGGCCCGGCACATCGGTGAAACGGTCACCGGCAAGGCCCTCGAACCGAGGCTCGCACAGTTCCGTCATTTTCGCGATGCCGCCGGGGAAACCATCGATACGGGCATCGTCCTGTATTTTCCGGGCCCGGCCTCTTTCACCGGCGAGGACGTGGTCGAACTCCAGGGCCACGGCGGACCGGTGGTGCAGGCCATGCTTCTGCGTCGCGTCCTCGAGCTCGGCGCCCGGGCTGCGCGACCGGGGGAGTTTTCCGAACGCGCCTTTCTGAACGACAAGCTGGATCTCGCCCAGGCCGAGGCCATCGCCGACCTGGTGGCCTCCGGCACCGAGTCCGCCGCACGGGCGGCGCAACGGTCCCTCGAGGGCGCCTTTTCCCGGCGCGTCCATGCCGTGCAGGAAACCCTCACGGGCCTCCGGGTCTTCATCGAGGCGGCCCTGGATTTTCCCGACGAGGAGATTGACTTCATCGCCGAAAGCGACGTGGTCGATCGGCTCACCGCGCTGACCCGGGAGCTCGATGACCTCATCGCAGCCGCCCGCCAGGGCCAGGTGCTGCGCGACGGGGTGACCGTCGCCATCGTCGGCGAGCCGAACGCCGGAAAATCGAGCCTTCTCAATGCGCTCGCCGGTCGCGATTCCGCCATTGTCACGGACATCCCCGGAACCACCCGGGACGTGCTGCGGGAAACCCTTTCCCTCGATGGGCTGCCGGTCCACGTCGCGGACACGGCGGGCCTGCGCGAGGCGACGGACGTGGTCGAAGCGGAAGGGATCCGCCGCGCCCGGGAAGCCCTTGCCGCCGCGGACGTCGCTCTGCTGGTGATCGACGGGTCGCGGCCGGTGGGTCCGCAGCTCGCCCTCCGCGAAGAAATCCCCGAAGGCGTCCGGTGCATCGAAGTGCTCAACAAGAGTGACCTGAGCGGCGAAGCGCCCGGGGTGGAACCGGAGCGCTGGCGCGTCACCCTGTCTGCGCGGGAGCTCGCCGGGATCGGTGGTCTCGTGCAGCTGCTGCACCTGGCGTCCGGCCTGGGCGAAAGTCGCGAAGGAACCTTTTCCGCCCGGAGCCGGCATGTCGAAGCCCTGCGTCGGGCACGAAATCATGTCGCCGAGGGCCAGGCCCAGCTGGAAACGCTGGGACTCCCGGAAACGCTGGCGGAAGAGCTGCGCCTCGCGCAGCAGGATCTTTCCGAGATCACCGGTGAGTTTCTCCCGGACGACCTGCTCGGGGCGATTTTCTCCTCGTTTTGCATTGGCAAGTGAGCGCCGGGCAGCGGTCATGAACCTCCGGTCATCGTACTCTGGGTCACCAAACCCCGTATCGTTAAACCCCGGGTCCCGAAACCCCGCAACACCAAATCCCGGGTCATGAAAGCCTGGATCGTCAAACCCCGGAGCACCCGGTTCCGCTTCCTGGCCTGCCTGCTGGCGGGCGTGGTGCCCGCCGCCGTCGTGTTGCTGGCCTACGGCCTGAATCTCCGGGCCGGCCTGGCGGGGTGCAACGTGTTCTGGGACGGCTGCCTGTCCGTGAGCCGCGCGGTCCGGTCCGGTCCGGGACTGGGGTGGTTCAAGGCGGCGGCTTTCCCAACCGCTGCCGCCATGGCCTGGACGTTCTGGTCCTGGCCGCGCCCGCCGTCCACGCGATGGATCGCCGGCGCCGGACTTGTCGGCGCCGCCAGTTTCCTGGTGTACGCGGTGGCGCTGGGGACGGATGGCGACGGGTATCGGTGGATGCGGCGTTACGGCGTGGTGTTCTACTTCGCGGGGATCGGCCTGGCGCAACTGCTCCTGGCGCGAGGCTTTCTAAAGCACCGCGAAACCCTTCGCGGCGCCCCGGCGACGGGGCCCTTCACCGCCTACCTCGGTCTGCTCGGGGTCACCTGGGGCACCGGCATCCTGTCCGCCTTCAAACGACGTCTGATCGATGATCCGGCGCTGGTGGATCGTCTCCAGAACGTCCTCGAATGGGTGTTTGCCGGCGGGCTGTCCGCCCTGTTCATCGCCCTGGCGTTCCTGGTGCCCGTGCGCCCGGGCAGCGGCGAACCCCGCGCCGGAAAGTGATCCGAAAACCGAATCTCCCCGGCGTTCCCGCTTGATCCCGGTCAATGTGGCGTTGTCACGCCGGGTTATGCTGTGGTGTGTCCGGGAATGTCCCGGAACCGGCCCGTACTCGCGGAGCGCCCGGTCAGCTCGACACATTCAGGTCAACACGTTCAGCTGAACACATTCAGATCAGAACGTTCAGATCAACACGTTCAGGTCAGGGGCAGGTCAACACGATGACGCCAGACACGCAACACAGCGGATTCACGCCAGACGTCCGGTCCTTCTTCGAGCCGGAATCTTTCACCTGGACCCACCTCGTCGCGGATCCCGCATCCGGTGACGCCGCACTCGTCGATCCGGTCTGGGTCTACGATCCGGTCACCGGCCAAACCGACCGGTCCTTCATCGACGAGGTCCTCGCGAGCCTGGAGGCTTCGGGCTGGACCCTCAAGTGGATTCTCGAAACTCATGCGCACGCCGATCACCTGAGTTCCGGTGATCTCGTGCGTCGGGAAACAGGCGTGCCCCTGGTGATCGGCGCGGGCATCCGGGGGGTCCAGCGCAATTTCGCCCGGGTATACAACCTCGCGGACCTGCCCGTGGACGGCAGCCAGTTCGATCACCTCGCAACCCAGGGTGACCGGTTTCCGCTGGGCGACCGGTTCATCGAGGTCATGAACACGCCCGGGCACACGGGGGACAGCGTGACCTACCTGGTCGGCGACGCTGCGTTTGTCGGCGATACGCTGTTCGCACCCGGCTATGGGTCAGCGCGCTGCGATTTTCCCGGCGGCGATGCCGGTCAGCTGTTCGATTCGATCCAGGCCCTGCATGGCCTTCCCGACGAAACACGGCTGTTCCTTTGCCACGATTACCCCAAGGCGAATGCGGAGCCGGTGTCGGTGGTGACGGTGGCCGAGTCGCGGGCGAACAACATTCATGTCGGGTCCAACACCTCCCGCGAGGAATTCATTGCCATGCGTGAAGCCCGGGATGCGACGCTGGGACTGCCGCGCCTGATTCTTCCGGCCTTGCAGGTCAATGTCCGTGCGGGCGGAGAACCGGCGCCGGAAAGCAACGGCGCGAGTTACCTCAAGATCCCCTTCAACACCACGATTCCCGAACTCCTGTCGGAAGAATGAAGCGGTCGATCCACGCTTCATCACGCCCCGCGCGCTTGTATATTAGAATAATATAAATTAGAATTATCTAATATAAATATGCGTGAACCACGCGGTGACGCACCCGGCAGGTTCATGGAGCAGAGGGGTCCAAAGCAACGGACCGGGCGCACAGAAGGAGGCTCAACAATGAAGAAGCTGGTGGTGATCGGCAGCGGTATTGGCGGTATTTCGGCCGTCTACGAACTCAAGGATCTGCTGGGCAAGCAGCACGAAGTGGTCCTGGTCTCTGACAGTGACGCGTTCGAATTTACGCCGTCCAACCCCTGGGTGGCAGTCAAATGGCGAAAGCCCGAGGCAATCACCATTCCCCTCGCGGACGTGATGAAGAAACACGGGGTCACCTTCATTCATGACGCGGTTACCGGCATCGAACCGGATGACAACCGCCTGGCGCTGGCATCGGGAAACACCCTGGATTACGACTATCTCGTCATCGCGACGGGCCCGCGCCTCGCCTTCGACGAGATCGAGGGGCTCGGTCCCGAGGGCTACACGGCGTCCGTCTGCAAAACCGGTCACGCCCTGGCTTCCTCGAAACAGTTCGAGGCGCTCTGCGAAAACCCCGGTCCCGTGATTATCGGCGCGGCCCAGGGCGCCTCCTGCTACGGACCTGCTTACGAATACGCGTTCATCCTGGAGACCGAGCTGCGCAAGCGAAAGATCCGCGACCAGGTGCCCATGACCTTCGTTACCCCGGAGCCTTACATCGGCCACCTGGGCCTGGACGGTGTGGGTGACACGAAGGGGCTGCTCGAATCCGAGCTTCGCAATCGGCACATCAAGTGGCATACGAATACCCGCATCGACCGGGTGGAAGAAGGCCGCATGCACGTGACCACCGTGAGCGATGACGGCAGTGACCAGGCCAGCCACGAGCTCGAATTTGCCCACAGCATGATTCTGCCCGCTTTCACCGGCGTGGAAGCGGTCATGGGGGTGGACAAGCTGGTCAATCCGCGCGGCTTCATCGTGGTCGACGACTATCAGCGAAACCCGGCCTGGCCCAACATCTACGGTGTCGGGGTGTGTGTGGCCATTCCCCCGGTCGGGCCTTCGCCCCTGCCCGTGGGCGTGCCCAAAACCGGCTACATGATCGAATCCATGGTGACGGCCGCGGTCCACAACATCGCCCTGGCGCTCGAAGGCAGGGAACCGACCCATCGCGCCACCTGGAATGCCTTCTGTCTCGCCGATTTCGGCGACCGGGGTGTGGCGTTCCTGGCGCTGCCCCAAATCCCCCCGCGGAACACGAACTGGGCCTCGTCGGGCAAATGGGTGCACCTGGCCAAGGTGGCTTTCGAAAAGTACTACCTGCGCAAGGTGAAGAAGGGCACGACCGAGCCCTACTACGAGAAATTTGCCCTGAAACTCATCGGCGCGGCCAAGATTCGGGGTGAGCTGTGAAGGAATTCCTGCTTCGCCTGTCCATCGGCCGACCGCGGCTGGTCTATCTCCTGACCTTTCTGCTGGTCCTGGTGACCGGTGCGCTCATGCCGCGGATCCATATCGACACGGACCCGGAAAACATGCTGCCGGTGGACCAGGCGGACCGCGTGTTCCACAACCAGGTCGAGGAATGGTTCGGTCTGCACGACGCGATCGTGGTCGGCGTGGTGAACGACGGTCCGGACGGGGTTTACACCGCGGAGACCCTCGCGGCCCTGCATCGTGTGTCCAGGGCGATACTGGAACTCGACGGCGTGATCCGGCCGGACCTCATGTCCCTGGCCGAAGCGGACAACATCACCCAGGAAGGCCCCGGGGTGCTGCGCTTCGAGTGGATGATGCGTGACGCGCCGGGCACCACTGCCCAGGCGGAACGGATCAGGGACGCGGTCGCCCGACTGCCCCTGGTCGAAGACACGCTGGTTTCCGGGGACGGCAAGGCAGCCGCCGTGTACGTACCGATCGAACGCAAGGACCTCTCTTACGCCATTTCCCGCGAGATCGAAGCGCTCGTCGCGGAAGAATCGGCGGCAGGTGACTGGCACATCACCGGGCTCCCGGTGGCCGAGGACACTTTCGGCAAGGAGATGTTCGTCCAGATGGGCATCTCCGCGCCCCTGGCGGGGCTGATGATCTTCCTGCTCATGTGGGTGTTCTTCCGCAACCTCCGCCTGATCATTTCTCCCATGATCGTGGCCATGGGCACGGTCATCGCCACCATGGGTCTGCTCATCGGGATGGGCTTCACCGTCCACATCATGAGCTCCATGATTCCCATCTTCCTGATGCCCATCGCCGTGGTGGACTCGATCCATATCCTGTCGGAGTTCGCGGACCACTATCGCCAGGGGGACGACCCGGGCAAGGTGATGAAGAAAGTCGTGGGCCACCTGTTCAAGCCCATGCTGTTCACCTCCCTGACGTCCGCGGCCGGTTTCGCATCCCTGCTGCTGACGCCGATACCGCCGGTGAAGGTGTTTGGCGCGTTCGTGGCGTTTGGCATCCTGCTCGCCTTTCTGCTCACGATCGTGTTCATCCCGGCCTGGGTGGTGCGCAGCAGTCCGAAATCCCTTGCCAGCCTCGACCGGCTGCGTGAAGGCGCGGACGCCGATTCGGCCCTGGCGCGAATGTTGCGCGGTGTGGGGCGCTTCGCTTTTTCCCGGTCCGGCCTGATCACGACGGCGACGATCATCATCGTCGCGATCAGCGTGGCCGGCGTGCTGCGTATCCAGATTAACGACAACCCGGTCCGCTGGTTCAAGGACTCGCACCGCATCCGCGTGGCCGACGCGGTGCTCAACGAGCACTTCGCCGGCACCTACGACGCCTTTTTCGTGCTGACCCACGAGGACCCGCAGGCCTGGGGCGACTTCCGCCGCGCGGCGGATGAGGCCCTGGGCGGCGCCGTGCCGCCAGCCATCGCCGGGTTGCTGGCCGACGCGCCGGCCACGGGGGAACTGGACGCCCGCCTCGGCGCCATCATTGCCATGGCGGACGATCTGTCCTTCGACACCGACGACCCGCTGCTCGCGGAGCGCCTGGAAGCGCTGATGCGGGTGGCGGAAACCGCCCAGGTCGACGCACGCTATTTCCAGCGACCCGAGGCCCTCGCCAGGATCGAGGCCCTGCAACAGGCGCTGGCCGACACGGGCCTGGTCGGCAAGACCAACGCCCTGCCCGACGTGGTCAAGGTGGTGAATCGCGAGCTTCGCAGCGGTGATGACGGAGACTATCGCATCCCCGCGACGGTGCCGGCGGTGGCCCAGACCCTGCTCCAGTACCAGTCCTCGCACCGGCCCCAGGATCTGTGGCACATGGTGACACCGGATTTCACGCGCACGGCGGTCTGGCTCCAGCTGACCTCCGGGGACAACCAGGACATGACCCGCGTGATCGAGGCGGTGGACGAGTGGCTGGCGGCCAACCCCCTGCCGGAAAACGTGCAGGGTCGATGGGCCGGCAAAACCTACATCAACGTGGTCTGGCAGGGTGAAATGGTGGCCGGCATGCTCGACAGCCTCATGGGCGCCTTCGTGGTGGTGTTCATCATGATGGTGCTGCTGTTCCGGTCGATTCCCTGGGGCATCGTCGCCATGATGCCGCTGACCTTCACGATCATCGGTGTCTACGGATTTATCGGCTGGATCGGCAAGTACTACGACATGCCGATCGCCGTGCTGTCCTCCCTGACCCTCGGCCTGTCCGTGGACTTCGCCATTCATTTCATCCAGCGCAGCCGCGAGCTGTACCGGGAACGGGGCAGCTTCGAAGCGATGGCAACCGCCATGTTCGAGGAGCCGGCCCGCGCCATCACGCGGAACGCCATCGTGATCGCGCTCGGCTTTACGCCCCTGTTCCTCGCGCCGCTCATGCCCTATGTCACGGTCGGTGGTTTCATGGCCTCGATCATGGTGCTTTCGGGCGCCGCGACGCTGCTGCTGTTGCCCGCGGTCATCGCCCTTGGGCGCCGCGTGCTCTTTCGCAACATCAAGACTCAAGGAGTGGAATCCCATGCACACTGACAAGGGACGATTCATCGCGCTCGTCGCGCTCACGGCGGCCCTGCTGGTGCCCGGTGCCCTTGCGGCACAGGGCACGCTCGATGCCGACACCATCGTGGAGAAAGCCAACCTCGCCGCCTACTACGCGGGCGCGGATGGACGCAGCGAGGCGCGCATGCGCATCATCGATGGCCAGGGGCGCGAGCAGCGCCGTCAGTTCACGGTATTGCGGCGTAATGTCGAAGAGGCCGGGGATCAGCAGTTCCTGGTGGTCTTCAGCCAGCCGTCGGACGTCCGCGGCACCACGTTTCTCGTGCACAAGCACACCGCCGGCGACGATGACCGCTGGCTCTACCTGCCCGGCCTGGATCTCGTGAAGCGCATTGCCGCGGGTGACAAGCGCACGAGCTTCGTCGGATCGCATTATTACTACGAGGACGTCTCCGGCCGTCGCCCGGACGAGGACACCCATGAGCTGGTCGGTAGCGAGGACGGCATGTTCGAACTCGTCCACCGTCCCAGGGATCCGTCCAGCGTGGAGTTCGCCGAGTACACGACCTGGATCGACCAGGAGACGTTTCTTCCCATGAAGATCGAGTACCGGAACAGCACCGGCAAGCCGATCCGCCGCGTCGAGGTGAAAAACGTCGAGACGATCCAGGGCAACCCCACGGTGACCGCGAGCCGGATCTCGGATCTGGAAAGCGGCGGCTACACGGACATGCAGTTCCGCTACATCGCCTACGACCTGGGCATGCCCGAGGATCTGTTCGGTGAACGGAGCCTGCGCAGCCCCGCCAGCGAGTGGCTGCAACGACCGGAAGGCCGCTGACGACAGCCATGACCGTACGCCCCACGATCTTCGGCCGCCTGCAGGCCCTGCTCCTGGTGCTTTCCTTCCCGCCGGTGCTCATGGCCCAGGACGATTCCGGGGCCGGCCCGACGAAGCAGCCCGGGTCTCCCGAAGCGGTGCGGGAAAGCGATGCGCCTGCAGATGACCAGGAAGATGGCGGCTGGGAAGATGAAGGCCAGAACGATGGAGCCTGGGAAGACGGGGGCTGGGGCGACGATGACTGGGATGATACGGGCTGGGAAGAAGACAGCGCCTCGCCCTGGACCGGATTTGTCGAGCTCGGCTATGGCCAGCGCTGGGAACGGGATCCCGCCGTTGGACGCTATGCGACGCTCGGCGAACTGCGCTGGCGTGTCGAGCGAACCTGGCAACTCACGAAGGATCGCTTTGACCTGCGGGTGGACCTCCTCGCCGACGGAGTGGTGGAGGATGCGGAGGCCGAGCTGCGTGAGCTGGCCTGGGCCCGGTCCTTCGGCCCGTCCGATCTGCGCGTCGGCCGCCAGGTGCTGACCTGGGGGACAGGCGACCTGCTGTTTCTGAATGACCTCTTTCCCAAGGGATGGCAGTCCTTTTTCATTGGCCGGGACGACGAGTACCTGAAGCAACCCGCGGATGCGATTCGCCTGACGACCTACACCGACGCGGTCAACATCGACCTGGTCGCCATGCCCCGGTTCAATCCGGACGAATACCTGTCGGGAGAACGGCTGTCCTTTTTCTTTCCACCCACGGGCGTGATCGTTGCGCCGAACCCGCCGATCGACGCCCGGGAGCCGTCCGCCAGCCTGTCCAACACGGAGTGGGCCGGGCGCCTGTTCCGGACGATCGGTGGCAACGAGCTCGCGGTGTACGGGTTCAGCGGCTTTTTCCATCAGCCCGCTCCCGCCGGGGAAAACTTCGCGTTCCTGTTCCCCGAACTCGACGCGCTGGGCGCGAGCTGGCGCCGCCCCCTGGGTCCGGGCCTGTTCAACGCCGAATTCGCCCGCTACTACTCCGTCAACGATCGTTCGGGCACGAACCCCCTCATCCCCAACGACCAGGAACGGTACCTGCTGGGTTACGAGTGGGAGGCGGTGACCAACCTCACCGTCGGTTTCCAGGCATACCTCGAGCGGACCCTCGACCACGACGAACTCCTCGCCAACTCACCCTGGCCGGAGTTCGAGGTCGAGGAGAACCGCTGGTGGCTGACCAACCGCCTGACCTGGCGCACCCGGCAGGACCGGGTGATCTGGTCCCTGTTCACCTTTTACTCGCCGACCGACGACGACGCCTACCTGCGGCCCCAGGTGAGCTGGCGCGTCAGCGACACCTGGAGCCTGTCGGCCGGCGGAAACCTGTTCGCCGGCGACGAGGACTTCACCTTTTTCAACCAGTTCCAGGACAACAGCAACGTGTACGCCCGGCTGCGATTCAGCTACTGAGCCCGGGCAAGGAGGAAACAGACATGACAGTAGAACGTGCAACCATGGCTTTCGCGGGGTTCATGGTCCTGCTCTCCGTGGTTTTGACCGCATTCGTCCACCCCAACTGGGTCTGGCTCACGGTATTTGTCGGCGCCAACCTGCTGCAGAGCGCTTTCACCGGGTTTTGTCCTGCGTCCATGATCATGGGTAAACTTGGGCTCAGGACGGAGCGGCAATGCGCACTCTCCAAGGGCCAGACTTCCTGAATCAGAGGACGACACGATGAGCGCACTTCCCGGGAAACAGGCGGAGCGGCTGCCAACACGGATGAGCGTCGAAGACATGCGGCAGAATGCGGCGGAGGCCGTGGCGCTGCTCAAGTCCCTGGCGAACGAGAGCCGGCTGATGATCATGTGCGTGCTCGCCGAGGGTGAGCTGTCCGTCGGTGAACTCAATCAACGGATCGAGCTGAGTCCTTCGGCCCTGTCCCAGCACCTGGCGGTTCTCCGCAACCAGGGGCTTGTCACCACCCGGCGCGAAGCTCAGATCATCCGCTACGCCCTGGCCGATTCGGACGCCATCCCGCTGATCGAGCTTCTGCATGACATCTTCTGCGTCAATGAGGCCGGTGGGCGCCCCTGCTGAGATCAGCTTCCGGGCCTGTCCCGGCGAGTGGTTGACAACGCCGGGGGAACTCCCGAGGGTATAGCTCCTTTTTCCACCCGGTGAACCACCGCGAGGACGCCCCCATGAATCTCAACCACCCGAAGCTGCTTCGAGACCAGGCCTACGTCAACGGGCAGTGGATCGGCGCGGACAGCGGCGACACTTTTCCGGTCACGAATCCCGCCGACGACGAAGAAATCGTCCAGGTACCGGAACTCGGTGCGCGGGAAACCGAGGCCGCCGTGGAAGCGGCCCACGCAGCCTGGGCAGACTGGCGTGCCAGGACCGCCAAGGACCGGGCCGGCATCCTGCGCCGCTGGTACGATCTCATGCTCGAACACCAGGACGACCTGGCGGCGATCATGACCGCCGAACAGGGTAAGCCGCTGGCCGAAGCCGGGGGCGAGGTGCTCTACGGCGCTTCCTTCATCGAGTGGTTCGCGGAGGAAGGAAAGCGCCTGTACGGTGACGTCATTCCCACCCACATGGCGGACCGCCGCCTGCTGGTGATCCGCCAGGGCGTGGGCGTGGTGGCCTGCATCACCCCCTGGAACTTTCCCATCGCCATGATCACCCGCAAGGCCGCGCCGGCCCTGGCCGCCGGCTGCCCGGTGGTGATCAAGCCGGCGGCGGAGACGCCCCTGTCCGCCCTCGCCCTCGCCGTGCTCGCCGAAGAGGCGGGCCTGCCGGCCGGGGTGTTCAACATCGTCACGACCACGCAATCCCGCACCGTGGGGGAAGTGCTGACCGAGAGCCCGCTGGTGCGCAAATTCTCTTTCACCGGATCGACGCCGGTGGGCAAACAACTGATCCGCCAGTGCGCAAGCACCGTCAAGAAAGTGTCCATGGAGCTGGGCGGCAACGCCCCCTTCATCGTTTTCGACGACGCGGATCTCGATGCCGCCGTGCAGGGCGCCATGGTCAGCAAGTACCGCAACGCCGGCCAGACCTGCGTTTGCGCCAACCGGCTATACGTGCAGGACGGCGTCTATGACGCATTCGTGGAGAAGTTCATCAAGGCGACGCAGGACCTGGTCGTGGGACGAGGCGACGAGGAAGGGGTGAACGTCGGTCCCCTGATTTCCGACGACGCGGTGGAAAAGGTGGAGAAGCTGCTGGACGATGCCCGGGAGAAGGGCGGCGAAGTGGTTGCGGGCGGCGGACGCCACGCCCTGGGTGGCCGGTTTTTCGAGCCCACCGTGGTGCGGGATGCGACCCGGGACATGGCGTTTGCCCGGGAGGAGATCTTCGGACCCATCGCACCGGTGTTCCGTTTCACCGACGAGGAGGAAGCGATCGAGCTGGCCAACGACACGGAGTTTGGCCTGGCCGCCTATTTCTACGCCCGGGACCTGGGCCGCGTGTGGCGCGTCGCCGAGGGGCTGGAGTACGGCATGGTCTGCATCAACGATGGCATCCTCAGTACGGAAGTCGCGCCCTTCGGGGGCATGAAGGAGTCGGGCACCGGCCGCGAAGGATCGAAGTACGGCATCGAGGAGTACGTCGAACTCAAGTACATCACCATGGCGGGACTGGGCGCCGCCGCGGGGTCCGGGACGTGAGCGCCGTCGAGCCCACAGCATCCGCGGTCACGCTGGACGAGGCCTTTGTCCGCGCGCAGTTTCCGGCGTTCAGCGAGCCCTCCCTGGACGGATTTGTGCACCTCGAGAACGCGGGGGGCTCCTATGCCTGTGAGCCGGTGATCCGGCGGCTGGATCACTTTTACCGCCGCACCAAGCTACAGCCCTACTATCCTTCGGCGCCTTCCACGGCCGGCGGCGAGGCCATGAGCGAGGCGCGGGCCCGCTGGGCCGCCTGGCTCGGTGTGGGTGAGGACGAAGTTCATTTCGGGCCGTCCACGAGCCAGAACACCTACGTGCTGGCCCAGGCGCTGCGCCAGTGGCTGCAGCCGGGGGACGAGGTCGTGGTGACCAACCAGGACCACGAGACCAACATCGGCGCCTTCGCCCGCCTGGCGGAGGAAGGCTTCACCGTGCGCGAGTGGTCCGTGAATCCGGAGACCGGCGCCCTGGACGAAGCCGGACTGGACCGGGTGCTGACCGGGAAAACCCGGGTCGTGGCGTTCACCCACTGCTCGAACGTCGTGGGCACGATCCATCCCGCGGCCGCCTGGTGCCGCAAGATTCGCGACGCGGGGGCCCTGTCCATTGTCGACGGCGTTTCCGCCGCGCCCCACGGCACGCCCTGGATTCCGTCGCTCGGCGCCGACATTTACCTGTTTTCCCTGTACAAGGTGTACGGGCCCCACCTCGGACTCATGACCCTGGCCCGTAGGTGGAACGAACGCCTGCCCAACCAGGGCCATTTCTTCAACGCGGGGATTCCAACGGCACGAATGACGCCGGCGGGACCGGATCACGCCCAGATCGCGGCTGCGGCGGGCGTCATCGATTACTTCGAGTCCCTGGACCGTCACCACTTTCCGGACGCCGATACCGATTCGCGGGCTTCCAGCGAGCGGGTCCACCATCTGCTGAGGAACCAGGAAACGCGTTTGCTGGGCCCCTTGCTCGAGGCGCTCAAGTCCCTTCCGGGGGTTCGCCTGGTCGGCTCGACCGAGGTCCGGGACCGTGCGCCGACCGTGGCCCTGCAGGTCGAAGGCCACCGGGCCCAGGCGCTGTGCGAGGCGCTCGCGGCCCGGGGCATCGGCACGGGCTACGGCAATTTCTACGCGTACCGCCTCATGGAGGCGCTGGGCATCGATCCGGACACGGGCGTGCTGCGCTGTTCCCTGGTGCATTACAACACCTCCACCGAGGTGGAGGCACTGGTGGCCGCCCTGGGCGAACTGCTGGGTTAACTCGCCGCTTGACCCCCGGATTGACGCCGGATACGCGGGCCCGGATCAACGCCCGGCCGACCGGGTCACCGTCGCATCAGTCGCTGCCGAGGATCCGGTCCGCGAGGCTGGAGCCACCGCCGTTCTGTTGCCGGGCGCCACGCCCCCGGCGCTTGCGTGTAGCGGGCTGCTGTCGGGCAGCCGGATTACCGCCCTGACCCGATTTCTGCGCCTGGCGGCGCCGCCGGGCGTGCCGTCCGGGGCGTCCGCCCTTCGGCTTCGGTTTGGCCTGACCCTTTTCCGCCCGGCGCGCTTCTTGCTCCGCGGCCTTGCTGGGCCGGTAGTCCTCGAGGATCTCCGGCGTCAGGTCCTGGCCCACGAGCCGTTCGATGGCCCTGAGCAGGGGGCGCTCGTCCGCGCTGACCAGGCTCAGGGCCTCGCCCTCGTGGCCCGCCCGGCCCGTGCGTCCGATGCGGTGCACGTAGTCCTCGGCTACCTGGGGCAGGTCGAAGTTGATGACGTGGGGCAGCTGTTCGATGTCTAGGCCCCGCGCGGCGATGTCCGTCGCCACCAGGATCCGGACTTTGCCGGCCTTGAAATCGGCCAGGGCCCGGGTGCGTGCACCCTGGCTCTTGTTGCCGTGAATGGCAGCGGCTTCCAGGCCGTCGGCGGTCAGCTGCTTGGCCAGGCGGTTCGCACCGTGCTTGGTGCGGGAAAACACCAGCACCTGCTCCCAGCGATTGGCTCCGATGAGGTGGCTGAGCAACTCTCGTTTGCGGGATTTGTCCACGGCGATGATGCGCTGGGCGATGCGATCCGCGGTGCGGTTCGTGCCCGGCGCCTCGATGGATTCCGGGTCATCGAGGAGGCTCGAGGCGAGCGTCTTGATGTCCCTGGAGAAGGTCGCCGAAAACATCAGCGTCTGACGGGATTCTTTCGCCGGAATCAGTTTGACGATTCGGCGGATGTCGTGGATGAAGCCCATGTCCAGCATGCGGTCGGCTTCGTCCAGGACCAGCGTTTCCACCTGGGAAAGATCCACGGTGCCCTGGTTGGCGTGGTCGAGCAGCCGGCCCGGGCAGGCCACCAGCACGTCGACCCCGTTGCCGAGCTTCTTCATCTGGGGCCGGATGTTGACGCCACCGAAAATGACGGCGGAGCGCAGGCGTAAATGCTTGCCGTACGCGAGGACGCTGTCGTGTACCTGGGCGGCGAGCTCCCGGGTCGGCGCGAGAATCAGCACGCGGACCTGGCCCCGCCCCTTCGTCCGCGGTTCGTCCGCGAGGCGTTGCAGCAGGGGCAGCGTGAAGCCGGCGGTTTTGCCCGTACCGGTCTGGGCGCCGGCCATGAGGTCGCGGCCAGCCAGCACGGCCGGAATGGCCTGGGCCTGGATCGGTGTAGGCGTGTCGTAGCCCTGCTCGCTGATCGCGCGCAGGAGTTCGGCCCGCAGGCCGAGGGATTCGAAAGACATGGTTTTTTGCTCCAGTCGGGCCCCTCCCACCACGTGGGATGACCGGTCAGGGCTGGATAGTGGTTTGGCATCCGGGGTGGTTTCCCGGGCACAGGATTTCTGGCGGGTCCGGGGATCACGCCCCGAAACGGCAGGGATGCCACCGGTTGGGCATCCGCAGAAGGTCCCAGTGTACCGTTTTTCGGCCCTTGCCGGGGCTTTTTTCCCACGCTCGAATTTCGAGTCGCGGTTTCGTCACAAAACGGCTATCCTTTTTTGCAAGTGGTGCCGGCTTACCCCGCCATCGCCCACGTTGGGAGAAAGCAGCGCGCGAATGGATCGCACGGATACCTCGAATCCGGATTACTTCCACCAGGTGGTGGATTGCCAGTGGGGCTGCCCCGCGCATACCGACGTTCCCGAATACATCCGCCTGATTGCCCAGGGCCGGTTCACCGACGCCTACATGGTGAACCGGGAAAGCAACGTGTTTCCCGGCATCCTCGGCCGCGTGTGTGATCGCCCCTGCGAGCCGGCCTGCCGGCGCGGTCGCACCGGCCAGAAGCCCGTGGCCATCTGTCGACTGAAACGCGTCGCGGCGGATCACCGCCAGGACATCAGCGACCGCCTGCCCGTCATCCCCGATCAGAAAAACGGCAAGCGCATCGCGCTGGTCGGCGCCGGCTGCGCGTCGCTCACGGTCTGCAACGATCTCATGCCCCTCGGTTACGAGTGCACCGTGTTCGAGGCCCTGGACAAGCCCGGTGGCCTGATGCGCTCCAACATTCCGGCCTTTCGTCTGCCGGCGGAAGTGCTGGACGAAGAGCTCGGCATGATCGTGGACATGGGCGTGGACCTGCGCCTGGGCCACCGCATCGAAAGCCTCGAAGCGCTGCTCGCGGAAGGCTACGACGCGGTGTTCATTGGCAGCGGTGCGCCCAAGGGCAAGGAACTGAATCTCCCGGGCCGCGAAGCCGGCGATGCAAACATCCACATCGGCATCGCCTGGCTCGAGTCCGTGGCCTTCAAACACACGGACACCATCGGCAAGCGCGTGCTCATCATCGGCGTCGGCAACACGGCCATGGACTGCTGCCGCACATCCCTGCGCCTTGGCGCGGAGACCGTGAAGGTCATGGCGCGCAAGCCCCGGGATTTCTTCAAGGCCTCCGAGTGGGAGCTGGAGGACGCGGAGGAAGAGAACGTCGAGATCGTCATCAACCACTCCCCGAAAGCCTTTGTCGTCGAGGATGGCCAGCTCGTCGGCATGACCTTCGATGTCATGGAGTACGACACGGAAGACGGCCGTATCGTCGATCAGCGAATTGTCGAGGAAGTTTTCATTCCCTGCGACGACGTGGTGCTGGCCATTGGCCAGGAGAACGCCTTCCCCTGGATCGAAAGGGACATCGGTCTCGAGTTCGACCAGTGGGACGTCCCGGTGGTGGATCGCAAGACCTTCGAATCCACCCGCCCCGGGGTCTTTTTCGGCGGCGATGCGGCCTTCGGTCCCGAGAACATCATCTGGGCCGTCGAGCACGGCCACCAGGCGGCCATTTCCATTCACCGCCACTGCCAGGGCGAACCCCTGAGCGATCGCCTGCCCACGCTGCTCAACCTGGGCAGCCGCAAGATGGGCATGCATGAATGGAGTTACTCCAACAACTTCGATCCCGCGGCCCGGCGCAAGATGGAGCACGTGCCGCTGGTGGAGCGCTTCAAGACCCTGACCACCGAGGTGGAGCTGGGCTTCGACGCCGAACAGACCGCGGTGGAAGTGGAGCGCTGCCTCAACTGCGATATCCAGACCGTCTTCACGGACAGCCTGTGCATCGAGTGCGACGCCTGCGTGGACATCTGCCCCACCCAGTGCCTGACGATTCTTCCGGACGGGCCCGAGGAAGAGGTGGTCGAGCGGCTCAAGGCGCCGCGGCTGGAGCCGGAGCAGCCCCTGTTCGCTTCCGGGCCGCTGAAACACACGGCCCGCATCATGGTGAAGGACGAAAACCTCTGCGTGCACTGCGGCCTCTGCGCCGAGCGGTGTCCCACCGCGGCCTGGGACATGCAAAAGTCCTCCCTGACCTTTCCCAAGGCCATCGACCACGGCTCCGCCCCGTGCCAGCAGCGCAAAGCCGGCTGAGCACCGGACAGGTCCAGGGCCCATGAGCGTCGAAGCCCAGACGAACCCATGCCAGAGAGCACCAATGCCGGAAAGAGTTCATGCCAGCTAGAGTCAACGATTTCGTCCTGAAAATCGGCACCGTGAACGGCACCGGTTCAGCGAGCGCCAACGGCCTGCTCATGAAAGCCCTGTTCCGCATGGGCCTGCCGGTCACCGGCAAGAATCTGTTCCCCAGCAACATCCAGGGCCTGCCCACCTGGTACGAGATTCGCGCCAATCGCGACGGCTACATGGCCCGGGAGGGCAGCGTGGATGTCATGGTGGCCATGAATGCCCAGACCTACGCCCGGGACCTGGCCGAGGTCAGCCCCGGTGGATTCTTTATCTACGACTCCACCTGGCCCCGGGAGTCCACGCTTACACGGGATGACATCACCGTACTCGGCGTGCCCCTGGCGCGCCTGTGCAACGAGCATTTCGAGGTGGCCCGGGTGCGCATCCTCATGAAGAATATTGCGTACGTCGGCGTCCTGTGCGCGCTGCTGGACATTGACCGGGCGATCGTCAAACAGCTGCTCGAAGAGACCTTCGCGAGCAAACCGAAGCTCGTGGACAGCAACCTCGAGGCCATCAATCTCGGCTACGAATACGCGATCGAGCACTTCACCTGCCCCCTGCCCGTCCGGGCCGAAACCATGGGCGACAACTCGGCGCACATTCTCATCGACGGCAATTCCGCGGCGGCGCTCGGCTGTGTTTATGCGGGCGCCACGGTCGGCGCCTGGTATCCGATCACCCCGTCCACGTCGCTCATGGACGGTTTTCAACGCTACTGCGAACATTTCCGGTCCGATCCGGAAACCGGTGAGAATCACTTCTGCATCATCCAGGCAGAAGACGAACTGGCCGCTGCGGGCATGGTGCTGGGCGCCAACTGGGTTGGGGCCCGGGCGTTCACGCCGACCAGCGGACCGGGTATTTCGTTGATGAGCGAATTTATAGGGTTCGCCTACTATGCCGAGATCCCCTCGGTCTTTTTCAATGTCCAGCGCGTGGGGCCGTCCACGGGCATGCCCACGCGAACCCAGCAGTGTGACGTGATGCTCTGCGCCTACGCCTCTCACGGCGATACGCGGCACCCCCTGCTGTTTCCCGCAGATCCCCGGGAGTGTTTCGAATTCGCCGTGGCGTCCTTTGACCTGGCCGAGCGCCTGCAGACGCCGGTGTTCGTGCTCTCGGACCTGGACATCGGCATGAACGACTGGATGATCCCGGAATTGACCTGGGACGATGATTTTCGCCCGGACCGGGGCAAAGTCGTCGGGCCTGAGGAACTGGCGGAGATGGAGAAGTTTTTCCGCTACCTCGACGTGGATGGTGACGGCATTGCCGCACGGACCTTCCCGGGTGAGGATGCGAAAGGCGCCTACTTCGTCCGAGGGTCGGGCCACAATCGCTACGGGGGATACACGGAGGACTCCGCGGAGTACCAGGACGTGGTGGATCGCCTCCTCACCAAGTGGGAAACGACCCGGGGCCTGGTGCCGCGGGCGCTCGAGCGCGAGGCCGGCGCGGCGACCCGCACGGGCATCCTGGCCTACGGATCCTCTGACGGCGCCGTCAACGAGGCGCTCGACCGGCTTGCCGAGGAAGGCATGCACCTGGATTACCTGCGCGTGCGGGGCTTTCCCTTCGGCGTCGAGGTGGAACAGTTTCTCGCGGACCACGACACGGTGTTCGTTGTCGAGCAGAACCGGGACGCGCAGCTGCGCAGCCTGCTCATGATCGAACTCGAGGTGCCGGCGGAAAAGCTGGTTCCCGTGCTGCATTACAACGGCATGCCCATCCCGAGCAGCTGTGTCGTGGAGGCGGTCCGGGACCATGTTCGCGAGGAGGTTGCCGCATGACCTACATCCCCAAGCCCCGCATCGACCTGCCCACGGACCGGGTCAACGACATTGGTTTACGACAGCGCGATTACGAAGGGGTCCTGTCGACCCTGTGCGCCGGCTGTGGCCATGACTCCATCACCGCGGCCATCGTGCAGGCGTTCTGGGAACTTTCCATCGAGCCGCATACGGTCATCAAGCTGTCGGGGATCGGGTGCTCGTCGAAAACCCCGGCCTATTTCATGTCGGGCGCCCACGGGTTCAACTCGGTGCACGGCCGCATGCCGTCCGTGGCCACCGGCGCCATGGCGGCGAACCGGAACCTGACCTGCATTGCCGTCAGCGGCGACGGGGATTCCCTGTCCATCGGGTTCGGGCAGTTCGGCCACGTGGTGCGCCGCAACCTGAACATGCTGTACCTCATCGAAAACAACGGGGTGTACGGCCTGACCAAGGGACAGTTTTCCGCCTCCGCCGATCCGGGCAGCCGGGCCAAGCGGGGCCAGGTGAACCGGATGCAGGCCATCGACCCGGTGGCCACCACCATCGCCCTGGGCGGCAGTTTCGCGGCGCGGGGGTTTTCCGGCGACCGGGAGCAGCTCGTGCCCCTGATCAAGGCCGGCGTGCGACACCGTGGCTGCGCGGTCATCGACGTGGTTTCGCCCTGCGTGACTTTCAACGACCACGAAGGCTCGACCAAGAGCTATGCCTATACGCGGAAAATGTCCCACAAGGTGGTGGAGGCCGACCTGGTACCGCCCGCCGAGGAAATCACCGTGGCCTACGACGACGGCACGACGGTCCCGGTGACCCTGCACGACGGCTCCACCGTGTTGCTGCGCAAGGCCGATCCGGACTACGACCCGACAGACCGCAGCGCCGCGATGCAATACCTCGAGGCGCATCGCGCGAAGGGCGAGGTGGTTACCGGGCTCATGTACCTCAACGAAACCCTCCCGGAGATGCACGACGTCTTCGGCACCGGGGCAACGCCCCTCAGCGAAGCGTCCTGGGATCAGCTCAACCCCGGCAGCGAGGCGCTCGCCAGCCTGCAACGCCAGCTCCGCTGAGGCTCCTTCCGGCGAAACCGCCGGGACCCGGTCCGCAACTTCCTTCACGACCGTCTTCAGGACGGCTGCGCTATACTGACGCCTGATCCTGGGGTGGCCCCGGCACTGCCGACGGCCTGAGACGCGAGAGCGAACCCATTGAACCTGATCCGGCTAGTACCGGCGTAGGGACGGATGCTCCTCGATGCACCGCGCACCCCCGCTCGAACCCCGGACTCCCCGACCCTGAGGAGTTCCGACATGAAGTTTTGCTTGCTGACCCTGGCCACGACCGCCGCCCTGGCCCCCGTCCTCGCGGGCGCCCAGACGCCTGCCGGCGTGTCCGGTGATTTGGATGGGGATGCGTCCGACTCGACCCTGGCGCTCGAAGAGGTCGTCGTTACCGCCGATTTCCGGCCCCTCGCGGTCCTGGATTCCGCGGCCAGCGTCACGGTCTTCGACAACGCCGCCATTCAGGCGCGGACGGCCACGCACCTGGAGCAGATGCTGAACCTCGCGCCCAACGTGAACTTCTCCACGGGTGCGTCCCGGGGGCGGTTCTTCCAGGTTCGCGGCATCGGTGAGCGCAGCCAGTTCGTCGAACCGGTCAATCCGTCCGTCGGCCTGCTCATCGATGGCATGGACTTCACGGGGATTGGCGGCGCCGCAACGACCCTCGACCTGCGCCAGGTCGAGGTGCTGCGCGGTCCCCAGGGAACCCTGTTCGGCGCCAACGCCCTCGCCGGCCTGATCAACCTCGTCTCGAACGGCCCCGGCGACCGCTTCGAGAGCAACGCCGAACTGATCCTGGGCAACTACGACACGCGTTCCGTGCAGGCCAGCGTGGGCGGGCCGGCCACGGAAGCCCTGGGCTGGCGCCTGGCCGTGCAGTCCAACCGGTCCGATGGCTGGGTCGACAATGTCTTTCTCGGCCGGCCCACCAACGACATCGACGAATTGAGCGCCCGGGGCCGGCTGGCCTGGCAGGTGACCGGTGATTTCGACCTCGACCTGACCCTCTACGCGGCGGACATCGGCAACGGCTACGACGCATTCTCCCTCGACAACACGCGCGAAACCCTGTCCGATCAACCGGGGGAGGATTCCCTCGAGGTGTTTGGTGCGGCGCTGAAGGCCCGCGTGGACCTCGCTGACGACTATGCGTTCGAGGCCCTGCTCAGCGGCGTGGATGCCGACTCGGTGTACAGCTTTGACGAGGACTGGAGCTTCACGGGAATCTGCGAGGGAACACCCTGCGACTTCGACCTGTGGGGCTTCGACTGGTGGTACCAGTCTTTCGACGCCTACACCCGCGGCAACCGGAATGGCACCCTGGATCTGCGGCTCCTGTCCGGGGAAGGCGACGCCGCCCGCTGGGTCGGGGGCGTCTACTACCGGGACCAGGAGCAGACGCTGCTGCGCGAGTACACCTTTGCCGCCGGGGATTTCGCGAGCACCTTCGACACGGAAAACTTCGCGGTCTACGGCCAGCTGGAGCTGCCCCTCGCCGATCGCTGGACCCTCGTCGGCGGGCTGCGCTGGGAGCAGCGTGATTTTCGCTACGACGACAACAGCCCGGTGGCGCCCGGTTCGCTCGCCAACGCTTCGGAGGGCGATGAGGACTTCTGGGGCGGCCGCCTGGCCCTGGAGTACCGGACCGACGGCGGTCTGCTGATTTACGGATTGGTGAGCCGGGGTTACAAGCCTGGAGGTGTCAATTCGGCGCTCGCCAGCCAGCGGTTGGACCTGGAAGACCAGGGCATCGAATTGCCCCCCGGCAGTCTCCTGTTTGACGGGGAAACCCTGGTCAACCTGGAGGCCGGCATCAAGGGCCTGTTCCTGGACGACCGGCTGCAACTGGCGGCGTCCGTGTTCTACCAGGACCGTGACGACGTGCAGGTCGGGCAATCCATCGTCCTGCCCGTGGACCCGACCAGCGACGCCTGTCCCTGCGTGTTCATCGACAGCCTGCAGAACGCCTCCGGTGGCGTGAACCAGGGTCTCGAACTGGAGGTGGACTGGCTGCTGACCGATCGCTGGCGCCTGTTTGGCACCCTGGGCCTGCTGGACGCGGAATACCGGGACTACCGGAGCTTCGCCCACAGCGATGCGGACCCGGAGAACGGCATTCCCTTCGACCTGAGCGGTCGCGACCAGGCGCACGCGCCGAACTGGCAGTACGTGGTGGGCGCCCGGTGGGATTTTGCGGACGCCTGGTCCGTGGTCGCCGATCTCGAGGGCAAGGACGCGTTCTACGCGTCAGCCAATCACGAGGAGCGGCTGGACGCCTATACGTTGCTGAACCTGCGCCTCGCCTGGTCGAGCGGTCCCTGGACCGTGGCGCTCTGGGGAAGAAATCTGACGGACGAGACGGTCCAGACCCGCGGGTTCGGGGGGTTCGGTAACGATCCCCGCAAGTTCTACGCGGTCGAACCCTACACGCAGTTCGGCGAACCGCGGGTATACGGCCTCAGTGTTCACTGGCGCTATGACGGAGGCTGGGCGAATTCCAGGCGCTAGCGGAGCCCTTCCTTTCGGGCTTCTTCCTCCAGGGCATCCCGGAGTTGCTCGCAGGGCTTCTGGGCGCCCCGGAGCCGGTCCCACAACCCCTTGGCGATGATGGACAGGCCGCCCGTCGCTGCAGCGGCGCCCCCGTAGAAGAGGGTCCTTCCCGGGTCGAGCACCGGGCTGGGTTTGGCCAGGGTGCCCTCGAGGCTGACGAAGGGATTGACGAGCTCCATCAGACTGCTGCCCAGGAGCTTGCTCGGCGTGGTCTGAAACTGGAGGTCCAGCTTTTCACTCCCCAGATCGACGGACCCGGCGGCCAGGATAAGGAGCTTGTCCGTCCGCAAGGCAAGGACCGGCTCCGGGGTCACGATGCCGTCGCTGATGAGAATGTTAGCGGCGAAACACTGGAGTGTCGTGGGTCCCTTCGCCTTCAGCCCGGGGACCAGGATGGCGAGCAGCTGCTCGAGAAAATAGGTATTCAGTGCGCCCAGGCCGTTACCCGGGAGCACGCCTTCCGTCGCCGTGGCGCGCAGCCGGCCGTTCAGGCTGGCGGCGAGTTCCCGGGGGGTGGCCCCCACGGCCCGGACATCCGCCAGGGCGTCGATCTGGGGCAGGGTGGCCGGGTCGGCGTTCTGCCAGTCTTCCCGGGCCGGCAGCAGGTCCTTCGCATCCAGATCCAGCGTGACCTCGGCCTTGCCGTCGCTGCGCCGCTGAAGCTGCCCGGTTATATCGAACTCACCGGTTTTGCCCTTGACACGGTACCGCTCCAGCGTGAGCAGGCTGGCTCGCAAACTGGCAGCCACGCTCAGGTCGTTCACCAGCCGGTCGTGCATGATCACCTGCCCGATTTCGAGGACCATGGTGGCTTCGAGCGCATCGAGCCAGTCCAGGGGCAGGGGGGTGTCCGGAATCAGTCGTTGGTCCCGGGAGGGCGGCGTTTCCGGCGCAGCGTCGGGCGATTCGGGCTCGGGTGCCGGCAGCAGCGGGCGAAGATCAAACCGTTCGGACGTCAGCGACAGGTCGAGCAGGGGCACGGCGCCGGAAGTATCCCAGACCAGGCTTCCGGTGGCCGTCGAATCTGCCGCGGTCAGCTCCAGGGGTCGCGCTTCGAGGCGATCCCGGGTACCGTCCAGCCGGGTCGTCAGCGCGACTCGCGCATCGCTCAGGCGTTCTCCCTGCCAGGTTCCCAGCGCGGCGAGGCTGGGGATCTCCAGGTCCAGGTCCAGGTTCGACCGCGCGTTACCGGACGTCTGATCCGCGGTCCCCGTGATGGTCAGGCTCGCGCTCCCGAGCTGCACGGAGGATGGCCTGAATCGCCAGGTGCCCTCCTCCACCGCCGCTTCCGCAGAAATCGTGAAGGCCTGGGGGGCGAACGCGAAGTCATCCATCCGGGGAAGCACCGTGGTGATGTCCTGGCCCCGGCCCTCCAGTGTGAAAGCCCCGTTGCCCGCCTGCACCGGCCAGGGCAAGGTAACTTCTCCCGTCAGCTCCACATCGGCCAGGGTGATCCGGGTGTTTTCCATCACCAGGTGCGAATTGACCCGTCGCAGGTGCGTGGCCAGGGACCAGGCGCCGGGGGGGACGTCCATCGCGTCGCCGGGTCGAAAGATGTTCGTCAGCTCCGGCCCTTCGGCCTGCAGGGTGGCGTCAAGCCCGGAAAGGTCATCGACGAGGGGGACCAGGGCATCCCCCTCCAGCCGCGACTGCGCGACCTGGAGAACCAGGTCGTCGAAGCGAAGGCCCGATGCCGTTGCCCGGAGACCGCTGGTGAGCCTGAAGGGGGCGCTGGCCAGGGGCCACTCGATGCCGAGGGGGACGAGCGTGCCTGCCAGGTCCGCACCGTCGAGTTCGATGTCGATGTTCGTCACCGCGTCCAGCGGCTGCCAGCCGACCAGGCCCGACGCGGTAGCGTCCATGGCATAGAGGCCGGTCACCTGGCCTTGTTCGATGAACACGCCCTGTTCCCGGATTTCGACCCGGGCGTCGACGGCGTAGGGTGACGGTTCGAGCCCGGGGAGGCCAAAATCACCGAGACTGTCCAGGGCGTTCGTTCCGTCGAAATCGATCGCCAGCGTGCTGCCCGCGTAACGCGCGTCGTCCGACACGTTGCCTTTCAACCCCAGCGTACCGAGGTTGGTCCGGAGCTCGGCCGACATGAGGTCGTAGCTGTCACTGCCCGGACCCTGGCCGGCGCCGGGTTCGAAGGTCAGCTCCAGGGAAAAGGGCCCGTCGGCCGCGCCGGGCAGGCCCAGCAGGCCACGGAATGACTCGATGTCGTCACCCCGGACCTCCAGGGCGACCTGCGCGTCCTGCAAATGGGGAAAGTCACCCAGGGTGCCGTCCAGGTCGAAGCGCGTCGACCCGATGTCCATGTGGATTTCCTGGAGCTTCAGGTCCGACCCGTCCCGGAGCACCCGGCCCCGGACCTCGAACGGCTCCTCCTGGAAATCGTCGAGGCGAAACAGGCGCAGCACGTTACCCAGATCGGGTCCCCTGGCATTGACGTTCAGACCGACCCGGGAAAGATCCCGGAGACCGCTGGCTTCGCCTTCGGCGTCAAAGGTCGACTCGCCGATGTGACCGCGGAGATCGACGGTCCATCGATCCTGCGCCTGCTTGCTGTCCAGCAACAGCTGGTAAGAGCCGGCCGGTCCCTCCTCGAGGCCGAGAAAGGCCTCGACGTCCCGGATGTCGTTGCCCCGGATGTCGAGCCGAACGATGGGTCGGTCCGGGCGTTCGAGGTTGTCGATCTCGGCCTTCCCGTCCACGAGCAAGGTGGAGAAATTTCCCTTGCCCTCGATGGTGACGGCTCCGGCGTTCAGCAGTCCCTGCCGCGGTCCCACTTGCCCGGAGAACCCCATGGATTTGCCGTTGACAGCGCCGTCCAGTGAGATGGTGATCATGTCCTCGGCACCATCAGCCACCTCCAGGTTGCGGATCTCCAGGCGGTTTTCGTGGCCGGGCCAGGCCAGGGTCACGGTGGCGTCCCCGATGCGGCTCTGGCCCAGGGACAACCGTTGCTGGAGCGGTGGCTCTTCCGCGGTGGGGGTGGCCGCGGTTGGCGCGCCGAGCTGGAAGTTGCCGTTTCCGTTCCCGTCCCAGGCCAGGTTGAGCTGAACCCCGTCAGCCTCGAGGCGTTCGATCACCAGTGGGCCATCGCCGAACAGCGACGCCAGCCTGACGGCGCCCTCGAAGGAAGGGACCTGCAGCAGGTCATCCGGGTTGGCGCCGGGCAGGTTCGCGATGCGGAATCCGCTCGCGCGCACCTCGATGCTGGAGCCCAGGTCGATGTTCAGATCGTCGAAGCGGGTCTCCCGGCCCAGCTGCTTCGTCAGGGCAGCCTCGATTTGCGGCTGGAAACGGCCGAGATCCGCGTTGAAGGCCCAGACCAACAGCCCCCCAACGAGACTGATCGTCAGCGCGAAAATCCAGAGGACGAGTTTTTTCAGCGACATGTCTTCCTCATGATAGCCAAGCCACCGGTTCTATGATGCCCGCGGGCTGGTTATGATGCGGGTTTGAGGCTGACAGAAGAACGATCCCGTGTGTTCCATTTTCGGCATCCTGAATATCGAGGATGCATCCGACGCGCTCCGGGAAGTGGCGCTGCGACAATCCCGGCTGCTCCGCCACCGGGGCCCCGACTGGAGCGGCAGCTTCACGCACGCCCGCGCCGTGCTCGCGCACGAACGTCTGGCGATCGTGGACGTCAACACGGGCGCCCAGCCCCTGCTGTCGCGCGACGGTCAGTGCGCCCTGGCGGTGAACGGCGAAATCTACAATCACGCCGAGCTGCGGGGCGGACCCCTGGCCGGCTACGACTTCAGCACCGAATCGGATTGCGAGGTCATCCTGCCGCTTTACCAGGCCCGGGGCGACGGTTTTCTGAACGAGCTCCGCGGCATGTTCGCCTTCGTACTGTACGACGCGGAGCGGGACCACTGGCTGATCGCCCGCGACCCGGTGGGCATCATTCCGCTCTACACGGGCTTCGACGAGGCCGGCCGGCTCTATGTCGCCTCCGAGATGAAGGCCCTCATGGAGGTGTGCACGCAGGTGGAGGAGTTTCCCCCGGGGCATTCCTGGCAGAAAGGCCAGGAGGCGCCGGTGCCCTACTTCCACCCTGCCTGGGCCGATTTCGACGCCCTGGAGCGTCAGCCGACGGATCGCCGGGCCCTGTTCGACGCGCTTGACGACAGCGTGCGCTCGCACCTCATGAGCGACGTGCCCTACGGCGTGTTGCTGTCCGGTGGCCTCGACTCCTCGCTCATCGCCGCCCTGGCCGCGCGTCACGCGGAACGGCGCGTGGAGGACGACGAGCGCAGTCGCGCCTGGTGGCCCCGTCTGCATTCCTTCGCCGTGGGGCTCGAGGGCTCGCCGGACCTGGCAGCCGCGCAGAAAGTGGCGGAGGCCATCGGTACGGTGCACCACGGCTTCACCTACACGATCCAGGAAGGCCTCGACGCGCTCGAGGAGGTGATCTACCACCTGGAAACCTACGACGTCACGACCATCCGGGCGGCGACGCCCATGTACCTCATGGCCCGGAAGATCCGCGCCATGGGCATCAAGATGGTGCTTTCCGGCGAGGGTGCGGACGAGGTCTTCGGTGGCTACCTCTACTTTCACAAGGCGCCCGATGCCCGCGCGTTCCACGAGGAAACGGTGCGCAAGGTTTCACGCCTGCACCAGTTTGACTGCCTGCGCGCCAACAAGGCCATGTCCGCCTGGGGCGTGGAGGCCCGGGTGCCCTTCCTCGACCGGGATTTTCTCGACTTCGCGATGGCCCTGGACCCGGCGGACAAGATGGTGCCCGAGGGCGGCATGGAGAAGCAGGTGCTCCGGGAAGCCCTGGGCCACCTGTTGCCCGAGGACGTCGCCTGGCGGCAGAAAGAGCAGTTTTCCGATGGCGTCGGCTACGGCTGGATCGATGCGCTGCGCGATCATGCCGCCGCCAGCGTCTCGGACCAGGCCCTCGAGAATGCCGCGCGGCGCTTCCCCCACAACACGCCGGATTCCCGGGAGGCCTATTATTACCGGACGATTTTCGAGCGATTGTTTCCCCTGCCGAGCGCCGCCCTGTGCGTGCCCGGTGGAAAGTCCGTCGCCTGTTCTTCGCCGGAAGCCATGGCCTGGGATCCGGCCTTTGCTGAAATGGCGGATCCGAGCGGTCGCGCCATGCGGTCCGTGCACAAGGACGCCTACTGATGCTGGTACAGAAATTCGGCGGGTCATCGCTCGCAACCGTGGAAGGCTTTCAGGCCAGCGCGGCCCTGATTCGCCGCTTTGCTGAAGCCGAACCCGTGGTCGTGGTGCTTTCCGCGGTCTATGGCGTTACGAACCTGCTGATCGAGGCCATCGACGCAGCCGTCGAGGGCGAGGACACGGCTCCCACGGTGGGTGCGATCCTGTCCGCCGAGCAGGACATCATCGACGGCCTGGGGGCCGGCGGACTCGACGTTGCCGGACTCCAGGCCATCCTGGACCAGCGGCGGGAACGCCTCGTGCAGCGCCTGCAGGGCATTCGCCTGCTGGAAAACTGCCCGGAAGAGAGCCGGGCCGAAATCCTGGCGTCCGGTGAAAACCTTTCCAGCCAGCTCATGGCCGGACTGCTGCAGCTTCACGGAGTCGATGCCCGCTGGGCGGACTCGGACCTGCTGCCACCGGCCGACGACAGCTGGCTGGATTCGGTGGTGGATCTGGAACTGGCGCGTCCGCGCCTGCTCGAAGCCATGGACGACGGACCCCGGGTCCTGGTGCTGCCGGGGTTTCATGGCAAGAACGCCGCCGGTCGCTATCAGCTGCTTGGCCGGAACGGCTCGGATTACTCCGCCGCCGCCGTGGCCGCCGCCCTCGAGGCCCGCTGCTGCCAGATCTGGAAAGACGTGGATGGTTTCTACACCGCCGATCCGCGGCTCGTCAGCAACGCCCGGGTGCTCGAGGAAGTCAGCTACGCAGAGGCCATGGAACTGTCCTTCTACGGGGCCGGCGTGATCAGTTCCAAGGCCCTGGCGCCGCTGGCGGCGGCACGCATCCCCTGCGAGATACGCAACACCTACGAACCGGACCTGCCCGGGACCGTGGTCCATGCCGGGGCGTCCCAGGACGAGGCGGTGCGTGGCATCTCCCTGCTCGACCACGTGGCCGCCATCACGGTCGAGGGGTCGGGATTGCGGGGACGGGTCGGGGTGGCGAACCGCCTCATGGGCGCCCTGGCCCAGCGCCGCATTTCCGTCCTGCTGATCGTCCAGTCCTCTTCCGAGTACAGCATCACGCTCTGCGTGAAGACCGACGAGGCGGAAACGGCCCGGCTCGCCCTGGAGGAGGAGTTCCACTTCGAGCGCCTGCACGGTCTCGTGTCCGGCATCACGGTGCTCGAAGAGCGCGCCGTCGTGACCCTTGTCGGTGACGGCATGAAGCACAATCGTGGCATCGCGGCCCGGTTCCTGATGGCGAACTCCGCGGCGGGCGTCAACGTGGAAGTCATCGCCCAGGGCTCGACCGAGTGCGGCATCTCGCTCGTCGTCGATCGGCGCGATGCGGTGGCCGCCACCCGCGCCAGCCACACGGCGTTTTTCGGCCATACCAGCCACATCGACGTCATTCTGCTCGGCTGCGGTAACGTCGGCGGTGAGCTGCTGGAACAGATTCAGCGCCAGGCCGACCAGCTCGCCGCCAACCACCAGGAACTGAAGGTCCGCGCCATTGCCAACAGCCGCAAACTTCTCGTGGCCGGAGACGCCATTGACCTCGACGACTGGCAGGGACAGCTGGACCGGGCGGGCGAACCCTGGACCCTGGAAGACATTCTCGCCATCAAGGACCGGCTCGGGCTGCTCAACCCCACGATCGTGGACTGCACGACCAACGAGAAGCTGGCCCGGGACTACGTCGAATTGATGTCCAACGGCTTCAACGTGGTCTGTGCGAACAAGAAGGCCAACACGCTGGACCAGGCCTACTACCGCCGGCTCAGGGACACGGCCGCTCGAAATTTCCGCAAGTTCCTGTACGAAACCAACGTCGGCGCCGGCCTGCCTTTCATCGACACCATGGTGGGGCTCATGCGCTCCGGCGACCGGCTGCGGGTGTTCGAGGGCATCCTGTCCGGTTCCCTGTCCATGATTTTCGGCATGCTGGAAGACGGCATGCCCTTCTCGGCGGCCGTGGCAAAGGCCATGGACCTGGGGTTCACGGAGCCGGACCCGCGCGATGACCTGAGCGGCATGGACGTGGCCCGTAAGCTCCTGATCGTTGCCCGGGAAGTGGGCATGGAGCTCGAGCTGTCGGACATCGACGTGCAGCCCGTCATCGAGGAGGGCTTTGCCGCCGACGCCGATGTCGCTGAACTGCCCGAGCGACTCAAGGCACTGGACGAGGACTTCGCCGGGCGCATCGAGGCGGCACGGGAAGCCGGCGCCGTGCTCCGTTACGTCGGGCGGATCAGTGACGGCCGATGTCGCGTTTCCGTGGAATCCGTTCCGGCGGACCAGCCCCTGGGCGCCATCCGCGACGGCGAAAACGCCCTCGTCATCTTCACCGATTACTACCAACCGATCCCCATGGTGTTGCGGGGCTATGGCGCGGGAGGCGCGGTGACCGCCGCCGGGGTGTTCGCCGACGTGCTGCGCACGGCGTGGAGACCCCTCGATGTCTGAGCCATCCGCAGGGGGGCTGTCGGCATGATGCGGAATCATCAAGGAGTAAGCGATTCATGAAAGTGTTTGCGCCCGCCTCGGTGGGAAACCTGTCCGTTGGATTCGATGCCCTGGGGCTTGCGCTCGAGGCCGTGGAAGGCGACGTGTTTGGCGACGTCGTCAGCCTTCGGGCAGGCTCCCAGGACGATTGGGTGCTGCGCTGCACCGGTCCGTTTGCCCATGAGCTCCCGGAGGATCCGGAGGAGAACATCGTCATGGTTTCCTGCCGCCGCTTCGAGCGAAAGACCCGCGCGGCCGGCAAGGAGATCGAGACCTTGCGGGTCACCCTCGACAAGCGGCTGCCGGTGGGCAGCGGTCTGGGCTCCAGCGCCAGCTCCATCGTCGCCACCCTGGTCGCGCTCAATCGCTTTTTCGGCAAGCCGCTGAATCGCCTCGAGTTACTGGCGCTCATGGCGGAGATGGAAGGCAGCATCTCCGGTGAAGTGCACCTGGACAACATCGCGCCCAGCCTGCTCGGCGGTCTCCGCCTGTGTCTGCCCGACGGGGCGCACCAGTATGGCTTGCCCTGGCCGGGACGCTGGCAGGTGCTGGTCGCCTGGCCCGGGACGCACATGGAAACCAAGGCGGCGCGGGAGCTGCTGCCCTCGGAGCTGCCGCGCAGCGTGGCCGTCGCCCACGGCGCCCAGTTCGCCCACTTCGTGCACGAGCTTTACGCGGGCGAGCCCCGGGACGCGGCGCGCTGCCTCGTGGACCTCATCGCGGAGCCCTGGCGCCGCAGCCTGATTCCCGAGTTCGATGCGGCGCGCGAAGCCCTGATCCGCATGGGTGCGCTGGCCTTCGGCATTTCCGGCTCCGGGCCCACCGTGTTCGCCATCGTCGATGACAGCCGCGTGGCTACCGAGGGCCAGGCCTGGCTGCAACAGCATTTCATCCAGACGGAACAGGGATTCGTGCGACGCTGCCGCGCCGACCTGGCGGGCGCCCGGCGCCTGAGCGAACGATGAGTGGATCGTGAGCGGGGCCCGAGCGATGGATTTCGTCAATCTCGCGCACCCTGAAGATCGCGTCTCCTTCGCCACGGCGGTGCAGCGGGGCCTGGGGCGCGGACGCGGCCTGTACTTCCCCGAGGTCATCGAACCGCTGGAGGACGTCGCCGCCCTCCTGGGCCTGCCCTTCGTCGAGCGAAGTGCACGCCTGCTGACGCACCTGACCGGCCTGGAGGCGGATCGGGTGGACGCCCTCGTGCGCCAGGCGTTCGACTTTCCCCTGGACCAGGTGGCGGTGGGCGAGCGAGTGCACGCGCTCGAGCTGTTCCACGGTCCCTCCCTGGCCTTCAAGGATTTCGGCGCCCGGTTCCTGGCGGCCTGTCTCGGCGCGTTTACCGACGGATCACCGACCACGATCCTGACCGCCACGTCCGGTGACACCGGCGCTGCGGTGGCGCATGCGTTCCACGGAATTCCGGGCGTGCGGGCTGTCATCCTCTATCCCCGGGGCCGCATTTCGCCCCTGCAGGAGAAACTGTTCTGCACCCTGGGGGACAACATCCACACCATTTCCGTGGACGCCGATTTCGATACCTGCCAGGCCCTGGTCAAGGAGGCGTTCGACCACGAGGCGCTGCGCGAAGAGCTCGGCCTGAATTCGGCCAACTCCATCAACGTGGCGCGCCTCCTCGCGCAGGTGAGCTACTACTTCGAGTCCGTGGCGCGCCTGGACGGCGAGGCGCCGGTGTTCTGCGTGCCCAGCGGCAACTTCGGCAACATCACCGCCTGCCTGATCGCCCGGACGCTGGGCCTGCCCATGGGGCGGGTGCTTGCCGCCACCAACCGGAACGACACCATCCCCCGCTACCTGGCGGACGGCAACTGGGCCCCGAACCCGACGGTGGCGACCCTGAGCAACGCCATGGACATATCCCTGCCGAACAACTTCCCCCGGGTGGAGGCGCTGGCTCGGCGGGCGGGAAGCCCGATTGCCGACTACCTGGAGAGCGTCGCCATCGATGACGACCAGACCCAGGGCGCCATCCGGGCGCTGGACCGGCAGGGCTACCTCGCCGACCCGCACAGCGCCCTGGCCTGGCTCGCACTGAGCGAGGCCCTCAAGCCCGGGGAAACCGGCGTGTTTCTGTGTACGGCGCACCCGGCCAAGTTCGCCGAGGTGATCGAGGATACGCTGCACCGACCGGTCCCCTTGCCTCCGGCCCTGGCCGAGGTTCGGGACAAGACGGTGCTGTCGGCAAGGATTCCCGGCGAGTTTTCAGCCCTGCTCGAGGCGTTGCGGGCGCCCTGAGCGACAGCGTTCCCCGGGCAAGGAACCAAGATTTCGACGTCCCCACCAACTTTTTGCAATCTCAGGAGTTTCTAGAGAGGCACAGACCTCACGCGAGGTTGTGATTCATCTCCTTGATACCCGGCCGACTGGCCGGGTCTTTTTTTGTGGGCGTCGCGAAAGGTCGATTGCACAGTCCGTCAGCCAAGGTCGGCGTCAATTGAAAAACTGGCGCAGCAGGAAGAAGCCCACCATCGTGAACGCGATGGCCAGCTTGGCGGCGGTGCCGATCACGGTGCCGACCCAGGCGCCGAGGCCCGCCTTGCCGGCTTCCCCCATCGTCCGGCCGCCACTCAGCTCCGCCACCACAGCGCCGAGGAAGGGGCCGAGAATGATACCGGGCAGCCCGAAGAAGATGCCCACGATCGCGCCGACCATGGCGCCCCAGAACGCCCGCGAACTGGCCCCGAGGCGCTGGGCCCCCACGGCGGCGGCCAGGAAGTCGAGGAGCCAGGCGACCGCCGTCAACGCCCCGAGCACGGCGATCGTGCCGGCCCCGGCCGGCTCGAAATCCATGACCCAGGCAGCCAGCAGCAAGCCCGCGAACACCATGGGTACGCCAGGCAGGGCGGGCAGAAGGGTGCCGGCCAGGCCCCCGACCACGAGAATGACGGCCAATACCCACCAGAGAATGCTCAGGTCCATGCTTGCTCCAGACTGCGTCGTTCGATGCGATGGTGGGATTATCCCATGTCGGGGTGGGATGTTGCCCCTGCCAATAGGGGCAGAGTCGGAGCCCGCACGCAAGCCCCGAACCCCCGGGGAACCCCACACAAGCCCGCCAACGAAGCCCAGAATCGAAGCCGCCGAGGCAAAAAAAAGCCCCGGTGCGAAAAACAGTGAGAAAGGAGGAGGAAACCACTGGATCGGTGCACCGGGGCTGTAGACGTCGCCACCCTGGGGTGGATTGGCACCGACTTGCACCGGTGCTGTCGTTGTAATGCCCGGATTTTGCATCCGGATCTTTCCTCTCCGGCAGGGGGGTTGCCGGGAGGTCGTCCGCCGCGCTTGACCTCGCGGCGGACAGCTTCCTGGGCAATCCTTGCCCTTTTCACACACACTCACACAGGAGATGCTGGCGGCTCCGGGACAAAATTCAGTGAAGGGGGGGACTTCACTGAAGTCGCAGTGCCCCGGAGCCCTGGGTCGTATCAGCCGGAAGTTCCGGCCGGGTTGTCTTGTCGCCCTTCGTGTTCACTTTGTCCTTCCGACCATCGCCAGGCGCTGGCTGAAAAAATGGCGCTCCGGCGTCCAACCCATGTTTTGAGGGGGGGAGTCAAAATCACGGGGGGATCTGGACGCCGGAGCATAAAGTTGGCAGGGGGCGTTCCTGCCCATTCCCCAAAAAAATCGTTCAATCAGTCCGTTATGGCCGGGAAAATCAGGTTGCTCCGACCGCGCTCCACGCCAGGGTCAGCAGCGAGGCGATAACGATGAATCGTGCGATGTGTTTCATGCTCAATGCTCCTGTCCGCGGTTGAAGGGGTTCTCGTGAAACCGGGCCATCTCGTTCAAACGCAGCAACTGCAGCTTTCTTTCCGCCAGGGCCAGCGCCTGTTTCATGCGCTCGAGGGTTTCCTGCGGGCAGTCCCGGGTCCGGTCGTTGATGAGTTCACGCCAGAACTCGATCTCCGTGTTCAGGTTGTCTTCCAGTTCCAGCATGGCTACGAGTTTCCGGTATTCCTGGCGGTGCCGGCGTTCCGGCGCTCAATCATTCAACGAGGGGCAGTGTAGGCACCCGTCCTTTGAGCGGCTTGTCCCCACCGGACATTGATTTGACCTTTTGCCCCGTAAGCATTTGACCAATCGGTCTCGCGGTGGGAACCTTGCCGAATCGTTTGTCCTTGTTGATTTTCCGTGGGGGGAGCATGTCTGTACTGGCGCAGTCCGTCGGCATCCTTTGGCGCGTAATCGAAAGCTATGGCATGGACCCCGCGCCCTTTTTCGCAGAGGCCGGTCTCACGCTGTCCTGGCCCATCGAGCCGGGCACCCGTCTGCCGTACGAGGAACTCGACGAGGTCCGCGCCAGGGCGGCGGAAGCGAGCGGTGATCCCGCCTTCGGGCTGCGGACCGCGTCGAACCTGCATCCTTCCTATCTGGGCGCTCTCGGCTACGCCATCCTGGCCAGCGATACCCTGCGCACCGCGTTCGATCGCATTCATCGCTACGTCCGCGTGCTCAATGACCAGGGACACTTCGACCTGGACGAGGTCGAGGGGGGCGTCCGCGCCACGCTCCGGGTTGACCAGGGGTCGCTCAACGCCGCGGTGCGTGATGATGGCCAGCTCGCCACGCTGGTGGGTCTGTGTCGAATCAACGCGGGGAAGGATTTCAAACCGGTGGCGGTCAGCCTCTGTCGAGCCGAGCCCGGTGATCGATCAGCCTGGGACGACTTCTTCCAATGCCCACTGGAGTTCGGCGCCGAAGCCAACTCGGTGACGGTGAGCACACAGGACCTCGATGAGCCCCTGCCCTCGGCCAACCCGATCCTCGCGCAGATGAACGAGCGGATCGTGGTGCAACGACTCGCGAAGCTCGATCGGGACAACGTCACCGGTCGTGTCCGGGGGGCCATCATGGAGCAGCTGCCTTCCGGCGATGTATCGGACGAGTCTGTCGCTGACGCGCTGCACATAACGCCGAGAACAATGCATCGCCGGCTCAAGGAAGATGGCGAGACCTTTCGGACCGTCCTCAAGTCGGTTCGCCAGGATCTCGCGGAGCAGTACCTGGCCGACCCCACCCTGACGCTCACGGAAATCACGTTCCTGCTCGGGTTCTCCGAGATGAGTTCCTTTTCCCGTGCCTACAAACACTGGCACGGGCAGTCCCCGAGCGAAGCGCGACGAAACGACTGAGCGGCCGGTTTCAGGCCCTGAACACGGGTTTTTGCACAGAAAACGCACAAAAAGTGCACAGACTTATCCACAGGCCGAAAAAATCAATCACTTAGCGTCGGTTTTTTGGGGGGGATGGCGAAAAAAGCCCGAAAAGCGGAAGAAAACTGCGCCTTTCTGCGCGGAGTCGGGTGGTTTCCCGAGCAAAAAACCCCGCTGACGTCATCAGCGAGGAAACACCCGGAAGTGACGCCCGGTCGATCCCGGACTCAGATCTGGACGTTCCGGGCGGCCTGGCGGATGGCCGGCCAGGCCCGCAGCGCCTGGCCAAATTCCCGCCAGTAGGTCTGCCACCATTCGAGCAAGGCATCGCCCTCCAGGCCCGCGGGATAGCCCCGGATCGGCTGGTCGTCGGGGTTCTCCACCAATTCGAGGTTCAGGCGCTCCAGCGCTTCGCCGAGGAAACGCTTCCAGTTCTCCGGTCCGCTTGCCGCGTCTTCGAGGGCCTGGGTGAGTTCGCGAAAATCGGTCGCCCGGCCTTCGACCTGGCTGCGGGCATAGTCCCTGCGCAGCTCGTTCCTGTCCTGCTCCGCGAGATCGTCGAACACGCGGGCCAGGTGCCCGAGGCGTTTGAGCGGTTCCCGGGCTTTGCTTTGGCCCCGGTCCCCGCTCATGGCGGCAAGGGCGAAGTTTTCGAAGGGCTGCGACGTGTCAAAGCGGCCTTCGTTCCTGCCCCAGTCACGCTCCGGCATGGGCAAGTGGGCAATGGCCCAGGCCTGGTCGGCTACCACCGATCCCGGATGCACGAACGACACCATGGAGCCGAACAGCTGATCTTCCCCGCGCAACACCGGCGTGTACGGGGGCAGGAGGCTGCGGTTATCGATGCCGGTGCACTGGGACATGGTGGCCCGCGGCAGGAAATGATGCCTGCGCTGGCCAACCCAGCAATTGCGCGTCGAGAGGGCATGCTCGACCGTCTCCGGATCCGCCAGCAGGCGCTGCAGGCTTTCCCCTCCCAGTGTGGCGATCCAGTTGAGATTGGCGGTGCCCGCATCGCCAAGCGATCCGCACTCGCTCACCAGCACCCGGGAATCCGGTGCCAGCCGCTCCAGGGTTTCGAGGTCCGCCCCGGCGAAATCCCCGGCGGACAGGCCGGTCGTTCCCAGCGCCGACAAGGCGTCGTCCAGATTGGACCCCAGCACGCGGAGGTGACGCAGCACCGGGTCCAGTTTCGATCCCCCGGCTTTCTCCGGCCAGTCCGTCCGGTCGGCGAAAAAACGGGCTTCCCGTTCGTTCTCCGCGAACCCGACCCCGCCGGCGTTTTCCGGTTCGTAGATGTCACACACCACGTCGTCGTCGAAGATCACCAGGCGCTGACCGACGGAAATCAGCAGGGAAACGGTTCGCGCGAGGCCGCTCGTCCAGTGGTCGGCCCAGCGTTCCCGGTCGATCAGGAAGCGCACCTGGGCTTCCAGGGCGGGAATTTGCCGGATGATGGCCGCCATGAAGCCCCGCTGTTCCTCGGCACCCAGGTACAGCACCGGCGCGTTGACGGCTTCGGCGAAGGCCTCGGTGGCGGCGCGGTTGGCGGTTTGCGCCGCTTCCGCCCGGCTGTCGTCGATGATCACGAAACGCTGGACGTTGTTCGCGTCCACCTGCGCCCGAAGGGAATCGAGGCAACGCTCGAGGGCCTCGGGACGTTCCCAGGTCATGACGGCGACCACCGGTTTATCCACGTGGTATTTAGGAGGGTGTGCCGGTTTCAGCGTGACCGGGTAAATATCCGCGGAGACCATGAGCCCGTCGTCCCGGACGGAACGAAGCACGCCGAGCACCTCTGCTTCCTGTCCGGCGAGGGCCGGATTCAGGCTGACCAGTCGCCGGGCATGGTCCTCCAGGGAACTGAAACGACGGCAGCCGAGCAAAGCGCCGTAAACGTCCGGGGTAAGCACGGCGTGCTTCCCGTTGCGCGGGTTGCGCACGAGCAGGCGCCCGCCGGGCAGGTTGTGCGCGTCACACAGGTCGAAGGCGTAGAGCGTCGGTTTGTCGTTCAAGGTTCGGTCACCAGGCGGTCGGGCTCGGGGCGGATCTGCCAGTCGGTCTTCGGGCATGGGGGCAAAGCATAGGCACAAAGAAGCGCGCCCGGAAAGTGTTCCGGGCGCGTTGACTTGCTTTGGTCAGACCCTGCTGGTCAGATCGGATCGTTCAGGAAGCGACTTCGGCCAGCATTTTGCGGGTCTGTTCGCGACTCTTGCGCAGGGAGCACGACAGCTCTTCGGTCAGCAGGTCCAGGGACTGGGCGAGGTGCGCCTTGTCCTGGGCGCGAAGGCCGTCTTTCTCTTCCAGCTTGGTCAGGCCTTTGTACACCTTGGCGTACTCGAAGGGGTCGCCGCGATCGATGGCGGCCTGGTGCGCATTGGCGCGGGCCTTCCATTGCTTGCTGACCTTGCCGTCGTAGCTCTTGATCTCCTCGAGCAGACGCTTGGCGTCCTTGTTGGAGATCAGGGAACGTACCGTGTTGGGCACGTCATCTTTCAGGATGGTGAGCTTCAGGTTATGACGCTCGAAATACAACTCGGCGTAGGTCGCCTTGGCGCAGCCGCCGAAGCTGCGTTCGCCGATGGACCGAATTTTGCCGATGCCGTGTTGGGGATGGTGGATGGACTCGCCTTTTCGAATATTGATGGGGAATTTCCTTTACTTTCCAGACAAGACAATTGGGACATAAACACTGGCGCGCGCGACAAACCGTGAACGCCGCGGGGAATCCCGCTAGGAATCAATATCTTACAGAAAAACGGGGTAAAAAGGAAGGGTTTTGGCGGCGAAAATCAGCGCGAATCGGGAAAAATTTCGCATTCCGGTGATATTTTTTTTCGAGCAGGCGCGTAAGTGAGGGTAAGACTTCCAACGAGTCTGCCCAACACCTACCGCGGAAGGGAATCCGCTGCTCTGACACGGTAGTCCACCCGAACGCCGCCATTCCTGGCGGCGTTTCATTGTCCGTAGCCTGGTTATCCGGGGCTCCGGGCAAAAAAAAACCCCGCTCGCGCGGGGTTTTTTCGTGCTTTTCGAAGGGTTCAGCCTTCAGTCGTCACGTTGGACGCCTGGGGACCCTTCGGACCATCTTCCACGTCGAAGGTCACGCTCTGACCTTCAGCCAGGGTCTTGAACCCTGAGCCTGAAATGGCGGAAAAATGGACGAAAACGTCTTTGCCACCATCGGACGGAGAAATGAAGCCGAATCCCTTGGATTCGTTGAACCACTTAACGGTACCGGTTGCCATGAGTAAATCCTCTCAAAAAATTGGCATATGAAAGATCAATCGCATGCCCTGGGACAACAAAACCGGGTGACTCCGTGGTACTTCCGTTCCGATCCTGAGGTAGTGCAACTAATCACTGCTTATCCGGCGGGCCTCACGCCCTTCAGGGTCGATCGTGACCCACCGGATGGCCGCTAAGGTACCCGCCGATTCGTTGGAATACAAGTGTTTTCGCTCGGTTTTTCACTGGCATGATGCGGTCACCGAGGTGGGTTAGAATCACCGGGTCGCCCCTTGTCACCGCGGAAGCCACGGACGTGAACCAGCCCATCGTTCTGACCATCATCGCCCAGGACAAACCCGGCATCGTCCAACGGGTCTCCGGGGTCATTCGCAGCCACGGGGGCGCCTGGCACCAGAGCAGCATGTCGCAGCTCGCCGGCCGGTTCGCGGGGATCCTGCTCGGCCAGGTGCCCGAGGAGCATACCGACGCCTGCCTGGCAGAGCTCGAGGCCCTGGAACGCGAAGGCCTCCGCATCGTGGCCCAGCGGGGCGAAGCGGAGCCCGTGCATGACGGCCGGGTCTATCACCTCGAACTGGTCGGCCACGACCGCCCCGGCATCATGGCGGACATCACCGCCGTCCTGGCGGCACACCAGGTCAACGTGCTCGGACTGGAGACGCTGGTGGAAAGCGCCTCCATGGCCGGGGGCGACCTGTTTCGCGCGTACGCGAGCCTGCGCCTGCCCGAGGGCAGTGAGGCGGCGGAGGTAGAGACCGCGCTCGAAGCGCTGGCGGACGACCTCATGGTCGACATCAACTTCGAACCATGAAGCAGCTGTTCGGTATATTAATTGCCGTCGCGGCGATCGCGGGCATCGGATACTTCCTGCTGCAGGAGCTGCGGCCTCCGGGAACTTCCGGCACGGCCCCTGACGCCCCGCCGTCTGCCGTCGAGCGCCCTGCCCCGTCGCAGGCGAGAGGAATGACCCCGGCCGCCGAGACCCCGGCCAGGCGCGCGACCGGCCGAACCGACACGATCCTGACCTGCACGGCGGCTGACGGCCAGGTGTATTACACCAACGCCACGCGCTGCGAAGACGCGGATCTCGACAACCGGATCAATGTCGTGGACATGCCGGAGCTTCCGGCCTCCCGCTCCCGGCCCACGGGCTGCCTCGGCGCCCAGGCCGGTGGTGCGGCCCTGCAGCAGTTTCTGCCGGTCTGCCGGGAGCCTTTCCAGGCCGCGCTGGAGCAGGAACGGTTTCTCCTCGAGCTGGAGGATCCGTTGGGCTCTCCCGCCCTGCGCCGCTACTGCGCGTCCATCACCGAGGGTGTCCAGGCGGGGTGCATGGCGACCAGTGACCAGTTCTGCTTCCTGCCCCGGTGCCAGGAGCTGCGGGAAACCCTGCAGCAATGATCGAGTACGCATGACCGCGAAGATCTTCACGGCCCGGGAAGACGACGAGTATTACTTCGACGAGGGATGCCACATACTCGAGTGGCTTAACGACCCCGCTGACCCGGATGTGTCCATCGCCCGCGCCCGCGTGCCGGTGGGTGTCACCACGCGCTGGCATCGGCTCCGGGGCACGGTGGAGCGCTACCTGGTCCAGTCGGGTCGTGGCGTCGTGGAGATCGACGAGGGCCCGGCCCGGGACGTCTCCCCAGGGGATCTGGTGCTGATTCCGGCCATGGCGCGCCAACGCATCCACAACCCCGGCCCCGAGGACCTGGTGTTCCTGGCGATCTGCAGCCCTCGCTTCGATCCGGAAAACTACCTCGACGACGAGCCCTGACGGCGTCGTCCACCGCCGTATGACGCCAGCGGCTAGAATCGCGGCATGACGGCGAAGTCCGACACCCGGGAAGACACCGGCCCGCCCCGCAACCCACGGGGCGATTTCTTCGGCGCCTTCCGTTTCAGCGGCCGCGCCCTCGGCCTTGTCTGGTCCACGAACCGGCCCCTGACCATCGCCCTGGCCATCTGCACGGTCGCCGCCGGCCTGTTGCCGGCCGCCATGGCCTGGGTGGGCGCGCTGATCATCGACGCGGTGGTGGCGGCCACGGCGCTGGCGAGCGAGTCCGGTACCGTGGACATGGCGGAGATTTTCTGGCTGGTGGGCCTGGAGGCGGCGATCGTGGCGGCCCTGGCGGGCGCCCAGCGCGGCATTTCCCTCTGCCAGGCCCTGCTCCGCGCCCAGCTGGGGCAACGGGTGAACCTGATGATCCTGGAGAAGGCGGTTCGCCTCGAGCTGGCCCAGTTCGAGGACTCGGAGTTCTACGACAAGCTGACCCGGGCCCGGCGCGAGGCCTCGAGCCGGCCCCTCTCCCTGGTGACACGGCTTTTCGGCCTGGCGCAGAACCTGATCTCCCTGGTCAGCTACGGCGTCCTGCTGGTGCAGTTCTCTCCCTGGGCCGTGGTGGTGCTGGTGCTGGCCGGGCTGCCGGCCTTCATGGCGGAAACGCGCTTTTCCAACGACGCCTTCGCCCTGTTCCGCTGGCGCTCGCCGGACACGCGCATGCAGATTTATCTCGAGACCGTCCTGGCCCGGGAAGACAACGTCAAGGAAGTGAAGCTGTTTGGCCTCGGGCCCCTGTTGCTGCAGCGCTACCGGGACATCTTCCGGCGCCTCTACAGCCGGGATCGGGCGCTGGCGATCCGGCGCGACGGCTGGGGTTTCCTGCTGGGCCTGCTCGGCACGGCGGCGCTCTACGGCGCCTACGCCTGGGTGGCCGTCGCGGCCGTCGCCAGCCGCATCACCCTGGGCCAGATGACCATGTACGTCATGCTGTTCCGGCAGGGCCAGTCCTCCGTTTCCGCCAGCCTGAGCGCCATCAGCGGCATGTACGAGGACAACCTGTACCTGTCGACGTTGTACGAATACCTGGAAACTCCGGATCCGGTGCGCGTGGGCAGTGAACACGAGGGACCGGACCCGAATGACGGCATCCGCTTCGAGAACGTGAGCTTCACCTATCCCGGTAACCGGCGGCCGGCGCTGCAGCACATCGACCTGCACATCCGGCCGGGGGAGTCGCTCGCGCTGGTCGGGGAGAACGGCTCCGGAAAGACCACGCTGATCAAGCTGCTCACCCGCCTCTACACGCCCACGGAGGGTCGGGTCCTCCTCGACGGGCTCGATCTCCAGGCCTGGGACGAGGATGCCCTGCGGGCCCGCATCGGTGTGATATTCCAGGACTTTGCCCGCTACCAGTTCCTGCTTGGCGAGAATGTCGGTGTCGGCGATGTCCAGCACTTCGAGGACGAGGCGCGCTGGCGCGAGGCCACGGTCAAGGGCATGGCGGACCAGCTGGTCGAGGACCTCCCGGAAGGCTTCGGCACGCAGCTGGGCAAGTGGTTCAAGGACGGGCAGGAGCTGTCCGGCGGCCAGTGGCAGAAGATCGCCCTGTCCCGGGCCTTCATGCGCACCGGGGCGGACATCCTGGTCCTGGACGAACCCACGGCCGCCATGGACGCCGGCGCCGAGGCGCAGATCTTCGAGCATTTTCGGCGCCTGACGGACAAGCGCATCGCCATCCTGATCTCGCACCGCTTCTCCACCGTGCGCATGGCCAGCCAGATCGTGGTCATCGAGAACGGACGCATCATCGAACGGGGCTCCCACGACGAACTCATGGCCCTCGACGGCCACTACGCCCACCTGTTCCTGCTGCAGGCCGAGGGCTACCGATGACCGTATCCCGCCGCTGATCGGACAGGGCGGATGCTGCGTCGTGAACCGCTTCGCCGCTGACGCTTCGAGCACCGCGGCTATACTGGAAAGAGACGAAGTTCAGCGAGAAGCACCATGCGATTTCCGATGTTTGCCGCCAGCCTGTTCCTGCTCGGGGCCCCCGTGGCGCTGGCCGCCGAGTCCTTCGAGGAAGCGCAGCAGAGGCTCGACGCCGAATGCGAAGCCGCCCGGGAGGCCAAGCTGGCCCCGGAGCGGGCGCGCTACATCGAGGAGTGCGTCGAGAAGAAACAGCGGCCGGACCGCGAGTCCTGTGAACGCTTTTACGCCGACTACGGCAACCAGTCCGGCAACCGGGCGCCCCTGTACCTGGATCTGCCCGAGTGCGTGAAGGCCTTCGAGCATCAGCGCTCGCAGCACGCACCCGACTGAGTCGCGCCCCATGGTCCAGTCCACCGCCGAGACCCCCGAGGCCTACCTCGCCGAACTGCCGGAAGACCGCCGCACCGTCATGGAACAGCTGCGTTCGGTCGTGCTCGACAACCTGCCGGAAGGTTTCGAAGAGGTCATGAGCCACGGCATGCTCGGCTACGTGGTACCCCATGCGATCTACCCGGATGGCTACCATTGCGATCCGAAGCTGCCCCTGCCCTTCATGAGCCTGGCGGCGCAGAAGCGTTTCTACGCCGTGTACCACATGGGCATCTACACGGATCCGGAGCTCCTGGCCTGGTTCCAGGCCGAATATGCCGACCGCGTTCCCACCAAACTGGACATGGGCGCGAGTTGTATCCGGCTGAAAAACCCGAAACACATTCCCTACGGGCTGATCGGCGAGCTGGCGTCGAAGATGACGCCCCGGGACTGGATCGCCCGCTACGAAGCCGGCGTGCGTCGCTAGAGACGTCAAGCCGGCCGCCGCCGCCAATGACCGGCGGCTTCGGCTTCGAGGCGTGGCAGCGCGCTGCGACAGTCTTGACCGACCTCTGGCACAATACGCGGCTTCCCAGCACACACCCCGGGTTTCCCTGATCCCATGACCGACTTCATCAACGCCGTCAACGGCATCGTCTGGAGCAGCGCGCTCGTCTATCTCTGCCTCGGCGCCGGCCTGCTGTTCTCCCTCTGGACCCGTTTCGTGCAGGTCCGGCAGATACCCGAGATGCTGCGACTGCTGTTCCGGGGCAAGGAATCGCCCGAGGGCATTTCCTCCTTCCAGGCCCTGGCGGTGTCCCTGAGCGGGCGCGTGGGCACGGGGAACATCGCCGGCGTGGCCGCCGCCATCGGCTTCGGCGGCCCCGGCGCCGTGTTCTGGATGTGGGTGGTGGCTTTCCTGGGGGCTTCCACCGCCTACATCGAATCGACCCTGGGCCAGATTTACAAGGAAGTCGACGACGGCCAGTACCGGGGCGGCCCGGCCTTCTACTTCGAGAAGGCCCTGGGCCAGAAGTGGTACGGCTGGGTGTTCGCGGTGCTGACCGTGTTCGCCTGCGGCGTACTACTGCCCGGCGTGCAGGCCAACGCCATCGGCAACGCGGTGGATCTCGCGGTCGGCACGGGCGGAACCGTGGCCACGCCGATCGGTGAATTCGCCACGGCCAAGGTCGTCATGGCTGCCGTGGTGACCTTCTTCCTCGGCGTCATCATCTTCGGCGGGGTCAAGCGCATCGCCCACTTCACCCAGGTGGTGGTGCCGCTCATGGCCCTCCTCTACGTTCTCAGCGCGCTCGTCATCATCGGCATGAACCTCGAGGCGATTCCGGGCGTGGTGCAGCAGATCGTCGGCGACGCGTTCACACCCATGGCGGGCCTCGGCGCGGTCATCGGCTGGGGCGTCAAGCGCGGCATCTACAGCAACGAGGCGGGGCAGGGCACCGGGCCCCACGCAGCCCCCGCCGCCGAGGTGGAGCACCCGGCGCAGCAGGGGCTGGTGCAGGCGTTCTCCGTGTACGTGGACACGCTGTTCGTCTGTTCCGCCACGGCGTTCATGATTCTCATCACCGGCGCCTACCACGTGACCGGCGTTGAGGGAGCGGTATCCGGCGGCGCCCTGGCCGCGACGGTGGACCCCAACAGCCCGGCCTTCACGCAGATGGCGGTGAGCCAGGTGTTCACCGGCATCGGCGAGCCCTTCGTGGCCGTGGCCCTGTTCTTCTTCGCGTTCACCACGCTGCTCAGCTACTACTACATCGCCGAGACCAACGTGGCCTACATCAAGCGCACGCTGCACATCCCGGGCATCATGCTCATGCTCAAGATCGCCCTGCTCGCCAGCGCCTTTTACGGGACGCTGCGCGCCGCGGGCACCGCCTGGGCCCTGGGCGACATCGGCGTGGGCCTCATGGCCTGGCTCAACATTCTGGGCATCCTGCTGATCTCCTTCGCGGCGCGGCCGGCCATGAAGGCCCTGCGCGACTACGAGGCGCAGAAGAAGGCTGGCGTGAGCACCTACCGCTTCGACCCGAAGGCGCTGGGCATCAAGCACGCAAAATTCTGGGAAGACCGCCTGGAGCGCGATCGGGCCGACTGAACCCGGGCTGTCAGACCCCCGTGGGTAGCCGGGGCGCGTTGCCGATCTGCAGCCCGTCCCGCTCGACGTGATCGATGGCGTCCTCGAGGGCGGCGAGCCCCTCCCGCAGCACGGCTTCCTCCATGTTCAGCGCCGGGTACATGCGGATGTTCTCCTCCCGGTCGCTGATGGCCCAGACGCCCCGGTCCAGAAGTTGGCTGCGAATCTCCCTCGCCACCCAGAAATCCTCGTGCCCCGGTTCCACTGCCTGGAAGCTCACGCCCATGAGCAGGCCGCTCAGCCGGACCTGCCGCACGATGGAAAAGCGCTGTTCCCAGTCGCCCATGATCTCGGCCGCGACCTCGCCCAGGTGGGCGGCTTGTTCGACGACGCCGTCGCGTTCGAAGATGTCCAGGGTCTTCAGGCCCGCCGCACAGCCTGCGGGCGTGCCTGCGAAAGTCGAACCGGAGCCGGCGTGGGGGTTGTCGCCCAGGATTTCGTCCCGCCCCGCGATGCCCGCGCAGGGGGCGATGCCCCCGGACAGGTTCTTGCCCACCACGAGCAGGTCCGGTTCGACGCCGTAGTGCTCGATGGCCCACATCCTGCCTGTGCGCCCCATGCCCGTGAGCACCTCGTCCACGATCAGCAGCCAGTCCTTGCGGTCGCAGAGCTCGCGCAGGCCCTGCATGAAGCGCTTCGTGGGGATCCAGTTGCCGCCCTCAGCCAGCCCCGGCTCAACCATGATGGCAGCGATGTTGTCCTCGGCGGCGATGGCGTGCGGGATGTGCTTGTCCAGGTACCAGAGGCAGAAATCCACATACTGGTCCTGGCTCATGTCCGCCGGGATGTGGTCGCTGAAGGGGTAGGGCGCCTTGATGACCCCGCCGGTCCAGGCCTCGAGGTTGCGGTTCATTTCGCCGTCGAGGCCACTGAGCAGCTTCGTGCCGATGCTGTTGCCGTGGTACGAGGCGGCGAAGGTCACCAGGTAGCGCCGGCCCGTGTAGCACAGGGCCGTGTGGGCGGCCGCTTCGGCGGCCTCCGTGCCCGAGACCTCGAAGCTGAAGCGGGGCAGGGGGCCCGGCATGATCGTGGCCAGGCGCTCCGCCAGTTCGTAGCGCAGGGGGTGGTCGTAGTGAAATCCGTACCTGCGGTTCGCTGCTTCCACGGCTTCCAGCACCTCCGGGTGGCAATTGCCCACGGGGTTGGTGGCCCAGCCATTCTGGAAGTCGATGTAGCGCCGGCCGTCCAGGTCCCAGATGAAATCGCCCTCCGCCTTGCTGATGACGATCTGGTTCGGTCCCCGGTAGCCGCGCTGCGCCGCGCGTTCCAGCTCCTTCTGGTAGCGCAGGCCGTTGCGGAACAGGGGGATGCCCCGCTCCAGCATGGCGCGGGTTTTCTCACCGCGGATCAGGGGCTTCGGTGTTTGGGTGGTCATGGGCTTCTCCGCCGGCGCGGTGTCTGTCGGCTTCCCGGAAGCATAGCAGGCGGTTCGCCCGCGCCTCGCCGGCGGTGGTGGCGGTAAGAAGCGCTCAGCCCAGCAGCGCGGCAACCAGCATGGCGACCGTGGCGCCAAAGCCCACGGTCCAGATCAGGGAGCGCACCAGGAAGACTCCCGAGGCATAGGCCGGCACGTAGAGCACGCGGGCGCCGAGGTAGACCCAGGCGCAGGTCCGGGTAAATTCGGAACTGGCGTCGCCCAGCGTGACGACCAGCGCGGCGATGGTGAACAGGATCAGGCTTTCGAAATGGTTGTTCAGCGCCCGGTACAGGCGCCCGGCCACGCCCTCCGGCAGGCGCTGTTCGTCCCGGTTGCCGCCGGTGTAGCGCGGCCCCAGCTGCACATTGACCGGGATCGCCATGAGCACGTACTGCACCACCAGCAGCAGGGCCGCCAGGGTCAGTACGAACAGTTCGGTGGGAAGGTTCAGGATGCCTGCTCCGGTTCACGGTCGTCGGTGGTGCGCAGCAGGTCCTCGATCGCCCATTGCTGGCGTGCGCCGGCCCTGGAGAGGTAGACCAGGTATCCGAACACCAGCCAGGCGAACATGCCGAGTTCGCGCGTCTCACTCACGCGCGGGTAACCGACGAGAAAAACCAGCAGTCCCACGGAAACAGCAAAGAAAGCGACAAAGGCCAATCCTTCGAGGGTTTGGCCAACCTTGCCAAAAGCAAATCGCTGAACCTCAACCGACTGTGCCAGAAGGTGTCTGACATAGCGGCGTCGCAGCAGCCCGAGACCGATCGCCCAGGCCAGCCAGTAAGCGAGAATCAGAGTCCAGTGCGTATTTTCGAACATGCCGTGTTCCTCCTGGCGTCTCACAGCCTATGTCGCTGATGTTATCGATTCAAGCAAGCATCGTTTTCCAACGTCAGCTTGACGCCCGGCAGTCGTCACCTAGACTTTCAAGGACATCCAGCCTTTCGGATTTGAATCCACACACCGCACAGTCAGGGGAGTCACGTGAATCTGATCAACCGCATCCCAGCATCCGCCGCCTTGCTCGCACTTCTGCTTGCACTTCTGCTGCCGTCCGACGCCGACGCGCGCACCAGGACCATTCAGAACGTAGAGAATGCACCCATCCCCGCCGGCCTGGACATGAAGGCCATTGGCGACGCCATCATCGACGGCTGCTCGACCCGCAACTGGCAGGCCAGCCTGGTCGAAGCGGGGCACATGCAGTGCACGCTTTACATCCGCGATCACATGGCCAAGGTCGACATCCGCTACGACACGGAGGCCTTCTCCATCACCTACGCGGACAGCGACAACCTCAAGTACGACGCCGAGAAGAACAAGATCCACCGCAACTACAACAGCTGGGTGCAAAACCTTCGCGGTGACATCAACAACGAGCTGCTGAAGGCCTCCCGCTAGGCCGGCCAGTTCGCCAGCCGGGCCGGCGCCTCGGCCGGCCCGCAGCGCGGCCCTTCACTTCCTCTTTCCCGCCGCGGGCGTAGTCTCTCGCCTCGGGCGCCGCGCTGTGTGGCGCTCCCCCGAAGACAGGTACTCCGAATGTTTGGTCTGGCCTCGGCGCAAAAGACGCGCCGGCTCGTGTCCCTTTCCGTGGCGATCGCCCTGCTGGGTCTGTTCGCGTTGCTGGCGAGCCTCCCGGCCCGGGCCACCGATGCCGCGGTGCAGCGCCTGTACAGCCCCGCCATGGACAAGGACATGGGCTACTCGGTGTACACGCCACCGGGCTGGGGCAAAGACGAGCAGCTGCCCCTGGTCGTGCTGCTGCATGGCGGCGGCAGCGACCATGAATCCTTCAACCAGTACGAGGTCGGCGCCTACCTCGATGCCGAACATGCCGCCGGCCGCCTGCCCCGGGTCGTCATCGTCAATCCCGAGGGCGAGTTCGGCTTCTGGGAAAACTGGTACGACGGCTCGAGACGCTACCGGGACTGGGTCATGCAGGACCTCCTGCCCACGGTGCAGGCCGACTACAACACGGCGCCCTGCCCGGAAAACTGCCACGTCATGGGCATGTCCATGGGCGCGCATGGCGCCCTGCGCTTCATCTACTACGAGGACGACAGCTTCGACAGCGTCACCGTGATCTCCGGCCTGATCCTGGCCCGGGAAGAGGTCAAGCCGACCCTGCGCAAGTCCGT
>JAZBOL010000003.1:0-4626 GCA_036351115.1 Lysobacterales bacterium | reverse complement strand
TTGGCCAGGATGGCGAGCACCTCGTTGAGACGCCCGGCATTGCGGACCAGTTTCGGGAGATCCGGGACGTGCTTCACGGGGCTGCACTTCCAGGGACTGCACTTCCCGCGGCCGCGGAAACGCCAGGTCCCGCGCGGCTCCGGCCGAGGAGCGCCGGGATTTCCCCGACGTGTTCGAAAGCCCGGAACCGCGGATGGCCGTCCGGCGACTCCGCCAGCTCGTGCGCCCAGGTGGCGTGAAAGGGAACGTGGAAAGCGAAGGCCCCGATCTCGAGCACCGGCAGAACGTCCGAACGGAGCGAATTGCCCACCATGAGAAACTCCTCGTTGCGTTCCTCCACTGCCATGAGTCGCGCACGCGCCTCGTCCGCCGGCAGGTAGTCCGACACCCACTCGCAGAACCGATCTTCCGTTTCCCGGAACAGGGTCTCGTTCACCCACAGGGTGTCGTCGGCGTCGAACGCGATGGCCTTGATGTCCTCCAACCCGTCCATCATTCGTTCCGGGATGTCACAGCACCTCGGACGGCGGGACGGTCGTCCGCTGGGCTTGTGCGGTTCCGACGCCGCTGATTCTCGCCATCTGCCGGTCGTCCAGTTCGAAACCGAAGAGGTCCAGGTTCTCCGCGATACGGCCCCGGTTGCCGCTTTTCGGCAGGACCACGTGTCCCTGCTGCAGATGCCAGCGCAGGATGGCCTGCCCCGTGGAAACGCCCGCTTCCCGGGCGACCGCGACGATCTCCGGGTCACGGAGCAGGCCGAAGGCGCCGGAGGCGAAGGGAGCATAAGCCTCGACCGCGATCCCCTGCGCCCGGCAGAACGTCGTCAGTTCCGGATCCTGGCAGTAGGGATGAAGCTCGATCTGGTTCACCATGGGCAGGGTTCTCCCGGCGCCCATGAGATCTTCGAGGTGCGCCCGGGTGAAGTTGCATACGCCGATGGCGCGGGCGTCGCCGCGCTCGAGGAAAGCCTCGAACCGCTCCCACACGGCAATCCGGGCTTCGCGGGCGAACCCGGCGTCCGGGTTTTCGAAGCTGCCCGGCCAGTGGACCAGCAGCAGGTCCACGTAACCCATGCCGAGCTTTTCCTTGGAGCGATCGAAGTCATCCACGATGCGCTGGGCCAGGTCATCGACGGTGTGCCAGTCGAAAGTCAGGCGATGGGAAATGGCCACGTGGGGCGGCGACGGCGGATGCGCCAGCTTCGTGGTGACGAAGAGGTCGCTCCTTTCCAGCTCGCCATCCGCCAGGGCCCGGCCCAGGGTATCCCCCAGGTGACGTTCCGTCCCGTAGCAATAAGCCGTGTCGAAATGTCGATAGCCGGCTTCCAGCGCGGCCTGCAGCGGTCGCCACGACGCTTCCGGCAGAAAACCCTGCATTTCATCGCCCCCTGTCCAGTGACCGAAAGCGCAACCGAAGCCGACCACGGGAATTTCCGTGCCGTTCGCCAGGGAATGGGTGGGAATCGCCATGCGGTCTGCTCCTACCAGGGAAGAATCTCCCCGTTACTGTGCCAGAACGTCCCGGAGTTTTCTTCCGTGAGCTCGTCCAGCCGTTCGAGAATTCCGCCGGCAGCCTCCTCGACGTCGATCAGTCCCCGACCCCCGGTCATGTCCGTTCTCACGTAGCCGGGATGAAGTATGGCGACGTGTACGCCGCGGGACGCCAGGTCGTGGGCCAGGGACTTGCCGGCGGCATTCAGCGCGGCCTTGGACATGCGGTAGCCATAGCTCCCCCCGGACGTGTTGTCCGCGATGGAACCCATGCGGCTGGTCACCAGGGCCACCTTTGCGCCCTGCCCCAGGGCCGGCAGCAAGGCCCGGGTCACCCGCAGGGGACCGAGTGCGTTGACTTCGAACTGGCGACGGATGGATTCCGGATCGATTTCCTCCAGGTCCATGCCCTCGAGGATGCCGGCGTTGTTGATCAGCAGATCCAGCGACTCGGCGGGCAGGCGATCGGCGAGCCCGTCGATGGATGCCTGGTCAGTGACGTCGAAGCCGGAAATGACCGTCAGGCCAGGACCCCGGGTCTCGAGCGCCGCGAGAGCGTCGGAGACGGAGCGGCATAGGGCCGTGACGCGCCAGCCCCGGTCCAGCAGCTGGCGAGTGAGTTCGAGTCCGATGCCGCGGTTGGCGCCGGTGATGATGGCGTTATTCATGATGGGAATCGGTAGTCATAGGTTTCGATTTCCGCCCGGAAACGGTCGGCCACGAGGTCGACCAGGGACGGGTCCTCCTGATAGTACTCCGGATAAGCGCGATGCTTCCCGACGTTTCGGGCCTTGAATGCCAGTTCCGGGAGGCCGAGACGGCGCCTGAGGCCATCCAGGTCGCTGGTCAACCGCTCAAAGCGAAGCGTCACATCGAGTCGTTCAAAGGCATCCGAGGCAGTCGCGTCACCGGCTAGACGCAGGTAGTACTCCAGGGGCATCACCTCGCGCTGGACAAAGGCACGAAAGGCCTCCTTGTCCCAGGAAATCTCGCCCCGGTGCGGAGAAAAGTAATGGGAGACACAGCGCTCCCAGGGATCGCGCACGACGGTGAACACGAGCAGCTCGCGAAGGAACTCGTCACCCAGCTGATCACGATAGGCGCTGAGGGTCGAATGCTTGTGCACCTGTAGCCCGGGCGAACCGATCTCGAAGCGATCTTCCCCGTCGTGGTGGGGCTGGCTCAGGACCAGGTGATCCTCGCTGTACGGCAACAGCGCGTGCTGAATGGCGTTGCCCGCCGTTTTTGGGACATGAATGAACAGAAAGCCGAATTGTCTGGACAGCATGCGTGGTCTCTTGCGGTGAGCGAAATTTCGGCGCCTAGCGCTACAATGGCCCGCGTAGCATACCTGCTGGAATCCCGGGCCTCGAATAAGCCGTGCTGGTCAGCCACCGCCATCGATTTATCTACACCAAGACGGCGAAGACCGCCTCGACCTCGGTGGAGGTTTTTTTCGAGCCTTTTTGCGTGGACGACCCCGAGTGGACCCCGAGGCATCACCGGGAGGCGGAAGAAAGCCCGGCCGGAATCGTCGGTTATCGGGGAGCATCCCCGGGGGACAGCCCCTGGTACAACCACATGAGCGCGCTCGAGATTCGCGACCGCCTGGGCAGCGAAACCTGGAACGCTTACCTCAAGTTTTGCGTGGTTCGAAACCCCTTTGATCTACTCGTATCCTGGTTCTGGTTCGAGCATCGGGACGAGGTCCCGCCGACAGACCCCGTGGGAGCCTTTCGGGAAGCCCTGGCGCCGCGGGTGCCGGTTCCGGGACGTAGCGCCTACCGGATCGATGGCGAATGGTGCCTGGATCGCTATCTTCGTTATGAAAACCTGGAGGCGGATATCGAGGCCCTGGGCCTGGACCTCGGCCTGGACGTTGATCCGGAAAGGCTGCCCCGGCTGAAGAGTGGAATTCGCGACAATACGCTGCCGGTCGCCGCCTACTATGATCGCCCACTCGTGCGGCGTGTCAGGGAGGCGTACGCGCCGGAGATCGAACGATTCTCCTACGACTTTCCCGGCTGAGGCCGCCTGGAAGGCTCCCGGGCGTCAGCCCGGGAAGCCGGATCAGTGGGTCCGCGTTGACGTGAGGACGGGTTCCGCGGCGCCCTGATCGTCCAGGAGCTGCGTCAGCGCCGCCTGGGTCGCAGCCTGCTGCTGCTTGAGCGCCTCGAGCTCCTCGGTCAGCTGTCGGTTCTGGGCCACCAGTGCCTGGATGGCGGCCAGGGCGACACCGGACGTATCGAGCGTGGAAATGCCGGTTTCCGATTTGCCGAGGCCGAACGCGGCATGGAAGTCCTGCGCCATGGGGCCGATATGCGGTTCACCGCGCGCGTCCTTGTACTCCCACTGATTGATGGGCAACGCCGCTACTTTTTCCAGGATGGTTTCGGGATCGACCGGTGTGATCGCGGTCTTGGCGTTCACATCCGAGTTCTCCGTCAGCACGCCCGCGATGACCAGGTCGCCGTTGTTGAGGACCCTCATTTCGACCGCGCCGGAGCCCTGCCGGGACAAACGGAAATCCGTTCCCGGGTTGGCGAACGACCATTCGACGTTCAGGTCCGTGTTCAACACACCGAATTTCGTGTTGCCCTTGTTTCTCAACTGGAACAGGGTTCGGGGCGCAGACGTTTCGCTCATCTCGTTGACCAGAATCTGGGAACTGCCGTCGGCGCGAGTCACCTCGAAGGAACTGATGGGCAAGTCCGTGCCCACCCCAACGTCCCCGGAGGGCGCGACATAGAGGGCCTGGCTGAACGCGGTGGTCGAAAGGGCGACGGCTGAGATGGCAATCAACGGTTTCAAAAGGTTCATCTTCTATCCTCCAGGCTTCCTCGTGGTTCTCGCTTTGCGGTCGTCAACTAGTTCATACTTTAGCGCTTTTTGACAACCCATGCTCAATCTAGGATGGAATCGATGTAACGCCCCCACCGCCCCTCGGGTTTCCAGACCTTTTCGAGGTCACGGCGGGCCGTGCGTTCAGACACGCCTTCGACCGCGACGCGGTAGAGGTAGGCGAAGGCCGAGGCCCGGTAGTTGGCCTGGCATTGCACCAGGACCCTGGCATCCGGATGGTCCGCCATGGCCGCCTTGAATGCTTCGAAGTCTCCGGGCTTCGGGTCATTCCAGT
>JAZBOL010000002.1:0-22352 GCA_036351115.1 Lysobacterales bacterium | reverse complement strand
CTACCAGGACCCGACCGGCACCCAGGACGAGCCGCACGTCGGCCTGATCCGGCGCCTGGCGGGGGAAGGGCTGAGCCAGACCGGCAAGCACGGCGCCTCCTCGGCCAGGGGCGTGCCGCGGGGCGAGTTGCCCACCTGGGACGACCTGCAGTTTGTCACCGCGCAATTGCACCGGCTTCCGTTGCTGGACGAGGAAGCCGTCGGCACGGAACTGGTCGTCGGCCCGCGCGCCAAAAAGCCCCTGAAGCTGGACATTCCCCTGTTCGTCACGGACATGAGCTTTGGCGCCCTCTCGCAGGAGGCCAAGGTCGCCCTGTCCAAGGGGGCCGAGCTGGCGGGCACCGGCATCTGTTCCGGCGAGGGCGGCATGCTGCCGGAGGAGCAGGAAGCCAATTCCCGCTACTTCTATGAGCTGGCCTCCGCCCGCTTCGGCTTTTCCTGGGACAAGGTGAAACGTTGCCAGGCTTTTCACTTCAAGGGCGGGCAGGGCGCCAAGACCGGTACCGGCGGGCATTTGCCGGGTAAAAAAGTCAACGAGAAGATCGCCGAGGTGCGGGGGCTGGAGCCGGGCGAGGACGCCATCTCTCCGGCACGCTTTCCGGACTGGGACGGCATCGAGCCCTACCGCGATTTCGCCGCGGAGGTGCGCGAGCACACCGGCGGCATTCCCGTGGGCTTCAAGCTGTCGGCCCAGCACATCGAAAAAGACCTGGACGCGGCGCTGGAGATCGGGGTCGACTACGTGATCCTCGACGGCCGTGGCGGCGGCACGGGTTCGGCGCCGCTGATCTTCCGCGACCACATTTCCGTGCCGACCATACCCGCGCTTGCCCGGGCCCGGCGGCACCTGGACCGCAGCAACGCGAGCGACGTCACGCTGATCATCACCGGCGGCCTGCGCACGCCGGCGGATTTTGCGAAAGCCCTGGCCCTGGGTGCGGACGGCATTGCCGTGGGCAACTCCGCCCTGCAGGCCATCGGCTGCCTGGGCATGCGGGCCTGCCACACGAACAACTGCCCCGTGGGCATCGCCACCATGAAGCCGGAGCTGCGCAAGCGCCTGCCGCAAGACGAGGCTGCCGAGCGCCTGGCGCGCTTCTTCCGGTCTTCCGTCGAGCTCATGTCGGTGCTGGCCCGGGCGGCAGGGCACCGCCACCTGTCGGGCTTCCAGGTCGACGACCTGACCTCCTTCAAGCAGGACGTCAGCGCCCTGGCCGGCGTGGCCTACGGCGGCGTGAGCGGCCGCTAGGGCGCCCACCCGTCTCGGCAGGGCGTCAGCCCGCGGCGTCGAAGGCTTCGCGAAGCCAGCCCTCGAGTTCGTCGTCGACCTCCTCCACCGAACCCAGGCGCACGCGGTGGGACACCATGGCGTTGAAGCTGCCGGACGCTTCCAGGCGGCCTTCCGGCTCCCGGTCTTTCAGGTTGATGCCCACGTCCACCCGGGTGCGGGTGGAGGGTTGTACGAGCGCGAACTGCTTTTTGTGGCGCAGGCTGATGTAGGCCTTCTTTGGCGCGACCTCCAGGCCGTCGCCGAAGGCCCGGACACGATTCATGATCGCCTCGTAAACCGGCTTCAGATCGGCCTTGGGGCCGTCGTACTGGGCCGCGACGAGGTCGTCGTCGCTGGCCTCGACGTGGCTGGACTGCAGGGTGCGGTGGGCGACGAGGTTGGCGTAGCCGTGGGTGAAGCCGTGATCGGTCTTGAGCATCTTGACGATCTGGCCATGCTTTTCCAGGCCGGTGGCTTTCACCGTGGCGACCCATTCCTCCACGGTCTTCCCCGTATTTTCGGCGATGTTGGCCTCCATCCTGGCGGCCATGGCTTCTGCGGAACTCATGCGACTCTTCGGCGATGATCTGCTTCCAGCATAGTCCAGGAGCCGGTGCGCAGGGCTTCGCCCTGGCCTTGCGGTGCGGTCAGTCGTCGCGTTCCTCCGGCGGCACGTAGCCTTCCGGCGCCTCGGAACCATCGCCAAAGAAGAATTTTTCCATTTCGCCCTCGAGAAACTTGCGGTGTTCCGGATTGATCGGGCTCAGGCGGTTTTCGTTGATGAGCATGGTCTGGTGCGCGAGCCAGCGCTGCCAGCCCTCGGCGCAAATGTTGTCATAGATGCGCTTGCCCAGGTCGCCGGGGTAGGGCTGGAACTCCAGGCCGGCGCCTTCCTTGTCCATCATCTGGCAGTGAACGGTGCGGGTCATGTCGGTCTCCGTTTCGGTTGGCTCATCACAGCGCGTCGAGGATCGTGCGCACGGGTTTCGGGACGCCGAGGCCGCCCCAGGCCTCGCGGGCGAACCACGCCAGGCGCTCTTCGCCTGTCTGTCGCGCCAGGTGCGAGGATACCGCGACCGGCGTGATCAACAGGTGCCGGTGGGTCAGGCGATGTTCCACGGGCGCCTGGTAGTCGAAGTCGGCCGGGTCCAGGCCAAAGCGCTCCGCGAACACCGAGCTGCCCTCGGCTTCCGGCAGGCACCAGAGGCCGCCCCAGATCCCGGAGTCGGGGCGTCGCTCGAGGAGCAGCCGGCCCTCGCCGTCCCGCCACAGCAGCATGAACCGTTCGACCGTCGGCACGGACTTTTTCGGCGCCTTGCCCGGCAGCACGTCCAGCAGCCCGGCGCGACGGCCGGCGCAGTCTTGCTGCACGGGACACAGGGCGCAGGCGGGCTTTGTCCGCGTGCAGATCGTGGCGCCGAGATCCATGATCGCCTGGGTGTAATCGGCGCCGCGGCGTCCGGGAACCCGGTCGTCGGCGGCGGTCCAGAGCGCACGCAGCACCGCGCTGCGGCCCGGCCAGCCCTCGATGGCCGCGTGCCGCGCCAGCACGCGCTTGGCGTTACCGTCGAGGATCGGCAGGGGCGTGTCGAAGGCCTGCGAGACGATGGCGTTCGCCGTGCTCTCACCGATTCCCGGCAGGGCGGACAGGGCGCCCGGGTCGGCCGGAAACTCGCCGCCGTGTTCCTCGACGAGCGCGCGGGCGCAGCGGTGCAGGTTGCGGGCGCGGGCGTAATAGCCGAGGCCGGCCCAGTGCGCCAGCACCTCGTCCTCGTCGGCCCGGGCCAGCGTCGCCAGGTCGGGGAAACGCGCCATCCAGCGCTCGAAGTAGGGAATGACCGTGGCCACCTGGGTCTGCTGCAGCATGATCTCGCTGACCCAGACCCGGTAGGGCGTGCGTGGGTGCTGCCAGGGCAGGTCGTGGCGGCCGTGGGTCGACCACCAGGCGAGAAGTCGGTCGGCGAAGGCGGGCGGGCCGGCCTCGCTCCCGCGGGTCCGGCGCCCGGTGGCCTGGCTCACTCGCGGTGCGCTCACTCGATGGGCAGGATCGCGTTGATGAAGCTGCCCGCGTCGAAGGGACGCAGGTTGGTGGCCGATTCGCCCACGCCGATAAAGCGGATCGGCAGCTGCAGCGCCTCGGCGATGGCGAAGAGCACGCCGCCGCGCGCCGTGCCGTCGAGCTTGGTGACCGTGATGCCGCTCAGGGGCACGGCCTCGTTGAACTGCCTGGCCTGGTTGAGGGCGTTCTGCCCGTTGCCCGCGTCCACCACCAGCATGACCTCGTGGGGCGCTTCCGGATCGACCCGGCCCATGACCCGGTGGATCTTCCTGAGCTCTTCCATGAGGTTGCCCTGGGTGTGCAGGCGGCCGGCAGTGTCGGCGATCAGGACGTCCGCGCCTCTCGCCTTCGCGCTCTGGAGCGCATCGAAGATCACCGCCGCGGAATCGGCGCCGGTGGCCTGGGCCACCACGGGCACGTCGTTGCGCTCACCCCAGCTCTGGAGCTGCTCCACGGCGGCGGCGCGGAAGGTGTCGCCGGCGGCCAGCATGACGCTGAGGCCGTCGTCCCTGAAGCGCCGGGCGAGCTTGCCGATGGTGGTGGTCTTGCCCGCGCCGTTCACCCCGACCATGAGGATGACGAAGGGCTTCTTCGTCCCGTCCACGGCGAGGAACTGCTCGCAGGGCTCGATGATTTCGAAGAGCTCGGCCTGCACCGCGGGCAGCACCTGCGTCGGGGCGGTGATCACGCCGTTCTTCACCGCCGCCCGCAGCGCGTCAAGAATCCGCATCGTGGCATTCACGCCCACGTCCGCCGTGAGCAGGGCCATCTCCAGGTCGTCGAAGAGGTCTTCGCTGAGCGAGTCGTGGCTCGCCAGCAGGGTTTTGAGCTGCTGGCCGAACTGGCGGCGCGAGTCCTCCAGGCGCTGGTCGAGGGCTTCCTCGCCGGCCTGTTCGACGGGCCTGAGCTGCTCCTCCTGGAGCTGCCCCGGCGCCTGTCCGGGCTGGTCCTTCTTTTTGCGGAAAATGCGAAACATGATTCTGGGCGTCGTTGCTCGGGGATGGCGGTCCCGCGTCTCTGGCGGACCGGGTCGTTGACGCACGGTTCGGCCCACGCGTCATTATGCTCAGGTGGGGGTTCGGTTTCATCCTTGCAACGACTAAGCTGGAGCCATGACCGGAGGAAAGCCAGTGAGCGGCCGCAGCGGCCGGAGTCGTTCCGGGCGCGGGCGGGCGCCGGGCAAAGGCGCCGGCCAGGTGCGCATCATCGCCGGTGCGTGGCGCGGCCGAAAGCTGGACGTGCCCGACCTGCCGGGCCTGCGCCCGTCCGGTGACCGGGGTCGCGAAACCCTGTTCAACTGGCTGCAGCCGCAGCTCCCCGGCGCGCGCTGTGCGGATCTTTTCGCCGGCAGCGGCGCCCTGGGTTTCGAGGCCGCCAGCCGCGGTGCGGCCCACGTCGACCTGGTGGAGATCGCACCCCTGGCCGTGAGCGCCCTCGTGGAGTCCCGCAGCGCGCTCCGGGCGGAACAGGTCGCCGTACACCGCGCCAACGCCCTGGACTGGCTGGCCGGACAGGCGCCAGGCAGCCTGGACATCGTGTTCATCGATCCGCCCTTCGACAGCGGACTGGCCGTCCAGACCCTGGGCAAGCTGCAGCAGGGTGGCGCCGTGGCGCCCGGTGGCCTGGTGTACGTCGAGACCGCCGCACAGCTGCCCGAGCTGGTCATGCAGCCGCCCTTCGAACTGGCCAAGGAAAAGGTGCTGGGCGAGGTGCGCATGCGCCTGTTCCGGCGTGCTTGACACGCTTTCCTGACGCCGCTGCGCTAAAATACGCGCCCTTGCAGCGCATGAGCCCGTGACCGTGCCCCAGAACACCGCCATCTATCCCGGCACCTTCGACCCGGTGACCCACGGTCACACGGACCTCGTCGTGCGCGCCGCGCGCGTGTTCGACACCGTCATCGTGGCCATCGCCGAGAGTCCGCACAAGCAGCCCCTGTTCAGCCTGCAGCGACGCATCGAGATGACCGAGGGCGTGCTCCAGGGCCTCGACAACGTGCAGGTGGTGGGTTTCGACAGCCTGCTCATCGAGTTCGCCACGGAGATGGGGGCCAATGTGCTGGTGCGCGGACTGCGCGCCGTGTCCGACTTCGAGTACGAGTTTCAGCTCGCCAGCATGAATCGACACCTGCACCCGGAGATCGAGACCATGTTTCTCACGCCGGACGAGAATTACAGCTTCATCTCCTCCACGCTGGTGAAGGAAATCGCCCGCCTGGGCGGCGACGTGACGAGTTTCGTGAGCGAGACCGTGAGCGACGCCCTCCGGGAAAAATTCGGGGACTGACATGTCGCTCAAGATCACCGAGGAATGCATCAACTGCGACGTCTGCGAGCCCGTGTGCCCGAACGAGGCCATCTACCAGGGCGTCGAGATTTACGAGATCGACCCGAACCTGTGCACCGAGTGCGTCGGGCACCACGACGAGCCGCAATGCGTCGAGGTGTGCCCGGTGGAGTGCATTCCGAAAGACGAAGACAACGAAGAGACCGAGGATCAACTGTGGGAAAAGTATCGACGACTGACCGCCGCGGCGGCCGTTTCCTGATGAAGGGCCGCCCGGTGAACCGTGTGCTGACCGGCCGGGGATTGCGCGGCATCGTCCTCGCGCTGACCACGGTCGCGCTGCTGACCGGGGCCGTGGCTGCATCGGCCGCCGAGCGTCCCGGCAAGGCGGCCATCGCCAGCGCCCACTACCTGGCCACGGAAGCCGGTCACGAAGTGCTCGAGAAGGGCGGCAACGCCTTCGACGCGGCGATCGCCGTGTCCGCGGCCCTGGCGGTGGTGGAACAGACCAGCTCCGGCATCGGGGGCGGGGGCTTCTGGGTGCTGCACCGGGCCGAGGACGGTTTCGAGGTCATGATCGACGGGCGCGAGCAGGCCCCGGCGGCGTCCTCCCGCGACATGTACCTGAACGAGGACGGCACCGTGAACCGGGACCTGGCCGTGAACGGCCCCCTGGCCGCCGGCATCCCCGGTGAAATCGCTGCCCTGGCACACATCGCCGAGAACTACGGCCGCCTGCCCCTGGCGGAGAGCCTGGCCCCTGCCGTGCGCATTGCCCGGGAAGGCTTTCCCGTGTACGAAAAATTCCACAGCATGCTCGGCTGGACCGCCCAGCACCTGAAGCGCTGGCCCGCCGCCGCCGAGGCCTTCCTGGTCGATGGGGAAATCCCGCCCATCGGGCACGTGATCAAGCTGCCGGACCTGGCCGTGGTGCTCGAACGGGTCGGCAACGAGGGGCCCGAGGTGTTTTACGAAGGCGACATCGCCCGCCAGCTGGTGGAAGGGGTGCGCGAAGCCGGTGGCATCTGGACCCTGGAGGACATGGCGGCCTACGAGGTGGTCGAGCGCGAGCCCATCCGGACCACCTACAAGGGCTACGAGCTGGTCACGGCCTCGCCGCCGAGCTCCGGGGGCGTGGCCATCGCCCAGATGCTGAACATCCTCGATCCCTGGCCCCTGGAAGCCATGGACCGCGCCCAGCGCGCCCACCTTATCGTCGAGGCCATGCGCCGGGCCTACCGGGACCGCGCCATTTACCTCGGCGACCCGGATTTTGCCGAGGTGCCCGTGGACCGGCTGACCAGCCCCTACTACGCGGCGGGGCTGCGCGCCGGTATCAACCCCGCGCGGGCGACGCCGAGCAGCATGCTGCCCGGCAACGAAGCGCCCTGGGAAAGCGAAGACACGACCCATTTCTCCGTCATGGACGCGGACGGCAACATGGTCGCCGCCACCCTGACCGTGAACCTGGCCTTCGGCAACCGCTTCATGGTGCCGGGGACGGGTTTTGTGCTGAACAACGAGATGGACGACTTTTCCGCCAAGGAAGGGGAGCCCAACGCCTTCGGCCTCATCGGCTTCAAGGCCAACGCCATCGAGCCGCGCAAGCGCCCCCTGAGCTCCATGACCCCCACGATCATCAAGGGCGAGGACAAGATCGGCATCCTCGGCACCCCCGGCGGCAGCCGCATCATCACCATGGTGCTGCTGGGCATCCTCGACTTCATGGAAGGCAACGATCCGGAGCACTGGGTGAGCCTGCCGCGCTTCCACCACCAGTACGTGCCGGACCGCATTTCGGCGGAGCCGGATGCGTTCACCGCCGAGGAAGTCGCCGCCCTGGAAGCGAAAGGACACGAAGTCGAGGTGCGGGAACGCCGATGGGGCAACATGCACGGCGTGCTGTGGAACCTTGAGACGGGTGACGTCAGCGCCGGCTCCGACCCCCGGTCCGACGCCGGCAGGGCGATCGTTCGCTAGGCGGGATTAGCGGCAGCGCCGCGCGGCCATCTCCCCCATGGCGTCCGCCATGGGCCCCAGACCGAGCTCGGCACGCCGGGCATCCACGTTGTCCGGATCCTCCAGGGGTTTCGGTGACAGGCTGCCGTCGGCGTTGCATTCCCCAAGGGGCTGGGTGCCATAGCGCTGGGGACGGCCCTGGTTTACGGCCACCCGGTCAAAGAGGTAGGCGTAGTCCCCGGGGCGCACGCCGCCGTCATCCAGGTAGGGGCGCATGCGTTCCAGGGCGAGCTGCTGGAAGTCCGGGTCCGCGTCCGCGTGCTGGGCCAGCACCCAGGCATGGCTGGCGATGCGGGGACCAAAGCGGTGGGCGTCGATCCAGTCGTAGTCGTCGAGCAGGTCCCTGAGGAGCGCCGTGTTCGTGCCGTCCAGCTCGATGGCGTTGGCCGTCGCCAGTTGCCGGGCCCAGTGGTCGGCGCCCTCCCGATCTTCGGTCGCCAGGTCCAGGTAGGCCAGGCGCGCTGCCTGGTCGGCGATGAAGGCCGTTCGCAGCGACTCCTGGACCGCGAGAATCCCCGGATCGGCGCTATCGGCGTCCCCGGCGTTGCCGCGGACGGACCGGGTCTTTCGCTTCAACACTTTCTCAAACGTCTTCTCACCGCGCTCCAGCGCCTTCCGGCAGGCTTTTTCGCTGCCCTGGCTGCGGGCGATGCGGTCCGCCGCCAGGGCCAGCAGGGCCTCGGCGCGTTCGGTCGGCGGTGTGCCGAGCCGGTCTTCCGCCCGGGCCTGGAGTTGTCCCTTCTCCGCTTCCGCAAGGGCGGGCGCCTGGCAGCGTTCGGTTGCCGAGAGGGGTGCAGCCTCTGCGGCGCTGCAGGCGATGAACAGGAGGACGGGTAGTGCGATGGCTTGACGGTTCATGGGCCGATCATACCCGCGGCAGGTCTTGGTTGGGACGGGGGCGGGTCACGAACTTTAGCCGCCTTCCTGTGATGGCCTATGATGCGGGTCCCGAAGACCAAACCTGCGACCCATGATGAAAAGACTGCTCCTGACCGGCCTCGTCCTGGCCTCTCCCCCGATCGCCCACGCCCAGCTCACCTTCGAGGACATCGACCGCGCCGCCGCCGAGGTGCAGCCCCAGGTCGTCGAGTGGCGGCGCTGGTTCCACGAGAACCCGGAGCTGAGCAACCGGGAGTTCAACACGGCCACGCGCATCGCCGAGATCCTCGCGGATATGGGCCTGGAGCCGACCACGGGCATCGCCGGCACGGGCGTCGTCGCGATGATCGAAGGCGGCCAACCCGGACCCCTGGTGGCGATCCGTGCCGACATGGATGGCCTGCCGGTGACCGAGGAAACCGGGCTGCCCTTCGCATCCACGGCGATCGGTGAATACAACGGCCAGGAAGTCGGTGTCATGCACGCCTGCGGGCACGACACGCACATGGCCATGGCGCTTGGCGCGGCGAAGATCCTGAACGACAACCGGGACGAACTGCCCGGTCGTGTCCTGCTGATCTTCCAGCCGGCCGAAGAGGGCCCGCCGACCGGCGAGAAGGGCGGGGCTTCCCTCATGCTGGAGGAGGGACTGTTCGAGCCGGAAATGCCCGAAGCGGTCTTCGGCCTGCACGTCGGTATCGGCATACCCGGCGGCCAGTTCGCCACACGCGCCGGGCCGCTCATGGCGTCCTCGGACCGCTTCGTCATCACGGTCAACGGCCGCCAGACCCACGGTGCGCGCCCCTGGGACGGCGTGGACCCGGTGGTCACCGCCGCGCAGATCGTCATGGGCCTGCAGACCATCGCCAGCCGCCAGCTGGACGTGACCGCGGCGCCGTCGATCATCAGCGTGGGCCGCATCGAGGGCGGCGTGCGCAACAACGTGATTCCCGACACCGTGGAGCTCGAAGGCACCATCCGCGCCTTCGATCCGGCAATGCGCGCGCAGATTCACGCGGCGATGGAGCGCACGGCCCGCTCCATCGCCGAGGCCAATGGCGCCACCATCGACTGGGAACTGGAGCTGGGCAATCCGCCGGTACGCAACAACGCGGCGCTCTACGAGATGATGGTGCCGGCCCTGGAACACGCCGCCGGCGCCCCTCTCTCACCGCTCAACCCGCAGACCGTGGCGGAGGATTTTTCCGAGTACGCGGAACGCACACCGAGCCTCTTCGTGTTCCTCGGCAACTGGCCCGAGGGCGTGGATCCGAAGACCCAGCCGACAAATCACTCACCGATGTTCGACGTGCATGAACCGTGGCTCGAGCATGGCGTCAGGGCCTTTGGCAACATGGTGGTGACGTACCTGAACGGCGGTCAGTAATCGGAGCGGTGCGTGCGGGCTCGGCGGGTTCCCCCCGCTTTGGGATCGGGCGGTTGCCCGGGCTCGGCGGGCTTCCCCCGCTGCGGGATCGGGCGGTCGCCCGGTCCCACCAAGCGAAGGCGAAACGAGGGAAGCCGAAGGCCGCAAGACCGGCCGGAAAGCCCAGGACCCAGGACCCGCACCCCGCCCCCGAGAGCGTCAGGGTTGTGTGTACGCCCGGGGCAGTTCCGGATCCACCACCAGGTAGCGGTCACGCAGTTTCGTCTGTCGGCTTTCCATGGAGTCCACTTCGCCGGCCACGATCACCAGGTCGGCGACGGTGGTGACTTCCAGGGGGTCGCCGCTCCAGAGCACCAGGTCGGCGCGTTTGCCTTCTTCCAGGCTGCCGAAGGTGCGGGCGACGCCGAAGATGCGGGCCGGGTTGATGGTCAGCGCCGCCAGGGCGGCTTCCTTCGGCAGTCCGTGGCTCGCGGCGTTGCCCGCCATCTGGCGCAGCTTGCGGGCGTTGTGGCTTTCCCCCGCGCCGAAGGCGACGGTAACGCCCCGGGCATGCAGGAGCGCGGCGTTGTCCAGCCGCGCTCCGAGCGAGTCGAAGTTGCCCGGCAGGTTCTGCAGCGGATTCAGGATGACCGGCGCCTCGGCGGCGGCCAGCTGTTCGGCGACCATCCAGGCCTCGGCGCCGCCGTAAATGACGGGGACGATGTCGTGGTCTTCCGCGAACTGGAGGGTCTGGAGAATGTCCGAGGCGCGATTCACGGTGAACACCACCGTTCCGCCGTTGGCGTAGCGTTCCAGGGTCTGGCGACCGGCGCGGGTCAGCAGCGCCTCCTCGCCCCGGGCGGGCGCCCGCACCGTCTCCTCCACCGCCTGGTTCAGCAGCAGCCACTGGACCGCACGGCTGCCGCCGGTCCGTGACGAGGCGCCGCGTCCCAGGTTGATGTACAGGACATAGCCGCCGTGGAAGCTGTCGTAGCCGCCATCCAGCGCCACCACCCGACCCTGGCCGCCGATGATGGAGCCGCCCATGCCCGTGCCCAGGGTCGTGAAGGTGTGACCTTCCACGCGGGCCACGGGCACCAGCGTCGAGTGCGGGTTGTAGGCCAGGGATACATCGAATTCCGGGTGCATGGATTCGAGCGCATTCGTGCTGTCCACGGACTGCTCGACACCGCTCACCTCCGCCGTGCCGATGGCGGAGATCCCCGCCCAGAGCCCCGGGGTTACCGGCCGGCCGTTGGCCTCGATCACCCGGGCGCCGTCCGGGACGCGCAATCCGGTGCCCAGGCTCTTGACGACGCCATCAGCGACCAGGATGTCCGTGTCCTCCACGATGCCCTTGCTGCCGAGCGTGTGCACGGTGGCGCCCTGGATCAGCACGGTTTCCGCGCTGGCGCCCGTGATGCCCGCGCCGAGCAGGCCGAGACCGAGAAGGCCGCAGCCCAGGGCGGCCCTGATTCGTAGACGTGAGGGGATCATCAGCGCACCTCCTGCAGCTGGCCAAGCTCGAAATCGGAAACCGGCTGAAGCGCCGGATCGGCGCGGTCGTACAGACGCGCGCCGTCAATGAATACCAGGTCCGCCTTGGCGTAAACGCTGAAGGGATCGCCGTTCCACAGCACGACATCCGCCATCTTGCCCGGCTCCAGGGTGCCGGTCTGATCGAGGACGCCCAGGGATTTCGCCGCGTTGGACGTAATCCAGGTGATGGCGCGTTCGGGCGGAATATCCAGGCCGGCGCGCTGGCCGCGAATCATGGCCTTGGCCGCCTCCTGGTTCAGGCGCTGGATGCCTTCGGAGGAGTCGGAGTGCACAATCGCGCAGCCGCCCTCGGGGCGATCCACGAGGGCGAGGTTTTCCTGAATGCCGTCAAAGGCCTCCATCTTGAAGCCCCACCAGTCGGCCCAGAGGGCGCCGCAGACGCCGGCCTCGGCCAGCTCGTCGGCGATCTTGTAGGCCTCGACCCCGTGGTGGAAGGCCGTGACCTGGTAGTCGAACTCTTTGGCCATGTCGAGAATGGTCATCATCTCGTCGGCACGGTAGCAGTGCATGTGCACGAGGATCTCGCCGTCGAGCACGCCGGCAAGCGTGTCGAGCTTGAGGTCACGCTTGGGCGGCTTGGCGTCTTCGTCGCCCTCGGCCACCTTGGCCTCGTACTCGTCCCAGTCGTCCCGGTATTTCTGCGCGGCGATCCACTCGTCGCGGTAACCGGCGACATTGCCCATGCGCGTCCCCGGGGCCCGGCCCTTGCTGCCGTACACCCGCTTGGGGTTTTCGCCGCAGGCCATTTTCATGCCGTGGGGCGCACCGGGAAACTTCATGCCCTGGTAGCTGGTGCTGTACACGTTCTTCAGGGTGACGGCGCGGCCGCCGATCAGGTTGGCCGAGCCGGGCAGGATCTGCAGGCTGGTGATGCCACCGGCCAGTGCGCGGGAGAAGCCCGGGTCCTGGGGCCATATGCTGTGCTCGGCCCAGACGCTGGCTGTCACCGGGTTGCTCATCTCGTTGCCGTCGCTGTGCGCCTGGACACCCGGGCTGGGGTAAACGCCGAGATGGGAGTGCACGTCGATGATGCCGGGCGTGACCCAGCGGCCACCGGCATCGATGGTGGTTACGCCGTCCGGCGTTTCGCCGTCACCCACCCAGGCGATCTTGCCGTCCTGCATGAGCAGGGAGGCGTTGTCCAGCCGCTCCCCGGTGCCGGTGAGCACGGTGGCATTCGTGATCAGGGTCGCTTCGGAAGGCAGCGGTTCGTAGGTGGAGGGAAAAGCCTCAGCGGCTGCCTCGCCGGCGCCGCAGATCGTCAGGAGAGCGGCCAGGGCCGCCCAACCGGGGGTATTGCTGATTCTCATGCCTGGGTCCTTCTGTGCACTCGCGAGGCGCGTCAGCTTAGCAGAGCCGGAGCAAGGCCGGTAAACTCGGCACATCCCGAACCGGCGCTCCTCCATGCCGCACGCAACACTTCCCCGCGATTTGGCCGCCGAACTCGTGTCCTGGGCCGATGCCCAGCTCGAGGCGAGAGACAACGTCCTCGCCACCAGCAACCAGGGCACCGTGCTGCATTACCGGGACGGCGATCACGACCTGGTGCTCAAGACCGCCATGGGCCGGGGAGCCGCTTTGCGCACCCGCCAGCACACGCTGGAGCGGGAGTACTCGGCCTACCGGCGAATCCATGACGTGCCGGGCGTGCCCCGCTGCTACGGCATGCTCGACGGTCGTTACCTGGTGCTGGAGTTCATTCACGGCACGCCCTACCGCGAGGCCGTGATTCCCGATCGGGAGGCCTGGTTCGCGGCGCTGCTCGGCACACTCCAGGCCTGCCACGACCGCGGCGTGGCCCACGGAGACCTCAAGAACAAGTCGAACCTCATGAACCGGTCGGACGGTTCACCCTGTGTCATCGATTTCGGCCTGACGGCGGTGCGCCGGGACGGCTTTCGGCCGATCAACCACCTGCTGTTCCGTTTTTTCCGGCAGCTGGACCTGAATGCCTGGGTCAAGCACAAATACCAGGGGCGTTTCGACGAGGTGTCCGAGGAAGACCGGGCCCTGTACCGCGACAGCGCCATCGAACGCCTCGCCCGGCGTTATCGCCAGCGCCGGGGACTCCAGGGACCGCGCTAGTCCGCGGACATACCGCCGGTCGGCGCCCTGGTCGGCGCTACCGGCGTATGCTGCCCCTGGGGGCTTCCCGCAGCCGATCCAGACCTTCCTGCATGGATACCGCGGGGCGATAACCCAGGTCGCGCTTCGCGGCGCTGATGTCGTACCAGTGGGCGGTGGACAGCTGCTCCGCGGACCAGCGGGTGACGGGTGGCTCACCGGCCAGTCCCTGGCGCGTCCACCACCACTCGGCCAGGCCGCCGGCCACGGCGGCCATGCGGGGCGAGATCGGCCGGATGGACACGGTCACGCCCACCGCCTCGAGCAGCGCGGTGATGATCTTCTCCATGGGCCACGGTTCGTCGTTGGAGATGAAGTAGGTATTCCCGTGGCAGGCCGGGTTGCGGTCGAGGGCGTCGAGGGCGTCCAGGTGCGCCGCCGCGGCGTTGTCGATGTACACCGTGTCGACGAGCTTGCCGACGCCCGGCAGCTTCAGCGTGCCCTTGCGGGCCTTCTCCACCAACCGGGGCAGGAGGTGGTTGTCGCCGGGCCCCCAGACCAGGTGCGGCCGCAGGGACACGGTACGAAGTGACACGTCGCTGGCCGCCATGACCAGCCGTTCCGCCGCCGCCTTGGTTTCCGGGTAGGGCGCTGCATAGTGGTCGGGATAGGGCAGGGACTCGTCGGCGCCCTCGATATCGCCCCCGCCGTGCGCCACGCTCGGCGACGAAGTGAACACCAGCCGCTCGATCCCCACGCGCCGGCAGACGTCGATCACGTGCTCTGTGCCGGTGACGTTGATCGCCCGGTACTGCTCCGGGTCGCCCCAGGCGCCGGCCTTGCCGGCCGTGTGAATCACCGCATCGCAGTCGGCGGCGGCTGCGAGGACTTCCTCGCGGACCGTGATATCGCCGCGCCGAACCTCGACGCCCGTCCCGTCCAGGGCTTCCGCCGGTCCGCGCTGGAACGCCACCGGCGTATCGCCCCGTGCCGCGAGCTGCCGGCACACGGCCTGGCCCACGAAGCCGCCGCCGCCGGTCACCAGGATCTTCACGACGCGTTCCTCACCGCATGGCGATCGCGGTACGTTTGTGCGCGGGTCATGTCAGGCGCTCCCGGGCCCAGTCAGCGAGCGCCTCCCGGCCGATTTTCGCGTTGTGCCGGATATCCACGGGGAAGCCCGGGTGATAGAGCACGCGCTCCAGCGCCGCGAGCTGGGGAAAACGCCGCGCCCGCTCGAGGATTGACCGGGTCATGTCCGCTTCGCCCTGGGTTGCGTCCTTCCGTCGCTCGATGCAGAGCACCGGCTCCCGGCCGCTCCCGGCCTCGCTGTCGGCGCTGGCGGGGATGCCCACGAGCGCCGTTCGCTCGACTCCGTCGAGGTCGTTGAACATGGCCTCGACCTGGTCGGCGAAGAGCGGGCCTTCCCGGGTTTCCACCCGCTGGGATTTTCGGCCGCAGTACCACAGGCGTCCGTTCTCGTCGAAATAGCCGACGTCGCCCATGCGGTGCCACAGGCGCCCGGCGTCGTCGCGAGTCTTGGCCAGGCGCGTCTGTTCGTCGCGCCGCCAGTAGGCGGCCGTCGTGGTGGGGCCGCTCACGATGATCTCCCCCACCTCGCCGGCCGGGAGGCGATCTTCCGGGTGCAGCACCTCGGCGGCCTCGTCCATCAGCCGCATGATGGCGACCTGGTTGGGCGGCACCGGCGTGCCGACGCAGGTGCCAGCGCCGTTGCGGGCCTGTTCCCGCAACTCGTCGGTCAGCTCCCGGCTGGAAATGTTCGTCACGGGCAGGCACTCGGTGGCCCCGTAGGGCGTGTGAATGGCCCCGTGCTCGCCCAGGGCGGCCTGCATCATCTCCACCGTCGCCGGCGGAACCGCGGCGCCGGCGGACAGGACGCGGCGAACGGTCGGAAAGCGCAGCTTCTGGTCCGCGGCATGCCGCCCCAGCACCTTGAGCAGGGCGGGGGAGCCGAACAGGTTGGTGACGCCGAATTGCTCGATGGCCTGGACCAGGTAGCGCGGGTTGGCGCGGGCAGGACGCGTGGGGTCCATGTGCGGCACGACCGTGGTCATGCCGAGGGCCGGGTCGAACAGGGCAAAGGGCGGGAAGGTCGCCAGGTCCACCTCGCCCGGTTCGATGCCGAAGGTGTCCCGGAGCATCTCCACCTGCGCCACGAAGTGCCGGTGCGTGTAGATCACGCCCTTGGGAATGCCGGTGCTGCCCGAAGTGAACAGGATCGCCGCCATTTCTTCCGGTTGCGTGTCTGCAAGCACGGCGGAGCCGCCGGTTCCGCCCCGCCTGGCCAGGCCCTTCAGGGTGATGCCGCCCCAGCCGAGGCGCGGCCCAACGGTGACGGACCGGCGGATGCTGCCCGGGGACCAGCGCAGCAGGACGCGGGCCAGCTGGGCCCGGGTGATGCCGATGAAGGCCTCCGGCTCGGCTTCCGCCAGGCATTGTTTCAGCGGCTTCAGTCCGATGCCGGGGTCGATCAGCACGGGCACGATCCCCGCCTTGAAGAGGGCGAAAAACAGGGCGAAAAAGTCCAGCCCCGGGGGCACCATGAGGGCCACGCGGGCGCCGCGTTCGATGCCGTAGTCCAGCAGGCCGCGGGCGTAGCAATCGCTCAGGCGGTCCAGTTCCGCATAGCTGGCCGAGCGGTAGCGCACCGCGCCCGAGCGGACGCCGTCGGGCACGTGGATGGCGGGGCTCTCCGGTCTCTGCGACGCCTGTCGTGCGAGGGCCGCGGCGACGTTGCAGGGCTCAGCCGGTGCCGTGGCCATGGTGGGTGCGCCCGGTGGGCTGCCCCGTCTCGGTGAGCGGCGCCAGGAACGCGTCAATGCGCTCGAGCAGCGGCTCGCCCCCGTCTTCGAGGATGTAGTGCCCGCAATCCTCCCGGGCGTACGTCTCGGCTTCCGGAAGATGGCGTTGCCAGGTCCGGTAAAAGGAAGCGTCGAAAACGAAGTCCCGGAGGCCCCAGCCCAGGAACACGGGCTTGTCGCGGAAGCGGTGCAGCTGTTCGGCGGTGCCGGCCACGATGTCGTAGCCTCGGTCTCCGGGTTTCAGGGGGATGTCCTGCACGAACCGCAGGGTCGCAATGCGGTTTTCCCAGCTGTCGTACGGTCCGGTATAGGCTGCGCGAACTTCCCGGGACACGGGTTTCTTGAACGCGATGCGCGCCGCCATCCCGGAAAAGGCGTTGAAGCCGCGGATCAGTGCCGCGCCAACGGGCGTCCGCCCGCCCAGCCACAGGGCGAAGGGCAGTTTCTTGTCCTCGGGAAGGGGAAAGGCCGCGGTATTGAGCACCACGCAGCGCTCGATGCGTTCGGACCGGGTTGCGGCCCAGCCAAAACCGATCATGCCGCCCCAGTCGTGCACGACCAGGGACAGGGGGGCCGTCGGGCCGACGGTCGCCGACACCAGCGCCTCCAGGTCGGCAATCCGCTGCGCCAGGTGGTAGTCGTAGCGGTCGTCCCCGGGCTTGTCCGACAGGCCGCAGCCCATGTGGTCGGGAACGATGCAGCGGAACCGGTCCCGCAGGCGCAGCACGAGGTTGCGGTAGTAGAACGACCAGGTCGGGTTGCCATGCAGCATGAGCAGCACCGGCGCGTCCCGGGGGCCTTCGTCGAGGTAGTGCAGGCGCAAGCCGTCCAGGTCCAGCCAGTGGGATTGGAAGGGGTAGAGCGTCTCCGGCGGTCGATAGGCTTCGGCCATCGGCCCTTACCAGACGACCTCGGCCATGGAGCAGTTGAGACCGGAACCGATGCCCAGCAGGGCGACCCGGTCGCCTTTGCGCAGCTTGCCCGCTTCCATGACCTTGGCGAGCACGATCGGCACGGAGGCCGGGCCGATGTTGCCCATCTGCGGGTAGATGGCGTGTACCTTCTCCGGGTCGAGTCCCAGGACATTGACCAGGGACTCGGTATGCACCTTGCTGACCTGGTGAATGACGAACTGGTCCAGCTCCGTAGCGACCCAGCCGAGCGCCGAGCAGGTGGCCTGCCAGGTCATTGCGGCCAGCTTGAGGCCCTCGCTCAAGAGGGTGCGCGTATCGGTGGTCATGCGGTCCATGTTGCCGCGGCACAGTTGATTGAACTGGGTCGCGGCGCGGGTGACGCTGCCGCGGTAGGCGTGTCCTTCCGGGGCGAGTTCCCGGCGCGCCAGGACCATGGCGGCGGCGCCGGAACCCAGGGTCAGGGAGGCGAACTCGTCGCGAAACTGTTTTTCTTCCACGTCCGGCTGCAGCAGGCGGTCGATGGTCGCGTCCGTGATCTGCCGGCTGGTTTCGCCGTTCACCACCAGGGCGTAGTCCACCTCGGCGCGCTCGATCATGCGCGCAGCGATGTCCATGCCGTTGAGAAAGGCCAGGCAGGCATTGCCCACGTCGAAATTCATGCAGTGCGGCGCCAGGCCGAGGTTGCCGTGAACGATGCAGGCCGTGGACGGCTCCAGGTAGTCCCGGGACACGGAGGTGTTGATGATGACGCCGATGCGCTCGCGGTCGATACCGCTTTCCTCGAGGGCTTTCTCCGCGGCGAGGGTGGCGGCATCGGAAGGCTGCGTGCCTTCTTTCCACATGCGCCGCGCCTCGATGCCGGACACTTCCTCGAGCAGGTTCTCCCGGATGCCGAGACGTTTCATGGTGGGCTCGAGCCGCTTGCAGATCTCCGCAGAGGTGATGCGGATCGGCGCCTCGACGGCAGCGAGGGACTGGATCATGACGTTTTTGAAATGCATGGGATTTGACTTCCTGGTCGGCGGCCGATCGAACGGTGTCGGGCGCGTTGGCGTTTCTTGTTCTTTTGTGCTGAGCCCAATGTTGGGGGGGAACGCTGTTCCTTCAAGCACTCCGTGACTGCGTGCCGGTTTGCATGGTCTGGTCCCCGCGCTTTGGTTAGACTGATCCGGGCCGGAGCTCACAACAAGGTGGCACAGCCTAGCAACGCCGGACACGATGGGCAACGAAGACCGAGAAGAACTGCACCTCACGGAGTGGCGGCTGCCCCTGAGGGATCTCTCTCCCCCGGAGCCCGGGAGCGCCCACCTGTGGCTGGTGGACCTCGCGCGGCTCGGCAGCCCGCTCCAGCCGGACCTCGACCTGACGAGCACCCCCTTGCCGGTGCGGCAACGCCGCACACTCAGGCGGTTTTACCTCCGGCTCCTCCTGGGCGCCTACCTCGACCTGCCGGGCAAGGACATTCACCTGGTTCGGAGTGAGCGGGGCAAGCCCGTGCTCGATCCCCGGTACCACCCGGTGGCACATGACAGCCGACTCGACTTCAGCATGGCGGCCAGCGACGGGTTCTGCCTCATCGGCGTCACCTCCGGCTCCCCGATCGGCGTTGACCTGGAGCCCCGGGGGCGGAAGGCCGGCAAGCCCCTGGCCCTGGCCCGGCGCTATTTCAGTCCCGACGAGTACGAGGCCCTTGCCAACGAGCCCGAGGGCCGTCGGGACGAGGCGTTCCTGCACACCTGGGCCTGCAAGGAGGCCGTGGTCAAGGCCGGCGGCACGGGCATTGCGAACATGCTGTGCCGCTTCAGTGTCGAGGTACGGCCGGACCGGGCCAGTGCCCTGCTGGCCATGGAAGGCGATGACGCCGCTGCCTGGCAGTTGCGGTCCGTGGTGCTGCCGGGGGGCTGGGTGGGCGCGGTTACGGTGCGTTATCCGAGCCTGGTCCTGGACGGCCGGGCCTTGCTTCCCCGGTCATGATCGCATCGCGCACCCCGGTGAGCGGCGCTTCCTCTTCGAATTCCATGCCGCGATAACCCGGATCGAGGCCGAGAAGCTCAAACGTCCCGGTGACGTCGGGAAACGCCAGCCTTGGAACGTTTTCCCGGTAGACCGTCATGAATACGTCCATGCCGGTCAGCCGATCCAGGGTTTCCATCACCTCGCTCGCGCGCCAGAGTTTGCCGTCTGCGAGGCAGCAGTCGTGTAGTGCTTTCAGCGCCGTATCCAGGCTTTGCCGCCCGCCTGAGCGCTGACGCAGGATGGTGTCGGCCTGCAGCATCATGGCGGCGCCGGACCAGTACACACGCATGGTGTTTCGCCAGCCGCCCCGGGTGGCTTCCTCGAGGCTTTCGCGCCGGGTCGCCTTCCGGCCCCGCTCAAAGCCTTCGTGCATTTTTCGCCAGGCCGTTTCATCGCTCAGGCGCCCGTCCCGGGCCCGCAGCACGTTCTGGTAGTAGGAGGCGAGTCCTTCCGACAGCCATCGATCGCGGCGGGTTACGTAGGGCAGCAGCAGATGGCTGAATTCGTGGGTGGCGGTCCAGTCCGCGTCGAACTCCGTCAGCGGGCGGGTTTCGTCCACGTAGAACTGGACGCCCGGACCGCCGCCGCGGACGACATGGGCCCAGGGAACCGGCTCGTTCCGCGCTCCGATGGGCACCACGACCACCTGCGTGTGCTTGCGGGGGAAGAAGCCGAACACCGGCGTGACCGCGTCGACGCTGCGCCGTATCCAGCGAGTGAGCTTATCCGCCTGGGCATCGGTGACGTTCCCGAGAATCGCGAGTTCGACCTCGCCGCCGGGAACGTCGAGCGACTGGAAGCGCATGCGGCCCACGGCCGACCGGGCATACCAGCCGGACGGTGTCTGCACCGGCCGGTAGCGCTTGGGGTCGGACGAATCGCGGGGCCATGGCGTGGAAAAATGAGCGTCCTCCGGCAGGTCCACGCTGACCACCAGGGGACGGGTCCAGGGGCCTTTCCAGTACCAGAGACTCGTGACGGCCAGGACGCTGTCGCCGGCCCGGAACGCAGTCCGGTAGCCGCCCGCGTGGGCGGCGGCGCCCAGGTCATAGGTCCAGGACAGGCAGGCGTCATCCGGGAGGTCCGGGAGGTACACGCGATCCTCGGCGATCCGGACGGGAAGCGTTGCGCCTTCATGGTGGATGGGGGACGCGTGGTTGCCGGCGTCGTTGTGCCGGTACAGCCGATTGGGCGCCTCCCCGGCAAAGCACAGTTCCGCGCTGACCGTATTCAGGTCTTCGCTGAAGCGGGCGTGCAACCGGTCATCGCCGGCCCGGGCGTCCAGGCATGGGGCGAGCAGCAGGGCGACGGCAAGTAAGCGCGAAAGCATGCGGCCAGTATGGCCGGCCATCGTGAAAGCGGTTTGAAAGGGCGTCTGTCCTAGCGTCGGGCCGAACGGAAGAAAATGAACGCCGACGTGGCGAAGAGCGCCAGACCGAGTACGGAGAGTCCGCCGACGAACCAGGGGCCGGTTTGCAGGCCGGTCAGCAGCGCCCCGGCAATCCCGATGGCGCCGGCGGACAGGACCCCCAGCGTCCTTCGGTGGGAATTGGCGTGCTCGGCGCGCAGCTGCGCCAGGTCCTCGGAGGCGATGTAGGTCTGGAGTTCGCCGCTCGTCGCCTTGGTCAGGTAATCACGGATCAGGTTGGGCATGTCCGGGGTCTGGGCGATCCACATGGGCAGCTGCTGGCGCAGGTCCCTGGCGACGTGCTCGACGCTGTATTTCTCCTTGAGGATGGCTTCGAGTTCGGGCTTGGCCACGCCCCAGATGTCGAGCTCGGGGTGCAGGTCGCGTCCCAGTCCCTCGATGTTGAGCAGCGTCTTCTGCAGCATGATCAACTGCGGCTGGATGTTCAGGTTGAAGCGTCGCGCCACTTCGAAGAGTTTGAAGAGCAGCTCTCCGAAGGACACCTCGTTCAGCGGTCGCGTAAAGTTGGGTTCCCCCACGGTGCGGACGGCGGCTTCCAGCTCGTCGATACGCGTGTTGGCCGGCACCCAGCCGGCGTCGAGATGCAGCTGCGCCACGCGCCGGTAATCCTGTCGGAACAGGGCCAGGAAGTTTTCCGAAATCCAGTACAGGTCTTCGGGCGCGAGGCTGGCCACGATGCCGAAATCCAGGGCAATCCAGGTCGGGTCCGCCGGATTCGTGGCATCCACCAGGATGTTGCCGGGATGCATGTCGGCGTGGAACAGGTTGTCGCGGAAGACCTGCTGGTAGAACACGCGCACCCCGCGGACGGCGAGCTTGGGCAGGTCCACCCCGGCCTCCCGCAGCGCCTCGAGGTTCCCGGCGGGGATGCCCGAGACCCGTTCCATGACCATCACCCGGCGCTTGCACAGGGGCCAGTACACCTCGGGCACGTACAGGTAGGGCGAGTCGGCGAAGTTGCGGCGCAGCGCGGAGGCGTTGGCGGCTTCGCGCTGCATGTCGAGCTCGTCCATGACGAAGGTCTCGAACTCGCGGACGATCTCCAGGGGATGCACCCGCTGGGCGCCCTCCCAGTAGCGGTTTGCCAGGCGCGCCACGGCCTTGAGCAGGTCGATGTCGCGCTTGAGCTGTTGCTCGATGCCGGGCCGCACGACCTTCACCACCACCTCGCGTCCGTCCGGCAGGGTGGCGGCGTGCACCTGGGCGATGGAAGCCGATGCCAGTGGTTCGATGTCGAAATCGGCGAAGCACTCGCTCACGGGCTTGCGCAGTGCTTCCTCCACCAGGTCCCGGGCCTCTTCGCCCGGGAAGGGCGGCACCCGGTCCTGGAGCAGGGCGAGCTCGTCGGCGATGTCCCGGGGTACGAGGTCGCGGCGCGTGGAGAGAATCTGTCCGAACTTGACGTACACCGGCCCGAGCTCCTGCAGCGCGAGCCGCAAGCGTTCGCCTCGCGGCTTGCTGGCCGCCTCCCGGGCGCCGGGTACGAAGCGGGTGATCCAGCCCATGGGGCGATAGAGGTGCGTGGCGGTCAGGAAATCATCGAGGCCGTAGCGCGCGAGAATCGCGCTGATGCGCAGGAGACTGAAAAACTGCCGCACGGTGCTCCTACCCCGCATCCCGCTCGCCAACCTGGTCTGAATCCCGGTCTGAATCCCGGTCTGAATCCCG
>JAZBOL010000001.1:0-2637 GCA_036351115.1 Lysobacterales bacterium | reverse complement strand
GAGCCCGGCCCGGGCCGCATCGAGTCCTGGCCGTCCCTGCTCGTGCTGCCCTTCGACAATCCCGGGCAGCAGGCAGACCTGGAGCCGATCGCCACCGGCCTGGCCACGGAGCTGGGCATCGAGCTGGCGAACAGCGGCGACCTGCGCGTCATGCTCTACAGCGAAACCCTGTCCGGGCCGGATGCCGGGGGGCCGCAGCCGGACTTCCTGGTGCGCGGCAGCATCCGCGCCGACGGGGCGTGCGTGAAGGTGGTCACCCAGCTCGTTTCCGCCACCTCCAATGAGCTGCTCTGGTCCGACTCGATCAAGGCGCCGCTGGAAGACGCCCGGCTGATCGAGTTCCAGGAACGCGCCGCCGCCGGCATCGCGGCGCACATCGGCGCCCAGCATGGCGCGGTGTACCGGGCCGTGACCGGGGTCACCACGGACTGGTCCAGCGCCTGTGAGGGCAGCTACGGCGCCATCCTCAAGGGCCATGCCTACCAGCAGACCTTCGACCCGGAGACCTACCGGGTCGCGCTGGAGGCGTTGACCCGGGCGCACGCCCGGGACGGAGAGTGCGGCCTGCTGTCCAGCATGCTAGCGGTGCTGTACATCGATAACCTGACCCTGGAGTATTTCGACACCGCCGCCACGCCGCTGAGTGAGGCCCTGCGCCTGGCCCACGAAGGCGTCCGGCTGGCCCCGGAACACGAGCTGTGCCGACTGATCCTGGCCCGGGCCCACCTGCTGAACGACGAGCTGGCGGAAGGGCTGAAAGAGCTGGAGGCGGCGCGGGCCCTCAATCCGCGCTCCGTGCTGTTCATGGACGCGGCCGGCTACCTGTTCGCCCTGCTGGGCGAGCTGGAGCGGGGCGCGGGCATGGTGCGCGATGCGGTGGCGCTCAACCCGTTCTATCGGACCTACGCGCGCTATGCCACCTGGCTGGACCTGATGCGGCGCGGTGACTACGAGGCCGCCCTGGAGGAGACCGAGTGGTTTCGGGGCGTGGGCTTTTTCTGGGCGCCGCTGGCTCGCGCCGTCACCCTGGGACACCTGGGGCGTCGCGGTGATGGGCGCGCCGCCGTCGACCGGGTGCTAGAGCTCAAGCCCGATTTCCCGGAGCGAGGCCTGGTCCTGATCCGTCATCTGGTCAAGTCGTCGGAACTCGAGTCCCTGATCCTGGAGGGCCTCAGCCACTGCGGTCTCGCGCTAGCTCCACGGGTGCGCCGTCGGGCCTGAGTGCGTCGATGGGCTGTAGCCTACAGTCCGCTACCGTACTGCTCTTCCCCAGGATGCCCGGATCAGTCAGGGTTGGAGCTGGGTCATTTTGGGTCAGTTTTCGTCATCCGATGTTCCTCGTTGCCGCCATTCCGCCCGGGCCAACCGGACGCCGATCCCCCGCCCAGCAGGGAGGATTTCCATGACAGGTATCGCGATCGACCGACGGGCGATGGCGTCCGCCCGGTGGGGTGGCGCCACCTCGTTTTGGAACCTGTCGGTGGGACGGTTGTTGCCGTCCTTGCTGCTCCTGTTCGCCGCAGCGACGGCGAGTGCCCAGGAACTCTCGCCCCGCGCCTACTGGCCGTCGCCAGTGGGCACGAGGGTGCTCGTGTCAGGCTATTCCTACGCCACCGGGGACGTGCTTCTGGACCCGACGATTCCGCTCTACGGCGTGGACTCACGCATCAACACGCTGTTTTTCGGCTATCTCCAGTCCTTCGATTTCGCCGGCCGGTCTGCCAATGTCCTGGTGGAAGCGCCCTACAGCTGGGGCACGACCCGCGGCCTGCTCGGGGAGACCCCTGCGAAGGCGGATTTTGCGGGCTTCAACGACCTGGGGCTGACCGTTTCCGTCAACCTGCTGGGGGCGCCGGCCCTGACGCCCGAGGATTTCGGCGCCCTGCGCGAGAAACCGCGCCCGCTGCTCGGCGCCAGCATCAAGCTGGTACCGCCGACCGGCTACTACCAGGAAGACCGGTTCATCAATGTCGGTGGCAACCGCTGGGCCACGCGGCTGCAGCTGGGCGCCATTCTGCCCCTGCACCGGCGCTGGTTGCTCGAAGGCGCCGTGGGCGCCTGGCTGTTCGGGGACGACGACGACTTTCCCGGCGGACTCCGCGAGCAGGATCCGATCTACGCGGCCGAGCTGCACCTGGTGCACCGGTTCCGTCCCGGCCTGTGGGTGTCCTTCGACACCAACTGGTTTACCGGCGGCCGCCAGACCGTCGACGGCGTCGAACGCGAAGACCTGCAGCGCAACATTCGCCTCGGTGGGACCGTGGTCGTGCCGTTTCTCCAGCGCCATGCCGTCAAGGTCGGTTTCAGCGCCAGTGCGCGGACGCGCTTTGGCAGCGATTCGAACCAGCTGTTGGTGAGCTACACCTACATCCTTCCCTGATTGCACGGGCAAACCCGGCTGCGAAGCCCCTTCAGCGAATCGTCATGCCCGGCTGCTATGCTCGCGCGCTTTGATTCCGGAGAACGTGCATGACGGATGCTGTTGCTACGACGGGCCTGTTCAGCCCGGTGGACTTTGCCGGGCACACCCTCAAGAACCGGGTGGTGCTGGCGCCCCTGACGCGAGGCCGTGCGGGGCCGGAACGTATTCCCAACGACCTCATGGCCAAGTACTACGAGCAACGCTCCGGCGCCGGG